>CAJSYQ010000012.1 GCA_910574015.1 Eubacteriaceae bacterium | reverse complement strand
AGATAAGGATACGCCCGTCAGCGAGGGCGAGGATATATTGGCAAAATACAAGGAACTGTATTTGCAGAATGAGGATATGGTCGGGTGGATTGCCATTGACGGAACAGGCATCAACTACCCCGTCATGCAGAGCAAGAACAATCCCAACTTCTATCTGAAACACAGCTTTGAAAAGGAATACAGCGACTTAGGCGTGCCGTATATCCAAGAGGACTGCGACATCCTAACAAGCGACAATCTGGTTATCTACGGACACCACATCAAAGGCGGCAGGATGTTCGGGGCATTGGAAGATTATAAATCCAAGAACTTTTATGAGAAGCATAAGACCATTCAGTTTGACACCCTCACGGAGCAGGCGCAGTATGAAATCATTGCCGTGTTTAAGACCGTGGCGTACAGCTCACAGGGCTACCGCTACTATGATTTTGTCAATGCGGAGAATGAAAAAGAATTTGATGCCTTTGTCGGGAAGTGCAAGGAGCTTGCCTTGTATGATACGGGCGTGACAGCCCAATACGGCGACAGGCTCATTACCCTCTCCACCTGCGAATACTCGGCACAGAACGGCAGGCTTGTCGTCGTGGCAAAAAAGGTAAACTGACATGACCGCAAATCTTCTGGGAAAGGAGGTCGGATTTTATGGCTGATATAAAGACCAGAGATGCGGTTAAAGGCACAATTAAGACGCTTGATAAGGCGGCTGTTGCAGGGGAACGCATGAAATCCGCTTACACCAAGACAAAGGACAAGGCGGAGCAGGGATATTATGCAGAGGAAAATTCCCCCACGGAATATGCCGCCGACAAGGTTTCCCATGCTTCGGGGCGTATCAAGGACGAGGGCATCCACCAATTTAATAAGCAGGGGCAGAAAAACGCTGAAGCCACAAGGGAAAATATCGGTAAGGCAAAGGATAAAATTGCCGACTTTAAGGCAAAGCGGGCGAAGAAAGCCGCAGAGCAGAAAACAATGCGGAATAAGGCAGGACAAAACGCCATGCGTACAATGGGACAGGACGGCTTGCAGGAAATACAAGGGACTGCGAGCCGTCCCGCTGTTTCTGCTACTTCTACCAAGACCGAAACGCCCCAGACGGCGGCAAACTCATTGATAAAGACCAGACAGCAGGGAAAGCGGACGATAAAGACAACCGCCAGAAATGCGGAAAAAACCGTCAAGACCACAGCCAAAGGCACGGTCAAGGCGACGGAAAAAGGCGTGAAAACCGCAAAGGCGACATCCAAGACAGCGATTAAGACCAGGTCGCAGACCGTAAAGGCGGCGCAGAAAACGGCGAAAGCGTCTGCCAAAGCCGCCCAGAAAGCGGCGCAGACAGCGAAAGCCACCGCAAAGGCGACAGCCGAAGCAACGAAAGGCACGGTCAAGGCGACCATTGCGGCAGTTAAGGCGATTATCGCAGGGACTAAGGCGTTGATTTCTGCCCTTATCGCAGGCGGCTGGATTGCCGTCGTGATAATCCTCATCGTCGTCCTGCTTGGGTGCGCCGTTTCCCTGTTCGGGGGCGGCAGCGACAGCACATCCTATACCCCTGTCAGTGCGGAGGTCGAAGCTTACACGCCATTGATACAGAAGTATGCGAAGCAGTACGGAATCCCCGAATATGTGGAGCTTATCAAGGCGGTGATGATGCAGGAATCTGGCGGTAAAGGCAACGACCCGATGCAGGCGGCGGAGGGGAGCTTCAACAAAAAGTACCCCCATCAGCCGAACGGCATCAAAGACCCCGAATATTCCATTGAGTGCGGCGTGCAGGAATTAAAAGCCGCCCTCACATCAGCCGAAGTGGAAAGCCCGATTGACATGGAGCGTATCAAGCTCGCCCTGCAGGGATACAACTTCGGCAACGGGTATATCTCATGGGCAAAGACCAACTACGGCGGCTATTCCTATGCAAATGCGGTGGAGTTTTCCGCAATGCAGGCACAGCGGCTCGGTTGGGAGAAATACGGTGACACGCAGTACCCCGCCCATGTGTTACGCTACTACCCATACGGGCGGGCATTCACAAGCGGAGGAAACCAAGCCATTGTAGAAGTTGCCTTAACACAGCTCGGCAACGAGGGCGGGCAGCCTTATTGGAGCTGGTATGGATTTGGCGGGCGTGTGGAATGGTGTGCCTGCTTCGCATCGTGGTGTGCCGACCAGTGCGGCTATCTGGAAAGCGGAATTGTGCCGAAATTCTCCCTCTGCTCGGACGGCGTAAACTGGTTCAAGGGCAAAGGACAGTGGCAGGACAAGAACTATGAGCCGCAGGCAGGCGACCTCATTTTCTTTGATTGGGGGAGCAACGGCTCAATCGACCATGTGGGAATCGTGGAGAGATGCGAGAATGGGACGGTTTACACCGTGGAGGGTAACTCTGGGGATGCCTGCAAACAGCAGAGCTATCCAGTTGGGAGCGGCTCAATATACGGCTACGGATGCCCAAACTATTAGTTGGGCGGAGCAAAAGGAAACCAGAGGTCAATCCTCTGGCTCTTTTGCTTTACATAGCCCGTTTACAGTTGCTTCGACAACAGACAGTTCTTTGTCATCCAGTCGGTCAAGCATAGCATCCAAACGTCTTCGGATAGAACTTTTCTTTGCTTTTTCCTCAGTATGTATATGTTCGTCAACTGATACATCAAACATTGTGATAAGTTGAAGAAACAGCTCTATGCTTGGATACTGCCCCTCATTTTCAACAGCTTGAAGATGTCTGGGATTATAATCAATAATCTCCGCAAACTGTTCTCTGGTCACGCCTTGAGCTTTACGGGCTTTTTTGATTGCCAGTCCTAACGGTCTGAAATCAAAGTCAAAATCGTTGTTTCTTTTGTCCATGCGTTCACCACCTGTACTCTGAAAACTTTTACCCTTATATTTTACAGAGGTGTGGTATCCTACTAAACGATGTGAAATCCTATTTGCATAATTGTTGCTATTTATATAAGCGGTTATAATAGATGTAAATTAGCACATAAATGGATGTTCTTTCTAAAATTTCACATTCGCTC
Organism: Eubacteriaceae bacterium; assembly: GCA_910574015.1. Taxonomy (GTDB): domain Bacteria; phylum Bacillota; class Clostridia; order Lachnospirales; family Lachnospiraceae; genus Eubacterium_F. The sequence goes on along the minus strand of CAJSYQ010000012.1, from coordinate 93,813 downwards.
CATATTGGAGTGTTAAACTGAAAAAAGAGGTGATTTATATGGCGACATTACTTATTGTTGAAGATGACCGAAAAACAAATGAAGCGATTTGCGAGTATTTGAAATTAGCGGGACACAAATTAATTCCTGCGTATGACGGGGAATCTGCGCTGCAATGTTTTAGCAATAGCAGGATTGACTTAATTGTACTTGACATTATGCTTCCAAAAATATCGGGGCTTTCTGTTTTGCATGAAATCAGAGAAAAAAGTTCTGTCCCGATACTTATGCTAACAGCAATAGGGGACGAATATACACAAGTTTCCAGCTTTGACGGACAGGCAGATGACTATATCGTAAAACCCTTTTCCATGATTTTGTTAGGGCGGCGCATTACTGCACTTTTAAGAAGAAGCGGAAAGGGGATTTTACCAGATACAATCGAATTTGGAAATGTAATTGTAGATTTTTTAGGTTATACAGCAAAAGATGACAATGGAAAAATCGACGTTACTCCAAAAGAGATTGACTTGCTGAAATTGTTTGTGGAGCATAAAGGACTGGTTCTGACCCGTTCTCAGATACTTGACGATTTATGGGGCGACAGCCATCCTATTATTGACAGGACAGTAGATACTTATATAAAAAACCTGCGAAAAAAACTGCATCTTGACTGCATTGTTACTGTAAAAGGAATTGGATATAAATATGAGGTGGACTAATATGGCACGAATAAAAATATTTCCTAAAACATTTTTATATACATTGAGCGTCTTGATATTTATTGTAATAACTGCACATGGCATCATGTATGTTCTTGCCCCGCAAATATCTTTAGGGCTTGTTGGCGAGAAAGGAATGGAACTGGACGGATTTTTCGTCAGTACGGACGTAGATGCCTCACAGTTTGTAACATTTACGATAAAACGTGCCCTGCCTGTTTCTGTTTCCTGTTGTATCGTGATTGCCATTGTCTGTGCTGCACTTTTTTCCAGAAGCATAACACGAAATATTTGTCATTTATCAGAAACAGCGCAGCGCATGACAAAAATGGATAAATCTGCGATATGTTCTGTAACTTCGGGAGATGAAATTGAAGATTTGGCAGAGAATATCAATAGCCTTTATAGGAATTTGCTGAAGGCAATCCATAATCTTGAATTAGAAAAAAAGTATGTGCAGGAAAGCGAGAAATTGAAAATAGATTTTTTACGTGCGGCTTCCCACGAATTAAAAACGCCTGTTACTGCTTTAAACGCCACTCTTGAAAATATGATACTTGGAGTAGGAAAATATCAAGACTATGACGTATATCTGCCAGAGTGCAAAGAAATAACAGAACAGCTTTCCGAGATGATACATGAAATTTTAGAAACATCCAAAATGAATATTACAAATGAAGAAAAACCGACCGAAATAAATTTGCCAGAACTGCTCACAAACCTTTGTGAGCCATATAAACTGATTGCCGCTGCAAACGAGATAAATTTTTCTGTCTGCCTGCCACAACATTTTACAGTCAGTATACCCATTTCCTTATTTGAAAAGGCAGTTTCTAATATTCTTGCAAATGCAGTTGCATATACAGAAAGCGGGAAGCTGATTTCTGTTTCTATGGATGGCAGAAATCTTGTTGTTGAAAATGAATGTGTCCCTGTTCGTCAATCCGAAATCCCCCGGTTGTTTGAGCCATTTTACCGTCTTGATTATGCAAGAAGCAGAGAGCAAGGAGGAAATGGCTTAGGCTTGTATATTGTGGACACTATTTTTTCTGCACTTTCTATTCCATATACATTTCAAGCGAAAGACAATCCGCAAAGAATGTGTTTTACTATATATTTATGATGAAAAACCCTCCGATGTTTCGGAGGATTTTTTTCTTCCGTTTATTTTTCACAGATATTCCATATACGTTCCATATAGGAATGTTATTTTAATATTGTGTTCAAAAAATAAAAAACGGAGGTATCAATATGAATTTTTTAAAACGGGCAATGTTATATGTTACTCGAAAAAAAGGGAAAAGCATAGTGCTTTTTTGTATATTGCTTATTATGGCAACCTTTGTATTGTCGGGATTGTCTATCGGGAAAGCTACAAAACAAGCACAGCAAAATCTGCGTCAAAGCCTTGGCGGTTCTTTTCATGTCTGGACGGACTACACAGATAATAACCCCTATCTGCATAAAGAATCGGACGAGGATGAAAGTGGAGGGACTGGATATATCATGTATTCCACAGAGCAGTTATCCTCTGATATGGTGAAAAATATCCGTGATATAGCAGGAGTGAAATATTGCGATGCATTTGATGAAACATTACTGGATTTTGAACAGTTGTCTTTTTTCAAGGGGACAATTCCTTTGGAGGAAGAATTAGGGAATAGCACGACTACGGTAAGTCTATGGCGTTCCGAAGAACACAATTTGTTTACAAATGGTGTTGTAAAACTAACGGAAGGCAGGCATATTACAGAAAAAGATACGGGGAAAGCAATTATTTGTAAAGATTTGGCTGATAAAAATGGCTTAGGGATAGGCGATATGCTGAAAACGAGGTCTATGGATGGGCGCAGCATGACACTGGAAATCGTTGGATTGTTTACAGCAATGGAAACAGAAAAAATCGGCAAGAATATAGAGGGCTATAATAAAATACAGAATCGGGTGTTTATAGATATAGCGTCGGCAATTCTTATCGAGAACACCCCTGCAGTTCAGGGATTTTCAGAAGTTTCAATTACCATAAACGACCCAGAAGAAATGGATGAAATTATCGAAAAAGTGAAAAAGACGCCTGGATTTAAAGAGGATGGATTTACGATTGATACGGACAATGAAACTTATGAAAATACGGCTTCCTCTCTGGAAAGTATGGATAAACTGGTGATAGGTCTGCTGATTGCGGCTATCCTTGTCAGCGTTGTAATCTTATCGCTTATTCTTACTCTATGGGGAAAATCACGTGTCCGTGAAACAGGTGTGTTCCTCTCGCTTGGCATAAAAAAGACAGACATTATAGGGCAATATCTGACAGAAGTATTGCTGATTGCAATCGTTGCTTTTGGGATTTCCTTTTTTACAAGTAATATGGTTTCAAACCGTATCGCCGATGTGCTTTTACAGCAGGATATACAGAATAAAATAGAAGAACCGAATGACGTGCAGCAAGATGACATTGCGATAGAATCGTTTGAAAGTACAGCATTAGGAGGTGTAGACAATATAGAATTGAGCGGTGCAGAAAATACAGATTATTTGGAAACGGATATTGAAGTTTCTGTAAGCATAGAAAATTTATTACAGTTATATCTTGTTGGATTTGTAATTATCATTGTATCTGTTATGATATCGTCTATTGCGGTCATGCGTTTGAAGCCGCGTGAAATTTTATCCCGCATGAGTTAGGAGGAGAAAAAGATGACAACGCTAATATGTGAAAACGTAACATATCAATATGAAAAAGGCTCAAAGGTCTTAGAACATATAACAACTCAATTTGAAACAGGAAAAATGTATGCGATACTTGGCGCATCTGGTTCTGGGAAAACGACCCTGTTATCATTGATAGGCGGTCTTGATATTCCACAGGAAGGAAAAATTATGTTTCATGACAGGGATATATCGGAGCAGGGACTTGAATACCATAGGCGCAATCATGTTTCTGTCATATTCCAGAATTACAATCTTATTGATTATATGACGCCGATTGAAAACGTAAAATTGACTGCAAAACAGGACGCCCTGCCAATATTAAAGCAGCTTGGATTGACGGAGGATGAAGCAAAACGAAATGTAATGAAACTGTCGGGAGGACAGCAGCAGCGTGTGGCAATCGCCCGTACACTGGTATCGAATGCCCCTGTTATTTTAGCGGATGAACCAACGGGAAATTTAGACAAAGATACTGCCGCAGAAATTACGGGGATTTTGAAAAATTGCGCCCATCAGATGAATAAATGCGTAATTATTGTTACCCACTCCAACGACCTTGTAAAACAAGCGGATACCGTTTTTCAGTTAAAAAAAGGCAGGTTGCTTCAAATATGAAATACGAGTGGATATATTGTCCGATTTGCAAAAAAAAGACGCATAACAAATTTAGGGAAGATACTGTTTTGAAAAACTATCCGCTTTATTGTCCAAAATGTAAACGGGAAACGATAATTAACGCAAAAAATATGCAAGTATTTATCATCACAGAGCCAGACACATAGATGCAGAGCCGATGAATGTGTGGAATGAATGAAACCACAGTTTATCGGCTCTGCATTTTACTTAATTAAATGCAGATACGTCCACCAAATAAAAAAAACGGCGATTTGGTGGGCGGTATTGCTATGCCCGAAAGACTTAACAAGCACTCTCCAAACCTGTTTTAAGTTTGGAGGGATTTTTATTGCCTGCAAATAGCAAATTCTATTTACATATATCATATCGGGGATGGGTGGACAGCCTGTTAAAAAAATCCTTGTCAGTGCAAGGGGGCTTTCTATCCAAGAAGTAGAAGTCAAATCTCTACATATAAGAACCAATATATCTAAAAACCGTAAAGGCACGACAGCCCTTGCGGTTTTTCTTTTGTCGTTTTTTGTCGGAATACGCCGCAGGGCTGTTTCTAGCGTGGGATGCCGTTCTCCGCCTTTCAATCTGGATTATCCAAAAAAAATTCAGATTGGAGGTAACGGATTATGGCGTACAACAAAGCCAGAGAAGAAAGAAAATGGCGGCTATGGAAAGAAGCCGAGGAAAAGCAGCTTAGGAGCTTGGGTGTCAGTGAGAACGATATTGAAAAGCTCCGTGTCCATGATTGGGCGGTATTCAATTCCGACAGACGGTACTATGAGAAATTGCAGGATGCAGGTACATATCTTGAAGAAGTGGCAGAGGACACAGCACAGCCCGAAGCAAAAACGGTTGAGGAATTTTTGGACAGTATTGAAAACCAGCGGCTCTATCAAGTCTTGATTAAGGTGGACAGGCTTACCATCCAGATTGCCTTATGGAAAATGGATGGTTACAGCAGCATGGAGATTTCAGAGAAATGCGGCTTATCTGTAAGCGCAGTCAACTTCCGTGTCTGGCATCTCAGAGAAAAATTAAAAAATATTTTATAACCATCTAATATTTCGGGGTTTCCCATCGGCTACTGGGTGAGAGGACAAAAAACTCTCACCCAGTTTTCCTATGTATGGCGAAAACGGGACGGCTCTTTGAAAACCGAATAACCATTCACCAAATACATTCTCTTTGTGGCTGTAATAAGCATAAGCGTGTGCAGCGGTACGCCATGACCCGCCGAAAGACGGCAAGCGGAAAATACCGACTGAAAATATCGGGCAGCTCCCGATTCCGCCAAGACCCACAAAGAGGACAATGATACTCCCGTCCAGCCACAGTCCGAGCGGTAACCAGTCCGCCGCAGGCAATGGGGGCGGCTCTGTCAGACCGACAGTTGGGGTGCAACTCCCGTGGCGTCAGTACGCTGCTGACCGTTTGGTGACTTCCCTTGCGTTATACGCATCAGCATTTTCGGGGTGTCGGGGACAAATAGAAAATGCTCTCTATTCATAATCAAGCCAGATTACGGGGCGGTCAATGGAAAATGGGTTTTTCACACTCTCCCGACCTTAAACGATTCCCTGCGTCTGGCTGCTACATAGGCGGCTCTCACCGCCTAAATTTCACAGGAGGTTCACATAACATGGAAAGAACATATAAAAGGGGCGATATGTACTACGCCGACTTGGGGAAAGGGATAGGCTCGGAGCAGGAAGGCTACCGCCCCGTCCTTATCATCCAGAATAACACAGGCAACCGCCACAGCACTACCGTCATTGTCGCATCCATCTCAAGCAAGGTTGATGCAAAGCCGAAGCTGCCCACCCACTACTTTATCGACGCTGAATGCGGCTTGCAGCTCCCTTCCATCGTGCTTCTTGAGCAGCTCCGCACGGTCAGCAAGCAGCGGCTTGAGGGGTATATCGGACGGCTGGACAAAAAACATATCCGTGGCGTAAACCATGCGCTGGCGGTCAGCATCGGTCTTATCTCCCCCGTCCCAAACAGGCTTCAGCTCTGCTTATGCAGAACTTGTGCGGACAATTTTTACAGCACAGGTGCTTACATCCTGCGAAGGCTTGACAAAGGGCAGACCGAGAAAGACGTCTGCACATACTGCAACCAGCGGATGGGCTTTGATTATGAAGTCATCCCGAAAACAGACGGGCGGGAATGACCCGCAGGAAAGATGGGAGGAATGGCATGGAAACAATTCCAGAAAGGGGACACGTTACCCACAAAGGGGCTTGTAGCGGTGCAGGCTCTTTCCCGCATCAGAGGGAAACCTTTGACGCAAAAGACAACATCCGTGTTGTCAGCATCTTCAACGGGGCAAGGACGGCAAGCGAGGTCATACACCAGGCGGCTGTCAAAAAAATCCTCTACGAAAACCCGTATGCATGACGGGAACAGCAGGCGCACATTTGACCGTGCCGCTACAGACTTATATACTGTAAGCGTAGGTTACACTTTCCTGCTGTTTCCCAAAAAGGAGGCATTTATTTTATGAGAGAACAGCAGAATTATACCGCAGGGATTTATTGCAGGCTGTCGTCCGAGGATTCTGCCGAGCATGAGTCCATGAGCATCGGAAACCAGAAAGCGATGCTCAGCGACTATGTGAAAAGGCAGGGATGGGAAGTCGGGGATATTTATATCGACGACGGGTACTCTGGGACGAATTTTGAAAGACCAGATTTCAAGCGGATGATAGGCGACATTGAAAACGGCAAAATCAACATGGTTGTCGTAAAGGACTTATCAAGGCTTGGGCGGAACTATATCATGTGCGGACAGTACACCGAGATTTACTTCCCCGAAAAGGGCGTGCGCTTCATTGCGGTGAATGACAATGTTGACACCATCAATAACACGGGCAGCATGGACATCACGCCCTTCAAGCACATCCTGAACGACATGTACGCAAAGGACATCTCCACAAAGATAAAATCCTCGCTGCACATGAAAGCGATGCGTGGCGAGTATCTGGGTGCGCTCGACCCTTACGGGTATGTCCGTGACCCGAAAGACAAACACAAGCTGCTTGTCAATGAGGAAACAGCCCCCATCGTAAAACGCATCTTTGAGATGTGTGCGGGCGGCATGGGTTCAAGGAGCATAGCGACCACCCTTAACAATGAGGGCGTACTCTCCCCCGCAGAGTACAACCGATTTAAAAACCACGACCCAGAGAAAGACGGGGCTTTTGTCCGCAAACGCTACTGGTGTCAAACGTATATCCGAACCATGCTGCAGAATGAGATGTTTATTGGGAGCATGGTGCAGGGCAGGCAGTACACACCGTCCTACCGCACAAAAAAACGGGTGAAGAATGACAGGGAGGATTGGATTGTCGTCAAGGGTATGCACGAACCGATTATCTCCGAGGAATTGTTTGAGCAGGCGCAAAAAGCACTCCACTCCCGCAAAATCCAACCCCGCAAGGACAGCCCACACCATGTAGACCCCGATGTTTTTTCTGGACTGTTCCGCTGCGAAGCCTGCGGGACGGCAATGCGGAAACACCGCACACATAATGGGAAATATATTTACTATGTATGCGGTCGCCACCACCAGCAGGGGAAATTCGCCTGCTCAAGCCATTACATCAACTGCGATGTGATTACCCGCCTTGTCCGTGAGGACATAAAAAGAAACGCCGTCCTGTTTACAGAGGATACGGAACGGGCGGTAAGGGAACTGACAGAAAAGAAATGCTCTGACGACCAGAAGAAAATGTCGCAGATGAAATCCGAGCTGACTGCTTCAAGGAATCAGCTTGCAGGGCTTGACGCAAAGCTCCGACGGGCGTATGAGGACAATCTTTCTGGCAAGCTGCCAGACCATATTTTCACGATGCTTATCGGGAACTACGATGAAGAAAAAGAAACATTGCAGCGAACCATCCGTGAACTGGAAAAACGCATTGACGCTTCCAATGCCGCAAGGTCTGACGTGGAGCGTTTCTCAAAGCTAATCCAGAAGTACACCAGTTTTGAGGAACTCGACAGCTTCATGCTCCATGAGCTGATTGAGAAAATCACAATCTACGAAACACCCAACATGGGGCGTTACCGCAAAGGAAAAGAGAAAATCGTTACGATTTATTATAAGTTTGTGGGGGCGTTAGAGTAAACGCCCTTTATACCAAAATGAACACTCATCATCTCCCGTGCCGCCAGGGGAGCCTCAGGAGCCCCACTCCGGAAGAAGATCGATCACACTGCCGTCCACGGCATTGACTAAAAAGGTACAAAACACATTCTCGCTCCACAGACTCCATACAGGAAGATAAGTATGCCGGTCCCAGCGCTCCGGATCGGATACTGGGTAATAGCCTAGTTCCAGATGGTCGTAGCTCTCACTGCCGGCCCTCCTTTTCTCCAAAAAAACTGCCAGTTCTTTTCTGATAACATTCTTTATGTCCTCCAGCGGCAGCAGCTTCACCCCCGGAACGGAAGATATCACTGTGGCGGGGCTGCAAAGCTTTGCCCGGATCACACCATGATCCGTTACATCAACCGTTATTCTGCAATCCGGCTGGAGGGACCGTCCGCTGACCGTCACACCAGAAAGACCTGCAAAATCCTCATAATCGCTGAAAGCCGCATCTTCCGCGCCGGGGGAAAAGACAAACTGCCATCCATCTACAAAAGTGGCATCCGATCCTGCGTTTACCGGCGCTTCCGGATCTCTCCACTCCAGTACTGTCTCCTCTGCAAGAAGGAGATCCGTGAAACCAATTTTCTGCAGGAACTGCCTGGCAGCTTTCTCTGCATCTCCCTTTTCTATACTGCATTGATTTTCGTCGGCCTGCGTGATAAAAGTGTATTCCATATAAGAGGGATCTTCTTCTCCCTTTGCTCCGTCCGGGTACACCTCCGCGTCCTGGGCAAATATATTGATACTCTCAAACCCCCCCGCCCCATCTGGTTCAAAGCTCATTCTGTATCGGATCCCATCCCTTTTCCCTATATACTCATTGCCTGTAAAGTTACCTTCCGCAGGAGTATAGTCCTCTGGTGCCTTTTTCAACAGCCTCTCATACTTCGCCACCATTTCCCGGGCCTCTCTCAGGTTCTCTTTATGAAGATCGAAACCAACCTGACTCCCCTTCTCCCCCTCCAGTTTCCGGACGGCCTTCTGCTCCGAACTCTCAACTTTCCGCCATGCGTCGATCCGCTCCCGGATCTCAAATTTCGGCAGATGCTTTTCATCGTACAGATCCACCCAGCTGTCAAAGACCGTCTCAGCCATTTTTCTTTTATTCTGTTCGCTGCAGGCATAGGTCTGTACCTCCACCGAAGACATCTGCTTGAGTTTTTGCACTTCAATGTGTGCCTTAAGATTCACATTAATGGTACCCTCGCCGTCACTCCTCTTTGCCTCCCAGGACTCGTTCCAGATGCTCCCTATCTCATCTGTAAATTGTTTCAGATCCGCGCTGCTCTCCTTTTTCTGCGTTTCCTCCCTCTTCCCGGAACCACCCTCCTCACCGGAGGAGCAGCCGGCCAGACAGAATGCCGCCAGTATAAGTGTTCCCATGAATATTTTCCCTTTCGTCCTCATCATGATACCGCCTCCCTAATCCTTTGATGCTGTTACCCTTTCGCCTTTTCCACAATCTCCCACTTCTCTTCCCAGTCGTCTATCACACTGCCATCCATAGCATTTACTACAAAGGACGGAGAACCGTTTTTATTGCTCCACAACCGCCATGCGGGAAGATAGGTGTACAGATCATCATGCCCCGGATCGGATACCCTGTAATACCCCAGGGTCAGACGGTTATAGCTCACACTGGAAATCTTTTTTGTCCTCTGGTTCAGGCTGGCAGAATTTCCTATTTCATTTCGGATCACATTTTTTATGTCAGACAGAGGCAGCAGTTTCACACCCGGGACAGAAGAAATGACTGTGACCGGATTCGCAAGATTCGCCTGGATCACCCCTCTGTCCGTAACGTCGATGGAAATACTGCAGTCTGGCGAAAAGCGTTTATCCCAGTAAATCATTGTATCCGTCTCGGTGATGCCGCCGGAATAATCAAAGAAGTCCACATGATCGCTTAGCGGCACCCCCTCGGCACCGGGGGAAAAAGTAAAACGCCAGCCGTCCACAAGCATGGCCTCTGAATCCTGATTCTTTCCCTCTCCCCCATTAATCCACTGCAGGGTCTCCTCCTCAGTCAGGATCAGCCCGCCAAAGCCCGCTTTCTGCAGAAACTGCCGGGCCGTCTTCTCTGCATCTGCCCTATCCATACTGCATTGATTGGCTGATTCCAGTTTAATATCCCCGCCGGTACAATAATAGTCAGTCTTTCCCTTTAACTCTTCGGGATATATATCCTCTATATCATGGGCTTCCATACATATGCGGCAGAACGCTCCCTCCTCTTCCACGACAAAATCCAGCCTGTACCGAATCCCCTCCCTGGTGCCGATATATTCTTTCCCTGTAAAATCTCCCTCTGCCCTGATATAGTCCTCCGGCGCTGTTTTCATAAGTCTTTCATATCTCTTCACCGTGGCCCGGTCCGTTTTCAGATCCGACTCTAGATCTTTGATCTCTCCTTCCTTTCCCTCCTCCTGTTTCAATTCCTCTAACGCCTTTTGCTGTCTCCTCTCAATCTCCAGCCAGGTATCCAGCAGTTCCCGGATCTCCGGCTTAGGCAGATGCTTTTCGTCATTCAGGTACACCTCACCGCCAAAGATGCCCTCCGCTGCCTTCCTCTTATTCTCTTCCGTAAAATCATATCTCTGCACCTCCACCGTAGACATCTGTTTGTGCGCCGGTATTTCGATAAATGCCATAAGATTGACCTGAACGGAAGCACCGCCCGTGGTCCTGGCACTCCATGTATCGTTCCATATGCTCCCCTTTTCCCCGGCAAACTGCCCCGGATCGGCGCTGCTTTCCCTTCCCGCTCTCTCCTTCTGGTTCTCCGGGCCGCTGTCATCCGCGGCAGAGCAGGCCCACAGACAGGCCGCCGTCACTGTCAGCAGCAGCATTCGTACAATCCTTTCCCGTTTCCCCATATAACCATCCGCTCCTTCCGTTTTAAACTGATCCAATGATACCACAGCCTTGTAAATAAATTGTAAATAACACCGGGGAATGGAAATGTCGGGAAGGAATTTTCAGACACGCCATCAAGCTAGTATGTAAAGATCGTGCCATCCTCAAGCATCCGCACGGTATAGCTCTTCTTCCGGTCAAACCGCTCAAAAACAATCTCCCAGTAATACGCGGTATAGGTATGAAATGTGGCATCCACCGCCTTGTACGGGGTTACCTGCCATCCATACCAGTTCTGATACAATTCCGACAGATCCGCGGGAAACTCCCCCTCCTCATACATTTTCTGCATCTGTTCCCGTGCCATCCGCACTGCCTCATATCCCTGAAGCTGCATCTCAAACTCCTCCGCCTCTGATATCTCGCTCTCCCACTCCCCCCTGACCAAGCTTAGCTTCTCCTCCCGGGAGAGCCGGGCAGATGCCTCCCTGGCAAGAGCGTATGCCTCCGACTGGTAGCTCTCTTTGGAGACAGTGGAAACTTCTCCCAGTTCCGCCCTGCTCTGCCACAGAAGGAGATCTCCCGGAAGAAAAAAGGCACAGACCAGAAAAAGAAGGACGCCGGAAACCAGTATAATCTTCTTCACCCTATTCTCCCCCCTCTATCCAGATACGGATCTTCGTCCCATGGCCGGGGCTGCTCTCCACATCCCACTCCGCCCCGTGCCTGGACAGGATCAATGCCACAAGAGACATGCCGATCCCCGCTCCTCCTTCTTTTCTGGAACGAGACTTGTCCGCCATATAGAACTCATCCCACATCCTTTTCACCTCTTCCTCATTCATGCCGATGCCATCGTCTTCCACCGAGAACTCATAAGCCCCTTCTCCCTCTGTCTCTGTCCGGCGTCCCAGGATCCGGATCTCCCCTCCCGGGCATGACGCCTTGCGGGCATTGTCAATAACGTTGACAAAAACGGTTACAAATAATTCTCTATTCACCCATATAACCCCATCTTCTACATCTGTAGTAATAGAGAGCTTCCCTCTTTTCATTATCGGCTCCGTTATTTCCCTGATCTCGGCAATAAAGTCCGAAATATGGACAGGCTGGCGTTCGATGTCAGTCCGTTTCAGGTAGAGCAGTTCAAACAGCCTGCCAGAGAGGTTCTCCAGGCGCTTTCCCTCGGAAAAAATGTAATTTAGGGCAAGGATCTGTTCCTGCCGCGGCAGCTCCATGGAACGCATCGTATCCGCATAACCAATAATAGCGGTCATGGGAGTCTTGATCTCGTGGGTAAAATCAGCCACAAACTGTTCCCGGCTATGCACCATCTCATTCAGCTGTACGATATGATCCGACACCGCCTGCGCCATACGGTTAAACTGCCCCGCCAGCTGCCCCACCTCATCCTGGGACGAAACATTCACCCGCTGGGAATAGTCTCCCCTGGCAATTTCAGAGGATGCCTGGTTCAACAGTTCCAGCGGCCTGGTCAGGTAACGGCTGGCCAGAAGCATCAAAAGAGAGGCTGCTGCCAGTACCACCAGGATCACCAGCCGGAAATACCAGATCTGTTCTGTCAGCACCTTATAATTCTCCGATATATCTGACCGGCTGATGATATGCAGGTACTGTTCCCCTACCAGACTGCAGGAGGTTACATAGATCACCTTCCTGCCCTCCTCCTCACAGACAAGATAGTTCTTCTCGCCAGCCCTCATATTGTAAAACAGCCGAACAGGAATGCGGTTCTCTCCACCGTCGCTGCTGTATTCATAGCTGCTCTTATAATATATATAAAAGGCAGTATCTGTCATCATCATACTGCCTTTCACCCTGCCGCCAATCTCCGCCAGTTCACGCCGCATCTGCCAGGCTCTGGACTGCTCTTCCTTTTCCTGATATCCAGTGCTGTTCAAAACCTGAAGAAGATCGTACTCCACCGAGGACTGCACAAGATTGTTCTCCACAACGGCACGGGAAAGTCCCGCCCGCTGAAGGATTTCAAAATTCTTGCGGATCATCAGGTATCCCACCAGTCCAAGGCCTGCTGAGAGCAGCAGCACGTTCATGATCAAAACCTTATTTCGAAATTTCATCTGTCCCCTCTAATCTGTAACCCACCTTAAAAATTGTCTTCAGTTCCTCCGTTAGCCCAAGCTTTTTTCTCAGTCTCTGTATATGCAGATCCAGGGTTCTGGATTCCACCGGATACTCCGACCCCCAAATCTCCTCATATATTTTTTCCCTAAAAAGGGTTATATTCTGATTTCTCATAAAAAACACCAGCAGTTCAAATTCCTTTGGTGTCAATTCCACTATCTCCCCCGCCTGCTTTACCTTTTGATTCTCTACATCCGCCTCGATGTCGGCATACACAAGGTTGTCCTCTAGTTTGTGATACCGTCGTAGAACGATAGCCACCCTGGCCAGCAGCTCCACTACCTCAAAAGGCTTGATCATATAGTCCTCCGCCCCTGAAGTCAGTCCCCTGATCCGGTCCGAAAGAGCACCCTTCGCCGTAAGAAATATCACTGGGATCTTCATAGGCCTTATATATTCCATCAATTCATAGCCGTTAATAAAAGGCAGCATAATATCCAGAAGAATAAGGTCAAAATTTCTTTCCTCAAGAATATCCGCTGCCGTCTTTCCGTCAAATGCTGTCGTACAGTTATACCCAGCTCTTATCAGATTCAGTCGAATCAGATCCGAAATTGCCCTCTCATCCTCAACAACTAAAATGTGTATCATAGAAATCCCCTTTTATAATTTCATTTTCTGTTCCAGTCGTATCTTATCGGCAATCAGCGCCACAAATTCCGAATTCGTTGGCTTCCCTTTGCCGTTGTGGACCGTATAACCAAACAACTCATCTATTGTATCCACCTTTCCCCTGCTCCACGCCACCTCTATAGCATGACGGATCGCACGTTCCACCCGGCTCGGCGTTGTACCGTGCTGCTTAGCGATGGAGGGGTACAGAATCTTCGTAATAGAATTCAGCATCTCGCTGTCATCCACAGACATCATAATGGCATCACGAAGATACTGATACCCTTTAATATGCGCCGGCACGCCGATCTCATGGATAATATTCGTCACATCGGATTCCAGGTTAAACCTTGCCATGGCGTCATTCATCCGCCGTTCTTCTGGTGTTGCGATAAATTTTCTCGCTCCCGGCTTAAATTTCTGGACATGATTTAATATCATCTCACTGTCGAAAGGTTTCAGTATGTAATAGGCCGCCCCCAGATTGAACGCCGTCTCCGTGATCCTCTCCTGGGCGATACCAGAAACCACGATTACTTCCGGCCGTTTTTCTTTCTCCTTCGTCTTTGTAAGACGCTCCAGAACACCAAGTCCGTCAAGCTTAGGCATGATCAGATCCAGCAGCAGTACATCTGGTTCCGTCTCATCTATCATCCCCATTGTCTCCATGCCGTCTTCTGCCTTACCCACAATTCTTATTTCGGGATCTTCTGATAAGATTTGCTCAATCTGACTTGCTATTCTAGGATTGTCTTCTGCAATCAAAACTTTCAGCTTCTCCACAATTATACCTCCTTGCCTTAAAATATAAAATTTTTATAAAGTGTCGACAAGCGTAGTATAAACCGTTATTCGCCATATTTCAAGCACAAAATGCATTTTTTATAATATTTTTTTAGCTTTTTGTTTACACAATTTTAATATTTCTGTATTTTTCGACTTATTTTATGCTATATCTGTCATTCTCGACGGCAAATCCGCGTTCCGGTTCGACCTTCTTCCGTTCAGATTGTCGCCTCAGATCAGGTGCACCGCCACTGCCGACATATTCTCCCGGGTGCGGTAGAATAAGGTCTGATCTTTCACATGAATATCAGCTTTTTTGTCATAGGAATATATATTTGCGATCTGGCTGGCACATCCTGTCAGATCCACTTCGATGGTCTCCGGAAGATCTCCCTGAAAACAGTGTATCACTACCAGGGCCTCTCCCGAGACGCCGGTCCGAAGTACCACCTGATACCCCTGGGGATAACGGTCGCTGGTGATCTTTGGTCCGATCCGGCGGGTCATGCCCTTACAGATCACCGGTGCCGTCTCCCGGTAGAATGCCATTCCCCGTTCTATCACATCCCACTGTTCATCCGAAAGTTCCGTTACATCACCCGACAGGCACATCCTGCCAAGAAATGTATTGGCAATGGAATAGCCAATCCTTTTCAGAGAATCGTCCCTGCGGATCACCGCCCAGATCTGGCTCTGGCGCGGAAGGATGGCCCGGTGCAGATTCGCCGCAATAATCGGTATCTCCTCCGTCTCGTGGGCGTCGGAGAAGGATGCCATAGAACAGAGGCTCATCATCAGCGGTTCCAGCTTGTGTCCGCCGGAGGCGCAGTTCTCCAGTACAAGATCCGGTAGCTCTTCCTTAACCTGCCTCACAAAATCCAAAGATGCCTCCATATTCTGCCGCAGTCCCTCCCCGAGAGATTCCGCGCCGTCGCAGCCGATTCCAATGGTATCATTATAATCCATCTTCATATAACCAAACCCATATTTCCTAAGAGTACCGATAACCTTTTCCCCAAGGTATTCCTTTACCCAGGGATCCTTCATATCCCAGAACCGGCGGCTGTATGTAGTCAGCGGGTGACCATCCCTTTTCAATAAATGGTCCGTAAGCTCATATGCTTTCGCCGCACGGCCCACATTGTCGATCTCAAACCAGATTCCCGGCCGCATCCCCGCATCCCGGATAAGCTCCACCGTTTTCTCCAGTCCCTCCGGGAACAACGTATCCGACACATTATAATCTCCCATACTGATGTCCCAGGGAACCCCATCCTCTTTAAACCAGCCGCAGTCAATGACAAAATAATCAAAGCCTCTATTCTTCACCGCATGGATGATACCGGCAATATTCTCATGGGAAGGACATCCCCATGTGGTACAGTATTCGTTAAATATAATGGGAAGCCCCTGTTCCTCCTCCGGTCCCTGCTCCACATACTTCTCCCCTGCCGACACAAGCCGATGGCACAGCTGGTCAATGTCTCCACTGCACACGCTTAGTATCGCCGCAGGCGTCTCAAAGCTCTCACCAGCGCCGATATTTTTCATCCAGTGGCCAAAGTCCCGGTCAGCCAGTCCGCCCGAAATATGTAAACCGTCATCCTGACGATAGATCTCCATCTGCCAGGAGGCCTCGTGCGCCAGCTGTGCACCCCAGAGAACATGATTTTTCGTATCCTCCACTGCCACAAAGGGAAAATACTTCATGACCGGCATAGAGCCTCTCTGACCGAACCGCTCCACGCCCACAGACCAGTTGGACCAGCTGGGCTCCAGCTGCAGGTCTTCCACCGTCTCCGACACAAGTCTCCCCTCATGGCTCCACTTGCTGCGGAGCCGATGGACCGTCAGCGTATCCGGCGCCATTCCCTCCTCAAAGGGCGTCAGGTTTCCCATCTCAAAGCTTGCGATCATCTCCAGCGTCACCATATCCTCACTGTGGTTTGTAAAGATATTCTTCATCTCAAAGCTTTCTTCCCCCTGATACCAGGTAATGACATTTACCAGGTCATAACCGCGATGATCCCGCATCACTGTCCGGATATATGTTTTTTCCCCCTCTAACTCCACCGTCTGTGTATCATATTCAAAAAGATTTGCCGTCTCACAGTTATGCATGGTCTGTCCATTGCCGTAACAATTGGGGTAGATATCTCCCATCAGTTTGAGCTGCGCCAGACTGTTGACGCGGTAAAATTTCCTATCGCAGACATCCTGTGCCGCCATTCCCGCCGGCATCATATAGAATCCCACCCTCTTGAAATCGGTCTCCTGTTCAAAAACCAGAAGCATATCTCCCAGCTGGATTTCTGATATTCTCTCAATCGCCATAATAAACCCCTCCATATCTCTATCTTTTGCCTTCCGGAACTTATCCCTCCAGACTGCGTTCCCTTATATATTTCCTGACACCTAAATTATATTTTACCATATCACCTTCAATATAACCAGTTCTATTTTACAAGGATATGTCCCTCACTGTGACAGCATCGTCTCGATAAACACCCCGTATCCCTTTGTGGGATCGTCCACCAGTACATGTGTCACCGCTCCCACGATCTTTTCATCTTGAATAATGGGAGAACCGCTCATTCCCTGTACTATTCCACCTGTCATGGACAAAAGCCTGGAATCCGTGATCCTTATAACCATGCTTTTATTGTCGGTGCTGTTCATGTTGATCTCTTCGATCCGAATCCGATAGCTCTTTGCCATACCGTCCAAATTCACATACACAGAGGCATCTCCCTGATGGATCTCCTGTTTCATGCCCACCGGCAGGGCTTCACCGGCATACGCCTCCCCTGCAGCCTGTTTCATCTTTCCAAAAACGCCAAGACTGGTATTTTTCGTTATCTCACCAATCTCATTATCCGCCACCATATTGATATATCCCTGCAGCTCACCAGGCTCGCCGCTGGCCCCCTTTGTGATGCCCAGTATTCTCGTCCGGTACAACTCCCCTCCCTGCAGGTCCAGAAGCGTACCCGTATCCGCATCGGTAATCCCATGTCCAAGGGTTCCAAATCTTCCGTCCTCTGTTACATAAGTAAGCGTTCCGATCCCCTGTGTGTCCTCCCGCACCCACGTGCCGATCTTAAAGGTGTGGTCTGTTGCCTGGACCGGTTTCATCGCCACTTTCAGATTTTCATTTCCCCGCCTTATCAGAACAGCCACTTTTTTTCTGCCGCTCTCCTGAATGGCCTGATTCAGCTTTGCGATTGTGGGCACGGGATTGTTATTCCATTTCAGTATATAATCGCCCGTCCTTAATATGTTCTCACCAGGAGCATAAGTCAGGCCGTCCTCTCCCTGTATCTCCGCCGTATCCAGCACCAGCAGGCCGTTTGTCTCCACATAGATCCCGATGGGCTCGCCACTGGGAGCTACCTTCATTTCCCGAATCACCCGTACATCTACATTTTTTAACGGAACAACACCGAAAAGCTTTACCGAAACCTGATAGTTTCCCGTACTGCCGGAAACCATGGAAAAACCACTCTCTTTATTTGTTACCTGAAGTACCTCCCGTGATTCTTCTGTCTCACACCCAAAGGGCAGGGAAATTTCTTCCGTCTCTCCCACAACCGCATACAGCTGATCCGGCACATAAGAGTCCATATAGCGATAAAATAGGAAACCGGCTGCAAACAGGTCGGCCGCAAGAAAAAGTATCAACCATCTTCGCCAGCGTCGAAGAACACTGTTCTGTCTGATCACACAAACCACCTCATACATGAAAAAATGGAATCTGAAACGACATTCCAGATTCCATGTTAGTATGACCATTTTCAACTTTATTATGAATACTGTTTCTGACTGTCAGCAAGCTCCTTCATCTCTCTTGCATTTTTTCTGACAGCCTCTGTGATCTCAACGCCTCCGAGAATACGGGCCAGCTCTTCCTCTGTCTCCCGTTTGTCCAAAGGCCGGATCCTGGTAGTCGATGCATGATCTGTCACATCTTTTTCTATGACGAAGTGGAGATCGGCCATGGCGGCAATCTGCGCCAGATGGGTTATACATATGATCTGATGCCTTTTGCCGAGGACACTCATTTTTTCCGACACCTTCTGGGCCGTACGCCCACTGATCCCGGCATCAATCTCGTCAAAAATCAGCGTCTCGATGGCATCGCTGTCCGCAAAGACAGACTTGATGGCCAGCATAATACGGGAAAGCTCTCCACCAGAAGCAACCTTGGCAAGACTTCTCCTTGGCTCCCCCGGATTGGTGGCGATCATAAATTCCACATCATCCCCGCCATCCGCTCCGAAGTCCTCCTTCGGCGTGATCTGTATCGCGAAATCCACATGGGCGAAATTCAAATCCTGCAGTGCCTCCGTTATTTTCTTCTCCAGTGCCGCCGCAGATTTCCTGCGGCACCGGGACAGGACAGCACATTTTTTCTGAAGCTCCTCTCCCAGCGATTCCATTTCTTCCTTCTGTTTTGCAAGAAATGTCTCATAATCCGCATATTGAAGAAGCTTCTCATCCACCCGCCGCAGATGATCCGCTATCGCATCGTATGTTTCACCATATTTGCTCTGCAGGGTGTGGATCAGATCCAGCCGTCTCCGGGTCTGCTCAAGATCGTTTTCATCAAAATGAAAATCCGACATAAAGTCAGACACTTCCCGGTTGAAATCGTCCAAAAGTCCTTCTATCTGCATCAGCTCTTCCACAAAGTTATCCAGCGCCGGATCAAGACTGCGGATCTCCTGCAGCCGCCTCAGGGCCTGACTCACCGCCCCCGCCGCCGTCTCTCCACTCCGCTCATGCACCTCACCCAGCACTTCTGCGATGGCACCGGCATGGGACATACGGAAATATCTCTCTTCTGTCTCCTCAATCTCCCCCGGTTTCACATCCGCCGTCTCTATCTCTTCCTTTTCATACTCCAGAAACCCAAGCTGCCGCGCCCGTTCCTCGGAGGACACAGCATCCTGTCGCATTTCTTTTTCCGCCTTCTTATACTGATGATACAGCCGCGCTGTCTCCTCCCGGACCTGGATACACTTCGCACCGCCGTATTCATCCACAATCTCCCGGTGTCTGTCCGGATCCAGCAGAGACTGATGCTCGTGCTGTCCGTGAATATCGATACACAGAGCCGCCACCTTGCGGATCAGACTTACCGGAACGCTCTCTCCATTTATCTTATTGATACTGCGGTTCTCCGTAATCTTTCGTGAAATAACGAGCTGGCCGTCCTCCGGCTCAATATCCAGTTCCCGGATCCGCGCCAGTGTCTCTTCATCAGAGATATGAAAAACAGCCTCCACCATGGCATGATCCCCATTCTTACCGATCATCTCTGACGATACACGGGCGCCAAGGGCAATACTGATGGACCCCACCAGTATGGACTTGCCGGCACCAGTCTCGCCGGTGAGAATATTGAGATGACCGCCAAATTCAACATCAATCTCATCTATTATGGCAAAGTTTTTGACATGTAAATTCGCTAACAAGTTTCCCTCCGTCTGTACAGCCAACGGCGTCAGCCAGAACACAAATTCTGGCCGGCGCCGTCTCACTGTATTATCTGATCTGTCTGATTCTTACCCGGCATCCCAGCTTGATACCGTTTACAATAGCATATATAGTCGTAGTTCCCCTCTTTCGTCCTGTCACCAGGCCGCTGGCATCCACTGTGGCCACATTAATATTTTTGGAGTACCACGTCACTCCCTCACTGATCTCGTTCACCCGGAGCTGTTCCGTATCATACATACGCATCTTCAGTCCTTTTCGGTTCAGATCCACCACCAGTACATCGCAGTATCCGCGTTTATGATTGGCCGTCTCACCGTAGATCGTGGCCTGACCCACACGCTTTGAGCGGATCTTGCCGCGTTTATCCACTGTGGCCACCTTTTTATTATCGGAATAATAACGGATCTTGGTGGTAGTATTCACCGGAGAAGCTACAATGCCGGACTGTCTCGCCCTTCCCTTGGCAATGGTGATCTCACTGTCTGCCACCGTCACCCCAGTGGCCTCTACTGGTTCCCGGACCTTCACGATACAGGTGGCCGTTTTCTTGGAACCATCGGTTGTTTTCGCCTTGATCTTAACGATACCCTCTGCCACGCCAAGTACGCGCCCGGTGGAATCTACCTCGGCAATCGTCTTGTCACTGGTAGACCACTTTACTTTTTTGACAGTGGCATTCTTCGGCGTGATCTTTGCCTTCAGCTTCAGCGTATCTCCTACCAGGACAGTAGCATTATATTTATTCAGCCGGAGCTTCTTCGCCATCCGTACCACCCGCACCTTACATCTGGCAAAGGCACCGCTGCCGTCTTTGGCAGTGGCCGTAATATATGCGGTCCCCAGCTTCTTCGCTTTCACTTTTCCGCTGGAAGAAACCGTAGCTACCTTCTTTTTGCTTGTTTTCCATTTCACCTTTTTATTTGGTGTACCAGTAACTGTCGCCTTAACATAGAAAGTTTTTCCTACTTTCATAAACTTACTGGTGGGGGATACTGTCACCTTTGTATTCTGGTCTTCCGCTTTCGGGTTTACCCGGATCAGACATGCCACCGTAAACCCGCCATCGCTGGCAGTGCCAACCAGCATGGTCGTCCCCACGGAAACCCCTGTTACCTTGGCATTGGAAGTCCCCGATGCCTCTACCTTGGCAATATTCGTATTGGCAATGGTCCATTTCATGGTCTTGTCATATGCCGTCTCCGGTGTAAAAATCGGGGTCACAGTAATGGAACTTCCCACATTGACCACCTTCTCCGCCGCATCCAGACGGACACCCGTGATGCCGTCCCGGACAATTACCTGTACCGTCTCGATGGGTCCCTGGATCTTTCCGTTAAATGCCTGGGCCCGGACAAATGCCGTACCACTCTTAATACCCGTGATCACACCCGTCTCATTTACCCGGACAATGGAAGTATCCATACTGGTCCACTCAACCCGGTCAGTGGAATTGGCCGGCGTGAGAACTGCTTTCAGCTGCGCTGTATCCCCAGTCCGCACAACAACGGATTTCGGCGTGATGGCTATGGCGCTGGCCGGCTGTTTCACATTGACGTGAATGGTATTGACGCCAACCTGCGGCGAAGTAATATTGACATCCGTCTCACCCGGTCCTTTCGCCGTGATCACGGTGAGCTTTCTCTCCTCATCCCAGGCAATATCTACGATATTGTCCTTAGCCGCCTTCCAGACAAGCTGGGCTGTCGTATTCTTCGGCACATAGTCGATGGTAATGGTCTCACTGTCCCCTACGTTCATAAGAAGATCTGTTTTATCCAGCACCAGCTCGGTGGCGGATCCAATGACGGTCACAACGCAGGACGCCATAACATTGTATGGGTTATAGGTCGGATACACACTGATCAGTGTCGTACCGCCTCCCGCCAGTGTCAGCACACCATCTTCGTCAATGGTGGCGACGGATGTATCAGAGCTCACCCATGTCAGGGATGTATCCGTGGCATTTGCCGGGGCATATGTCACTTCTTTTTTCATGTTATAGGTCTCTTTATACAATTCCACCGAGAGCTCCGCCTTATTAAAGGAGATGGACTGGATCGCAGAGCGGACCGTGATCCGGATGGAACGCTTATCATTTTTATTCAATGTATTCTGGACGATCAGATCCGCGGTTCCCGTCCTCAGTGCTGTGATAATGGCACTCTTGCCATCTGCTGCGGGCTCTACGCGGAAAACCGGGTTATTGGCATTGGAGCACTCCCATGTCAGAGGTGCCACCGTAACCGTCTGCTTGATATTGGCCACAACCGTGATATGCTCGCCTACCAGCATCGTCTGGTCCGTATTAGGGCTCAGGGTAAAACCATTTACCGCCTGCTCCACCTTGACAAGACAGGTGGCGGTCTTATACACGCCGTCTCCGGCGTCCAGAGTGGCGGTGATGGTCACGTCCTTTCCTTCCTCTGTCACACGCAGACCCTTGATGAGGCCGCTTTCATTTACCGAGACATAGCGGGGATCTGAGCTGGTCCACTGGATCGGTCCGCTGTAGGTGCTGTTTGCCACAAGGTTCAACTGATATTCCTGCCCTACCGAGAGGGTGATATTACTCCGGTCAAGATAGATCCGGTCAACAATCTCCAGCGTCGTATGCAGGGAAAATCCTTCCGGTATCGGGCTCGGCAGCGTGATCTTTGCCGGATTGGCAAGTTTCTTCAGCGCCTCGGCCTTCCCCTTTTTCATTCTTATGGTGGCCGTGATCATGCCCTCGGCCTTTGTGGTGAGAATACCGGTAGCGGAATTGTATGTTGCATAGTTCACGGAACTGCTGGGGATATCCACATCAAAGATATCCAGGAAATCTTCTGTTGTCATATTATAGGCTTCCGCGAAATTATACTGGTCGCCGATGCTGAGGATTTCTTTCTTATTGTCTTCCATGTTGCTGTAAATTGTAAGGTTTACAGTTGTAATGGGATTCCAGGCGTTGGATTTATTATTTTCATCCGTATAACTTCCATATGGATAGAAATAAATCTTATACTCCCCTGCAATACCTGTCACCTGCAGCTCATTGCTCCGGCTGCCAGAGGGCGTCAGGGTAATGAGGTCAGATTCCATTCCCAGTGAGTTGGCGATCACCTGCTCATATCCGCCGCCCACATCCTTCGTCACTACCCATATAACCTTGCTTCGGATGACTTCCATATTCTGGGAGAAATCCGTATCCGTATAGAGGAAATCACCGGATTCCATCTGGGCATCAAGTATTTTGGAAAAACCGTCCGCCGCTCCCCCGGAACCTGGTGTGGCATCCTTATCCTTCGACACACGGGGAATCACATAGACATCCAGATATGCCGTATAAGTAACCGTGGGCTGGGCCGGAACGGTATAGGTAGCCACAATCTGCGTTTTACCGGCTCCCTTCGGTGTCACCTCACCGCTGGTCCGGTCTGCGACAGCCACCTCAGGATTCATGCTGGTCCACTGTGTGTTTTTCGGATCACCGAAATTCAGATCCAGTGAAACCGGAGAATCATTGGAATAGAGAACAAGCGACCGGTCCGTATCCGATTCATTCACATATTTAAATTTCGAATCGTCTTTCGTAGTATCAACAGCAAATATTACCTTGATCTTACAGGTGGCGCTTCCCAGCTGCGCCATGGCACCGTCCACCACCTGGGTTTTATCATACACTGTCACCGTAATGGTAACATCACCGGGAGACTTCGCCGTAAGGATTCCGATGGTCTGGGATGTACCTTCCTTGATGGACGCAATATCATTCTCCTTGCCGTCCGCACTGTCCTCAATGGTCCATCTTACATCATACTTATTCTTATCATCATATGAAATCCCCGATGTCTCCATCATCAGCTGTATGCTGGAGGTCTTCATTTCATAAGTTGCCGTGGGATCAAGCAGCACGCCATCCAATGAGATCCCAATCTCATCCGCTGCCTGGACAGAATTACCAAGATAACCGAAAACCCCCACTGCCACAATGACGACCAACGTCAAAATGTATTTCAGTTTTTTCTTAATCAATCTCTTTCCCTTCATGATAACCATACCTTTCTCTATTTTCTTGCTATGTACGATAGAAACGGCAACCAGTATGCCCCAGTCTCTCCCCTGCAGGGCTCCTGATCTCCGGATCACGGTTCCATTCTCAAACGATATAAGTATATATCGTCCTGTTTTCTTTTCATAATAAGACAATTTTTTGTCAATTCCATGGTAAATCTATACAATTACACCACCATGAACATTACTATTATATCCAATCCAGGCTTATATGGCAAGTCAGATTTTTTGAAAAAGACTAGGCACCGGCACATTAATATGATAAAATATATGGGAACCTATTTTTGAAGCAACTACATAAAGGGGGTAGCAATATGTTACTGGATCGAGAATACAAAATTCCTTCCAAGATAAACAGGAAGATCAATCTGAAAGTAGTACCGGGACACTTTGCAACTACGCATTCACATATTAATTTCTATATGGATATGACTACATTGAAGGTACGGTACTCAGAAGCTATGGAAGTGGCCAGAACAATGGCGGCAGAATACCAGTACAGCCGTCCGGTGGACACCATCATCTGTATGGACGGCTGTGAGATCATCGGCGCCTGTCTCGCAGAAGAACTTACTAAAAATGGTATTATGTCACTGAACCTGCACAACACATTATATGTTATCACACCGGAATTTGACAGTGACGGCCAGATGATCTTCCGGGACAACCTGCAGCCTATGGTCCGTGGTAAAAATATCCTTCTTCTGCTGGCTTCCGCCACCACGGGACGCACCATCGCCAGAAGCCTCGAATGCATTCGCTATTACGGCGGCATTATCCAGGGAATCTCCGCCATCTTCAGCGTGGCGGAAGAGATCTACGGCGAGCCGGTACATCATATCTTTGGGGCGAAGGATCTGCCGGATTACCAGACCTTTAGTCAGAAGGAATGCCCTCACTGCCAAAACAAAGAAAAAATTGACGCCATCGTCAATGGCTTTGGGTATTCGGAGCTATAAATCAAAAACCACCCATCTACCGGGTGGTTTTTGATTTCCCATCCATTCCTGCCTGTCACTATCATTCCGGAGAAAGTGTAAACTGCCCTACCAGTTCTTTCAGGCAGGCGGCCTCAGCAGAAAGCTGCTGGCTGGCAGCCGCGCCTTCCTCCGCAGTGGCGCTATTAGTCTGCACGACTACAGAAATCTGATTGATCCCCTCTGCCGCCTGCTCCACCGATTCTGACTGCTCCGTGGCCACTTCCGCAATATGATCGATGGAGTCCACCACCGACTGGATGCTGTCTACAACACCAAACAGAACATCCGCCGTACTTCTGGCAATCTCCGTGCCGATATGTACTGCGTCGGTAGAACTTGCAATAAGGTTCGAAGTATTTTGAGCCGCCTGCGCAGATTTGCCAGCCAGATCGCGAACCTCCTCGGCGACAACAGCAAAGCCCTTTCCTGCACTGCCGGCCCTTGCTGCCTCTACTGCTGCATTCAGGGCAAGTATATTTGTCTGGAAGGCGATATCATCGATTGTCTTAAGGATCTTTTCAATCTCCTCCGAACTGGCCTGAATCCTTCCCATGGCCTCTACCAGATCCTGCATCTTCTTATTGCAAAGGAAAACCTCCTCTCCAGTCTGATGTGTCTGGCTTCTGACATCCAGCGCCCCGCTGGCAGTATTTTTCACTTCCTCAGAAATGACGCTGATCCGCGCCGCCAGTTCCTGTACCGAGCTGGCCTGCTCCGTAGTACCCTGACTAAGAGTCTGTGCGCTGGCAGATAACTGATTGCTGGCATTCGCCACTCCCTCTGCAGACTGATTGACCTGACGCATGGCACTGCTCAGTTCAACCTTCATATTGCGCATGGAATGCAAAATATCCTGAAAACTACCGACATATACCTCTTCATGCTGCGTATGTACATCCAAATTCTGATCGGCCATCTCATTGAGCAAATAACGAATGTCGTTGATCACGATGCGCAGCCCTTCCACCAATTCCTCTGTAGATCTGACAAGAACACCCGTTTCATCCTTGTTTTTAATCTTTGGCATCGGTGTCTCAAGATCTCCCTGCACAAGCAGCTTCATCCGATTCACACAAGCCCTCATGGGTTTTCCGATATTGAGAGCCAGAACCAGAGCAACAACAACGGAGAGCAATATAGAAATCACGATCACTGTGATGTTGATCACCATTGCGTCCCGGGTGGATGCCAGATAATTGATCTGAGGTGCCGTCACCGCAATACTCCAGCCATCGGTATCCGGCACCGGCGCATAGGCCGCAAACATTTTATCCGCTCCGCTTGTATAGTCTCCAAACCCGTTTTTCCCCTGACGCATCTCGGCATGGATCGCTGCCAGTGCCTGCAGGGACGGATCATTCTGCGTCTCTGCTTCGATGTTTTGAACCGTAATGGTATCCAGCGTGATATCGGCAATGGTATCACCTGACTTATTGATCATATACGCCCTGCTGTTTTCACCAATCTGTATGGCCGATACAATTTCGTTCAAAAACGTCTCATGTGGAACAAAATAGACAACGCCCACAATGGATTTCCCATAATTCCCGCCAGAATAAAGCGGCGCCGCTACCATTATGGACAATTCTCCTGTGATCTTACTCACCAGCGGCTCCGATACGAAAACATTTCCCTGCATGGCCTGACGCACGTACTCCCGGTCAGAATAGTCATTTCCGTCAAAAATACTGATCCCATCTGCGCCGACAATATTCCCCCTCTGGAAATCATGCATGGAAACGCGCCCGTCAATGATTGCCTTCTTTTCCTTCACGGGCACCTCGGGATCGGATAACTGTGGAATGCACCCCACCTCCATGACAACATTCTTATATACCTCCAGCTCCTGCTGTACACGTCCTGCCGCCAGGACTGCCGTCTCACTCATCATCTGCTCTACCGTGGACATCGTATTTTTGTAGTTTAATGCGATGCTGGAAACCCCGGACGCCGCCAGTCCGATCAAGACAGTTAGAATAAGACATAAAGTAATTTTGGTTCGAATGCTTTTCATCTCAATGTTACCCCCTGTTTACTTTCTTTCTTATTATTTATTATATAAGTTACTCTTCTTTCTTGTCAACCTCTATCTATCCATTTACCCCGGTTTACCCCGGGACTTTACACAAATCATTGCAACTTTCCATTCTTCGTGCTATAATTTACATTTGTGTTTGAAATCCAACCGGACGGATGCCTTCCGCCCGGCTTATTATTGGGAGGTTATATATGAAAACTAAACGGGAAGATATCCGCAATATCGCCATTATCGCCCATGTAGACCACGGCAAGACCACTCTCGTGGATGAACTTTTAAAACAGAGCGGTGTATTCCGTGAGAATCAGGAGGTGGCGGAACGCGTCATGGATTCCAATGACATCGAACGGGAACGCGGCATCACGATCTTATCCAAGAACACCGCCATCACATATCAGAATACGAAAATCAATATTATAGACACACCGGGCCATGCCGATTTCGGCGGCGAGGTGGAGCGCGTACTGAAAATGGTCAACGGCGTTATCTTGGTGGTTGACGCCTTTGAGGGCGCCATGCCGCAGACGAAATTTGTTTTGAAGAAGGCGCTGGAGCTCTCCCTTCCGGTGGTGGTATGCGTCAATAAGATCGACCGCCCGGAGGCAAGACCCGGGGAAGTGGTAGATGAGATCCTGGAACTCTTTATTGATCTGGATGCCGATGAGGAGCAGCTTGACTGTCCGTTTCTCTTTGCCTCTGCCAGAGATGGGATCGCCAAGACGGACCTGTCCGGAGAGGGCACTGACATGAAACCCCTCTTTGACGCTATTATTGACTATATCCCGGCGCCGGAAGGCGACCCCGAAGCAGATACACAGGTACTCATAAGCACCATTGACTATAACGAATATGTGGGGCGGATCGGCATCGGCAAGGTAGATAACGGAACGATAAAAACAGGCCAGGAGGCCGTTATCGTGAACCACCATAACCCCGAAAAGTGTGAAAAGGTAAAGATATCAAAGCTGTATGAATTCGACGGACTGAACCGGGTAGAGGTAGAACAGGCGGGAATCGGCTCCATTGTAGCCATCTCGGGCATCTCCGACATTCATATCGGAGACACCCTCTGCAGCCCGGAGAACCCGAAGGCAATCCCGTTCCAGAAAATCTCAGAGCCTACCATCGCCATGCACTTTATGGTAAATGACAGTCCGCTGGCCGGGCAGGAGGGAAAATTTGTCACCTCACGCCACCTGCGCGACCGGCTCTACCGCATGTTAAATACGGATGTGTCCCTCCGGGTGGAGGATACCGACACAACGGAAAGTTATAAAGTATCCGGAAGAGGCGAGCTTCATCTGTCCGTCCTGATCGAAAATATGCGCCGTGAGGGATATGAATTTGCTGTGAGCAAGGCAGAAGTGCTATATAGAGAAGATGAAAACGGAAAGAAGCTGGAACCCATGGAGCGGGCTTACGTAGACGTACCGGAGGAGTTTTCTGGAAACGTTATTGACCGTCTCAGTCAGCGCAAGGGAGAACTGCAGAATATGACGCCGCTGAACGTCGGCACCACAAGACTCGAATTTATCATTCCCTCCCGGGGCCTGATCGGCTACCGGGGAGAGTTTATGACCGACACTAAGGGAAATGGTGTGATCAACACGGAATTCGAAGGCTATGGCCCCTTTAAAGGAGATATTCCCTACCGTAAACAGGGCTCTCTTATCGCCTTTGAAGCAGGCATGACGATTACCTACGGCCTCTTCAACGCCCAGGAGCGCGGCACACTGTTCGTGGGACCGGGTGAAAAGGTATACGGCGGCATGATCGTAGGAGAACACGCCAAATCCGATGACATTGAAGTCAACGTCTGCAAGAAAAAGAACCTCACCAATACCCGCTCCTCCGGTGCCGATGAAGCCCTCCGCCTGACCCCGAAAAGGGAACTCAGCCTGGAACAGGCGCTGGATTATATCGACACGGATGAACTGCTGGAGATCACACCGGAGAACCTCCGGCTGCGCAAAAAAATCCTGGACAGCACAGAACGCTACCGCGCCAAAAGGGATGCGAAAAACTCATAAATCCTGTGATATAGATATGCCAGAAGAAGCGTCACAGCCAGACTGATCAAGGTAAACACCAACGGCTCCTGTGTCCATGTCACTGCCATCTGTCGCAGCAGGATCATAGGGATCCGCATCAGTATATAAATTTCAAACAGATGCTTTCCCAGCCAGTAAAGTACCGGATGATACACCGGTACTTTTTTTGTGAGACACAATATCAGTGCGCAGAACAGTACCGTCATAAGCAGATGCAGGGATGCATGTGAGGAAACAGGGCGGAGAAACAATATAAGAAAAAAGAGCACAAGACTGGTGCCCGCCCAGAGAGATTTTCTGTCCAGCAGCCTCTCCCATTTCTCCCTGGTCAGCGCCGCAAGATAACCAAAAGGATATGCCGACAGCGTATTGTACCACCAGCTCTCCTTTGTCTCATGCAGAAAGAGAAAAAGCACGGCTGACAAGGCTCCCAAAAGGAGAAAAGAAACCGTCTCCCGGCGCCCTTCATCCACCAGCTTTCCGCAGATCTCACAGGCAAGCCATGTCGCCAGGTACAGACTGAGAATCACAAATATATACCAGTTGCTGTTCCCCAGACTGTCCCATCCCACCAGCGAGTACAGCAATTTCCTGCCGGTAAAGGTAATGCCGCAGGCAAGATCAACCAGAGCATAGAGAAGGACAGCCGGAATGAAACGGCCCAGTACCTGAAGGATACGCCGCCTCGGCATCCCGTGTACATACTCCATACCCTTTTTATGGATGGAGGATCCCACACCATATCCTGAATAGAAGAGAAACATCGCCACCATCAGTTGTCCCAGTCCCGCCGTTACACTGTGTACCGGTGCCGGAAGTCTGATATACTGCTGTACATGGCTAAAGAAAACTATCATGATAAATAGGCCATTGACAGACGTTGTCACTGCCTTTGACAGACTATCCCTGCTATTTGCATTATCCATTACACACCATCCATCTCCAGATCTTCTTTATAAAAGTCATGATACTTCTCATCGATCCTTTTGCGTTCCCTCTCCTTATCCTCCTCCTTGATATGATAGGTGGGAATAAATTCTGCCACCAGCTCTTTCATATTATCCGTCTCAGAATACGCCTCCTTATAGAGCCGTCCCAGCCGTTCCAGAAAGGCATCTCCGTCAAAGACAAGGGGTTGTCCAATATGGATCAGGGAATTTTCCGTGCTCTGAAGTCCCTCTTCGTCCATCAGCATCTCTTCGTACAGCTTCTCCCCCGGCCGCAGCCCTGTATAGACGATTTTAATATCCTTATCCGGAACATAACCTGATAATTTAATCAGGTTTCTTGCCAGATCATCAATCTTCACTGGATTGCCCATATCCAGAACGAAGATCTCACCGCCCTTCGCCAGGACGCCGGCCTGGATCACAAGGGAAACCGCCTCCGGGATCGTCATAAAGTAACGGATAATCCTCTTATCTGTCACTGTCACGGGGCCTCCCTCTGCGATCTGCTGTTTAAAGAGAGGGATCACACTGCCATTGCTCCCCAGTACATTGCCAAAACGCACCGCGACAAAATCAGTGGCAGACCGTTTGTTCAGCTCCTGCACGATCATTTCACAGATCCGTTTGGAGGCCCCCATGATATTCGTGGGGTTCACTGCCTTATCTGTAGAGATCAAAACAAATTTCTTTGTGCCATATTTG
The DNA here is from genome assembly GCA_910574015.1 of Eubacteriaceae bacterium. Classification (GTDB taxonomy): domain Bacteria; phylum Bacillota; class Clostridia; order Lachnospirales; family Lachnospiraceae; genus Eubacterium_F. Next base: position 62,916 of record CAJSYQ010000012.1, on the reverse strand, counting down.
TCGGCAGCCAGCGCTGTTTTGTAGGTTCCGAATACATTGTTTTTCACCGCCTCATTAGGACTGTCCTCCATCAGCGGCACATGCTTGTGCGCCGCCGCATGATAGACGATATCCGGCCGGTAGTCTTCAAACACTTTATTGATCCGGCTACCGTTGCGCACGGAGCCGATCAGCACCTCCAGATGCAGGGAAGGGTACCTGCGTCGAAGCTCCTGCTGAATGTCATAGGCATTGTTCTCATAGATATCAAATATAATCAGCATCTTAGGACGGTTTGCCGCAATCTGCCGGCACAGCTCACTGCCGATGGAACCCCCTCCTCCGGTTACCAGGATCACTTTCCCCCGCACATAATTGATAATAGCGTCCAGATTGATGTTCACTGGCTCCCGCCCCAGAAGGTCTTCGATCTGCACCGGACGGATTTTCTCGATGGCAGCCTCGCCATTCACGAACTGGTACACCCCCGGCACAATCTTCAGCTCACTCCCTGTCTGCTGACAGATCTCCAGAATCTCGCTGATCTGTTTTTTTGACGCACTTGGCATGGCTACGATTATCTCATTGACCTCGTTTTCCTCTGAGACAGAGACGATCTCCTCCCTTCCGCCCAGCACCCGGATCCCCTGTATATATGTCCCGTGCTTGGACTTATCGTCATCGATGATGCCGCATATATGACTATCCAGATTGTCACTCATCTTCAGCTCACGGATCACAATATTGCACGCCTCACCCGCACCAATGATCAATGTGGTGCGCATTCCATTCCCATGGCTGTTGGATTTGTAGATCAGCCGCACGATCCGGTAGGAAAATCTAACCGCCAGCGTCAGGATAAACAACAGCAGCATATAGATCAGGAAATAGGACCGCGGCATCTTGTGGTAGGTTCCAAAGACCGTCAGAAAATGCAGGACGCCGGCCACACCGCAGGCCATGGCGATGCTCAGCACCTCATTGATGCCGGCATAGCGCCAAAGGCTCTTATACAGACGAAACAGTGCAAAAACTGCCAGCGTCATAATGGTATTAAATATCATTAGTTCCCGCAGGGTCGCCACATATCCAAGGGGATACTCTGCATTGATGCCGCTCCGCAGATACCGGTCTATGTTCAGATCATAACGCAGAAAGAGCGCCATAAAAGAGCAGGCATTGATACAGACGGCATCCCATACCACCAGCAGGACCCGGTAAACCGTCGACATATGTCCCTCTTCAATATACTTTCTCACCATTTTATTCCGATTCACTTTCTTCACCCCGTTCCTTTGGATAATAGATTCCCCGATATACTTTATAACTATTCTCCAGATCGATACAAACCGCATCATGGGAGGGAATCTGCGACTCCTCCGGCGGCATCTGCATATAATCACCGAAGGCCATGCGCAGGTAAGCGTCGTATCCGGCCGGCACCGGCAGCAGTTCTCCCTCAAATTCCTTATATACAGCCGAAGCAAATATTTCCTTCGGGTATTCATTCACCATATAATTAAATCTCACACAGAGTTCGGTAATATGACTGCATTCAGCAATCGGATATTTTGTCATCCTCCTCTCCGCAAACATCGCCGTCCTGTACCGGCGCCTCCACCCCGGCCGCAGGGCCAGCATTATGCGTCCTGCCCACTCTAAAAGCTTCCCCTTACTGGTGGGCGGCTCCTGATTGATGTAAATCTGGTACACAAGTCCCCAGAACAGCTGCAGCTTCCTCCGAAGCCTCCCTGACGGACAGCCGTCCAGCGGAAGAACCTCAAGCCGCACTCCATGGGCTGTATCCAGATCCATCTGCCGCTCCTTGATAAACGTAGTGTCCTCATCAGTGATGGCCGTCAGCTGGGAGCGCTCAAAATTTTCCGGTCCGGTACGGCTCAGACGGTATTTATCCTGATCCATCTCCTCTACCCAGAGCCTGCACATCTTCTCATAGTCCTCTCTCGGCATAAAGACATCGAGATCATCGTCCCAGGGCACAAATCCTTTGTGCCGAACGGCACCGATACAGCCGCCTCCGCATAGATAAAACAAAAGCCCGTGTCTCTCGCAAAACTCTTTAAACACAAGAGCGATCTCCAGACATTTTTGCTGCAGCTTCTTTAAGTCTACTTCCCTCTGTTCCATATCTCTCTCCATTCAGTCTCTTTCCCTGCAATAATAAATTCCTTTGTACTCTGTATAGGGCGTGTCAAGATCCAGATAAATGCAGTCGTGATGCGCTGCCCGGTCCTCCTCCGGCGGCAGCTGCATATAATCCCCAAAGACAGTCCTCAGATAGGCATCATATCCCACCGGAATGGGCATTGTCCTGTCCTCAAAGGGTACCTCGGTATAGCTGGCAAACCAATTTTTATCATACCAGTTCTTCATATAACCCGGCCCGGAACAAAGTTCTGTGAGCCCGCTGCAGTCGGCTATTCTATATTTCGTCATCTTCCGCTTCGCCAGAGACCAGATCTTATACCGCAGCCTGCGCCCCCGGAAGATCCCCAGAAGAATCCTGCTGCCCCATGCCATGATACCTCCATGGTTTTCCGGCACCATCTGGGCACAGAAAAGGGAATAGACCAGCGCCCACATGCACTGTTTCCTCCTCTGCCACCGGGAATCCGGATACCCGTCCAGCGGCAGGATATCCAGCTGTACGCCATGTACGATATCCAGATCCTTCTGATAGGGCTTAATATAGGTGGTGTTCCGATTCCGCAGCGTGGCGAAAAGATTGTGGTCCGTGTAATCTCTGTTCTGAACCGATAATGCCAGATCCCTTCCCGGCTCATATTCTCCCCACTCCGCCACAAACCGCTCATAATCCACCCGGGGCATAAAGAAATCCAGATCATCATCCCATGGAATAAATCCGCCGTGACGCTGGGAGCCGATACATCCTCCCCCGCAGAGATAAGCCGTAAGCCCCCTCTCTTTACAGAACGCAAAGAAGACTCCCGCCATTGCAAGGTTCACCCTCTGCATCCCCTTTAACTGTTCCTCCGTATATTTATGCAGTTGTTCTTCCATCTCTCATTTTCTCCTTTACCCGTTCTACCGATCCGCACTCCCTGTGGGCTCCTCTCCAGAAGGGCATTTTCACCAGCCCAGCCAGAGTCCCTGCCCCATAACTGATATGGAGAAGGAAGAACAGGAAGGGGAGCAGCAGAAAGCTTCCCTGAAAACGTTCCCCACGGACGGCCAGAACTGCCATGACTGCCGCCAGCAGCCAGTATAAGCCCCACATTATAAAAGAAAGCTGTGGGAATCCCAGCAGGGCCAGCGCAGTAGTCAGGAGAATGCCCGCCGCAAACGCCCCCGGCACAAAATGATACAGTGACAGGCAGCCCGGGCACACACCGGAAGTAAGACCGATCCAATAGCCGTTTCCGCATTTCTGACGGCACATCTTCCGAAGCGTCGGACGAATGTACTGATAGGAAATAATATCCGGTGACATGCACAGACGGTAACCGCACCGCCGCAGCCGGTAATGCAGTTCATTGTCCTCCGTCCTTCCCAGATCCTCACGGAACCCTCCCGCCCTCTCGAATACCTCTCTGCGGTAAGCCCCGTGAAAGAAAGATTTCACATAGGCCCTCTCCCCCTTTCTGCGAAAGGAAGAAATGCTGCTGCCAAACATGGATTCCTCCGCCAGCAGAAGCGTCCTCCCCCAGCCGGAATCCTCCTCCGCCAGCACCGGGCGGACGCCGCCGGAGATCTTCTCTCCCGTCTCCAGGTTCGCAGCATTTTTCTCCACAAAATCCTTCGGAATATGGCTGTGGGCATCCACCCGGATAATAACCTCTGTAGTAAAATGCACCAGCGCCTCATTCCACCCGGAGCTCTGGATACGCCCTGGATTCTCCACTATCTGGATATCAATAAAGTCCCCTGACTGTTCTGCGGCAAATTGCTCCATAATCTCTCTGGTCCTGTCGGCAGAACAGCTGTCCACAAGAACAATCTCCATTTGTGAATGGGGATATGTCTGTCTCATGATATCCTGCAGAAGGCCCGGCAGGCTCTTTTCCTCGTTATACGCCACTACACAAACTGATACATTCATAATATTCCTCCATTTTCCCATTGTAGCATAAGGTATCGGGAGGACGCAAGAAAAAGACTTGAACTGGATGGGAAAAACGATTATACTTAGAGAAAGATTATGATGGATATGGGAGGCTGCAGAGTGGATACCTACAAAGAAACTACCGCCATTGTCATTCCCGCACTGGATCCGGATCAGCGGATGGTTGACCTGGTCCGGGAACTGAGGGAGCATGGATTTGCCAACATCATTTTGACAGACGATGGCAGCAAAATAGAAAACCGCAGATTCTTCAGGGAATGCAAGGAACGGTATGGTTGTAAGATCATCCGGCATGTTGTCAACTTCGGTAAGGGAATGGCGCTGAAATCCGCTTTCAACCATATCCTGGACAACTGCCCGGACATTACCGGCGCCGTCACCGTAGACTGTGACGGCCAGCATATCCTGGAGGATATCGATACCTGCGCCCGGCTGACTTCCGAAAATCCAGACAAGCTGATCCTTGGCTGCCGCCAGTTCAATGATCCTTCCATTCCTTGGCGCAGCCGCTTTGGCAATAACTTCACCCGGAAGGTCATCCACCTGCTCTGCGGCATCCGGGTATCCGATACCCAGACAGGTCTCCGCGGCCTGCCTGTCCCCCTGCTGGCCAGCCGGTTTGTGGCAGTCAAGGGAGAACGTTTCGAATATGAGATGAACATGCTCATTGCCGCCAGAGAATACCAGATTCCGGTAAAAGAATTTCCCATGCACACGATATACCTGGAGGGAAACGAAAGCTCGCATTTCAATCCCTTTCTGGATTCCATCCGTATCTACAAGGTATTCCTGAAATTCATGCTCAGTTCCCTGTCGAGCTTTGTCATTGATATCGCGCTCTTCTATCTGCTTGGTTTCCTGCTCCGTCCGGTCATTCCAGAGGATGTGCTGATCTTCCGAAATGCCGTTTTCGGCGGGTCGCTGCTGACCCTGATGCGCACCGTGATCTCACGTCTGGTCAGCTCCCTGTACAACTTCTTCATAAATAAAAACCAGGTATTTAAAAACGATTCCAAGTCCCCTTCGATCCTTGTGCGGTATTATATCCTCTGCATCGTCCAGCTGATCCTGTCCTGGCTCCTGGTGGATCATCTGCTGGGCTTTATCGTTTACCGGACCGTGCGCAAATGTATTATCGATACGCTTCTGTTTGCACTGAGCTTCCAGATCCAGCGTGAGTGGGTATTCCGGAGGCGGTAGTTATGTCAGCAGCACATCACTCAGAATCCGGCGTATGGCACTCTCCCTGTCTATTGCGGAATACAAAGAATTTACTGATAAAATAATTCCCGATAATAACAAGAATCTGCGTAACCAGTTTTGCAGCCATCTTTGGCTGTCCCATCATATTATGGATCAGATAAACCCCTCCCACTTCAATCGCCATAGTAGACAGACGGCCGCCCACGAAACGGCAGAATTCCGAAAACATCTCCTTTATTCCATTTGTTCTGGAAGAAAAAACAAAGATCTTATTTGTTATATATGCAAATAGGATAGCAAGAATAATAGACAGGACATTGCCCAGAGTGACATCCATACCCATCACATCACAAAATACGGCAAATGCAATAAGATTTACCAGTGTAGTGCATCCACCGATAAATAAATAACGCATCGTCTCATTATAATATAATTTCTTTATCAATTCCACCAGCTTATTCAAATTTTTATTCTCCTTCTTTCGTCTTTGTGTCATCTAGCACATCCTGGACTGCAAATCTCGGTCTGCCCTTCGTCTCCAAATATATCTTTCCAATATATTCTCCAATGACGCCGATGGCCAGCAGCTGCAGGCCGCCAAGCGCCCATATGGACACCATAAGGCTGCTCCAGCCAAGCACTGTTGCTCCTATTATGTGCCGGATAACAGAATATATCAGTATCGCTATACTGACTATGAAAATCAGTGTACCAAGACTGAGAATAAAGCGGATCGGCTTGATGCTAAAAGAAGTGATGCCATCAAAGGCAAAAGACAGCATTTTCCGCAGGGGATATTTACTCTCCCCGGCAAACCTCTCCTGTCTCTCATAATATACCTGATCTGACGGATAGCCGATCAGGGGCACGATCCCCCGGAGAAAAAGATTTACCTCTCTATAATCCTCCAGCTGATGGAGCACCCTCCTGCTCATAAGACGGTAATCGGCATGATTAAATATAATATCTACTCCCATCCATTCCATCAGCCGGTAAAACCCCTCGGCGGTAAATTTCTTGAAAAAGGTATCCGTCCGGCGGCTGCTTCTGACGCCATAAACAACGTCCATGCCCCCCCTAAACTTATCCACCATCTCATTTATCGCGTTGATATCATCCTGCAGGTCCGCATCCATAGTAATTGCCGCATCACAACATTCTTTTGCATACATAAGCCCCGCCAGCACGGCATTCTGGTGTCCCCGGTTTCGTGAAAGATTCACGCCGCTGACCATCTCATGTTCCCGATACAGTCTGGAAATGATCTGCCATGTCCCATCCTTTGAACCATCGTTTACATAGAGGATACGGCTTTTCCGGCTGATCTTCCCCTGAACCATCAAATCCTCCAATAAAGGCATCAGCTGTCTCGTAGTCTCCGGCAGCACCTCTTCTTCATTATAACATGGCACTACAATATATATAACACAATTCTCCTTCATTCGGTCTACTCTCCTCGTTTCCGGTCATTGTATCAATCCTACCCTATTTTTCTCTTTTTTGCAATACAATTTGACTTTTCCTCCTGAAATGGCTATAGTAATAATGTAGTTCTCGCGTAAACGCTTTGGAATGGAGATTTATATGTCTTTCAATATTTTTAATAAAAATCGCCTGCAATACTGGCTGCACCGTCTCACCACCACAATGATGGATCAGACAATACTGTTTGAGGCAGAAAACGGAAAAGAATACAGCGGACGCGTCCGCGCTTTATACGAAACACTGCGGAAGGATCAACGCTATTACAACTTCTATTTTGTATGGTCCTTTGTCACACCGGAAGATCACAGGGATCTCCTGGATAACCGTCATACCATGCTGGTGCGGCGGGGGACGGCGGAATATATCAAATGCTACATCCGGGCGGCATTCTGTCTCAGCGATACCCCCATGCCGCGTTATCTGAAACCATCCAAAAGCCAGGTTCACGCCCTGCTCCAGTCCGATCCAGCCAGTGAGGCTCTGATCGACAGTCTGTGCGAAACGCCTGCCCATCAACCGTCCCATTATGAGCATTTCATTCTATTTATAAAAAAAATGCTGAACCGGGGGCGTCTTTTGTACCTGATGGGCTGGTATAACTGCCTTGGCTTTTTCCGTTCCCGCGGAATGCTCCACAATAATAACAGCCTGCGGCTGGAACGGCTCAAGGACCTGCATGCCGGGGAGAGATGTTTTCTTATTGGTAACGGTCCCAGCCTTACCGGGGAAGATCTGAATCTTCTCCAGGAGGAATATACCTTTGGCACAAACATGGTCTACAAAATATTTAATACCACAGAATGGCGACCCTCCTTTCACTGTATATCGGATACCATATACGCCTCCAAGCTGGGACTGGAGCTGTCCCAAAAGGTGAAGGCGCCACTCTTTACAACGGAGCGCACATACCGGAAAATGAAGGTGAAACCCATCAATACCACCTATGTCCACACACTGCAGAGTGAACGGTACCGTGTCCGCGGCAACATCCAGGCTTACTGCATGGTGAAGGCCACCGTCCTGTCTCTGGCAGCTGAGATTGCGTTTCATATGGGCTTTCGTGAGATCTATCTGATCGGCGTGGACTGTACTAACCCCCATACAAAGGGCGGACACTTTACGGAGAACTATACGACGAAGGAGGTGGCGGAAACAGATATCAACCGCATTAAGACACGCATGAAGAAAAAGTCTCTGACAACCGAACAGATCGGGGAGCATATCATCGACCGCTCAATGGAGGTATATTCCCTTCTGGATGAATACGCACAGAAAAATGGAATAAAAATCTACAATGCCACCCGGGGCGGCAATCTTGAAATCTTTCCCAGAGTCAGACTGGAAGATGTATTAACAGGGAGGTAAGAATATGAAAATAATCGGTGTGATACCAGCCCGTTATAAGTCCAGCCGTTTTCCGGGCAAGCCTCTGACGGATATATGCGGCAGGCCAATGATCTACTGGGTTTACCAGCAGGCCAAAAAAGTGAAGGAATTTTATGAGGTCTATGTCGCCACAGACGATGAAAGGATCCGGGAAATATGCGAAGCACATGACATGAAGGTTATTATGACCTCCGACCAGCACCAGACCGGCTCGGACCGTGTGGCTGAGGTAGCGCAAAAGGTGGAGGGGGACCTGTTTGTCAATGTACAGGGCGATGAACCTGTTATCGATCCGGAGATGATCCGTCAGGTGATCTCCCTATTTACTGAAGATGAATCCGTCTATTTCGGCAGTCTTAAGAAAGAAATTACCGATCCGGAAGAGATCCGGGCCTCCAGTACAGTTAAGGTAGTGACAGACGACAACGGGGATGCCATGTATTTTTCCCGCTCCGTCATCCCTTCCAACCTAAAGGACGGCAGGCTGGCGAGAGTATTCCGTCATGTGGGAATCTATGCCTATAAAAAAGATTTTCTGCTGAAATTCGCCGCCATGGAACAGACCGAGCTAGAGCTGGGTGAGGGGATCGAACCCCTCCGTGCCATGCAGCGGGGTTATAAAATACGGCTGAAGGAGACAGAATATACCTCCATCGGCGTCGATCTGCCTGAGCATGTGGCACAGGTGGAAAAAATAATAGGGAGAGAGAATAAATGAAACGAGTAAATATTTTGGACTGCACCCTGCGGGACGGTGGCTATCTCATCGACAGCCAGTTTGGCAATACTGCCATCAAGGGTATTATCCAGGGGCTTACCGAAAGTGGAATTGATGTGATTGAATGTGGTTTTCTGAAAGATGAACCGCATCAGACAGGGAGCACCATTTTCAACAATGCAGCCCAACTTCGGCCATTCCTTCCGGAGGACCGCAGACAGGCATCCTATGTTTGCCTGGCGGATTACAGCCGCTACTCCATTGACAACTTAGAGCCCTGTGACGGAACCTCTATTGACGGTGTCCGGGCCTGTTTCTTTAAGAATGAACGCCATAAGGTCATTGATTTCTGCCGCGGCATCAGCGACAGGGGATATCGTCTCTATGTCCAGCCAGTTGACATTTTGGGCTACACGGATGCCGAACTGCTGGAGCTGATCGAGAATGTAAACGAATTGGAACCATATGCATTTTCCATTGTCGATACCTTCGGTTCCCTGTATAAAGAGGATCTGCAGCGGGTCTTTTATCTGATCCACCACAACTTGTATTCCGGCGCAAAGATTGGATTTCATTCCCACAATAACCTGCAGATGTCCTTTTCCCTGTCACAGGAATTTATTGAAATGACACAGGGACTTCGCTCCGTGGTAGTAGACACCTCTATGGCAGGCATGGGCCGGGGCGCCGGCAATACCAATACGGAACTGGTCATGCAGTATATGAACCGCAAGTTCAACAGCGGATACGATATCAATACTGTCCTGGATCTCATTGACAACTATGTGGACGGTTTCCACAATGAATATGAGTGGGGCTACTCAATCCCGTACTTTCTGGCAGGCTCCTATAGCGCCCATGTCAACAATATCTCCTATCTTTCCACCAAGGCAGGTATCGCCAGCCGGGATATCAATTATCTTCTGAACCGGATCGGTCCGGCCGCCCGCAAGCGGTACGACTACGATCTGCTGGAAAAAACCTATCTGGAATACCAGGGAGCGATCTGTGATGACTCGGATGCACTGAATACTCTGAATGCGGCATTTGCCGGAAAGGATATCCTGATGCTCCTGCCCGGGCACTCCGTCACCACCCACGCAGAGGAGATCAGCCAGTACTGCAGGGATCATACCCCCGTAGTCATCAGTGTCAATCTACTTTCCCAGGATTACCACATCGATTACGTCTATTTCAGTAATAAGAACCGTTACCGCTATTGGAAAAATGCATCTCATTTTTCCGAATATAAGAAAATTGTAACCTCCAATGTCACCACTGTTCCGGAACAGGATCAGCTGATCATCGATTTCACCCGTCTCATCAAATGCGGCTGGGATCAGCTGGACAATTCCGGTATCCTGCTCCTCCGACTTCTGGATCTTCTGGATGTGAATAGCATTGCCATCGCCGGCTTCGACGGCTACAGCCGCCATTCCGGCAGCCAGAACTACATGCAGAAATCCATGGAGAAGACACGTAATACTATGAATGCGGAAGAATCCAACAAAGAGATCCGGAATATGCTGGAAGACTATATGAATACGAGAAATCTGGACTGCCCTGTTTCATTTATCACACCTTCCTACTTTGAATCAGTTATAAAAGGAGACCAGCTATGACAAAAGACCTGACAAAGATCCGTCTCTTCGCTATGGATGTAGACGGTACACTGACAGACGGAAAAATTTATATGGGTGAGACAGGAGAACTGATGAAATCCTTTGATGTAAAAGACGGTCTGGGCATCAAACTCCTGATGACCCAGGGTATCATCCCCGCCATTATCACCGGTCGACGCTCTCAGATCGTGGAAAACCGCTGCCGGGAAATCGGCATCAGGGAAATCCATCAGGGAGTGAAAGAAAAAGACGCCGTTCTGTGTGAGCTTATGGAAAAGTATCAGCTTCAGCGGGAAGAAACAGCCTATATCGGGGACGATATCAACGACCTGGGCGCCATGAAAGAAGCAGGCATTACGTTTGCCCCGGCAGACTGCGCCCACCAGCTCCTGCCCTATATCGATATCCGCCTCACAAGAAAAGCCGGCGACTGCCCTGTCCGGGAAGCCATCGACCTGATATTGGACGGGCGGTATCAGGCGGAGGAGTTCACTGCCCTGTAGTATGGCTGACCCAGCTCAACGGCGCGAATTTGAACTCGTCTCAAATTCGCGCCGTTGAGTTTCTGCTCTCAGAAAATTTTACCGTGATAGACGGTATTCTCCCGCACATCCATCGAAATATTATCCACAAACGTATATTTCGCATGAGAATCCATGATCCTCTGCAGTCCGTCTATCCTGTGATTCAGGGCGGCACACAGACGATCTCGTCTCTCTGCGTCGATAAACAGGGAATCGCGTATGATCTCCCGGAATTCCTCGTCCACTCCGCGAAGCCTTGACAGTTCAAGCCAGTCATACGAGTTCACGAGTCTGATCTGTTCTTCATGAAATTTCTTAAAGGGTTTGCAATGGATCCGCGCCAGACTGCCTATCATGGCTGTCGGCGTGGACCACCAGAAGGAGGTTCCCGTGTCAAAAACCGGAGAGGCACCCAGGTACTCCAATGTCCTGGCATCCCGCACCACACCAAAATTATTCTGGTGCCGGTCCTCATTCAGAAGGAGATAATCCAGAACGATCATCTGGTCTAAGGAATTTCTGATTTCCATCATGCCATTCTTCTCACAGCAATCCACATAGTGCTGGTATACCGATGTATGATTTTCCCTCTTCTTCGTCCGCATCAGATACCACGCCGTCACAAGCTCCGTTTCAGCGGTAATAAAATCTTCACATATACTGTAGGGATAACCCTTCTCATGGCAGAGCCCGTACACTGCATGGGGAATCCCAAGCCTCTCCATCATGCAGGTGGCCAGCACCTCATTGTACGGCTCCTGCTGGGTCGCACCACTTCCCCCCTTGATCAGGCACCGCCTGCCATCGACGATCTTCCACTTCTTCCTGAGCCAGCCGTCCGATGTATTATCCGGTGAGACCAAGCTGAAGGGCTGTCCCGAAACCTGTTCTCCCAAAAGAACATTGCCCACATCCTCCGAAAAAGGATTGTCAAAGAAATTTACCTCTTTCCATTTGAGACCGGAACCCTCCGGACAAAGCCAGTACTGATCCGACAGGCTGAGACCATAACATCTCTCTGCCAAAAGCTCCGTCGTGGCAATTCCCAGTTCCTCCAGCTTGCCATAAAAGGCATCCCGGCTGGCAGGGATCCCTCTGCCCCGCCACCACTCATTTAACCCGGCTCTGTCCGGCCTTCCTTCCTTTACCGCAACACCCACCGGTACATGGGCCGCATCATACACATCACCTATCTTTTGTATCCAGCCATTTGCCGGATTAAGTACAATCTGTGCCACAGGAATCTCCCTGTGCATAAGTGTATATCCTCGTCCCGTCCTCTTCACCTTCCTCCTCTTCCCTTTTCCTGCTCTCTATGCGCTCAAGAACTTCTGCAAATACAACCTCGTTCAGCATAATATCGATTCCCTTCGTGTGAATGCCGAACCGCGCGCTCTCCCACTCCTCCGGTATCGCGATCACAAATCCTGCATACCGGTAATTCCTCATCTTCTCCCCGAGGATATAAAGCTCCCTCTGGCAGCGGCAACGGATGGAATCCACCCGGACTCCATTGTGCTCGGCAAAGATATAGTCTTCCTTCGCCATCTGAAAAATGGGAGTATTAAACCGCCCACGCCACATGCCCCTGCGTTCTTCCGGTTTCTCCACAATGCCTGACAGATATACGCTTCGCTCTGACATCCGGGTAAATTCGTACCCGTGATAGGAAAAGATGCAGTCATCCTCCGTATATGTGCGGCGGGCACGGACCTTCTTTCCCTTTCTTATGGACAGCATCGCTTCCACCACAGGAAGTGTCGTCGGTATATGGACGATCACATCCGTCTTTATCCTTCTCAGGATCCTTCTTAATTTCTTTCGGAATATGGCCAGATCCTCATTATCCATCAGCTCATGTACCACCTCAGTACGGGACTTCACCATAAAGAGCCGCATATGATATACAACGACAAACTGAATATAGGGAAGAAGCCTGCGCTTTTCTTTTTTACAATAATCCATAAGACGGAGGTATCCATGATCCAGAAATGGAATATATCTTCCCCTGTCATGCCAGGCAGAATCCACAAGAGACGACTCATCCTCTCTCTTGCGGTAATAATAGATGGCATCCTTTATAAGACCATATTTCTCTTCTGCCAGTATCACCTGATTCACGGCCAGGGCATCCTCCCAAAAATTCATTGTCTCATCAAAGGACAGCTTTTCCCATGCAGGCTGCTGAAAAAAAGCCCCGCCTATATAGTACTGCGGATACGTGTAATCCTCCAGAATATGGACTACCTCCCGCTCATCAAACCTCCAATTCAGCTTATGGGATCCCTCTTTGGCGCCAAAAAAATAAATTTCCGCCACGGCCATATTCACTTCCCGGTGGCCATCAAAAAAATCCTCTACCCTTTTCAGGGCATCCTGGTGAAGCCTGTCATCGGAGTCGACAAAGCCTACAATGGTGCCTGTGTGCTCCCGACACAGGGAAAGTCCAAAATTTCTCACGGCAGACACTCCCTGATTCTCATCAAAATGGACCACCTTAATATTCTCTGGATACTGCCTTTCATAGTCACGGCAGACAGCCAGAGAATGATCAGTACTTGCATCATCCAGAAGATACAGCATTATATTTTCCCGAAACGGGAGGCTCTGGCCGATAATACTCTCCACTGCCTCCTGTAAATACGCCTCTGTATTATATACCGGCATGATTATCGATATCATATTTTTCTCCATTTCCTGCTATACACTCTATTTCTCCCAAAGCATAATTGTCTTCCCAAATGATTTCTGTATATCCATCTCAAATGCCCTCTTCATATCTGCTATGGAGCGGATTGGTACTACAGCTCCCACAATATTGGAAAGAAAATTTACAATTTCCGGATATTCCTGGTACAGGGATACCGTCCTTTCAAAATCCACCCTGCCGCTGCGGCTGCTGCCAAAGATCCGCAGTCCTTTCTCCAGAATCATCCTTGTATTAATGGGCACCGGGTACTCCGACACGCCGAGAATGGAAATCGTCCCCTCCGGATTGATAAAATCAATGATCTGATCGATGGCCTTTCCAGAGCCTGCCCCTCCCACGCACTCAAAGGCATGATCCAGATGCAGATCCTCCGGAATATGCTCTACCGTATATGTCCCGTCCGCGAAAGTAAAATCGGACAGCTTGTCCCTGTTCATGCCAAAGATAAAGAGCCTTGTGTCGGGAAACATATATTTAAAGAACAGCGCAGTAATATAGCCGAGGTTCCCATCTCCCCATATCCCCACCTGATTCCGTCTGCCATGGGCAATGCGGTCAAATCGGGACAGGGCATGTACACTGACACTGACTATCTCGGTAAAGGCGGCAACGGTCTTGTCGACACCCTCCGGCATCCGCACAAGTCTGTCTGGACGAATCTTCACATATTCCTGCATAAAGCCGTCAAATCCGCTGGCCCGGAAACGGCTGGAGCGAAGATAATTCTCCGCTATAATCTCATCCTCCTCCACCGGGGTATTCGGAATCATCACTACCTGCTCCCCCGGTTTAAATGTCCCAGTGGAATCCATTACTACAGTGCCTACCGCTTCATGGATCAGCGCCATAGGCAGTTTCTGTTTCAGCACCTTTGCCTCCCTCAGTCCCTGATAATAACGCTGATCCGCATTACAGATTGAAAGATGGGTGGGACGCACAAGGACGTCCCGTTCCAGTAAGCTTATATTCTGATAAGTGACCTCAAATTTTCTTGGTGCCACTAACTGATACACCGTATTCAGCATAGTTACCTCTCATTCTGCCACACAGGCGGTGAATTTTTACAGAGAATCCTCCTGGATCAATGTCTCGGCAACACGGAGATCATAGGGATATGTGATCTTGATGTTGGAGACCTCCCCTTCCACAAGATATACCTTCTCACCCTTCATCACAAAAATCTTTGCCGCATCGGTGAGGATCTTCTTCTCCTCCTCAGTGAGCCCCTCATACAGTTCCTTCAATTTCTTCAGCCGAAATGTCTGGGGAGTCTGTCCCTGATACATCTTGCTCCGTTCCGGAATATCCGATATAACTATATTATCCTCACTTTGCACGATCGTATCCGTCGCCGGGACGGCAGTGTCGCAGGCACCGTATTTCTGTGCATATTCGATATTTTCCTCAATGATCCGGTGGGTCACAAAAGGCCGTACTGAATCATGGGTCACAATGATCGTCTCATCATCCACCGCGTACTCGCTCTCAATCTGCCGGATCGCATTCATGATCGTCTCATTTCTCGTCTCCCCTCCCCGGATTACCGAAATCCGGGATGTCTCGCCGATAAATCTGCGGATAAGATTCTTTGTGTGATGGATCCACTGCTCCGGACACAGCACATACAGCTTCTCAAATTTATCATTGATATAAAACTTCTCAATGGTATGGATAATAATAGGCTTGTCTGCAATATTCAGGTACTGCTTTGGCTTCTCAATATTTCCCATCCGGCTGCCGACACCGCCTGCCAGTAATACTCCAAAAACCATGATATTCTCCTTTCCATTCCCAATAATTAGTATTCATTTCAATGTAACATGAGAGGTATTTTTTGTCAAGGGCTGCCCTCAAAGTCCCTTTTCTGTTTTCTATTGTCATTAAAAGCCCAAAACTTATTCATCAAAAAATTAATTGGCGTGGTTATCACAAGATTGATTACAGGTCCCAGCAGCTTGGGAAGTCCCAGTACGTTGATTTCGACGAAAAGAAGTACCTCGGTTAATAAGAGAGCTGAAAATGCATAGGATAGGTAAGTTCTTAACAGAGCCTTCCACCATACTCTCTCCCCTCCGTCCTTCCCCTGTTTAAATACATATCTGTCATTCCAGAAAAAGGCATTCAGCACGCTGATGATAAAGGCGGCAATATTCGCCACATGATAGTTATCCTGAAAACTGAGAAACAGCGCATAGGTGCCATAGGAGACAAGAAAGTTCGACACCCCTACGATAGTAAAGCCAATAAACTGTGACCAGACCATCCACTGCTCCTCTGTGAGCTCCTTCCCCGCAATATGGTATAGCCACTGAAGCACTTTCCGAATCAGTAATTCTATTCCATGTATTATCTTTTTCATAATATGTTCTCACCTCAGTTTCCAGATATGCACATTGGCATATTCCGCTTTCAGTTCCTTTTTCTTGTCTTTACACAAAAGATCAATCTCCTCACCGGCATTCGTGATAATATATTTCGCCTTCAGCTGATCAAAATTTGCCACAACATAATCTTTATAACAAAGATTTATGCCCATTCCCTTTGGCAGCGCATACAAATAGGTAAAATCCAGATTTGTCTCATCACTGTAGAGCCATATTATTGTATTATCCCAGGCATTCTCTGTTCGCCTATCCAGGATTTCTGCCCGCTCCAATTCTTCCATACCCTGGGCAATCTCCGCCTCCTTCACCTCTGTGCGCACTGGAAGCTGATATGTGTATTCATCGGACGCCCTTACGCAAAATAACCAGATAAACATAGTAAGAAATAAAAGGGGTCTCTTTCCTTTTCTCTCTATCAACGGAAAAATCATAATAAATGCCAGTATAAATCCAAGCAGATGACGACTTCCTACTTTTAGATCATATAAATAGAAAATTGCCAAAAGCATTATGAGGAAACTGACCAAACCATAAGAATACCCCTGCTTAACCCTGTCCTCGCCGGGACAGTTTTTAATGCAACAAATGAAATAAATCAGTATCAACATAAATACCGCATACATAGCACCTATCGGTTCACCCTGAATGATCCCCTCTCCCATGCTCTGTAGCAGATTCCAAACAGATGAAACCAAAATATGCAATATATTATATATCCCCCCGACTGGATCAGTAAACAGAAGCTTCAGCCAATCTAAATTTATAATCGGAAATAAAAACTGTGCACAGTAACGATGTGCAACGAAAAAGTAAGAGACAATGGAAACAATTGATATAATTATCTCAAAGAAAATTGCTTTCCTCCTGCCCTTTTTGTACCAGTACCAGGCAGGGACTACAAATAAAAGAATCCAGTATGGCCTCATAAGAACAAGGAAAACAGCAAGGCTGTTCAGTGCAATCACATATCTTACTTTGAAAACATCTTCTGCCGATCTGCAGGCTTTTACAGCGATTCCAATAAACATGATCAGTATGGCATAAATAGTCATTTCTGTCATCCCGGAAAGTACATATCTGGTAAGTATGGAACAGCTGGCATAGAAGAGACAAAGAAAAAGGGTCTGCTTCTTCGTTGGACGTACAAAAACAGCAAACACAAGCATAGCGATGGTCATAAGTAAAATATTACAATAGACAGGGGATAGCAATGACCATCCAAAAGCCTTTGACCAGATAATGTAAAAAACAAAAATAACCGGACTCCATGCACCAAAATGCCCGGCCTGGGCACTGCTGCCATTGTATCCGAAATATCCCAGCGGCCCGTTGTATGCCGCCACTCCCTCTGTAATCTTATAATAAAGAACCTCATCGTTCCATTTTGAATTGGGAAGATAGATATCATCCAGTGATATGCCATCCCGCAGGCAGACAATATAACACATTATCAGCGGCATAAGGGTTAACAGCAGTATCCTGAAAATTGGTCCATAGTATTCTAACAGCTTTTGTATTTTTTCCATTTTCTTAAAATTCATTAGTCCTTTCATCCTAACTTCTCTCCGAGCTTTATATCCAAAACATCGTAGTGTTATAGATTGTCCACAAATATATGATTCCGGTTATCACCTGATATAAGAAAACTGCATATGCCGTGTAATTCAGAATAATCCTCCCTCTGCCAGACATTTCTTCTTTTGCAGTAAGCGCCAAAGCAACAACCGTAGCTGCCTGTACGGCCAGATCATATCCCCAGGAAAAATCTCCAGCCGGCCCGTTGGAAAACCAGAACATTTGGATCCACCCAATCATAAGCGCCGTAATGCATATAAAATATACTGGCTCTTTTTTCAACAGCCGGAAACGGAACAATATTATTACCGTAGGAAAAGTAACCAGGGATGCCAGAATTACCTGATAAGGATTTAATCCTGTAAATCCCCCAAAGCCCACCTGTACATCCAACGCTGTTGTCTGCCCAGTTACCCACAGCTGCTGGCCCACCAATAAAACCAGGGAAGGCAGTACTGCGATAAAAGCCACTACGCCAAATCGTATCTCCCTATTGTGTATCATATAATATATCGTATAAATACCCATTGCCGGCAGGAACACCAGGGCAAAGCTCGGTTTTGCGCCGACACTGATCAGCATGCTGACACTAAATATAACCACATTTCTGTAATATTCTTTTTGTTTATACTTTTGTATACAAGAAAGAAAACTCATCAGACTGATCAGACCAATGGGACGGACAAATAATATCGTGGGATTATGAAAGGGATTGGGACCGCACTGATACTGATAAAACCTCCAGTCATTCAGCCAGCATCTCGCCACTTCAAAAAGAACTGAACCGAGGGCAAGCAGATCAATAAAATATTTATTCCGGCTGCTCTCCCCAAGGATCATCCGCATCAGCTTTCGATACAAAAAAATAGAAACAGGAATGGAGGCAGTCAGGATAATCGCTGCAGAAGTCTCATAGTCCAGCCTTAAGATTAGATGAACCAGCTTCTGAACAATATGATATACCGGATAAGCAAACGCATGACGAGGAATCCCACCGGCATTAAAATCGGTATCCTTAAAAAATATTGACTTTGCAACAAGCGAATGTAACGGGGTATCAGAATAATTTACAAATTTTACAAAAAAAACGCAAAATATACATGTTATAACCAGAAGACAGACATAAAACCATCTGGTATTATACTCCCTCTTGATCATTATTCCACCTTTCCTGCTCTTGTCTTACATCTGTTCGTCCCGCAAAACGGCATTGTTGAGCAGCCCTCTTAAAATTTATTAATTGCATCAATGACATATGCCTGTTCTTCCTCCGTCATCCCATTATATAATGGAATAGATAGAACAGTCTGGGCATATCGTTCCGTAATAGGCAGGCTTCCCTGCTTCAGCCCCAGATATGCATACGCCTCGGACAGATGCGGCGGAATCGGATAATGGATAATCGTTCCAACACCCCTCTGTTCCAGATATGCGATCAGCTCCTGCCGTCTCTCAGTTCTTATCACATACTGATGCCAAATATGGTCTGCCTTTTCCCGAATTGCCGGAAGAATTATCTTTTCATTTCTAAGTTCTTCCTGATATCGCTGACAGATCCTGCTCTTCTCTTCCCTCAGCTCATCCAAATGGGAAAGGCGTACTCTGAGCAGTCCTGCCTGAAGTTCATCCAATCTGGAATTAGCCCCTACTATTTTGTTATAATACCGCTTTTCACTTCCATAATTCCGGAACACACGGACATCCTCTGCAAGCCCTGCATCATTTGTTACAATAGCTCCGCCGTCTCCAAATGCCCCCAGATTTTTTGAGGGATAAAAAGAAAAACAGCCTATATCTCCAAAGGTTCCTGTCATCTGCCCATCAAATGCCGCGCCATGCGACTGGGCACAGTCCTCGATCAGACGAAGGTTATACTTTTTGGCAAGCTCCACTATGGGTGCCATATTAGATGCCTGTCCATATAGATGAACTACCAGAATGGCTTTCGTTTTCTCGGTTATTCTTTCTTCTATTTTCGAAGCATCTATATTATAATATTCATCTGGTTCTACAAAAACAGGAGAGGCCCCATTTATCGTAATTCCCATTACACTTGCAATATACGTGTTCCCCTGAACAATAACCTCATCGCCTGCCCCGATACCCAGAACACGGAACGCAATCCACAAAGCATCCAGGCCGCTGGCAAGTCCGACACAGTGCTCTGCACGTGTAAATCGTGCAAATTCCTCCTCAAAGGATTTTACTTCATTTCCCAGCACATACCATCCGGAACGAAGCACCTCCAGTGCCTTCTTCTCAAACTCATCCTGATACTGGTAAAATCCCCGGTCAAGACGGTTTGGCATTATCTTTTCCATAAATCACTGCTCCTTTATCTTTCTACATTAAAAATTCCTTCTTGAGCATTCCAAACCACTTCAATGATTTTAATTTTCCCTCAAGCTTGATATGTTCCCTGAATTCACCTTCAAACACAAATCCACACTTTTCATAAAACCGCACTGCCCTTGTATTATCTGACAAGACGTTCAAATACACCCTGTGTAATCCCATTTCATTAAATCCCTTTTGCAGGATCAGCCGTGTAGCCTCCTGCGCCACCCCTCTTCCCTGCACACAGATCCTCGTACTAATGGCATATTCGGCAGAAGCACTGACCCGATCTATATTCTTCAGGCTGATGGTTCCAAGATATTCATCCTGCTCTTCAACAATTGCGTAATGAATATCACTGCATTCATTTTCTTTATTCCTCTGATTCTCCGCCGTTATTCTGCAAAATTCCTCCGCATCATCCTGCGACATGCCCAGCATATTCTTCTGAAAGCATTTCTGAATCTGCGGATCATGCATCCACTCCAGCATAAAAGGCACATCCTTTACTTCCAAATTGCGCAAACGAATCATTTCTTTTCCTCTCTATCCGGATAATTCTCATCTTCTACTATATATGGCGGACGGTTCCGGGAAGCGTCAAATGTCCTCCACAGATACTCACCTATTATCCCCATTGTCAGCATCATTACACCAAAGCTAAACAAATTAAATACAAACAAAGTAGTCCAGCCGCTCACCTCTATCATTCCGGCAATTCTAAATACCACAACACACAATGCCCAGATCAGTGAACAGACAAAAGACAATATCCCCACAGCCGTTACAATTTTAATCGGTAAAGTCGAAAAACTGTATAGTGTATCGGAAACTAACCGAATCTTCTTTTTCAGCGTCCACCGGCTTGTCCCTATTTCCCTGGCAAGACGTGTGTAATACACCTGTTCCGTCCGAAAACCGCTCCACAGAATCTGCCCCGTCAGGGCACTGTTTCGTTCATCCAGCGCCATTAGAACATCTATTACCTTTCTGTCCAGCAGATACACATCAAAACCGCCCTTGGGCATAGAGGGCAGGGCAGCCTTTCTCACAAGGGTATAATAAAGATTCGCAAATAATGTCTGCTTTTTGCTCTCTTCCCTTCCCTCCCGAACGGCTAACACCACATTGGATCCACCCTTCCATCTATCAACCATTTCCAAAACCAATTCCGTCGGTTCCTGCAGATCTGCTGCTTTCACTACCGCACAATCGCCGGTACATTTTGCCAGACCGCACAATATCGCCGCATGGGAACCAAAATTCTTAGACAGGCTTACGATCTTAATATGTCTGTCCTTCTCCGCCAGCTCCTGCATAACAGCATAACTGTCATCCTTTGATCCGTCATTCACCATAACGATCTCATAGTCATAATCCACTACGTCAATTATCTTCTCTTTAATATCCTGATATAACGGCCGCAGATTTTCTTCATTAAAATATACTGGAATAACCATGGAAAGCTTCATCTCATTACTCCTCATTCACAATTCTTACAAACTCATCATAAGAACGGATATATTCATTGGGATCATAATGTTCACTAGACAGACATAGAAGTACAGAATCGGGGCTAAAATCATACATATCCTTCCACATCAGTTTAGGCAGATAGATTCCTGTATGCGGCCTGTTCAGAGAAAAGACAGCCTCATTTCCCCTGCCGTCTTTTACTTTCACCTTGCTCTGGCCTGCCACATTGATCAGAACAAATTCCGATTTGCGGTTAGCATGCTGTCCTCTGACCACCTCGGCATCCGAGCCGTAAATATAGAAAATCCTCTTTATATCAAAAGGAATATCCTGCTCACCCTCCACAACCACCAAATGACCTCTCTCATCTCCGCGCTGCGGGAATTCAAGCATTTTCACTTTATCAAATGTCATTTTTTCACCTCTGATTCCTTTCTTATCAAATGTTACCCATACATTCTATCATAACCCCCTGTCCAATGCAACACCATGTTCCATATGGGATAGCAAAAATTGACTTTTTATGTATTATATGGTATTATTTTTCGCAGATTTAAGATACTTGGGAGGGAATAAAATGTCTTTAAAAAACAAATGCTTACAAGTAAGTTTTCTGGTTTTTCTAATTCTTTTCATCACGGAACTGCCCTTTTGTAAAGAAGCCTGGTTAGGGGATGCCGGCGATTATTGGACGTATGGGGAACACCTTGTCGCCGGAAAATTTTCGCTGGACAGCATAGATGGTTTTAGGGGATATTTTTTCCCTTTATGGCTGGCTATAACAAATCTGGCAGGAGGCGGCAGCAGGATAGGCTGGTTAATAATAAATGCTGCTCTTGTCTCATTTTTTTTAACAGTCCTTCTGCCACAGCTCACAGGAACAAAAATAGAAAATAACAAGGGGATGATTTTTTCCCTTATCCTGCCTGTTTTCCTTATTATTCTGTTTCGGGGGGTAATCGTATATCCCCTCTCGGATCTTTTTGCATTGATCATAATGTCCTGTTCTGTATGGATGATGAAGCTTGCAATTCAAAAGGAACGGACCCGATTCCACTTTTTGTACTTAATTTTCATGGGTGTATTTGCCTACTGGGCCTATAATGTCAGGACAATCTATCTTTTTGCAGATTTCGCTTTACTCTGTATTTATATCATTCTACTGATCCGGAAGCATTCCACGGGCAGCAGATTAAAAAATATTTTCATTTTTTTCGTATCTTTTTCCGGTGGATGTATATTTGGCTCTATTCCTCAAATAATAATGAATTATAAAAACCTACATATATTTTCTCCCATGGTTCCAACAAAGGGTTTAATGCTGCAGCAAATGTTATGGGGATTACAGTACCAGCGGTACGATACCTATCTGGGAACGGATCCTGCCCATCCATCGCCACGGGTCTTTTTCATTGACTCAGCCGGTCAGCAGATACTTGAGCTGGCTGGAAATGTATCCCTGGACAGCTGGGGCGACTATTTCAGGCTGTTCCTTTCCCACCCCATAGACTTTCTCTCCATTTATGTTAAGCATCTTGTGAATATGATTCTGCCCTGCTGGCCGGACATATATGTGACAGATCTCTCATCCGTCAAATGGCTTCTCGGTTTATTCGGTGTGACTATTCTGTTTATCGCAGTCTACGCACTGATGGAAAGGTGTCTGAAAAACCAAAACGGCCTGATCTGCTTTATCCCGCTTCTTATTCCGGCCATACTAATAATTCCTGGAGCAGTCGAGGGGAGATTTGCCCTGCCGTTTTACATATTCGCATTAAGCCAGCTTTCACTAAACCTCGACACTGCAAAGCTAAAACAAAAGCTGACTGCCCGAAAATGGACAGTCCTTACAATTTACACAATAACAATGGCTTTATGCTTTGCTATCTGGTCTGGTATGCTGGCAAGCGAAAGTGTCACCAAATTATTATTATAGCGGGCAGATCTGAATAGAAATCATTTGTCATACTCATTAAAATATGCTATAGTCTATGTGGATATAATTATTATCAACTTTATCAATATAGGAGATATGCCATGATACGTTTTAATGTCCCACCATATACAGGAAAAGAGCTAGAATACATGCAGGAAGCCATCGCTCTGCAGAAAATCTGTGGTGATGGCGAATTCACCAGGAAATGCAGCGAATGGATGGAGAAACGCTTTCATACGCCAAAGGCGCTGCTAACGACATCCTGTACCCATGCAACAGAAATGGCTGCTCTTTTACTGGATATCAAACCAGGAGATGAAGTAATCATGCCTGCCTATACTTTCGTGTCGACGGCAGATGCTTTTGTGATGCGCGGCGCTAAAGCCGTCTTTATTGATATACGTCCAGATACAATGAATATGGATGAAAACCTGATTGAGGATGCGATAACAGATAAAACGAGAGCAATCGTACCAGTACACTATGCCGGTGTGAGCTGCGAAATGGATCCCATCATGGATCTGGCAGAAAAATATCATCTAGCCGTAGTGGAAGATGCCGCCCAGGGAATTATGTCAGAATATAAAGGTAAAGCCCTGGGAACGATTGGAGACTATGGCTGTTTTAGTTTTCATGAGACGAAAAATTATTCTATGGGAGAAGGCGGCGCTCTTTTGATCCGTGAGGACAAAAACATTGAAATGGCCGAGATCATACGCGAAAAGGGGACAAACCGTGCCAAATTCTTTCGCGGCCAGATAGATAAATACACTTGGGTAGAAGCAGGCTCTTCCTATCTTCCAAGCGAATTAAATGCGGCATATCTCTGGGCGCAGCTGGAGTCAGCTGATGAAATCAATACAAAACGTTTACAAATATGGAACCAGTACAATACGGAGCTTCAAGGCCTTGCGGAAACCGGCTTTATCCAGCTTCCATATATTCCTGAGCACTGCACCCAAAATGCCCATATGTTTTACATTAAAACGAAGGATCTGGAAGAACGCACCCGTCTGATCCAGCATCTGAAGGATCGTGACATCATTGCGGTTTTCCACTATATTCCCCTGCACACTGCTCCGGCTGGCAAAAAATACGGCCGTTTTCATGGGGAGGATATATATACTACTAAAGAAAGCGAGCGGTTGCTGCGCCTTCCCATGTTCCACCAGCTGGAACCGGATCAGGTAGAGTATATTGTACAGCAGATAAAGGATTTTTATATGAAATGATATTTTCAGGGGATGAACAGTAATGAAACATTTTATTCTCAGATTTGGCAAATATGTACTTCTGCATTTTGCGCTGGTCTTATATTCATTCACCGGTGTACTTTCCAAAATTGCGGGAGAATTCCCGCTTATTTCATGGCAATTCATATTAATATATGGAGGTGCCCTGTCCTTACTTGTAATTTATGCCATTTTATGGCAGCAGGTTCTGAAACGAATGCCTCTTTCCACTGCCTTTGCCAGTAAAGCAGTTGTTATTATATGGGGAATCCTATGGGGATTCCTCATCTTTCAGGAAAAAGTGCACTGGAATGTTCTGGTGGGTATGGTATTTATTATAGCGGGAATCACTTTAGCAGGAGGTCAGGAAAAGGATGATTAATTATTTTTACCTATTATTTCTATTCTCCGTATTAGTTTCCTCTATTTCACAAATAATTTTAAAGAAAAGCGCCGACAAAAAATATGATACCCAGCTGAAAGAATATTTAAATCCTCACGTAATTGGAGCATACAGCTTTTTTATTCTGTCGACGGTTCTTACAACGCTGGCCTATCGCGGTGTCCCACTATCCCTTGGTCCCGTTCTGGAATCAACCGGCTATGTTTATGTCGCAATACTAAGCGTACTGGTCCTGAAGGAAAAAATGACAGGAAAGAAGCTGCTGGGCAATATTCTGATCATAATCGGAATACTTGTCTGTGCTTTACTTTAGAAATCAGGTGAACACAATGAAAAACACAGGAATACCGCAGATTATCAATGGCAGTAAGATTATCCTAAAGGAAATAACGAAAGAGGATACACCTCTTATCGTTAAATGGAGAAACACACCTAGCGTGCAGAAAAATTTTATATTTCAGGAAACCTTCACAAATGAAATGCATGATCACTGGATGGATACCCGGGTCAGTTCGGGGGATGTTGTCCAATTCATTATATCCGTAAAGGATTCGGCAGCTCCTATTGGATCCGTATATCTTCGTGATATTGACAATTCTAAACAAAAAGCAGAATTTGGCATATTTATCGGTGAGGATGATGCCAGGGGAAAGGGATTCGGCCAGGAAGCAGCCAGGCTGATATGTCAATATGGGTTTGAATACCTGAATTTACACAAAATCATGCTTCGGGTCTTTGCCTTTAACAAGGCTGCTATCAGATCCTATGAGCATGCCGGATTTATACAGGAAGCTTATCTAAGGGACGAAGAAAAGATAGCCGAAAAATTTTATGACATTATATATATGGCAAAAATAAATACGAAATAATTATGGAGGAAGCACATGAAAATATCAGTTGTAATTCCCTGTTATGGCTCTGAAAATACCATTGAAGCAGTTGTTGATGAAATAGAAAACACAATCCACCAGCGAAAAATCGAGCATGAAATCATATTAGTGAATGACTGCTCACCAGATCAAGTATGGAAAAGAATCACCAGCCTCTCCCAAAAATATGATTCAGTAAAGGGAATCAGCTTTGCCAAAAACTTCGGACAGCATTCAGCGCTGATGGCAGGGTACCGGAAATCTACCGGGGATATTGTAATCTCCATGGATGATGACGGTCAGACCCCTGCAGATGAATTATATAAATTGGTTGACCAGATTGAAGCCGGCTATGATGTTGTTTATGCAACGTATGAAGACAAAAAACATAACTCCTTTCGTAATATGGGCAGCAAGCTCAATGACTTTATGTGCAATATATTACTGGGAAAACCAAAGGGCCTTATGGTCACCAGTTATTTTGCCGCAAGAAGATTTATCATCGATGAGATCTGCCGATATAGAAATTCCTACACCTATGTCATCGGTCTGATATTCAGAAGTACAAAAAATATCGGAACGGTTTCTGTGACACACCGTTCCCGTACGGAGGGCAGTTCCGGCTATACTTTTAAAAAGCTAATCAATCTCTGGCTTAATGGTTTCACCGCCTTCTCCGTCAAGCCTCTCCGCTTTGCCACAATGATGGGTATTCTTATTGCAAGCTCCGGCTTTCTATATGTAATTTATATTCTTTTGAATAAAATGATGAATCCAGAGGTCCCTCTGGGCTGGAGTTCAACAATGGCCGCTATTCTCCTGATCGGCGGATTGATTTTGTTTACCCTTGGCATCATTGGAGAATATCTGGGAAGAGTCTATATCAGTATTAATGATGCCCCCCAGTATGTTATAAATAAGAAAACAGAGGATAGGATAACCCGGGATTAAGATAAACTGCTATTCGGACTGTTCCTCATCAATATTTATCTTATCCCTGACTATATAGATAGGACGGCCCTTCACTTCAGCAAACACAATGGATATATACTCCCCAATGATGCCAATTACAATAAGTGTAATTGCAAACATAAAGCAAAGGACAACAATGATAGTTGCATAACCAGCCGGCGTACCGCGCAATATTTTATCTACAATAGTAAAAATCATAATGATCAGTCCAATCAGCGCCACAAAGCAACCGGAATAGACCCCAAGCTTTAATGGCAGGTCCGAAAAGCTGCAGAGCGCATTAACAGAGAAATGCAGTAACTTACGAATGCTATATTTACTTTCTCCCGCTTCCCGCTTTCTCGCCTCAAATTCCAATGTCGTCTTTTTAAATCCCACGCTCTGAACATACCCTCTCAAATATCTAATCTTTTCCCGGTAATCATTGCGCAGAACATCTGCCACACACTTTGCCATGGCAAAAAAATCAGAGGAGTTGTTCTCAAATTTAACGGGGGATATTATATTCAACACTTTATAAAATGCCCCTGATGTAATCTTTTTAATAAATCCGGCATCTGCATTCTTAGTCCGGATCATGGATATTACTTCATAGCCCTCTTCAAATCTTTGAATAATATCAGGAATACTTTCCGGCGGATGCTGCAGATCGGCATCCATACAGATTATTCCATCCCCTCCGGTATGATCAATCCCTGCGATCATTGCTGCCTCATGACCAAAATTCCGTGAAAAATCAACAATCTTAACCTTTCTGTTATCTTCTGCAAATTCACGAAGAAACGAAATACTGGAATCTGTACTTCCGTCATTTACAAAAATTAATTCGTAATCCCACTGGCACTGCTCCAAAACAGGGATTATGGCAGCATAAAAATTTCTCAATGACAATTCCTCGTTATAAACTGAAATTACAACAGATATTTTCTTTTCTTCTCCCATTACCTTTTCCTTTCTGATCCAATACTGTTTTTTTAATTTTTCACGAAATATTTACCAAAATATTTTATATTACTTTTAACCAAAAGTCAAGAAAACCGCTTTTCAGCCATAATAATTTGTTTATACATTTTCTTAATACCACTTTTTAGAGTTCAGATGATACAAAAAATTCACAATTTGTTCACGAATTCGGCGTATCTTAAATTATGAAAAATAATAGGAGTGGAGGAAGGAAAATGAAACGTCTTACATCATTTACAATATTTCTGGCTGCTCTCGGAGTTAGTTTCGCATCCGGATTGTTTAATTATTCCCATACATCTGCAGCACAGATTAAATCCCTAAAAATCACAAACAAGCCAGAGGAACCGCTTATCACCGGCTCCCGGCTTAGGCTAAAGACCCGGATTGTTTCTGTAAAGCAGAAAAAACATAAAATAACGTGGTCTTCCAGCAACAAAAAAGTTGCCACTATTTCATCAAAAGGTCTGCTCCGCGCTCTCAAAAAAGGAAAGACGAAAATTACGGCAGCAATAAAGGATACTAAGAAAAAATCTTCTTTTCGTCTGACTGTACAAAATCCAGTGAAGCTTAAAAGAATCAAAATAACAGGGGACAAACATGTTCAGGTAGGTGAGACCCTGCAGTTAAACGCCCAGCTCACCCCTCATAATGCAACAAATACGAAAATTATCTGGAAATCCAGCAAATCCTCTGTCGCCGCTGTAGACAGCAGCGGACTGGTTTCTGCCCGGGAGCCCGGTAAGGCTACGATAACAGCCAGTGATAAAAAGAGTAAAAAGAAAGCAAAATATAAGATAACCGTGGAAAAAGTTCCTGTTACCGCCATCAGCTTTTCACCAAACAGCGTAAAATCCATGGAAACCGGAACAACTCAGACATTTTCCGTACAATTTGCTCCACTAAATGCCACAAACAAAAAAATCAAGTGGAGTACCAGTAATAAATCAGCAGCGACGGTAGATGAAAACGGTGTAGTCACGGCGCTGCGTCCCATTGAAAATGTAGATATAACCGCCACCTCGGCCGATAATAAAAATGCTGTCTGTACCTGGAAGATCCGGATCACCCTGACCGACGGTCTTATTACAAAGTCTATTCTTGACTCCCTGGATCTCACAGTTATTGATAAGGTAATGATTGTAGCACATCCCGATGATGAGACAATATGGGGCGGCGGTCATCTTATTGAAGATGAATATCTTGTTGTATGTATGTCACACAGCTGGAATGAACAGAGAAGGACAGCATTTATCAACACAATGAAAACAACGAATGATAAATACCTTATTCTGAATTATCCCGATACAAGAAAACAGTTTTCCAATGGCACCTATGAAACAGATCGTCTCAGCACATGCCGCACTGCCCTTCAAAAAGACATCGCCCGGATTCTTTCTTATAAAAAGTGGAAACAGGTGATAACCCATAACCCTGCAGGTGAATATGGAAAGTATCTCCACCAGCAGATATCCCAGGCTGTCACAGCAGAATTCGGAAAAAACTGTAAGATGGACTCCGAGCTATGGTATTTTGGACGCTATTATAAGGCAGGAAATATCCCTGGCAAACAGATTGATCCAGGACTCCTGACCATAAAAAACCAGATGATAAACCGCTACTACCCAACTGCCAGCGGTGCCATCAAGGCATTTGGCCATATGATCCCTTATGAGAACTGGATACCGGCTGCTGACTGGTAGATCATTAGATTATCCTGCAAAGCCAAACAGATCCAGTATGGTGTCATAGGGACAGATTAGTTCCTGAAACACCATCTGCTCATAGAACCTCTGAAGTTTTTCAGACCAATCTAAATCATTCATATTGATTCTTAATATATGAGGGAGTGTTTCCAGAAATAGTTCTGGATGGCATTCCTTCATATAATTTTCGAAATAATTACCTCTGAAATTCAGACAATAGACCGGTTTTCTGCGTGAGACAAAATACGAGGCAAACCTCCCATTATTTGTCACCATAAAATCTGATACATACAACAGATCCTGGACCGGCATAATACGGTTTACATAACCAAAAAATTCCGCATATTCCGCATTCATATTATATGTCTCTTCCATTATATCGGGCTGATTTGTTATTACAAACCAATCGGGCCCAAGCATTTCGATCAACTCCTGCATATTAAACTGATCCAGCCACCTTCTTTTATTTGCTTCTCCATATAACAGAATTGAAAATATTTTTTTCCCCTGGATTGCCGGAAAATAAAATTCTAGCTTCTCCCTTTTCCAAAGCTGGTTCTCCTGCTGGTTAATCTCCCACATAAAAGGCATACAGACATCATCTAGCATAACAGTTTCTGTTAAAGCATAACTATGTTCAAATAACTCTCTGGTAAAGGGTGAGCCTGGGACAATGTGCGTAAAATTCCGAAATGTTTTCCATTCCCTCTGCTCTCCTTTTCTTCGAATGAAAGCCAGCATATTCTTAAACTGGTATTCGTAGGGAACGGCAAGAAGCAGTCGGACTGCGGTTTCCTGCAGATTTTTTATATCAGAAGAAAGAGAAGCATCCGAACAGATCACATTCTCCATATCTACACAAAATTCCTTTTTTGCCCTGTTATATCCCTGATTGGCCAGAGGATTTGTACTTCGTTCATTTTTCAGAAAAAACCGATATGAAAAATTATCATCCAAACAACTTCTTGTCATTACGGATTGAATTAGTTTTAAATCTGAATTCAATCCTGTTCCCCGGCTGCTCAAAAATGTAAGACTATTTTTTTCCATTACCTGCTTCCTCCATATAAGAATTGATCAAGTCCGCAATCCTCTCACTGCTGTGTCCATCACAGGCGGACATATATTTCTCCACAAACCGGGTGTGTTTTTCTGTCATGGAATGCTTGTCTTCACAAATAATATAATCCATCAGCTCTTCCTGAGTTTCGTAAACATCGCCGGGCAGATCCTCCGGATATTTCAAATAGAATCCCCTATTATAGTTTGCCAGGTCATAACAGAAAAAAGCAATTGGTTTATTCAAAAGTGCATATTCAAAAATAACTGAGGAATAATCCGTGATCAACATATAGGATATATGCATGAGATCATTTGTGGAAAATTCCCTGATCACTCGAATGTTATCATATTCTCTCTCTATAATACTATTTTTCATTACAGGATGCGGACAGATCAGAAACATCTGATCCGGTAACAATTTTTTCGACAAGAGATCGAAATCCAGTTCTGGATGAAACTGGGACCGATCCTCATTGATATCCCGAAAGGTTGGAGCATATAATATAATTTTTTTCTTCCTCCACTCCGGGTATGCCAAATAAATCTTCTCTTTTGTATTATGGATCCATTCCGTATCAAAAAAATAATCCGTTCTCGGGCATCCCAAAGACTTGACCTTACCTATATCAATATTAAATGCATCTGCATAGATGGAGCGGATGCTTTCACTGCTCACTGTCACCAGATTGTACTGGGCATGCGTGGCATTGTCGTAATAAATCGACATATTCGTCCCTCTCTGCCCAAATTTTTTAAATGCCCCGCAGGCATGCCACAACTGGATCACTCTCTGCTCTTCCCTGAGCTGAAAATGACGAAGGTATCGCAGATAATCGTCTGTCACAATGATTCTGCTGGTATACACCTGATAAAAGAGCTTAAATCCAGTAAATAAACTATGTGGCAGCATTTTAGCACAGACCACTTTTTCCCCCTTCACATAAGGATACAAAGCCTTAGCATTGCCCTCCAGTTCCCCGTCCTTCCGGATTGATATAAACAGCACCTGATTCTTTACCGAATGCTTTTTTAGCAGAGCCAGTATTTTTTTATAAATTAACTGTAATATATTATTTGTAGGGAGAGGCACAAGCTTTGCCAGCACCTCATTCAGTTCTCTCACAAGCTCCGGACTGTTTAAATCTGCGGGCTTTTCCTCCAGATACTCACGCATAAAGGGTATTGTCTCTGGCGTGCCAATAAAATCAATAAAATTCTTCTCTTCATCTTCAAACAGTACTACGCCGTCATTCATAAAAGGATAATATCCTTTCTTATAAAACAGACTCAGATATTCGCCAATGGGCCTATTCCTGTCAAATGCAAAAGCCCGTAAGAACTCTATCTTAAAGAACTTATTGGCCAGTGTATTATCCATGCACAAAAAAGGATTATCCTCATAACCTAGTTTCAGGGATTCCAACACCATATGATTCAACAGAACAGCTTGTATCTCACCATAATTCCTATGATAAACAGCTTCCACGATAAAATCTCCAGGCGACTTTACAAAATGTTTCAACACATATTTGAAGGCATTATTTACATAGGAGATTTTTGGATCCCCAAATACAAGATATGGCGTCACAGCATGATCCAGGGCATAGTAAAATAATTCCTTTTCCGAACCGGCTGGTACAAATAGCACATTTCCCTGAAGCATATTATTTTCTTCCAGGATATCCCGCATTGATTCTGGTACCATAATAACAATAGTAACCAGATTCTGACGAAACAGGCTGTTCATACAATTAATAAAATTTTCACTACAAGCCCTGTCCCCGAAAAGGACAAATGTTATATGCGCCTGAGCCAATACCTCCGCCGGGGTAACAGGAATCCTCTCCAGGGCAAATTCCGGGTGTCCGTCCTGCAGAATAGAGCGTTCCCTTATATTAAGTGATCCAAGTTTTTCTTTCATCTCGGCCACCACAAGAGAAACCGTATCCTCATCCAATTCCCAGAATTTTGAATAAAACTGATCCAGAAGAATCTGCAGCTCCTTCCTTATAATTTCATTCATATATTTCTGTACATCATCATGCTCCTTCATCACTTCCTTCAGGGAATGACTGTCAGGATAATCCCGCAGAAAGCTTTTCTCGGCAGACTTTAATATTATATGATGCGCTTCAATATAATCCCTGATCTTGGACGGTGATATGGACGCTGTAATGGATTCTGCCTCTCCATTATACATACGCCGATAGTGAAAAATAACTTTATCCAGACCAGTGATTCTCTGCGAGTGATAGATATAATTCATCAAAAAGGCCCCATCTTCAGAATATGAGATGGGAGGCAGCTGCAAAGAATATTTCCGGATTATTTCTGCTTTAAATAGTTTATTACATAAAGAAAATGTCCACAGTATACGGGAATCGTATATTCCGATTTTCTTTTCCTGAACCAGATCATTTATACCGTTTACGGGAGTTGTCCGATAACGGTCGAAGATATCATATTTGGCAATTACAAGATCGGCTCTTCTTCTGACTGCACACTGATAGAGAGAACTCAATGCGTCCAGTTCCAGAATATCATCCGCATCAAAAAAATAAATATACACTCCCCTTGCCACTGCCAGCCCGGCGTTCCGTGCTGCAGAAGGACCGCCGTTCTCCTGATGTATCACTTTCATAATGGAATGTCTTTTTGCATACTCATTTAATATATCCGCTGTATGGTCTACGGAACCATCATTCACAACGATTACCTCATAGTCTTTCATGGACTGATAAATCAGACTATCCAGCGTCTCTTCCAAATATTTTTCTGCGTTATAGGCGGCAACGATAACAGAAATCTTCACAGGCCAGCCCCCCTATCCTTTATGTTTATTTATTAAACTATGTTTATCTTTTAAACATTATTATGTTTTCCCTGGTCAGACAAAAAAATTCTAACATATATTACCTGCCAAATCAATACAATAGTTGCTTTTGCCTGTCCATTATGATAAAATTTATCCGTCTGATAATATAAACCTGTATTTTTTTGATATACTTTATATATATAAGAAAGGACATATGAAATGCTTAAAAAGATACAACAACGATTGATTCAATTACAGCCCAAAAACCGTCTTCAGTTATTTTTCATTTTTACCTTGGTTTTTGTTATCTCATCCGTCATTGCCTTTGGCGCCTTCTTTCTAATGAAAGTAACCTTTATCAGAAATTATGATGATGGTTTTTTACAGCATTATGAAACATTAATCCAATTGAAGCATGTAGTCTCCCAGTTTTTATCTGGTGACGGCTTCTCCTTCTGGTCTTGGAATATCGGTTTGGGGGCAGATTCTATCGGTTCCCTGGCCATGGTATATTTTGACCCCTTTAATTACATTGCCATTCTGTTCCCGGAAGAATTTATTTCTGTGGGCTATACCTTTGCTGCATTTTTTCAGCTCTATGCCATTGGATTGGGATTTCTCTATTTTGGAAAAGTGACAAAACTCAGTCTCCATCATACTTTGTGGGGCGCCATCGCCTGCTCACTTTCTTCCTGGGCAATCTTGTCTGCCACAAGACACAGTTATTTTCTTACAGTGATGTTTTTCTTCATCCTGATCATGGCGGGGGTAGAAAAAATCCTGCGCGATCAGTCTCCTGTTGTACTGATTGTATCTGCCGCGCTCTCTGCCATTACCTTCCTTTATTTTGCCTATATGACTGCTATCATTGTATTCCTCTATCTTCTTGTGCATTTCATTATGAAGGAGAAAAAAACATTTGCCGCATACATTCATTACTGGGGCCGGTTCCTATTCTATGTTATAATTGCCGCCTGCCTTGCTGCTGTCATCGCACTTCCCGTTGTATATATTTTAATGAATGCGGTAACCGATGGCGCCTCCGACCATTCCTTATTCCATGCCTTTTCATCTTATGTAAACTACTTCAGTTCCCTGATCGGCGGACAGCAGATTTTCGAACATTACTCGACCATATCCGCAGGCGCACTATTTGTACTGATGGTACCATGCATTTTCCATCGCATTCGTGCACGGAAGGCCACACCAGCTATGATCATGTTCCTGATCTGTGGTATATTTCTACTGTTCCCATTTTTCAATTCTGTATTTAATGGTTTCAGCTACCCCATTGGACGATGGTGTTATGCCCCTACGTTTTTCTATATATGGAGCGGTATCCAATGTATGGCAGAAAAATCCTTTGATCTTACCTCATACAGGAAAAGCATAATCGGCATGTTGGCATTTTTTGAAATTGTGCTTATTTTTGTGGGCCGAATTTTCCTGGTCAGCAGCAGTGAAACTGCTGTTATAATTAGTCTGATTAACCTGTTTTTCTGTTATGTATTTTTTCAGTTGTTTTCTAACCGCAAAATACAGAAAAAACTTCAGTGCACATATATTACTCTGGCTCTCATGTGCAATCTGGCATTCGTGGGATTCGTCCAGTATTTTCCCGGCGTTTCACCTGAACTGGAAAGCTTTGCCAGACCAACAGAAATCCATGATAAATTAGAATATGCAACCCAGAATGCCGGCACAGAAATTAAAGACAATTCCTTTTACCGAATCGATCAGATTGACCATATTACCTCAAATGATGTCAGGGATACTGAATTTAAAAATATCTCAAACCGGATGATACACACCCTGGCCAATGAAACCCTGGTATTTAATACGCCATCCATATACAGTTATCTGTCTACCATTCCAAACGATCTTTTTAGCTTCAATAAGATGGTTGGAAATAACGCCTCCTACTATCGGCGTGTCTGCACGTATAACAATGATAACCGTACGCGTCTGGATTTCTTAATGGGTGTCAAATATTTCCTCGGAAATAATCCTTACAATGATCCACCCACAGGGGCAAACAACTATGCCTCTTATGGCTTTTCATCCCATAAGAAAACAAACAAAGGGGTAAGGATATTAAAAAACAAATACCATATGGGCCTGGGATGCACCTTTGATTCTTATATTACAGAATCGGAGTGGCTTTCCTTAGATTATCCTGACCGCGAACAGGCACTGATGCAATGTATCGTCCTTCCCGACAACACAAATACCGATCTGGTCCATATGGACTACCAAAGCATTTCTTCGGGATACAAAAAGGCAGCCTATCATATATCAGATTCCGCAAATATTTACTCAGGTAAGAAGCTTTTAAGTGAAGCGGAGAAAACGCTGGACAAACCTGGGCAGTTCGATGTAGATTACAGTGACAGCTTTTCTCTCCATCTGGACGAGGATTTACCAGATTGTGAAATATACCTTGTGGTCCGGAATCTTCACCGTGATCCGGAAAGCACCATTAAAATGCGCCATTATAATGAAGCCACCTCCTCACTCGACCGGATTCGTTTCCGCCTTAAAACAGATGAAAATTTCAGCGATTACGGAGCCTTTACTATTCAGGCCTCCATGGGCGAGATAACAAAAAGAGCTATGAATACCATTGGGAGTATACAGGGATTTTCAGATATAAATGATTATATGATCAATTTGGGAAGATTCAACAAAAAGTCCAAAGAAATCAAATTATTTTTAGATACTGTCGGCACCTACAGCTATGATTCCTTTGAACTCCTTGCCGTTCCACTTTCCACTTATGAAAACACCGCCAATATATGCATCAATAACTCGCTCAAAAATGTAAAGCTTACCAATAATAATATTAAGGGACACGTCAACACTACTGCAGATTCGTCTATTCTATATCTCTCCATCCCCTATAACAACGGATGGCAGGCCTGGGTAGATGGAAAGAGGGTGGAAACACTTCAGGTCGATACAGCCTTTACAGGAATTCCGGTTACTTCTGCCGGAGAACACAAAATCGAACTTCATTTTAGGCCGGTAGGCTTTAAAATCGGAGTTTTCTCCTTTGGCATTGGCATTATCCTCCTGATGCTCACATGCATCTGGCATATTCGGACATCCCAAAAAAAGACAGAATGATCAATACTATTATATAATAAGACGGCGGGGTATCAGAAATCACCGATACCCCGCCGTTAAGCTGTCATTAACCTTACCACACTACTTTTTCTGATCAATTCTTCTTATCACTATATTCAAACACAGGTTTCAATTGCAGATCTTTCGGCAGCTTATGAAAAAGCTTGAAACGCTCTGCCCATTCTGCCGGAATATCATTCCATAAATAGGAGCGATAGGGAAGATAGCAAATTTCCACTGAAGTTTTACCCGCTGCCGCCTCACGTTCAACCCGTGCCAGCCGGTCTCGATCCACCTGATGTATCGCCCAAAATATGTTTAAATAAAATGCCATTCCAGACAAACAGATGCAAAGGCATGCATTTCGAAAGACTTTTCCCTCAAAGAATGATTGAACTGCCTCTCCATTCAGCTGCCCTCCTAGTTCAACCAGCAGTAATAGGAACAAGACATATGTCGGAAAGAAACATCTGGGTCCAATGGGGTTAACAACCAGTAATGGAGCAGCAAGACAGACAATTCCTGCATTCCAGAATAAAATTTTCCACAGTGATTTCTTTGCAATCCCTGCCAGAATGCAGAAAACAATGAGCGCCAGCATATAAACAGCAGCAAATGATCCCTCCATATAGAGTAATGGTTTTTGTTTTTCGGTCAGATCCAATCCCACTGAAGACAAAAAAGCCCATATGTTAAACGCCGCCATTACAATCAGGCAAAATCCTGCTGTCCACCGCTGTCCCCTCCCTTTCCATATTGACAGGCACTGACGAAACAAAATAGCGCACAGGATAAGTATCCCTATATTCATCCATATATTATCCAGACAGAGATATTTGACAATGACCTCAAAATAATTGATTTTTATGTTATTGACTACGCCCCCGTCTGCCACCTGCTGATAGGCGCTCTCATTATTTACTATATTTTGATAGGCACCGTTTGAAAACATGTAAATCGCACCCACGATCGATCCAGCCAGATAAGCTAAATGGGAAACGATTACTTTATGATGCACTGCCAGAGCATATATAATTATACCTACAGTAAGTGCAATATTATAGATTGTAATATTCTCCATAATCAGAGAACTTATAACTCCTAACAGGAGAAGCGGCAGGCAATGCCATAATCTGTACTCTGGCAGTTGTTTCTGAAAAACAGGATATGCATATGCAATAAAGATCATTATAAGAAAAACAGGCAGAACATAGTTAGTAAATCCAGAAGTCCAGACAACAGCCTGTCCCAGTATTTCCTTTGGAATTAAGAGCAACGCGATACATGATACATAAAACGACCATTTTTTCTTACTGATATGCTCCACCAGGTAGATAATTCCGGTAAGGCAGACAGCCATAACCAGCATTTTAAGGATATTCGACCGGGTAAGAGCCAAAACAACCAGATTTCCCACATAACGGCCGTTATAGGCATAGAACCAGACATTCAGACGATCGATGCCAATCTGACTTCCCCAGGTCCAGTCGTCTCCAGTATAAGGAAACATCCAGCACAGCAATGCGATAAGCAAAAAACATATTCCGTAGCGCACTAATTTCATTCTCTTCTCTTTCATTCGTATCTCCTGTCCTATTTAAGTTAATATATCCATCAACCATCTTATACCAGTATAATAGGAAAGTCAAGGCATACCGCCTCTGGCATCCATGCTCCCCCTTTTCCGCAGTTCCAAAAAGCCCTCACAGCACAGCAGGATCATAAGCGGGAGAAAAACTACCAGATATCTTGCATTGCATTCCCATATCGTAAGAAACACGGCAATGCCCGTCATGGTAAGCCGTCCGACAAGAAGATGATCCTGATTGTTTTGCTGCCCCCTCTTTCGCCATGCAAAGTACGCGGATAAGAACATCCCCAGCAAAAGAATGCCATAATAAAGAGAAGTATATAGCAGAAGAAGCCAGTTCAGATCTCCCTCCAGCGTTACAAGCCGTGCAAGAAAACCATCCGGATATACAGGGTGTCTGGACAAATAATCGCATCCGCCAAAAGTACTGTCCCCCCATGTCCTGACCTGTTTCTTATAGAAGAAAAAGCTCAGACTTCCGGGCACGCCCTTTTCCTGCAGACGTCTTTTAATCTCTCTCACATTGGCATCCCTCTTTTCCTTATAAGTAGGAAAACCGGATGTAAAATCCACATCCTCCTGCCGGAATCCTCCATATCCCAGCGACATCATGATCCAGTGCGTCAGGGGAAATTCATGGCGGTCACAAAACTCTTTATTTAATGGCAGCACCTGTCTGATTCCGGCATCCACGGATACTTTCCCCAGGGAGAAAAACAGAGCCAGTACCAGCAATCCTGCAAGAAGCTTCTTCCAGTAAATCCTTTTTATCAGGAGTACCAGAACCAGAGCGATCAAAAAAATAAAAACCGTCACCTTGAGCTTCCATGCAATGGCCCCCGCTAATCCGATTCCTCCCATATAGCAAAGATACGGCAGCGGCTTACTGCTCTTTTCTGCTCTGACATATAGATACATAAGAAGCATCAGCATGAACATCCCGGCTGTATCCGTATAGGCATATAGTGCCCACATATACAATGGAATACACATATAAGCCGCACATCCGGCAAAGAATGCCCTCTTTGTCCCCCACAACAGCTTCGCTGTCATGTACAATAAAACAACTGCTCCTGTCACCATCAGACACCCCATAACGACAGAAGCACGATAGAACTGGTTCTGTCCCGCCGATGGATTCAGCCGGCGTACTATTTTGAACAAGAGAACTAAGATCACAAACCAAAACTGATTGTTGGGATATCTGGCAAAATATACCTTATCCCCCATATTTTCCTCCGCCACATAGCCACTGGCTGCCTCAATAATCTTGCCCCAGTCCCAGGACAGTTCCACCTGGGCCGAAGAGGCAAACCAGAACATGCATAAGGTTCCAGCCGGGCAGAGTACCCACCACACCTCAGAATAAGGAAAATCTACCGAAATCCATGTTTTTTTCTGTATTAAAAACCATACGCCACATGCCAGCACCGGCAGAAGAATAACTGCAAGTGCTGTTTTGGAAATCATACACGATAGTGCGATAATAGTTATGCCGCACACCATGATCAGCCATATTGAATTGCAGGCTGCGTACAAGGTCTCATACCGCCACAACCCCCGGCATCCCTTCTTCTTCATCCTCTCTCCTCCAGCTCCTGCAGAAATTTATTCTTCGGCACTACCTTTACAAAAAGATCCCCAAAGGCAAACCAGAACGCAAACGCCGGGAACACCTCGAAGGGCAGGAACAGGCATTCCATCATGGTCGCCACCACAAACCCCACGCATATAGCTGGTATAAGGAAGGCATAGGTGGCATTTTTGCGCCGGTTCTTCAGATAGAATTTGAGAGAAAAGCCAACAGCAAGAACCGTGATGATAGCGTAGAAGAACATACTGAACAAACCATAGGTATACCCAAACTGCAGCCAGTTGTTGTGGGCATGTGCCTTTTTCTTCCCATTGATCACCAGGGAGACATTTTTATGTCCCTTATAGTTTATTCTGCCCAGATATCCCTTATATATGTCGATGCGTCCACTGGTCAGGGCATTCAGCCCTTTTGTGTGCTCAAGTACATAAAAGAACCTCGACATCACATTATCCGGCTCCTCCTCACGGGGAGCCTGTCCCTTCTGTCCGTCCTGGCTCTGAGGTGGAGCCGGCGGCCCCACCTGGGTGCTCTCTACTCCATGAAATTCCGGGATCACAGTCTCACCAAAGTCCTCGATCTTACTGCCGTCTGCCAGATACAGGGTCTCTCCCTCAAATATGATAGGATGCCCCACCAGCCCAGGAATAGAAGTTATGCCGGCCCGGAATACGGGATAGCATACACTGCAGAACACTACGGCCAGTGCCGTGTTTTTCAAAAAATTCTTCCAAGTATGCGCCCTTCTGCAATCATAGATCCGAAATCCAAGCCACATCAACAGGATCACGGCAGCCGTCAGCATAGACGTGCGCGCCTGCGTCAGGGCAAGGTAAAAGACGGTCAAGGCAAGGCTGACATATGTGGCCAGACTGCGATGCCAATGCCTGCCCGTCTCCACGATCCAGTCCAGATCTGACATATATACGGCAAAGATGATATAGAGATACAGTGCGAAAGTATTGGGATTCGTAAAGATCCCGGCATACCGCCCCCCCTCATAGAGCGGGCGAAAGAGAAAGGAGACCACATTCATCATCCAGAAGGATAGCTTCACCGCGTCCTTAAAGCATTTCCAGAGAAGGTCCTTCCTGGTGTGATTCTGCCAGACAAAGAACACACCGGTGAACACCAGGGCCAGTATAACCCCCAGGCCACACACCTTTTTGGGGACAAGAAGATCCGATATGGAGAAGGAAATGCACATGCCAAACCAGGCGATCCACATGGAACGCCTCCAGCGGATCCTCACAAGAGACCGGTCCAGCGACATTACCGCAATGACGATCATAAGAAGAATCCCGCATACCGTATTATAAAAATAACTCTCCTTGTGCAGTACATACCTGACAATGCAAAACAGTACGAGGTCTGCAATAAAGCATCCTGTGATCACCCCATACCGGATCCTGTCGCTGAGCTTTCCCACAAAGGGAATCCATGGGCTCAGCAGTGATATAAACATATCCTGCAATTTCCCTGTCACGTTATGACCTCCATACTGCCAGTACGGTCTGTACCATCAGCAGCAAATCCTTTCCCAGTGAATATTCCATTATATACGCCAGATTGTATTCCATCTTGGCAGGCAGAACCTGCTCTGTATAA
Organism: Eubacteriaceae bacterium; assembly: GCA_910574015.1. Taxonomy (GTDB): domain Bacteria; phylum Bacillota; class Clostridia; order Lachnospirales; family Lachnospiraceae; genus Eubacterium_F. The sequence continues at coordinate 21,535 of CAJSYQ010000012.1, read as the reverse complement.
ATCCTGTCCACATCTTCTCCCGCCGACAGAAGCCGCTCTTCATCCCGGTACTCGATACTCGCCCGGGACGTCACCCCCGCTGGCAGAAGCAGCGTCGCCATCATCTCAGGTGTGTACCGCTCTACATAGCGGGGAACCTCCGGCCTTGTTCCCACAATAGACATATCGCCCTTAATAATGTTGATCAGCTGGGGCAGCTCATCCAGCCTTACCTTTCGGAGAAATCGCCCAATTGCCGTAACACGGCTGTCCCCTGCTGTGGTCACCTGGCTTCCCCTGCTCTCGGCATCCGCTGTCATGGTGCGGAACTTAATGATGCGAAAGTGCCTTCCATAAGTCGTGATACGCTCCTGACAGAAAAATACGCCGCCCGGTGAAGTCACTCCCACCAGCAATCCGATCACTAGCATAAAAGGGCTCAGTATCAAAAGAAGCAGGACGGCAAGAATCAGATCCAGGATCCTTTTTATCCCCAAGGACACTCTGTGCTTCCTCAGATGCTCATAAAATGGAAGCACCTCCGGCCGCCGGATCTCATCCGGCAGTTTTTCCCATTTCTTCACAGCTCATAACCTCCTCAAGGCAGTCCAGAACATATGCCGCATCCTCATCTGACAGCTTTGTATGCAGCGGCAGGGAGATGCCATTGCGGTACATATCATAGGCATTGGGATAATCGGATATATCGAACCCCAGATTTCGATAAGCAGTCAGCAGCGGCAGCGGTTTATAATGCACATTGGCGGCCACGCCCCGCTGTGCCAGTCCCTCTATAATACGCCCGCGCACTTCTTCCTCCGCCCCCTGCACTCGCATCAGGAACAGATGCCCGCTGGAGGCAATCTTCTCGTCATAATGCCGCAGGCTGGTAAGCCGGTATTTCCCCAGTTTCTTATTGATCCGCGCCAATCCCTGTTCATACTGCCCCACGATCTCTTTCCGGCGGGCCAGCAGGGATGGATAACGGCGCAGCTGAACAAGTCCCAGTGCCGCCATAATATCGGTCATATTACACTTATATGCCGGGGACAGGATATCATATTCCCAGGCTCCCAGCTTCGTCTTTGCCAGAGCGTCCTTGGATTGTCCGTGCAGGGACAGAAGCATATATTCCCGATATATCTCCTCCGGATCGATACCAGGAAGCCCCTGCCATGTCACGGCGCCCCCCTCGGCAGTGCTGAGGTTTTTCACCGCATGGAAAGAAAAGGTGGTAAAATCCGCCGCCTCTCCACTGGTCTTCCCTTCCCGGACAGCACCGAAGCCGTGGGCGGAGTCCGCCATCACCAGCACCCTTCCCAGAGCCTTCTGATAACGGTTGTCACTGGGCCGGAACAAATCCCGTTTCCTCTCTGCCACATCCAGAATACGGTTATAGTCACACATAACGCCGGCAATGTCCACCGGAATCACCGCCTTTGTCTTTGGCGTGACCGCCCGTTCCAGAGCGTCGTAATCCATCTCATAGCTGCCCTCTGCCACATCCACCAGCACCGGAACGGCACCGGTATGGCATATAACACTGGCTGTGGCCGTATATGTATACGCCGTCGTGATCACTTCATCCCCAGGTCCGATGTCAAAGAGGCGCAGCGTCATTTCCATGCACGCCGTATCCGAATTCAGGCACACTGCCCTCTGCGTATGGCAGTATTCCGCGATCCTCTTTTCAAATTCCTTTGTCCTGGGTCCCGTAGTGATCCATCCCGACCGCAGTGCGTCCGCCACTTCTCTAACCTCTTCCTCTGTGATATCCGGTGGTGAAAAAGGTATCTGTCTCATATAAAATCCTCCATTCTGCCACAAACGACCGCTGTAAGCGGCCGTCTGTTATCTTCTCTGTTCTCTATGGTGCCAGTGTAGGCTGTGGATCCTCTGTCGCCATACTGTCCTTATCCTTTTTCTCAGCCTCAATGTCCTCTGGTGTCTCTTTCATAAATTTCTTTATCTTCTTCGAAATCTTCTCCACCGATTCGTAATTCGGCTCACAGATATACAGAAGTGTGGAACGGATAGAATAAGTTGTCTTCTTTCCTCCTGTCCCCTCTGCATTGGCATAGGTGATCTTCCATCGCGCCATATCGCTGAGCTGCATATTGCAGAGCGAGATAATCTTCTTAGTGGACATGCTGGTGCGGAACATATTCTTCGACTCCTTCAGAAGAGAAGAAAAATTGGGCAGTACCGAGGGAGACATTACCTTGTTCAGGATCGCCTCGATCATGTGCTGATGATTGCGCCCGCGCTGATAATCGCCATTTTCAAAATGATGACGCTCACGGGTAAAGGCAAGCGCCTTCTTTCCGTTCACCTTGTTGTAGCCCTTCTTAAACTTGTAATGAGTACCGGCACCGTTGGGCCCCCAGTCCGAGATAAAATCATAATCCGAATAGACCTCCACGCCTCCCAGCAGATTGACAATCTTCTTTAAACTGGTAAAGTTGACGCGGACATAATAATCAATATCTATATTATACAGGTGTTCCAGTGTACCGATGGAACAATCTACCCCATATATCCCGGCATGGGTCAGTTTATCCGGCATACCGTTGGAAAAGGATTTTCCATCCTTGTACAATTCCACATAATAGTCACGGGGTGTACTGGTGAGCAGGATTTTCTTTGTCAGCGGGTTGATGGTAGCAATGACATTTACGTCGCTTCGGCTGGTTTGGGAAATATCGCCATATACATCGATACCACTGATATAGACATTAAATGGTTTCGTAGTGACGTCCGTCTCCTGAATCTGCTGCTGCACCACTGTCTCGATCTGATGTTTCACCAGCTCTCTCGTATCGGTGTCAAAGGTAGCATATTGTTCTTCCACAGTCTTTAGGAATGCCTGGTTAAATACAACGGCCTGGACTTCCTTTGCGTAAAGGGCATCCGCCAGGGTGGATGTATCTTCAAATTCCCTTATATTCAAGGTTTTCCCAACTTCCTTTTCCGCCTCCTTCAGAGCCTTATCCGTATTCTCACGATCCTGCATCTGCAGGATCCCAAAGGTATAATCCTTCGCATCCTTCAGACTCTTCGCCGGATCTTCATTCAGTACATAAAAGGAAATGACATCCAGCTTTGTCTCCATGCCGCCAATGTCTTCCACCGCCGCATGGGCATCATAAATATAATATCCGCCGCCAATAAAGAAGGCGCAGAAAAACACGCACAAAACCCGGCCGATTATATAACTGCTGTTGGTAAGCTGACTGAGAATCTGATATCCCAACAGTACCAGACAGACTATGATCAAAGCCACAATATACTTTGTCGGAATAAACTCTACATAAAGTGCAACTCCACAAAATACAGCCGAGATCAGAAACTGTATGATCAGAAACACCAGACTCAGTTTTCTTTGTAATAGTACTTTCATCTTAAACCTCCATCGTTCTCCTATTGTATCTTCCCTACTACAACACGCCAATAATTATACATTATTATATGCTAAAAATCAATTCTAAAAGTCGCTTCGTGGCATTTTTATCCAAAAATTCAAATTCTTTTCTCCGAAAATCCGCCACTTTTTCCTTCCATTCGAACCCCTGCCGCCAAAAATCTGCCAGTTCCTTCTGGCTCTGTGCCACCGGTCCCGGGACATAGTGCTGGTAATCCTCATAGAAATCTCTTCCCTGCTGCCGAAATTTCTGCAGATCATACGCATAGAAAATCATCGGCCGGTCAAGGAGACAGTACTCATATATAATAGACGAATAATCCGTGATCAGACAATCCGACACCGCCAGCAGAGTCGTCACGCCGGGATAACCGGACATATTCCGCACGGAGCCCCGGCAGCTTCCAGGCATTTCCTCCGAAAAGTTTGCCGCCACATGGGGATGGAGACGGAGCAGCAGCACCTCATCCTCCCGCATTACCTCAGTCATCTGGGACAACTCCAGCGCCAATCTGGGGTTATCCACCTCATCGTCCCGAAAAGTGGGAGCATACAGAATACATCTCTTCTCCTTCAGTTCCGGATACTCTTCATAAAATTCATGTCTTCTGTCCCGAATGAAATCCTGATCCAGGATCCGGTCCGTCCGGGGCAGTCCTAAAACATATGTCCTTTCCTCCGGGACACCGAAGGCCCTGGCATACTGCTCCTTCGTCCTCCGGGAGTTCACGATCAGATGTGTGATCCGCCTGTTGGCCCTTGCCGCCAGCTTTGCCACCCGGCCGGTCTCCACATCCAGGCCGATCCTCTTGATGCTCCCGGTCCCATGCCAGAGCTGGACCACCTTCGCCCTGCGGCTGACAGGCGTATACGCCATGGGCATAAATTCATTGTCCATAAATATCGTTCCCGAGGTTGCCATATGATATGCTTTTCTGACAAAAAAGTCAAAAGGGCGGCGGATTCCGTCCCTTCTGGTCAGAAAACAGAGCCGGAGAGACGGCTCCCTTTCCGCCAGCGCCCCGGCAACAATCCCTATATTGCCCTCTGGACTGTCATCGTGGGTGGCGATAAAGAACACTTTGTCCTGTCTTACCGGAAATATCCGAAACAGGCAGAAAAACGCTGCAAATAAATAATATCCCAATATCTTGATCATACTATCAGTCTTTCATATTCAGATCGCTTTTAATCTTAGTCGTAGAAATGCCTTCTGTCCGGGGAAGGTAGACAACCTCGCAGTATTCCTTCAGGAAATCAAATTTGCCCTCCCAGTCATCTCCCATCACAAATACATCCACATCGTTGTTTTTCACATCATCTACCTTCTGTTCCCATGTATATTCCGGCAGCACCTCGTCCACATAACGGACCGCCTCCAGAATCACTTTTCTGTCCTCAAAGGAATGATATGCCTTTTTGCCCTTACCAGCATTGAATTCATCCGAGGAAACCACCACGATCAGATAGTCTCCCAGCGCCCTGGCACGGCGGAGCAGATTGATGTGCCCCACATGCAGAAGATCAAAAGTTCCATAAGTAATTACCTTTTTCATCCTGTTTACCTCCTGTAAATCAACGTGTTTTACTGATTTTCACTCATCTTTGCCTCGTAAAAGCTCACCACATCCTCTATACTTCCTTTGGCGATCAATCGTCCCTGTTCGAGAAGGATACCCTTGTCACAGATTCGCAGCACCTGCTGGATGGAGTGGGATACAAACAGCACCGTCACGCCCTTGTCAAACATACTCTGGATCCTGCGCTCACATTTTTTTCGAAATCTGGCATCGCCTACACTGAGTACCTCATCCAGGATCAGAATGTCCGGCTCCACTACCGTCGCCACGGAAAATCCCAGCCGGGCCCGCATACCGGAAGAATAATTTTTCACCGGTACATTGATGAAATCCCCCAGTTCAGAAAATTCTACAATCTCTTTGTATTTTTCCATCAGGAATTCCTTGCTGTGCCCCAGCATGGCGCCGTACAGATAAATATTTTCGCCGCCAGTATACTGACGGTCAAACCCGGCGCCCAACTCCAACAGTGGTGCGATCTTACCCCGGATGGACACATTTCCCTCCGTCGCCTTCAAAACCCCTGATACGATTTTGAGAAGGGTACTCTTCCCGGCGCCATTCAGCCCCAGGATTCCCAGACGGTCCCCCCGCCGCACCTCAAAGCTGATATCCCGCAGTGCCCAGAATTCCTGAAACATCAACTCCTTTTTTATCATTTTAATAATATATTCCTTGACATTGTCCACTTTCTCTGAGCTGAGATTGAATTTCATGCTCACGTTCTCTACCTTCAGAGCCACAGGCCGTTTTGCCATGATCGTTTCCTCCTATATGTTCAGTATAAAGGAATCCTGTTTCCTATAGAAAACAAACATCCCCACCAGCAATGTCAGAATGGCAAATACCGATGTATATATAAACAGCGTCATATCATAGGGCTGTCCAAAGAATGCCCGGCGGAAATTGTGTATCACACCGAACAGCGGATTCAGCTTGATCAGCCTCTGGGTTTCCCCGCTCATACTGTCTACAAAGTAAAAAATCGCACTGCAGTACATAATAAGCATCAGCATAACGCTCCAGAGATATTCAATATCACGGAAAAATACACACAGGGTGGCAAGGATCATGCCCACTCCCATGGCAAGAACAAAAAGATTAAGAAGCGGCAGAACAGACATAAGCATAAAGCCATTTAACGGAGCCTTATAGGATCCCGTCATCACAAAGAACACCATTACACACAGCAGCACAACAAGGGAGATCAGAAAAATTGCAAAATTTGCCAGAATCCCTGACAGCGGGTAGATATATTTGGGAACATATACCTTTTTGATCATGGCGCTGTTTGTCCGGATGGACTTCATGGCACTGTTTGTGGCAGACGAGAAGAAGGAATATAAAAGACGTCCTGTCAGTACATAGACAGGAAACGGCACTCCGTCGAAAGCGGCGTCCCGGCTGTTCCTCCCCAGCAGGCTTCCAAACACGACAGACAGCACGATCATGGTGAGCAGCGGCTCGATCAGCGTCCAGAGGATCCCCAGATAAGAACGCCTGTACCGCAGTTTAATATTTTTCTTAACAAGCTGTCCAAGCAGATAACTGTATCTCTTAAAATTCAATATGAACTGTTTCATCCTATAAACCGTCCTTTTTTGTTTTTCAATCATTTGATTATATCATTATCCCTCTCCTTTCGTCAACTATTCTGTAATAATTTCAACATATTATTGACATATTCTCTCCTTATGCTATCATATATATGTAATTTTCTGTCATGCTTCACTGCTGTCCAGTGATATCGTATATGTATGCGCAGATGAATGGAGGAGAATACTATGTATAATATGGAAAAGCAGCACAAATTAGGAAAACTGCATGCCTTAGAACGTATCTGTATGCTTCTGGATGAAGATTCATTCCGGGAAATTGGTTCCAATATCACCAACCTGGAGGATGCTTTCAATATTCGGAAGGGGCAGTTTCCCTACGATGGTGTTATCACCGGCTACGGAACCATAGGCGGCCAGAAGGTCGTAATATATTCCGAGGACTTTACCGTGATCGGCGGGACACTGGGCAAGCAGCACGGCTTTAAAATCGCAAACGCCATTAAGCTGGCCATCGAGAGCCGCTGTCCTGTGATCGGCATCAATGATTCCGGCGGAGCACGGATCCAGGAAGGCGTCAACGCTCTTGCCGGCTACGGTGAAATCTTCTATTATAATACGATGGCGTCCGGGTATATCCCCCAGATCTCTATTATTGCGGGAAACTGCGCCGGCGGCGCCGTGTACTCTCCAGGTATCACAGACTTTATCTTTGTCATCGACAACATCAGTCAGATGTTCGTAACCGGACCAAAGGTAATCAAAAGTGTGACCAATGAAGATATCACGGCCGATGCACTGGGCGGCGCCAACGTCCATGCCGCAAGGAGCGGAGTCGCTCACTTCCATATGCCGGACGAGAAGGAGTGTTTCCGGCGCGTGCGGGAGCTCATCGCCATGATCCCCCCCTGCTATGAGGAGGGATATCTCCACAGCAACGCCCCCTCGATCCAGACCTACAATAACAATGTAAGCTTCAACGACAAACTTTCACATATTATTCCGGAGCAGAGCAATCAGGCATATGATGTACATGACGTCATCGACGGGATCGTGGATGAGAATTCTTTCCTGGAGGTTCAGGAAGAATTCGCCAGAAACGTTGTGGTGGGCTTTGGACGCATCAAGGGAATTGCCATCGGCATTATAGCAGACCAGCCGAAATTTATGGCCGGCGCCCTGGATTGTGATTCCTCGGACAAAGCGGCCCGCTTTATCCGGTACTGCGACTGCTTCAATCTGCCCATCATCACCCTGACGGACGTACCTGGTTTCTTCCCCGGAAAGGAACAGGAGTACAAGGGAATCATCCGCCATGGCGCCAAGCTTCTCTATGCTTATTCAGAAGCAACCACGATCAAGATCAATGTCATCCTGCGGAAAGCCTATGGAGGCGCCTATATCGCCATGAGCAGCAAGCATCTCCGCGCTGACTTTGTATACGCCTGGCCCACTGCCGAGATTGCCGTTATGGGGGCAGACGGCGCCGCCGATATCCTGTACGGCAAGCAGATGAAGGATATGGATCCCGCCACCAAGGCTGCCTTCCGTCAGGAGAAAATCGACGAGTACAATGTGAAGTTTATGAATCCAAGCATTGCCGCCATGCATGGCTATGTGGATGAGATTATTAAACCAGAGGCCACCCGGGAGAGGATATACGGCGATATCATGATCCTTTCCGACAAGCGCTCCTTAGACAGCGTTAAGAAAAAACACGGGAACATCCCGTTGTAAGCTTATACAATTATTATTCTGGCAGCTCAACGGCGGGTTCAAATTGGCGCCGTTGAGCTATGATAAGAGGACTGTCCACACGGACAGTCCTTTTTTACAAATATTCGAAAAAACTCAGAAACTTATTCCACCGGCACCGGCGTTCCGTCTGCGGCATCTCCCTGGGTCCGCAGGATCACCTTCACCCTGACCTTGTTTTTCAGCCTGACGCCTTCCGGCAGATTGAATTTGACCTCCAGATTGTGCAGCCCGGCTGTAAGATCGACAAGATCCAGGTGCGCCCCGAGATCGTTCAATACAATATCCTTCAGATCCTCTTCCTGCCCCATCACATCAACGGAATACTTCATATCCGCCTCCTCAAATTCTATCGTACAGTTTGCCGGCAGATTCTTCACCGCAATATCCGTCGGTGTCATGATAAAGGACCTCGAACCATTTTTCTCGATCCTGCACCGGACCGATACAGACGAGACATCGCCAACAAGGGAGAGCCCCGCTGGTATATGATCATTCAGATCGATCTCTCTCTCCACGTCCTTTTTGGCGCCGGCCACACTAACGGATATCTTAATGGATTTCTCCCTGCGCAGCGCCTCCCTGGAACCATATACCTGCACTGTCTCCGGTTTGTAATCCGTCTGTACCAGCCGGTATCCTTCCGCCGGACTGTCCACCGGCTCCACATAGAGCGGAATCGCCTTTGTGGCAAGTACCTCCGTGGATACCCGGATCGTATCGTTGCTAAAGGTCACATTCTCGTTATCCAGCACTTCTCCGTCTTTATTGTACAATACCGGTTTGTACTGCTTCTCAAAATCCTCGCTCTCCCCGTTCAGCGTTACGACCACCCCTACATGATCGATCTTCTTGAATTTGGATTCACCGCAGGATACCTCTACGATATTGGGCTGTGCCACGATATTGCCTAGCACATAATTCTCGCTCAGTTCTCCCTGATGCGTCACCTCCACCCGGAATTTCTTCGTCTCCCGCTGCTCCAGCTGAACCTTCAGAACGGCAGAGCCCCAGTCCAGCTCTACATTGGAATTGGACTGCTTTTTCAGCTGTACATTGATGCTCACCGCATTTACCTTGGAGAGCTCGCTCAAGTCTGCCACTGCCGTAAAATCCCGGGGAGACAGCGTCTCAACAAAGCTCCTTTTCCCCTTCACCGTGACATTAACGGTATCGCCGGACTCCACCTCAAACACCTGGTTTGCCGAAGTGATCACATTTTCATTTAAGATTTCCACTGGTATATCCCGGAAGGTTTTCGCCACTGTGGGATCGATCATATTTATAATCACGAGCCAGAACAAAAACGCCATAATAACCGATAAGACCTTTAGGAACAGATTAGTTGTTATCTTGTTTTTCATGTCTCCGCCTTCCCTTCCACCATTTTTTCTTTTTGTCATCCGGCGATCTTCTGGATGCTTCAAAAAGTCGCAGCTGAAGCGTATCCGCGTCTATTTTCCGATACAGCCTGCCGTCACAGGCAAGAGAGACAAATCCCGTCTCCTCGGAGACGATGATTGTCAGCGAGTCCGATACCTCGCTGATCCCCAGCCCCGCCCTGTGCCGGGTTCCCAGTTCCTTGCTCACCTGTAGATTGTTGGAAAGCGGCAGATAGCAGGTAGCAGCCACGATTCGGTTGTCGCGCACCAGCACGGCTCCGTCGTGCAGCGGCGTATTGTGTTCAAATATGTTGATGATCAACTGACTGCTGATCTCCGAATCAATGGGAATTCCGGTTCTCTCGTACTCGCGGCACTGTATTTCCTTTTCCACCACGATCAGCGCCCCGGTCTTGACCTTCGCCATATCATAAGTAGCTTTCACGATAGCCTGGATACTTTTCTCGGTATACCGCTCGTTTTTGCTCCTCTGATTATCAAAAGAAGCAAGACTGGACAGAATATTCTTTCTTCCCAGCTGTTCTAGGGCGCCCCGCAGCTCCGGCTGAAAAATTACGATCAGCGCCATGATCCCCACCACCATAGCATTCCGGAACACCCAAAGAACCACGTTCATCTCCAGTATTACCGCTGCCAGGAAGATCAAACCCAGCAGGATCATTCCCTTCAGGAGCATCCACGCCCTTGTATCCTTGATCCACAGGATAATATGATAAAATGCATAAGCGATGATAACGATCTCCAGAACATCTGTAATAGTAAACTCCGGTATCGTCAGCCATGCCACATAATTCCGAAAAAAACTAATTATCGTATCCATATCCAATCTCCATCCTTACCGAACTCATATTATATCCGCGTTATCCGCATCCTCTTCTTCCTGCAGAGCCTTCTCCAGTTCCCTCTTCAGATCAAAATTTTCTTCCTCCTCTTCCGGCAGGATCCTGGTTACCGTGCGGTCTACTACTGTCACCTTAAATTTCGGTACTGCCGTAACATAATAATAGTATTCATCGTCCTCAAATTGCAGCTTTCGCGTCCCCCGGTAATCCAGTGTCATATGGAAAAATTGTACTACATACGCAATCGCCATGGACGCCACCACCTGAACCGTCAACAGCATCAGATTGAGTTCCAGCTCCATCACAATATTGCTCAACAGTTCCACCGACATCAGCACGATGGTGCCCACCAGAATGCCCACCTGAGAGGCGTGTTTAAAATTTGCCTTCCTAATCATATAAACACATACAAAGGTCAAACAAAAGGCAATGATCGTGACAAACATCATCCGGTTCCGCATCAGATATGCGATGAGATACTGCAGGGACGACAGGATCTCATTGGATTCTGCCACTCCTGTGGATACCGATGCATACATAATCACACCATGAATCATATACTGCATCACAATACCCATGATCAGCGCAGGAAGGAGAACCGGAGACACAAACAGCGCCGCCACCACCGGCACCACATAGCTGATATGGATGGGCGTCAGTACGGGAATCAGAAAGACCAGATAGTATTGTTTCCGATCAAACCTTCCATATAAAAGAAGGTATATCACGATCACAACCATAAATGTCACCGACAACAGCACCGACACCTCGGAAATCTCACCGCATATCATCAGCAAATACAGTATCAGCGATATCCCATCCGGCGTCACCGCACAGACTCCGGCGGCAAGAGCCAAAAGCCAGTACTGCCCCAGAAAATCACTGTAGTCCATCTGCATAGTGACCAGCAGCAGTGCGGCGAACATTATGATAAATTTCAGCCCCCCCCGCATTATGTGGTAATGCTTCTCATAAAAGTTTTTAATCTTGCTCTTCAGCAAGAGAAGTGTCATCATAAATGCCTTTCCTCCTGTCCCTGCGCCTCTTTGTCATACAGCTTCAGCAATTCCCGAAGCGTCTGCTCATACTCCCCCGCACGGATACTGGATTCATCGTACTGCCGCGATGCCAAACGGCAGGTCACAAGGATGGATACCAGACAGACCCCCACCACGCATCCTCCGCCAATTATCGCAAGCCGCCGCAGCGGAAGCGCAAGGGCGTTCTGCAATATGTAATCCACATGATAGACCGCCACGATTCCAAGAATCAGCAAAAAAGCCAGCAGCACCGAGGCCACTGTCTTTAATATCTGCAGCCGCACATAATCCATCTTCAGATACCGGACACGCTTCAGATCCGTACTGCCCTGACCATTCTCATAGTCCGACAGCCGTATCATTTTCTTGATTTTTTCCTCACTGAGCATGGACAGCACCCCTCTTCACTAAAAAAATATCCAGATACTTAATTTTACCCTGTATTCCCTTTCATTGCAAGCCCTTTATAGAGAAATTGGAGTTGGGAGCGAGGTGGAAGTTTTTGGGATGGGACGGATAACATTTTATTATCTATCAGTTTTGACAGAATTGACGAATAATTTAGATTTATCCGTAGCGTTTACAAATTAATTAGAGAGTATAATTATATTGATTTTATGAATTGATTTTTGAAGTAATCTTTTTACATAAATATTGGAGGATTAAAGTGTATAATTTAAAAAATTTCCTTGGGAATAAACATGCTAGAATTACATCTATTATTGAAAATGAGTATAAGCAAATGAATACATACATAAACTTAATTGGAAGTGCAAATTATGCTTTTCCATCTGCCTTAGATGCACTAAATACACCTTTTAATTTGAACCCCTCAGAAGGCTCTAGGGGAAAAAGATACTTCCCACAATGTAACGATATTGATGAATTAGAAGTGATAGCTGAAGAAATGCTTCATAATATTTTCAGATGTCCTGATTACTATTGTAATATTGAACCTTATTCAGGTACACAAGCTAATCAAATTGTATATCAAGCGATATTAAAGCCTAATGATAATGTAATTGTAATGTCACCAGATGCAGGTGGTCATGTTTCTCATTATCATTATTTAAAAACATTCTGCAATGTATTTTGTTATACTGTTTCAGAGGATGAAAATATAAACCTTATCCAAATAGAAGAATTATGTAGGCAGCATCATCCCAAGTTATTGATAGCTGGAGCTAGTTCCTATCCCAGAGGTATTAATTATTCTCAAATATTTAGTATTTGCAAAAAATATGACGCATTATTATTAGCCGATATATCTCATACAGCAATTTATATTGCTTCACAAAATCATGAATCACCATTTGGATATGCAGATTTTATTACTTTTACTACACATAAAACAACACGTGGAATACGCGGTGGTATAGTGATGTGTAAAGAACAATATAGATCATGTATTGAACATGCCGTTTTTCCAGTTGTTCAAGGCGCACCAAAATTTAACGAAATTTTGGCTAAAGTAGTAATGTTAAGTGAATTGGCATCTATGGATATAAAAAAATATGTCAAGAATATTTTGAAGATATCTAATACATTTACATCCACTTTAATGAATAAGGACATAAAATTGTATACAAATGGAACAGATACGCATCTAATTATGATAGATTTAAAGAAATTTCAAACTACTGGTAAAGAAATCGAAGAATTGCTATTCAAGCAACATATACTGGTAAATCGAAATCAATTACCAAATGATGAAAAGTCACCAAGTATAACATCTGGCATAAGAATTGGTGTATTAACATTGGCTACAATCAATATGTCAGAAAGTGAATATACTCAAATTGCTGAAATAATAGCAGATACCATTAACACTAAGCGTGTTATAAACGAAAGATTGGCAAGAGATATTATACGATCATATCAAATAATAGAATAAATTGCGTGGACTATCAGAGTGAAGAAAAGTCTGTAAATACTAATCTTCTATGATAATTTTGGTGCTGAAATCTCTTTGCCAGGGTTTCGGCACCTGCTTTATTTATACCAGTACATGCTGGGGCATGTCAAGAGCAGGCGGAAAATTCCGCCTGTTAATCTGGCTTTTTTAGAATTTATTCAGGCAGCCGTCCTTCATACATAATGCTTAATTCCCCATAGACCTGCCCCCAGTTCCTGAGCGGCATGGTCCATTTCTTGGTCGCCTCAAAAGTGGACAGATACAGTGCCTTTAACAGAGCCGTATCGCTCGGAAATACACTTCTCTGACGGTTTAACTTTCGGTAAGTCGCATTCAGGCTTTCGATTGCGTTTGTGGTATAAATGACCTTCCGTACATTGCTTGAAAATTTGAAGATGGGGGATATGGCATCCCAGTTCTGTTTCCAGCTCTTCATGGAATTTGGATATTTTGTACTCCATTTTTCTATTACCCGTTCTAATGCCTCCAGTGCCTTTTCTTCTGTCGGTGACTGATAGATCGTTTTCAGGTCTGCCGCGAAGGGTTTTCTGTCTTTGTCAGCCACATATTTCATTGTATTCCGTACCTGGTGGACGATACACCTCTGGTATTCTGTCTGGGGATATGCTGCTGCGATCGCTTCTTTTATTCCGGTCAGCCCGTCCGCACAAATGATCAGAATGTCTTTTACTCCTCTGTTTTTTAATCCATTCAGAATGGAGAGCCAGTATTTTGCACTTTCATTTTCCCCGATCTCAATGGTCAGGACTTCTTTGTATCCGTCCTGGCTGATGCCCAGAATAACGTAAGCAGCAAGTTTACGGATCACGCCGTTGTCACGCACAGAGTAGTGGATGGCATCTATGTAGAGCACGGGATAAACTTCTGAGAGAGGGCGGTCCTGCCAGTCTTCAATCTGCGGCATGAGCTTGTCTGTCACATCAGAGATGAAGCCTTCGGATGCTTCAAAACCATAGATATCGTCTAATGTTTCTGAAATCTGCCGTGTGGTCATGCCCTTTGCGTACATGGAGATGATTTTCTGGTCAATATCGGAAATATCCTTTGCCGCTTTTTCACTACCTGCGGCTCAAATGTACAATTACGGTCTTGTGGCACAGCAATTTCCATGCTTCCATAGCTGCTGTTGACCTGTTTGTTTTTGTAGCCATTCCGGTAGTCATCATTGTCGGAACGCTGAGACTTACCATAGCCAAGATGGTCCTCCATTTCTGCTTCCATCATTTCTTTGATAGTTCCAGCGAGCAGGTCTTTTAAAGCGTCCTGAATGTCCTGGGCGGACTCGATATCGTATTCCTGCAGGAGCATTTGGATGATGTTGCGTTTTCCTTCTGTCATTTCAACTTTGTGTACATTTTTCTTTTCTCTTGCCATAATAAAAGGCCTCCTATGATTTTTATTTTATCACAGAAGACCAGTGATTTCTTTACTTTACAGAAAAAATCCCCCACTCGACTATCACATAATATATTTGATAGTCCGCGTATCTAATATCTCCAATGTGGAGATACCCCAAGCATAAAATCTCCAAAATCTGTATTTGGAACAATCAACCCATAAGCACTCATCTCACCAGGATATTCCTTTTCTAAACTTTCAATGTAATTTTTTTTGCTTTTTCGCAAAATACCTAGGTTATATTTATATAGAAGACGAATCCAAGGATCTGGCAATTCCTCTGCTTCCGAATATAATGATAATAATTCTCCTCTAATATTATCCAAAGAATTGCTTCCAATTATATATTGACAAACCAAAATATTGCATTTCAATTTTATGCAGTCAAACGTCAGACTTTTAGGCACAATTGGGGCTGCATTTGTAAAATATTCTAATGCCATATTATAATCTTTCTCACAAAAATAACTGACACCTATATTTATTATTGATTGATATTCTTCGTTTGATTTTAATTGGTGCATAATTTTTTTAGCCTTTTTAAAATATCTTTTAGCAGTTTGTATATTCGAAGATTCTACCCCTTTATATAAGTATAAAATACCAATATTATTTAAACATGTTGATTCAACGAAGGAGTTGTTAATATTCTTAAAGTATTCTAAAGATTTACTAATATTTTTATATGCAGTTTGAAAACTAAAAAGATGTCCAGTATTTCTTAAAATAATATAGTAAAATTCCTCATCTTCATAATTGGAATTTTCATTAATAAGTTTTTCTACATAATTTCGTACTTCATTATCTTTGCGTAAATGTTGCATGGCATTTAAATATATGCTCCAGCTTTCATAATTGCTTAATCGATTATTTAAAACATTTAGTGCATCTTTATAATGATAAGATTGCAGTAAAAATTTTGCCTTGTATAAATCCATATTATAGTAATTCGAAAGTTCTTTGCTTATTTTTAAACCTTCATCAAAATTGCTTGTCTTTTGAAAGGAGTCTAGTATTTGAGTAATAGAACGTATCGGAAACAATATTACTATTTGGTTTCCATATGATGGTGTTTCAGATAATTTATTATATAATTGACATATTTGAAAATATCTAAAATTAGTATGTAGGATATTGATATATTTTTCCAATATACCTAAATGTCTCACTAAACTAAATTCTTTTTCTAATTCTATCAAACCATTTACGCAAAATACAAATTCGCTATTATCTGAAGTTTCATAAATAGCATCCTCAAAAACCCTTTTACACGAATGCAGTAATTCGACAAAACGTTCTTCTTCGGATGTTACTTCTAAATTTTGTCTACTAGCCTGCATGATTTTTTCATGTTGTACTTTCAAAGTATCGTTATCACCAATAAGAATATAATTCATTTTACATAGGTTTGATATGCTTTGTTTAAATTGTGCTTCAGTACACCCTTCATTATACTTTAAAATGCGTTTTATAAATGAAAGCTTAATACCTTCTGGAAATAAAGCAGTTAAATCAATAATATCTTTTTTTATTTCATCTAAAGCTTTGATTCCTATCAAGGTGGGAGTGTCTGTAAGGTTGTCAAGACCATTTTGGTTGATTTGAAAAATCAATTCATCTATTTCTCGCATGTTGCCATATTGAACTAATGTATAAAAATATTGCAGTCTTTGATGCACGCCATAATATAATTGGGAATCTAAATTTTCTTCACATAATCTATCAAATAGTTCTGACGTAACATTTTCTATGAATAAAGGGAGATTATCCTTATGTAAACTGTATTCTGCCACTAGTTTCTTTGTTAAGAGGCTATTTTGTTCCAATGTATAAGATGTAAAAAGAATTATATTTCCTTCTGTTTGACGTATTATTTCATAAAAAGCAGAAATAACATCTAAGGGTATACGTTGAATATTGTCAATGAATACAATTATACCCGTAGTGTTACTTAAATAATTAATGTATTCCCTAAACACATATTGTATAGTTTGATAATTCTGATTAGTATTGTCATCTGAAACATTCAAAAGTTCATAAATTACGTGACCTATAGTTGGTAATAGCGACAATGAAGCAATCAATGCCTTTTTAGCATTAGACTTAACCTCCTCTCTATAAGAACTTTTTTCTAAATATGAGAGAAAAGTATTTCCTTTGGTTATACGTGTTAAATCAATATCATTTGAATTCGACTTTTGCATTAATTTATATGTAAGTGAACTGTAAAACAAATCATTTGTACAATTTTCCGGGATTTGTGTGGCATCATAATGTAACATTGTATATCCACTGTACAAATCTCCATTAATAAGAGTGTTTAATGTTGATAATGAAATCTCTGTTTTTCCTACACCAGACATTCCGAAAAGAGCTACATGCATTTGCCTACTATGCTCCGAAATATAATCAAATATCTCTTTTTCTTCATCTCTTTCTATGTGTTTTAAATTATTTATTTTAACCTTGGACATTACAAATTTCCTCTCTCCGTAAGTAATTCACAAATATCATTATTTAAGTCAATAATTTTATAAGATAAGTTGCATGGGCGCCATCCCCTATCTAAACGTTTCTGAATCCTTTGGGCTGATGCAATGGCACTCTTAATATCTAATAAACTATCAAATACAGTGCCGTCTTTATCAAATACTATTGGGACGTCTTGACGAAAATCTATTATATACATTGGAATATTCATAATGGTTACATCCATGCCATATTTAAGTATGTAGGCTAATGTCCAATGCGTATTGTCAGACCATATACGATTATCTCTTGTTATAACAAACCTAACTGCCCTAAAACAAGTAGATTCGCTCATATTTTTTATGCGAAAATATTCATTTTGAATTGTAGCATTTCGATGAATGCCTAGAATTGTATTATTATATTTTACTTTCTTTGATAATTCGAATAAAATTTTAGTCTTATTATTAAAAAAAGCAACGTGTTTTGATTCTGTTTCTATCAATTTTGTTGACAAATAATTTTGTATTGATAAGGCAGGATCATCATCAAAACTTATATATGTAAATTTAGAAATATTTTCACCTGCAATAGCCATAGTATCTCCCTCCAATAATGCATTATTTATAACAACATAAAATATATCTGCTATATTATTTATCGGATAAATCTAAATTATTCGTCAATTCTGTCAAAACTGATAGATAATAAAATGTTATCCGTCCCATCCCCCTACCCTATCAGCATCCGGTTTCTGGGATGTTTTGTTTTTAAAATCTCCATCTGTTTTTTACAGGCAACTTCTGTATAAATCTGTGTTGTCACAATAGATGAGTGTCCCAGCATTTTTTGTATATACCGGATATCCACATCTTCTTCTAAAAGAAGTGTTGCGAAAGAATGCCGGAACATATGTGGTGTAATATGCATATCTATGGATGCCCGCTCCACATACTTCTTTATCATTCGCCGGGCAGATTGTTCGGAATAACGCCCACCGCTCCGGTTATAGAAAAAATATCTATCCTTTTCCATCACACTTTTCCAGAGAGTGCTATACCTATCCAGTTGGCTCAGTACCATCGGATTCCCAATCTGTAGATACCGTTCTTTTGCACCTTTCCCCCGAATGCATAAAACACCATCCCTCAGATTAAACCTATCTTTTTCCAGAGTACATAGTTCCGATATTCTGAGACCGGTAGCAAACAGTAATTCAATTATGGCAATATCTCTGGTGATCATCATTTTCTGATTTTGGGTAGTATCAGAATCTGCCTGTATGTTGTACATATAACCAAGCAGTTTTTCAATCATCTCAGCAGGAATTGTTCTTGGTAAAACTTTTTCCTGACGGAACTGCGTTCTAATCTGCCTCATGGGATTCCAATCTATTATCTCTTCCCTCTCCAGATAGGCAAAAAATGCTTTCAATACTGCTATCTTGCGCTTCACCGTTTTCTGCTTAAAACTTTGGTGCAGATAAATAATATATGTATTCAACACTTCTTTTGAGAGTTCCTCTGCCTTATCAGCCAAAAAATTCTGAAACTGTGCCAAATCTACACTATATGCTCTAACCGTCTTTACATCCAGTCTTCGCTGTTCCCTGCAATAAAATAAATAGTCTCTAATCTGCTCACGTATCATATGCGTAATACCTCACCTTTTTGATAAAGGATAACATAGAATGAACAAATCTTCAAAGTCAATTTTTATCACAAGAAATTACAAAAGATAATTTTTTTATTTAGAATAGCGCAAATCGACACCTTTTGCAATAGGTATGGCATATAAGAAAAAAATAATGCATAATCGGGAATTCCCACATTTTTATTGAGTAATAACAATAAATCATCATTATTTTTTATAAAAAATCACTGCTCCTATAGTTTTTGTACACCCCTTCTATCTCATTATATCTATTTTTAGAAACAGGCAGTGTTACACCATTCAGCAAAGTCACCTGGTATCTGCACAATTTTATAATGTGAAACATATTTATGGAATAGCTTTTATGTATTTTTATAAAACTGCCGCCCAGTACTTCTTCCGTCAAATCTTTCAATACTCCATACATTGTATATTTCCTAAGTTCATTCTCCCATATATAGAAGATCAGCTTATGACCGTTGCTCTCCAGATAAATGATACTATTTAGAGAGATACTTTTTATCTCCTCCAGAAAACGGAATTCTTTAATTTCCGGACTTCTGTGCATTTTTCGTATAGCGGCCCACATAGTCTCCTCCAGTTCTTTATCAAACAGGCCCTCATTTTTAATCAGATAACGTAATGCCTCCACCTTGTATCCATCCAAAACATATTTTGCAGAATCAGAAACAAGTATGAGTATACTGTCCTCTGCCTTCTTCCTGATGGTCCTTGCCAGAGACATTCCATCTGAATCCTGCGAACTGACAGCGACAAAAATAACATCATATCTGCCATATAATTTTATGGAATCATTAGAATTTTCTCTGGAACGAAACAGATGAATATAATATGTTTGATTTAAATTTTCTAGAAAATTTTGCAGGTATTCTTTCAATTCCAGCGCATCTTGCACGTCATCTTCAAATATGGCAATTCCTATCATTGGTTCTACCTCCTGTTTTACGGATGATATTCAAGGGCAATATTTCCCCTTCCCCAATAGAAACACCAAAAATATACAAAACCCTACAAAATTTATAGAAATTTAATATTTATTGTAATAAAACACAAAACGGCACTATAAGTTTTTTAGTACCGTTTTGTGTTTTATAATATATTTCTATTCTTCTTTTACATTCCTGCCCTACTGTAATGATAAATCCAACGGGGCGCTGTTTGAAAAAGATCATTAGACTCTTTCATTCCATTCTCCTTCTCATTTCTTCCTTCAAATAGAAATACCAATTCGACATATGCTGAATTATTTCCTTCCAATATGAAATGTACACCAAAATTGGTCACATAAATTTGCATCACACCTGGGTAGGCTTCCATAACTGAATATAATTTCCCTTCAATCCCCTTAGTTTCTATTTCCCCATTAATTATCTCACCCTCTACACATTTTCTTTCTGAATCTAGCTGAAAAAGCATTGCCTGACTTTCATTGTAATGAATCGCCTTATTCTTTTCAAAATATTCCGCTATATCACGCAGCTCTGATCCGTGCTGTTGAATCAGAATTGCCATATCCATCTGCATGTCCTTTAGACCATCAAACTCTTCTGGTCTGGCATAATTTATTACCTCTACCCAGAACCAGTCACAGTTCCCATTATGAGCACGTGCATATATCTTGCATTTTCCCGTTTTCCCCTGCGCCTTTATATTTCCTTCCCCATCCACTTTAACCACCTTTTCATTTGATGAACACCACCGGATGGCTGTATCATAGATCTTAGCCTTTTTATTTCCAGCAAATTTGCTCACTTTAATCTTTGCCGTCATCTTTTTACTCTCATATACTGACAACCGAACTCGATATCCTTGCTTAATATTAATTTTTACCCTTCCGGCATTGACTTTTTTTGCCTTCTTTTTATACGGAATAGCACTAACTTCATAGCTTAATATACTGTAGCTTCTCTTTTTCCCCCTTTTCTTATAGGCTCGAATCTTAAAGGTTTGATTATATAAAGTCTTCCCACTCTTCCACATAGCCACACCTTGCTTGACTGCCGCTACCTTTACAAATTTATTTCCTTTATTATATCGAAATATCTCATATCCATCGGCTCCCTTTACTTCCTTCCATAGCCATGAGCAAAACTCCACACATTCAGTATTTATGCGGATTTGCGAGGCATGGCAACCTCTTTTATCACTCCCAGAACCTTTAGTTCCCAGAACCTTTGGTTCTGTATTTATAGTAACAACCAGCTCCAAATGGTATAATTAAGTTGCCAAAACAAATTCACCGAAAGGAGCTGATTGCTATCTACCGTCAACAAATCATTCAAGACATCCGTCTTTTTACCTCTCAACCTGTTGCTAAATTTTATGATTCCCTTTTCCTGAATCTTGATCTGTCTTTCGTTCAGGAATACCCAAAAACGGGACGTAAAGGTTTTTCCAACCACGCCATGATTTGTGCCTTCATTGTCATGAAATGTGAAGGCTTCCCCATGATTACTGACCTTGTCGATTATCTCAATAATAA
>CAJSYQ010000011.1 GCA_910574015.1 Eubacteriaceae bacterium | reverse complement strand
CCCCAATACAGATTTTTAAAAACCGGCTACTGGGCGGTTTAAAAGTTATACCCAAAAGTCAAAACAAAATTTCTTTCTATTTTTTCAAAAAAACACTTGACTTTTTATTAGCAGGCTTTTTATATATTTGCAAACCAGAATTTGTTTTTATAATTTAAGCTGGGAAACCGTATCCGAAATATGTATAATGGATCGGTCGGCAGCCAGAAATTCTTTTGACAATAACCGATTTACCGCTGCTGACAAAAAGAATGGTCTAATCATATCTTGATTCTCTGTCATTCGAATCTGCCTTTCCAGCCACTCTGTACTATCGCCAATATCCGGATATATGTCCAGGCTTTCAGGTACATAAACAACTGAATTCACCCTGCATCCACTCTGGTCTGCAAGACAATTCATAAACTCCCTCAATCCATCATCCGTTTCTTCCCGAACTGTTACAAGTACAATACAACAGCTCTTTTCTAACATTCTCTTGTCGCTCAGGAACTGGATTTGCTTTTTTATCTTTTCAGGATCGTTGTCCATCATATCAATAACAACCGAATGAAATTTTTTGCCAGTGCACTCCGCCATTTTTTCGAAACTGTCTGTAAAAAGTTCACAATCCTTCCAGAAAAATTGTGATTTCAATTTCTCCAAAGACTCTTTCTCTCCATATAAACTAAGATTACCTCCCACGCGATCCAATTGGCGGACCAGCATCTCTGCCAGGTCATTAGATGGCTCTATCATCAGGATTGCGTGTTCGTGCAGCAAACCAACATGCTTCCTATGCTCATCAAAATGCTCATCTGTCTCAATCACTGGCAATATATTAAGCGGATCAATTTCAAAATAAGTAATCCCCATTGACAGACCAACACCAAACCCACAGCTGCAAATGTTTACTTTACCCTTCCTTGCAAGTTTATCCCGATTATGACATAAGGTTATGGGGATTCCGGCCCCCGATGTATCACCATACTCATCATAGGAGATCAGTGTGTCTTCCTCAGTGAGCCCACAAGTATCTGCTATATTATCAAGGATCAATTTCTGCGCCTGACTGAAACAATAATAATCAACAGCATCTCCCAACACTTCCTTTTGGAACCGGATCATATTTTCAGCCACATCATCAAGCGCAAAATCCAATACCTTATTTCCATCCATCATACTAGGCGAATCGTGGTATTTCAAAATCGCATCCCATTTATTCCCGTCACTGTAATTTCGGAATGCAAGTCTATTTCCAGGCTCTTTCTCTATTGCCACAGCAGCGCCGCCGGACCCAAACATTAACTGGTTTACAACATCCTCCTTGGTCAGGACACTACCGCTGGCAAGTACAGAAGCAACATCTCCTGTCAGCAATATCGCCTTTGTTCCATTGGGCTGGCTTTGCAACAACCCCGCAATTGTCTGAACCCCTAAGTCAAATGCCTGACAGCCCAAACACACATCGTATGCCATACAATCTTTTCCCAGGCCAAGCCGATCTGCCAGATCGATTGCCGTTGAGGGGATATGATAATCCGGATTCTGAGTGCAAAAAACCAATATTTTTATTTCTGTCAAATCCCATTTCATATGAGTCAACAATTCTCTCACTGCACGCATGCACAAATCCGATGTTTTCTGATAGCGAAGTGATTTGTGACATCTTTCCACACCTGTCATTTTTACCTGTTTTGTCACCCTTCTTTTTCCAAAAATCTCAAGATAGTCCATACTATTCATGACATATGACGGAACAGCGGATGCCACACCTGCTATCTTGATATTGGAATATTCTCCATTCATTATCCTTTCCTCCTAGTCCTTCTATATATTACCGGCAGAAACCGGTATTACTGCCCCTGTCATATATTTTGATTTATCTGATATCAGAAAATCTACTAAATAGGAAATGTAAACTGGCTCAATAATGCCTAACGGCTGTGCACCACTAATTATTTCCTCACTCATAAATGGCGCGTCTGCCACCATTTCTGTATCGACGCATGCGGGAGCAATGGCGTTCACCCGTATTCCGCGTTTCACAAATTCTTTTGACATTACCTTCACCGCAGCCTCCAAGGCAGCCTTGGAAGAAGTATAGGAACTCATTCCAGCTGAAATAATGTTCGTTGCATGAGATGATATTGCCACTATGCTGCCGCCAATCTCTGAGTACTTTTTCCTTATAAAATATTTTGCAAGCTCGATAAAGGACATATAATTAACTGTTAATGTTTCCTGCATCATCCCTATGTCATTACTCCGGATCGGAACATCACGGTTAACTCCCGCACAATGAACCATGCCATGCAGTTTTATTCCCTTCCCAGCACAATGATCAAAGATTCTCTGTATATTTCCCAAGTCATTCAGATCATATGAATAGATAAATGATTTTCCCGAAATCTTCGCCTGAATATCCATCAATTTCTGTTGATTTCTAGCTACCAATATCACAACGGCTCCCTGCCTGGCAAGATATTCCGCTGTCTTTGCACCAATTCCCTGAGAAGCACCTGTTATTAAAATATTTTTTGCCTGCATACGTTTTTCCTCCTATAGCATGCTGTCTCCATTATTATTAATCCCTCAATAACTCAAATAAGCTATATCCTTTTAATTGAACATAGCTTGTCCTCTAACAATTGCCGCAATAATATAGCTTCATATCTTCTGCCTCCATGCAACTTTTTCTAATGCCATCCATGCATATTTTTTTATCCTTAAGATAAAAACTTAAGGACACATTCAAAACTTATATCGGACAGAAGTAGTCTTTTCTTAACTTGTCTCAACCATTTTTCTGACCTTTTCCACAAATTGCCTTTTTACGTCCATATCACTATGTACATAAGTACGGAAGGTGGTATTGATATCAGCATGTCCCAAAAGCTCGCTAATAGTTTTATAATCACATCCACTTTCCACCAGACGGGTGGCAAACGTATGTCGCAGACCATGAAAGGTAACATAATTTGTTCCATTCTTTTCCATCAGACGATTATAGTAAGCACGCAGAGTGCGCGGTTCAATAAACTTATCCATTTTTCCTGTTAGAAGATAAGCATCTGGACTCGCCCGGTGACCTTTTAGGATAGAAAGGTATTTTTCTGGTAATGGAATGTAGCGGTCTGATTTAAATGATTTGGGAGTTGAGACTATAACCTTGCTTTTTCCGACACCATTTTCTTTCGTATATATGCGTTGTAACGTTCTATTTACATGGATGAACCCTCTGCGGATATCGATACACTCCCAGCGAAGGGCACAGATTTCGCCAATCCTCATACCAGTTGCCAGCGCCAGCGCCACACCCAGACTTTTCAGCGAATTCTGTTTTTTAAGACAATTTATTATCTCAAATTCCTCATGTAAAGTCAAGTAATTTTCCTTTCTGACACTCTGGATCACATGGGGTACGGGATACTGATAACGCACTTTGCCCAGATTTATGTAACCTTTCCGTTCTGCTTTTCCTAATATTCCCAGCCAAAGAGTCATAATATCCTTGACTGCCTTCGTTGATAAAAACCCCATTCCGTTCTTTCTCTTCTTTCTGGAAAGGAAAAGAATAAATTCCTGATTGTCCTCATAGCTGATATTTTTTAGTTCCCAAGTTCCGAAATAGGGAAGGATATGATTTTCAATCGCCACGGAATAAGTGCCAAATGTGGATTCTTTCACATAACATCGATTCTCATCCTGCCATATTCGGATCCAGCGCTCTACTGTCATGTTTACTTTTTCTGTACTTTTCATTGCCTTTTCCTCCGTTTTTTAGTGTATTATAACACTAAGTGAAGTTTCTTTGAAAGGCGTGAAGAAATAAGGAACCGTCAATCCAATGACTGAAAACACATGTTATTACATTTAATGATATATCGGCTGAGATCCTAATAGCGAACCGATCAGTACCTCTTTTCCTTTAAATGCCAAACCATATTTGCGGATATGCTTCTTTTCTATCCCCTGGTTAATAAGTGTCTGTTCATATCTTTTCTCTTCGATCTGGTTTAATGCTGCCAGTACCGTTTCTTCCATAGAGGATTCTTCTTTGGGTTCATGTACTTTGAATTCTAGTATAATGCCGTTATCCCCCTGGCGTAATGGTCTCAGCATTACATCATACCGGCCAAGACCGCTCTCTCTGTTTGATGTAATATCATACCGGTCTGCAAGCTCCACCAGCAGTCCTAATACAAAACCATGGTAAAACCTTTCTGGCATTGTAAATTCTGATGGGCGGTTTCCTCCATCAAAAAAACTAAACATAGCCAGGGACACCCTGTTCATATAGGCGTTCATTTCTTTCAGATTACCTGTCAAAAGGGCTTTTATGAATCGATTGTAGGCTGCCTTATCATATCGGAACCATGTTTTTACCATCTTGCGGAACATTTTCTCAACTTCATAATTCGTAAGTGCCAGTTCATAATTATCATTACTAACATTCAAAGTAGTAAGATAACCGCCTGCCAATAATAAACTCCATACCTCCTCAGCATTTTGCCCCAGCCGTTCAAATACAATTTCTTCATCGATTTCACATATCACTGGGTGTCGCTGCAGCAATTCCTCAAATTGCATCTTTAAATCTATGTCCCCATTTCGGAGAAGCTTGTTGACCAGCCCATTTGAACTTGTGTTAGCCCAAAAGGGTTTTAGTTTCTTTTCCTTTAAATAACAGGTGATCGACCATGGATTGTATATGTCTTTCCATGTTCCTATCCGGAATCCATCGTACCATTTTTTTACGTCTTCTTTATTTGTTAATTCAAATTCATCCATAGCTGAAAACACTTCTTCTTCTGTAAAGCCAAAACAAGAGGCATATTCATCTGATGTGATGGTAACTATATTCAGATTATTGATGTCAGAAAACATGGATTCCTTACTTATTCTGGTTATGCCAGTCATGACAGCTCTCTCCAAATATGGGTTTGTCTTAAATGTATTATTAAACAGGTTTCTAGTAAATGACACCAGTTCTTCCCAGTATCCTCCGGTATATGCTTCCTGAAGAGGAGTATCATATTCATCCAGAATGATGATTACTTTTTTTCCATAATAACGATATAGATAATCCGATAACCAGTGAAGAGCCATTGGTGCGTCAGCTGATTCCATTTTATCCGCCATCTTTTTAAATGTCTTTTTCTCACCCTCTGTTAATACATTGGTATTCAGCAGAAAATAATTCTTTATATATAAACCCTGCAGAATTTCACAAAAGCGGCGAACACATAAAGTATACTCCGTTTCTTTGATTCCTGCGAATGAGAAAAAAATCACCGGCCAGTCTCCCTGCAGCTTTCTATATTTTTCTTCTTTCCAAATATTTAGGTTTTCAAAAATCCCGCCCTTGTCCTTAAATTTTACACTAAAAAAACGTTCCAGCATATTCATATTAAGTGTTTTTCCAAACCGTCTTGGCCGGGTGATGAGGGTTACCTTATCATCACTTTCCCACCACTCTTTTATAAATAAAGTTTTGTCTACATAAAAATTATTTCTTGTAATGAGTTCTTCGAAATCCTGTGCACCAATAGATACTGTCCTTGCCATTTGAAACCTCCATATTATACTGCCAGACAATTCTTTAATATATATAAGTTTATCACGATGTACTTATCTTGACAACTGTATATTCACGGAAAGATACGGACCATTGACAAACCAAAACCGCCTTAAGTTTTTATCTTAAGGATAAAAAAATATGCATGGATGGCATTAGAAAAAGTTGCATGGAGGCACGGAATTTTTTTTGGATAAGACTGTGCCCTGCAGGGGACAGTTTTTTTAGTAAATGCCGCCATATGCCAATGGAGGTATCAATGAAATATTATATGGTTACGGGAGCCTCATCTGGTATTGGACGAGAAACCGCAATACAACTCTCCTCCGAGAGCTCAACCATTCTATTAGTAGCACGCAGAAGGGAAAATCTTGAAAAAGTAAAACAATTGTTAAAAGGCCCGGGTATCGTGATGCCCTGTGATTTGACAGATCCGAAAGAAATAGAAGCTCTTTTTGAAACATTAAAAAATCAAAATATAAAATTAGATGGTCTTATTTACTGCGCCGGGATTTGTTTTACTAAAACCATTAAAATGATGCAGAGTGGCGATCTGGAAGATATGTTTCGAATTAATGTTTTTGGATTTTATGAAGTGTGCCGGCATTTTCAAAAAGTTAAAATATCAAATGCCGGAGCTGCCATTGTAGGGGTATCATCTTATGCTGCCGTTTTAAAGGAATCCGGAATGTCTGCCTATGCCATGAGTAAGGAGGCAATGAATATACAAGTCCAGGTGCTCTCAAAAGAATTTGCAAAACGTAAGATTCGAATCAATACTATTATGCCTGCTAATGTAATGTCAAAAATGGACTGTGAAAACAACGACTGGAGTGAAGAAGAACTAACGGTTGTCAACAGCAAACAACCATTCGGAATCATTCCAATTGAAAATATAGTTGAAATTATTAAGTTTCTGCTTTCCGATACGGCAAGGTTTATCACCGGGGAAACACTCTCGGTAAGCGCCGGATACTAATAGTTGTCTCACCCTGTAAACCAAATATCAAATAAATAAAGGAGCGATTGAAATGGAATTAAAGGAAAAAATGGAGTTATTAGAAGAAATTATGGATGTGGAAGAGGGAACCCTCGCTCCCGAGACAAAACTTGCTGAAGTAGATGAATGGGATTCCTTAAGTAAGCTGGCCCTTATGGCAGAAGTAAAAAAACGTGTAAACCGCAGACTATCCACTGAAGAGATATTAAACTTTAAAACCGTTCAGGACATAATAGATTATTTGCAATAATCAGAATAGGAGATTTTAAATCATGACAGGCGAAATTTCTTCCATAAAAATAGCTGGTATTTCCTCAACTGTGCCGACAAAAGAAATTGATAATTACAGATATGAAAATCTAATCGGCAAACGGCAGTTTAAACGCCAGACCCGGTTGACCGGTGCCTTCCGAAGAAGAGTATCTGGAACACGGCAGAGAAGCTCCGATCTCTGCTACAGTGCGGCAAAGCCTCTCTTACATAAACTTGGCTGGAATCCTGAAGACATTAAAGTATTGTTAATGGTTACCCAGACACCAAATTATGTCTTTCCTTCTACCGCTTTTCTTGTAGCCAGGCAGCTGGGAATCGCAAAAGACTGTGTCTGCTATGATATCAATCTTGGCTGCTCCAGTTTCCCGGTGGGTATTCAGACTGTGGCATCTCTTCTGCAAAATTGTGAGGCAGGAAGCAAAGGGCTTCTTGTTATTTCTGATGTTGTAAAAGAATTGAGCTATCCAGAAAATAAGATCAAGAAAAGTGTCATCACCCATAACATGCTTTTTGGTTCTGCAGGTGCTGCCATCGGTTTGGAAAAAGTACAGGGCGAAAATGGGATAAAGTTTATGAGCAAATCAGACCCGGATTCATTTGATGCCATTATTAAGCGTTATGGCCACCCGGCATCCATGGATGGATCCCTTGTGTTTGATTTCGCCATCAATGATGTATCGGAGGATATTATAAAATTCAAAGAGAAATTCAGTCTCTCCGAAAACAACATTGACTACTATGTATTCCATCAGGCACAAAACATGATATTAAACGCGATTTCCAACACCTGTAATCTTCCAGAGCAGAAAGAATTACGGTCGATAGAACAGTTTGGAAATACATCCGGCACATCCGTAGCCGTATCTATTTGTGCGAATAAGGAAAAGATCTCGGAGAAAAAAAATGTCCGTCTGCTCTGCTGTGGCTTTGGTGTAGGACTCTCCTGGGGAATTGTATATCTGGACATCGATACGGAAAATATTCTGCCTATTATAGAAACGGATGAACATTATGATGAGGATAAAATCCCATCCGGACCGCTGAAAAAAAAGACCGTCCTTGTTTTCGGCGCGGATACGGAAACAGGCGAATGCATCACCCGTTATCTCAGTTCGCAGTCCGCAGAGATTGTATTGATCGGAAAAGAAAAATCCAGACTGGATGAAATCTCAGAGGATCTGATCCATAAAACATATGTGTATGAACAAAATCTGCAGTCAGCCGATGATGTGATGACAGAGATTATGGACAAGAAATTCGAACATCCTGTTTTATCCGTGGTTCTTTGCTCTGAAACGGAGGATCCGGCACTGATCAGTAAAATATTTGAACATTTAAATGAAGATGAAGAGAATAAAATTCGTCTTATTATTGTAAAAGAAAAATCCAAGGCAAAGGGACTGCAGGAGCTTGTAGACGAATTAAGCGGCCGTTGCCATTCTAAAAAAATGTGTGTCAATGCCGTTACGTATGATTCCGATAAGCTGGAAATGATTCCATCCGATGACAAGGAAAGTGAATGGATGGACAAATTCCTTCAAAAAGAATGTCCTGATACTATGAAGCGTCCATTCCACATTGGTATGGCAATCAAATACTTATTAAATGATTCTGGGAAATTTATATCTGGCACTGTGATAAATCTGGACAGATAGAGAATTAGGAAATAGGAGAAAAAAGATGGAAAATTCTGTATTAAATTATTTAGAAAGCACCGCCAGGAAATTTCCGGATAAACTGGCGATATCGGATGGGACGTTAGAGATAACTTTTTCAGAGTGGCGTCATCGTGCTCTCTGCCTGGCTGAAATGATCCAATCAAAAATTAATAAGAAACACTGTCCCATACTAATCTACCTGCCAAAAAGCACAAATACTTTGATATCCTTTGCAGGCGTATTATATAGCGGAAACTTCTATACCCCGACAGACATTCGTTTTCCTTTTCATAAAATAGAAGGCGTATTAAGCTGTCTGCAGCCCGAGTTGATTATCTCGGATCATAAAAGTGCCGCAAAGCTTATTGAAAATGGTATCTCGGAAGATAACATCCTGTTCCTGGAGGATGTGGACTTCTCCAAAGAAGTCAGTGCCGATAAATTTTTGAATACAATTATTGATACCGACCTTGCCTATGTTTTTTTCACCTCCGGTTCCACAGGAGTGCCAAAGGGGGTAGCAATTACCCAGAGAAGCATTGTGGATTACATTGACTGGGCAGCCAAAGAATTTGAGATTGATGAACACGAACGAATCGCCAATCAGGCCCCCTTCTATTTTGACAACTCGATTCTTGACATCTATCTGTGTATGAGCAGAGGTGCCACCCTCTATATCGTACCAGAGATGTTCTATGGCTTTCAGGCGAAGCTTCTGGCCTTCCTGGAAGAAAAAGAAATTACCTTTATCTTCTGGGTTCCCTCTGCTCTGGTAGGAAGCGCAAACAGCGGATTGCTGGAACGTTTTCATCTGCAATCCATACATAAAGTACTGTTTTGCGGTGAAGTCATGCCGAACCGGCATCTAAATATATGGAGGAAGGTGCTGCCGGAAGCGGTGTATGCCAACCTCTACGGTCCCACAGAAATAACCGATGTATGCGCTTTTTTCCGCGTGTCCCGGCCTTTTGCCGATGACGATCCCCTTCCTATAGGAAATGCCTGCCGGAACACGGAAATTCTTCTATTGGATGACGAAAACCAACGTATCACAGAACAGGATAAAATGGGCGAGTTATGTGTAAGAGGCACTTCTCTTGCGGTGGGCTATTATGGAAATAAAGAAAAGACAAACGAAGCATTTGTGCAAAATCCGCTGAATCCGTATTATGATGAAAAAATATATCGCACTGGCGACCTTGCCCACTACAATGAATTCGGGGAAATTATGTTTGACGGCAGGAAGGATTTCCAGATCAAGCATTTAGGCTACCGGATCGAACTGGGAGAAATCGAAACTGCCATTCTAAGTATAGAGGGAATTGATAATGCCTGCTGTCTATACGATACGGAATTGCAAAAAATAATCGCGGTTTACCAATCCAGCTCCCATATCGAGGGTCTGGAAATCAAAAAACTATTATTACAGATGCTTCCCAAATACATGGTGCCTTCCGAATTTCAGGATGTGGATCAAATGCCATATAACGATAATGGAAAGATTGACCGCAAGCAGCTGAAAGCACAGTTTATTCAATAGGAGGATATTATGATCACTACATTTCGAGGAAAAAGAATCACAGGAGTACTTGGTGTGCTCCCGGAGAATGAGTATGATTATGATATTGAAACGAAACCTTTTCAGACAACCCATACAAAACGTTTAAAAAGAATTATGGGATACGGGAAACGAAGAGCTGCAAAATCCACTACTACTACTTCCGATCTGTGTGTCTTTGGTATGGATTATATATTGGAGCAAAAGTGGATCAACAAAGATGAGATTGGGGCAATTATAGCAGTAACCATCTCACCAGATCATTATGTACCACATGTCAGCAATATAATCCACGGTAAATTTGATCTGCCTCATGATATCGTATGTCTCGATCTGCCGCAGGCTTGTGCCGGTTATGTTTTAGGGCTGATGCAGGCTTTTATGCTATTGGAACATATGCCGGACAAAAAGGTATTGTTATTCACGGGAGATGTCTTGTGCCGGAAAGAGCCGGAAACACCACTGGCATACCCAGTTTTTGGAGGAGACGGCGCCAGTGTTTCTATTATCGAAAACGATGAAGCCTCTCCTGATATTTATATGAATGTATACAATGACGGCGCCCACAGAGATATGCTGATCATTCCCGCAGGTGGATTCCGCCTGCCAAGAAGTCCTGAGACAGGCGTCCTTGTAGATATTGGTGACGGCACCATGAGAACAAAGAACTGTATGTGGATGGACGGCTCTTCCGTATTCAATTTCGTACAACGGGAGGTTCCGCCACTGATCAATGAACTGGTGGAATACAGCGGCAAAGAGATGGATCAGATCGATTGGTTTCTCTTCCACCAGCCCAATAAATTTATGCTCCAGAAGCTGGCGGATAAATTAAAAGTGCCCTACGAAAAAATGCCAATGAATGTAGTCGGAGATTTTGGTAATTCCAACAGCAATACCGTCCCCTTTGCCATGGCCAGCAATCTGGCAGATAAATTAAAGGATCAGACTTTTTCATGCTGCATGTCGGGATTCGGCGCCGGCCTGACCTGGGCGGCTGCAATTCTCACATTAGGAAACATGAATTTCTGTGAACTAATTATTTCGGATCTATAGGAGGCTTACCATGCATATGAACAGCCGGGATGTGATGTCAGAGATTACAAAACGAAAAAAACCGGGCGTACAGTCCGTCTCAAATTTTTTTCCCAATCCAGCAATGGATCAAATGACATTTGAAGTCATTACAGGAAACAGTACCATAGTCTTCTGGGGGAATGATTCGCTTGTCACAAGAGCATATTTTTATTCTTGCGACAAAAAGGAACTGACGCAGCTGCTTCAGAAAGTACCTGCTGGTACAATCTTAGACTATATCTGCAAGGCAGGACAGTTTCCCAGGGAAGAAATTGAAAATTCCGGATTTCATCCGATCGCGTCCTATTGCAAACGACAATTACCTCTGAACGAGCTGGACAAAGAACCTGAGTCGAAAAGAGAACGCCTGTTGTATGATATGTATAACCCGGATTGCGGGAACTATGCCTCCATAGAGGATCTGATGCCGCTTCAGGATCTGTTTGCCAAAGTATTTGATCCCAGAGTGGATCATCTATACCCGAAGGAAGAGCTTCAGTATATGATCAAGAAAAATGAGGTCCTGGTCTATAAAGTAAATGACCGGATAGAAAGCTTTTATGTTTTTAAAAGAGAGGGAAAACGCCTGTATTCGGCTTTTTCTTATAATAATGCCACCGCTGATATTTTATATAATCTTGAGCGCCGTGAACGTGATAACGCACGAAAGCTTGGTATGAAAATTATGTATGCCTGGTTCAATGAAGAAAACCACAAGGCACTCCGCAGAACAATATTGGCAGATACTAATATACGAGACTATATTTTTACGAAACAGGAGTAATCTATGAAAAATATTTTAGTAACGGGAGCCTCCTCTGGCATTGGCGCTGCGGTAAGCCAGTATTTAGACAGTGAGGGATACCGGATTATTATGGCAGCCAGAAATCGCGATAAGATGCAGGACATGGCAGATAAGATGAAAAATGCTCCTCTCATTATCCCCGCCGACCTGTCCGAGGAGGATCAGATCCGGAATATCTTTGATACATGCAAAGCCTCCGATATTCGTCTGAATGGTCTGGTCCACTGCGCCGGTATTGGAAAATCCATGCCGGTGAAGGGAATCCGCATTAACGAAGATATTCATGAGCAGATGAAGGTGAATGCCTATTCTTTTGCATTGATGGGAAGATTTTTTAGTTCAAAACGATATTGTGACGATCACTGTTCCCTTATCGCCATCTCCTCTATGGCCTCGGAATCATGTATTACCGGTCATTGCGGCTATGCCTCATCAAAGGCAGCGGTAAATGCCATGGTGAAAGTAATGGCTAAGGAATTTGCCAGAAGAAAATTCCGCGTGAATGCCATTTTACCAACTTATGTGGATACGCCACTGCTGAAAGGCGATATGGAATCTGTCTTCGGCCTAGACAAAAAAATTGAACAAATACAGCCTCTGGGAATAATCCAACCAGAAGCAATCGCATGGCTGGCAGAATTTCTTATTTCAGACAAAGGAAAGTATATTACAGGTGCACTGATTCCTGTGACAGGCGGTGCCATGTAAAATAAATTTAGGAGG
Organism: Eubacteriaceae bacterium; assembly: GCA_910574015.1. Classification (GTDB taxonomy): domain Bacteria; phylum Bacillota; class Clostridia; order Lachnospirales; family Lachnospiraceae; genus Eubacterium_F. The sequence goes on along the minus strand of CAJSYQ010000011.1, from coordinate 84,377 downwards.
AAAGCAAATGGAAACGATTTATAAAATCCTGGAAGAGATCAGACCGGAATTTGATTTTAAAGAAAGTGAAGATTTTATTGAAGACGGCTACCTGGATTCCTTTGATATCGTAGCTGTCGTGTCGGAACTGGAAACAGCTTTTGGAATTCTTATTGATGGTCTGGATGTCATTCCAGAAAATTTTGTAAATGTAGAGGCAATTTGTAATGTTGTCAAAAAAAATGGCGGGAAGCCCGAATGAAATGGAGGAAAAAATAATGACGGAACAGGAAAAGATGGAAGAACTGGTAGATGTATTTGAGATGGACCTGGATGAATTTAATAAAGACACACTGTTGGAAGATATGGAGACATGGGACTCTGTTGCGGTACTTTCATTTATTGCCCTGATGGATGAAAAATCAGGAAAACAGTTTCACGCTTCTGAGATCACTGCATGTAAGAAAGTAAGTGATCTGCTGGAACTCATGTAGGAAAGATATCCAGAATATAACCTTGAAAAAAATTTTCCAGATATGAGGAGAGACAGCGGATGAATCAACTGAAATTAGGGGAGATTTACTCTTTGGTGAAAGAGATAAGGCAGAAGGCAAAAGACTGCTGCCAAACCCTATACTCTAATATGTATCAGTTCTATAACCGGGAAACAGAAGAACTTTTGTGTGATTACCGGATCGCGCACTCTTCTCTTCTCTTCTCTTATTGTGATCAAACTGAAATCCATCGTCTTTATTTCCTTTCATTTGATCTGCAGGAACTATCAAAAGAACTGGTTTATTTTCCAAAGGGATATATCCTGGATTATATTTGTAAGGGCGCCAATTTACTGGACTCATATTTCTGTGATGGAGGATTCAAAAAAATTGCGTCCTATGTCAGGAAAAGTACAAATTTACGGGCAGACGGCAATGACTTTAAACGCTCCCATTCTGATATTCTGGATAAATATTATGATGAAAACGTAGGGGAATATGCAGAAGAAAAAGATGCAGAAGAAATCGCTGCCCTGCTGGATCAGGTATTTAACCGGGAGGCCGACCGCATTCCCTCTGTGGATGATCTGCGGGATTATATCAAAAATCACTGGGTTCTGATCTACCGCCTGTCTGGAAAAATACGATGTCTGTATATCTATCAGATTCAGGGCCGGAGATTTTATTCTAATTTCTCCTACAACTCCCTTCCAGCCATTGTATTGTACTGTCTGGAAAAACGCGCCCATACAGATGTCATCAGGAACTACGATGTACGGATAAAATACTCGTGGATCAACACAGAAAATACCAGATCCTTGAGAAGAAATGTATTGCACTATGATGATATGTATATTTATGTATATAAAAAGGAGTAAAATCTGATGCAGCATAAAATAGAACAAATATTCCGGGAAGTTATGCAATTGGATGATGACGTGGAACTCCGGGGTGAAATGAACAGCGATGAATTGGAAGAATGGGATTCCCTTGCCAGTATGTCTCTTATTATGAAACTGGAAAAGGAATTTGGAATCAAATATGAATTTGACGACATACTGCAAATGGATTCTCTGGATGCTGTCAAAAGAATCACAGCAGGAAAGGTATCTTAAATTATGTTTGATTCCATCGTTGACGCAATAATGCATCACGGAAAACATCTTAATGGAAAACCGGCCATTATTATTGATCATACCGTGATAACATATGGTGAATTGAGCCGGCGAATCCCCTTCCTGGCCGCGCAGCTGTCAGAGAAGGGGATTCGATATGGTGACAGGATTGTTCTGGCAGCAGATCATACAATACAGTTTATTGAACTATACTTCGCCGTACACTGGCTTGGGGCTGTCAATGTGCCAGTTGAAAAAAAGGCTGGGATAAAATCCCTGTCAGAGCTGATCCGCACTCTTTCACCACAGCTTATTATATTATCGCAGGCAGAATCCGGGGCAGATTCATACCAGGCCTATACCGGGGCAGATCATACTGTCCCAAAGAGCAGTTATCCGTCAGACTCTTTAGCAGATATTCTATATACAACAGGAACTACCGGAACGCCAAAGGGCGTTATGCTGAGTCATCAGAATGAGACGGCAGGCGCACTTAATGTAATAAATGGTGGTGAAATGACGACAGATGATATCAATCTGCTGACGATGCCGCTGCATCACGCTTTCGGCCTCACAACGCTCCGGGCCGTTTTGTATCAGGGTGGAACGGCGGTCCTGCAGGACGGTGTCGCTTCTCTAAAAAAAATGGATGAAAATATCCGGCAGCATCACTGCAATGCTGTCTATATGGTACCAGCCGCCCTTCGGGTTCTATATTTTCATACAAGACAGCGACTGGATCTGATGTTTGGAACAATGGAAAAAATAGAATTTTGTACGGCTCCCCTGGACAGGAAAATGCGGTCGGTACTTTTTGAGCAATTAGATGGCGTGCGCTTATATAACTCCTATGGCGCAACAGAATCGGCTCGATCGGTCTATATGCGTCTGGACAAAAATCAGGATAAGCCGGATGCCATCGGACAGGCAGTAAAAAATGTCACGATAAAAATCACAGATGACAACCACAGAGAAATTGAATCCTCCAAACAGAATATAGGACATCTGGCCATACGCGGAGATATGAATATGCTGGGCTACTTTAACGAGGAGAAATTAACAGAACGTATTTTATCCGATGGCGTGTTTTATTCCGAAGATCTTGGTTACATGGACGAAGACGGTTTTATCTATCTGTCTGGAAGAACCAATGATGTCATAAATATTGGCGGGGAAAAGGTATCTCCTTTGGAAATTGAAAATACAGTCCTAACCTTTCAGGGTATCCGGGAATGTGCCTGTATTGGGGTCAGAGACTCGAAGGGTGTCCTTGAAAACAAACCAGTCTTATTTATTACAGAAGAAATGGGATATCATGTGGATACAGACAAACTAAAGAAATTTTTAAAAAACTATCTGGAGGCTTATAAGGTTCCAGATGAAATCCAAATAATAGACGACATTCCGAAAAATCAAATAGGAAAAATAGACAGAGGAACTCTGAATCGTTTGTGGAACTCACAGAAAATGGAAGGATGAATGTATGGATACAGCATTTCTGATCACGGGAGCAACAGGTAATCTAGGACGAGCCGTAATAAAAGAACTTTCCGCCCGAAAGGTAAAACTTGTTCTGCTTGCGCGAAACAGCAGTAATCTAAAGAAGCTGCAGGCCGAGAATCAAAATGTAATATATTACTTCTCCTATGATTTAGAGGATACATCCCATATCGAAACGATATTTCAGTCGTGTTCCTCACAGGGAATCCTGTTAAATGGACTGATCCACTGCGCCGGAATCAATGAAAGTATGCCAATACAAATAAACGATACGGACTCCATGGACAGAATGATGCGTATCAATCTATTTTCCTTTGTTGAAATGGGGAAATATTTCAGTAGAAAGAAATATACAGCTGAGAACAGTTCCATCGTCGCCATCTCTTCCATGGCCGCTGTAGAAAACCCAAAAGGCATGTGCTTGTATTCCGCGTCAAAGGCAGCACTAAATTCAACGGTCCAGACAATGGCAAAGGAACTGATGACCCGTAAGACTAGGGTAAATGCCATTATGCCAGGATATCTGGAACAGAAAATGGTGAATGAAAAACAATTTTTGACGGATGAGGCAGTAAAAAAAGTACAGCCTCTCGGTCTGATCAACTGTTCGGATGTTGCAAAGCTGACTGCTTTTCTGGTTTCGAAAGATGCCCGCTATATAACGGGTGCCTTACTACCTATAGGAGGAGGACAGATAATATGAATTTAGAAAAAAACTTCAGGTTCCGTCTGAACGAATTCAAAAATCAATTCGAGAAAAGGTTTCTGGAGAAAATTGGTGATCGAAAAATAATTGCATATGGTGCCACCGGCAGATGGTGGGAGATCAACAGCGTTATATATATACACGATTTAGTTGAATTTTTTGTGGACGGAAATCCCGATCGATGGGGAGAGCAATACTGTGGCAAAGAAATAAAATCGATCGCCAAATTAAAAAATCTGGATACAAAAAAATATGCGGTGGTTGTCTCTACTGCCTATTTTGAAGATGTCAGAAAAGTGCTTGATCGATATAAATTAAGACAGGATGTTGACTATTTCAACTTCTTTCAATATGTGCATCTGCTGTACTGGTGTCCCATCGGATCGCTCAATACCTTTATGAGATTCCTGAATACCGTTCCCAGCAAAATCGCTGATATTACTCCTGAAAAGAAGGAACAAAGGATAGGAATTGTCGTAAACATGGAGACGCTTAATTCTGGCGTTACGGATCTCCCGGCATCCATCGCCATGTTTTTAATGTTAAAATGGAAGGGTTATAATGTTAAATTAATAGTAGACCGCCTTCACTGGGGCGGTGATATATTGCTATACGAAGGGCACTGTGATCTTTGCGACCAGATTACCAGCATAATTCTTGAGCGATTAAAAACTATCGTTCCCCAGGAAGATATTATGTATCTGGAACCAGTCAGCGCTTCAGCTCTCCCCCTATCTGAAAAAGATAAAGAGGAATGTAAAACCGTCGCCCGATGTGCCACGAACTGGGATAAATGGATCAATCACTTTTATGCGAGATTTCTTCGCTGGGATTCACTGTATCATACTTATGCCGGTATCTATGAAAAAAATTTCTCATTCATAGACACTTTTTTCAATGAAAATCATTTTGATGTGATCAATGTCCCAACAGCCCTTCACAAAAGAGGCGGCATCTATCAGTACATCTGTCGTAAGAGACAGATACGCATAACCTCGGAAGACGGTCTGGCAGAGGGAACCGTAACTATATCCGCCAACGGCGCAGCCGGCTGCAATATGGATACGCCAAGGCTTATCGAAGAATGGCTGGATCCGCAAAAAGAGCCGGCAGATCTCTTGGAACGGGCAGTCTCGATGTGGAACAAGCGGAAGGAGCTCACCGCTACGGTAAGTGCAGAAGCAGATACGGCCGAATACCGAAAGGTAATGGAGAAGAACGGATATGCCTATACTTCGTTCCAGCCTTCCCGTAAGGAGACAGATCGAAGCTACGATGTTGTCATCCCGCTGAATTGTAAATGCGATGGCGGGGCTCTGGTGGCTGACTCACTATTTGGAAGTCTGGAAGAGTGGATCGAAGAGGTTCTTGATTTTATTATCAATAAGCTGGGCAAATCCGTACTGGTTCGCGAACACCCGTCAGGACGGGTAGAATCTCCCGTCCACAGCTGTACAGAATTATACGCAACCAATCCAGAAATACTAGAACGCTACAAGGATAATAATTTATTCCACTATGTAAGATCTTATGAGGAAATAAACCTGTATCAATATATGGAGACCTGTAAGGTTGTTCTGCCATGGACATCGACGGTAGGACTGGAAGCGGCACTGATGAGAAAAAACGTTTTGGTGCATACCAATGTTTATTATCGAAACAGCGATTTTGTGTTGTCTCCGCAAAACGGTAACGAATATTTTGAGATGCTGGAAAACTGCTTAGCCAGTGATAACTGGCTTGTTCCTGATCAAGAGCTGGCATACTCCAAGGCATTAAAATACTTTTATTATACAATGCACCGCCTGCTGGTGACTAGGTTCAATATTTTTAATACAGACCAATATCCCTGGAAATTCGAAAACTTCGAGGATCTCCTGGAGGAACAGGGGGTAGAAGAAATTCTTCGGATCGTGGCAGAGGATATCCCAAGTGTTTATCTGATAGAACAACAGCACCGGAAAATATATGATGTATAGCAGGGAACGGAGAGATTGACATGCACATTCTTCTACTTTCAAGGCCAGTGGTCAATGCAGGCGATTACCTCTTTACAGCCAGGTCCCTGGAAGCATTTGAAAATATATGTCCCGATGCAGACATCCAGACCGGGCATATTTCCAGAGAATATGAACTGGATCATCTGAATCAGTTTGATGCTGTAGTGGCAGCAGGCGGACCGCTCTATGACAACCGTTTCCTGACAGAAGAAGCTTTTCCGGCTCTCCGATATGCCGCAAAAATGCTTCCGAAACTCCACTTTCTGTCAAACGGATGGTATGGCCCGGATGCGGAGGCCGGCTCTCTTTCCAATTATAGATTTGAGCACAATGTAAAAAAGAAACTCAGCACCATTGAAAAGAGGGGCGGCACTTTTTCCTGCCGGGACTTTATCAGTGAATACATTCTCAGAAACAATGGGATACGCAATGTAACCATGACCGGCTGCACGGCATGGTACGATTATGACAGACTGGGTATGTATGAGCCGATCTGCCGCGGAAGGGTCCGCCGGATCCTTTTATCCGATCAGGGCATCACAAAAGACCCTGCCGTGTGGGAATGGAAATATAAGCAGATGGAAAATACCATCTCACTTTTAAAGGAGATTTTCCCAGAAGCTGAATTCGCATTTACATTTAACGGAGGCATCCAGACAAAATATTCGGAAGCATATAATTTGAGAATATGCGGCCTTCTTCGTGATAACGATATTGCCTTTCATGATATATCTGGCAGTAAGGAAGGCTTTTCTCTGTGCGATGCAGTAGACCTCCATATCGGATTCCGTGTGCATACACATATCCACTGCATGAGCAGACGAATCCCCAGTGTGCTGATCTCGGAGGATGCAAGAGGAATCGGATGTAATACTGCGCTCGGTCTGCATGACATCCGGGATTTTTCCGTTGACAGGGGGAAAATCGCCTCCAACAGCAGAATGATCCAGGAACTGGAATATTACCTTTCCGATCTCATGAAATCTGACTTTCAGCTGTTGACCAGCGCCTATGTCAGAATGAATACCGTTTACAGAAATTTTTTTGTTCCGTTTGTAAGGAGGATTGGATTTTATGACAAAGGGTGAGCAAATATACCGTCTCATGGAAGAATTGTTTCCCATCTGCAGAAGTATTACCGGAGATGGCGTTCGACAGACTTTTCAAAAGTTAAAAGAAATATGCCCCTCTCTAAAGACATACGAAATCCCTACCGGGACAAAAGTATTTGACTGGGAGATTCCAAAGGAATGGAATATCCGGGACGCCTATGTAGAAGATTCTCAGGGCCGACGGGTAATCGATTTTAGAGAAAATAATCTTCATGTCGTAGGATACTCCCATCCAATGGATAAGACAATATCACTGCCGGAATTAAAAAAGATGATCCATACCTATCCAAAGCTTCCGGACGCTGTCCCTTATGTCACCTCTTACTACAAAGAAGCCTCTGGATTCTGCATGAGCCAGAACAGAATGAATGAACTGGAGGATGGAAATTATCATGCGGTTATCGACAGTGAGTTAAAGGACGGCAGTCTCACTTATGGAGATATACTGATCCCTGGTGAATCCGAACAGGAGATCCTCTTCTCCACTTATATATGCCATCCATCCATGGCGAATAATGAGCTTTCCGGTCCCTGTACCGCCATTTATCTGGCACAGCATCTGGCCCGGACAGCGCATAAATACACATACCGTTTCGTTTTCGTACCGGAAACAATAGGTTCGATCGCCTATATAAATAGAAATTTTGATCAGCTGAAAAAGAATGTAGCGGCAGGTTATAACTTATCCTGCCTGGGAGATGACCGGACCTATACCTGCGTATCCACCAGATATGGCAATACACTGTCTGACAGAGCGGCAGAATTGGTTCTCAGACACAGATTCCCCCAATATAACCACTATCCGTTTCTCAACCGGGGATCTGATGAGAGACAATATAATATGCCGGGAGTGGATATCCCTGTATGCGGACTCTACCGGTCGAAATCCAATGAATATGAACAATACCATACCTCACTGGATAATATGGACTTCGTATCCGCCGGGGCTCTTGGTGATAGTTTCCAATTTCTGCTGGATCTGGTCTTTGTTCTGGAGCATAATGCCGTTTATAAAAATCTTTGTCTATGCGAACCACAGCTGGGCAAAAGAGGGCTTTACCCAAAAACGAGCAGCAGAGGCAGTTCGAAAGCTAATGGAGCATTTAAAACCATCGATTTTCTCGCATATGCGGACGGGACAAATGATCTGATCTCCATCGCCAATACCATCCAGATGCCATTTTCAGACGTATTTGATATCGCACAGAGATTAGCCGAAACCGGCCTGATAGAGAAATTATAATAACCCACAGGGGAGGCGAAACAAAATGAAAATACTGGCTGTCATACCTGCCAGGGGCGGTTCGAAAGGCATTCCTAAAAAAAATATCCGCCTTCTTGCCGGAAAACCTTTAATTGCATATTCCATCCAAAACGCACTGGCATGTACCGGTATCGATGATGTTTATGTCTCAACGGACAGCGATGAGATTGCCGAAATCGCAGATGATTACGGCGCTGGAGTGATCCGCCGGAGTCATGATCTCTCCGGCGATCTGGTTACCCTGGATCCGGTTATCTTCGACGCTGTTTCCCGGATTGAAGCGGCAAAGGGATATACATATGACTTTGTCATCACCATGCAGCCTACATCGCCGCTTTTGAAACCGGAAAGTCTGTCGGCTGCCATCGACAGCATAAGGAACGGTTCCTCCGACTGCCTGATCAGTGTTGTCAATAAACCGCATCTCGCATGGAAATCACAGAATGGGAAACTGGTTCCTGCCTATGAAGAGCGCCGGAACCGTCAGGAGCTTCCCCCTTATTATCTGGAAACCGGAGCCTTTGTCATCTCCAGAAGGAGCCTGATAACGAGGGATACGAGAATGGCAGGTACGATATCCGTTTTTCCAATCTCGGATAATGAGGGAATCGATATCGATGATAAAAATGACTGGGTGCTCTCCGAGGCTCTGCTAGGCAGGAAACGCATCATATTCCGGGCAGACGGATACGCACGCCTCGGCATGGGGCATATTTATAACTGCATCACGCTGGCTTACGCCATGATAGAACACGATGTGCTGCTGGTGATCCAGGAGGATTCCTCAGAGGGGATAAAAAAAGTAAAGGAAACGAACCTCCCTTATCAAATCATCCGTCGGGAAAAGGAAGTAGACGGGATCATAGAAAGTTTTAAGCCGGACATATGGGTCTGTGACAAATTGAATACTACGGTAGATACAGTTTCACATCTAAAAGAACTGGTTCCAAGAGTGGTAACCATCGAAGATCTTGGCCCCGGAACCAGGTATGCGGATGCGGTGATCAACGCCCTGTATACAGACAGGGATCTGAAGGGCGAAAACATATACAGCGGATGGAAATATGTCTGCCTCCGTGACGAATTTCAGATTGAGAGACCGAACCGGTTCTCTGATCGGGTAAGAAATGTCATGATCATGTTTGGCGGCACGGATCCCAGTAATTTTAATCGCATGTTATACGATATCATATCCCGTATCGCCTTAAAGTACAAAACTGTGAATTTCAATTTTATTGTCGGTATTGGGTATGATACCGATGGTAACGGCCTCCATTCGATAGAGGAAAAAAATATCTTTGTCTACTCGGACGTACAACGGGTAACGAAATATATGAAGCAGGCAGATCTTGCCATCACAAGCCAGGGTCGCGCCATCTTTGAGTTCGCCTGTATGGGAGTGCCCGCCATAGTGCTCTCCCAGAATGAACGGGAGAAAACACACAGCTTTGCCAGTATGGAACATGGTTTTATCAATCTGGGAACAGAAAAAGAAGTCGACAGCGACCTTATAGAGAACACACTGGACTGGCTGATCAACACAAGAGCCGTCAGGGAGAATATGTACAATCTCATGCTGAAATACCCTCTTAGAGAGGGACTGCGGCATGTCAGAGATATTATTCTTGGAAAATAGAAAGGAGGATCCTCCATGAAACCATATGTTATTGCTGAGATCGGGGTAAATTTTTATGACACGGCGAAGGTTATGGGCATCACGCCGCTGGATGCGGCAAAGCTGTATATAGACGAAGTGGCAGAGGCAGGGATTGACTGTGCCAAGTTTCAGAGCTATAAGGCGGGTACAATATCTTCCAAAAATTCCCCGGCATACTGGGATACCACGAAAGAGCCCACCAGGAGCCAATATGAATTATTTCAGAAGTTTGACCATTTCGGGGAAACAGAATACCAGGCGCTTGCCGGTTATGCCCATGAAAAGGGACTGGATTTTACCTCCACCCCTTTTGACTATGAATCGGCGGATTTTCTGGAACCTCTCGTTGATTTCTATAAAATATCATCCTCCGATCTGTCCAATCTCCCATTTATAAAGTATATCGGGGCCAAGGGAAAGAAAGTGGTGCTCTCCGTGGGGGCGGCTTATCTTTCCGAAGTAGATGAGGCAGTGCGGGCCTTAAAAGAATCCGGCTGCCGGGATCTGGCGCTGCTCCACTGCGTGCTGTCCTATCCAACCGATCCCGTAAATGCCAATCTCAGGATCATACAGACCTTAAAAAATTGTTTTCCCGATATCCCCATCGGATTCAGCGATCATGTGGCTCCGGATGCATCCATGATGACACTGTCCGCCGCCTATATGATGGGGGCAGAGATTATCGAGAAGCATTTCACACTGGATAAGACACTGAAAGGAAATGACCACTATCATGCCGGAGAACCAGAAGACTTTAAAAAAGCCATAGCGAACTTCCGATGGATCGACACGGTATTGGGGAGCGGAGAAAAAACGGTTCTTGACTGTGAACAGGTGCCGAGAAGAGAAGCCAGGCGGTCCCTGGTTCTGACAAGGGATATGCAGCCGGGAGAAATGATAACCGAAAGAGATATTATGGCAAAGCGTCCCGGAACGGGAATATCACCGAAATATACAGATATCGTTGTCGGCAGGCGGATCACTGTGAACGCAGCGGAGGACACTATCCTGACATGGAAAATGATTGGCTCTGGGGGTTCGGATTAGATCAGCAGGGCCGGTCCTGATCTCCATCCCCGCGAAAGAAGACAACTCCTCCTATCATGGGCTGTGCCATTTTCAATGATATATTCTCCTGCACAAAGGGATGAAAATAATTGGGGATTATATTCCCGCCAGATGTGTCACATCGCACAAATCCTCCCTGCTCATAAATCTCCACAGGAATTCCAAAAGAATATACGTCCACAAATTCGTACCCTTCTATCTCCATCAGACGGTCTAATGCCGGCGCAATCCTGCCAAGGTCCTCCCGCCTGCCATAATGGTCAATAATCTCGCACACTCGCCGGTCCCCCATAACCTCATCCCTTGTGATAAGAACAGAATGGGAACTGCCTTTGTCATCTACGATTTTCCAAATGTCATAATGATAGACAGGATGTCTAAAATAACGCTTCTCTATATACGCATAATCCTTACTCAGAATCTGTTCTGCCAATGCTTCTTCCGAAATGATCTCCTTCATCTCTTCTGCCGAAGAGATTGGTTCCAGGGAATATCCTGTCTCTGCGATATCGGGTATCTCCTTATTTACTACTCTGGCGATCTGATAATCCAATCTGTCAGCAAGCCGGTAATAATGATCCATTTCCGTAATCGTACAGCCAAGCAGTTCGTTGAGCCTGACTGCTTTTTTACTGAGTCCCGCAGCAAAACAATACCGGACATTCAACTCCCTGTACATAAAATCTGAGAGGTCAAGACCGAGCATTGGATTGCTGCTCTTGATCACCTGCCAGGTGCAGCCGGAAACATCCGGATTCGAAGTTCCATTATATACGATGGCTCCTATTATCCCATATATTTTACCACTTTCATCCTCTTCGCCAAGGAACATGTTGAGCTTATCCCCATCTACAAACTGCCACTCAAAAAATGCCCGGTTTTTAGCAAGAATGTTACCGGGTTTCCAATTCTCATCCATAAACTTCATTATATTAGTAATATCTTCATAAACAGCTCTCCGAATCGTAATCATTATTACTTCTGCCTCCTGAAAATTTATAATAGACACATTACACTGAATTATATATCGGATATACTACTCTAAACTTTAATTTCCTTGACAATCCGCCGATATAAAAGTAGAATTAAATATAGATATATCTTCAAAACATAAACGAAATAGAAGGAATTAAAAATGTATAAAAAATTAACTGAAATACCCGTCTGCAGATGTACTTATCATAAGGGAAAGCTTTACTGTCTGGCCAAAGATTTGAATCTCTTATTTTCCATCGATCTGCAGGACGGATCTATCGATCTGATGGACGCCGTTCCGGGAGAAGATGTGCTGTCCAGTTATTTATCCGGCTCCATCGCTGTCTGGAATCACACGCTGATACTGGCACCCAACAAAACAAAGAAAATATGGCTTTATGATCTGATAACAAAACAGTGGAACGGTGTCCCAATAAAGGAAGCTGACTGCCGGGAATCGGGAGGATTCTATCAGACATATATCTGGAATAATAAGGCTTTCCTAATAGGGGGCGGTTATCCCGCCATTCTCTGTCTTGATTTAGAAAAGAATACCTGTGATTATATCACGAAACCATACAAGGAGATGATGGACAGGAATCCGGACAGCAGCTATCTCTATTTCCGTCCCAATGGCGTCCGTATAGAAGACACTCTATATCTCGCATCCTGTCTTGATAATTATGTCTTAACCTTTGACATGGCCTCTTTAGAACATCAGTGGATCAAAATCGGTCCCGACAGTTCTGCCTATTCCGGAATCGCATGGGACGGCACTGATTTCTGGCTTTCTCCAAGGTCAAATAACGACATCATACGATGGGATGGCAGGGAAAATGTAAAGGCTTATCCATTACCAGATGAATTCAGTCAGCATTCCGAATATGTATGGGACGCCTGTTTTGACGGCAGACAGATGGTGTTTCCTGCCGTTAATCACGAAAGGAATATTCAGCTGGATCCGGAAAATGACAGCTTACACGTTTATGATGAGCACTACACCTTGTTCAAAAGATTGGATAACGGCATAGTGGTCCGCCAGAACAACAACGCGGATCTAACGGTAACTACGGAGAAGCTCTCCGTAGAGAATTCCTCCATGGAGATACACTCCGTCGAGAATTTCTCCGAGAAAGTTTTCCCTGTCTCTGTAGAGGCGGATCGGCTCAGGCAGTTCTATGAAGAGAGAAACCTATCCATCTACAAGGAAAATACGTTATATTATGAGACGGCAGGCAGCCAGATACTTTCCCTGAAGGGCTTTCTGAATTTCGCCAATTCAGGATTTCAGCACCGGTCTGATTCAGATGGCACAGTGGGTCAGGCAATCTGGGAGAAGATCCGATAATCCCCCTGATCTAAAGAAGCATTGCAGCGAATTTATCCTTTCTGCAATGCTTTTTCTTTCCCTTATCTATTTCTTCTATAATTCATCGATCAGGGTGATGATCTGATTTATGGGCATCAGCCTGTCGTCCACTTCCTTGGCCCGGTGATAGGTCAGTATGTCTTTGGCAGTCTGCACCATGGCAGGAAAAGCACTCCGCATAAGCTGATTCGCATAGATCACGATATTCACCCCGTGCTTTTTTAGTTCCTCCTCTGTGATGACATTAAAGGAAGAGGGGACGACTACGATAGGAGACTCCTTATTTTCTTTCCGGAACCTGTCACAGAACTCCAGTATCTCATCTGGTTCCTCTCTCCTGCTGTGAATCATAATGCCGTCTGCACCTGCTGCCACATAGGCGTGAGCTCTGGTCAGGGCGTCTTCCATCCCCTGTTCCAGAATCAGGCTCTCAATGCGGGCGATGATCATAAAATCCTCTGTCAGCTGAACTTTCTTCGCTGCCGCTATTTTTTCACTGAACTCTTCTATTCCAGCCTGAGTCTGCCTTACCTCCGTGCCGAACAGGGAATTTTTCTTCAACCCGGTTTTGTCCTCAATGATGACGGCAGAAACTCCCATTCTCTCCAGAGTCCTTACCATATAGACAAAATGTTCCGTCATGCCCCCGGTATCTCCATCAAATATTACCGGTTTTGTCGTAACCTCCATGACATCGTCAATGGTCCGGTATCGCGATGTGGCATCCACCAGCTCTATATCGGGTTTTCCCTTCGCCGTGGAATCACACAGCGAAGAGATCCACATGGCGTCAAACTGGTCGAACTCCCCTTCATTTGCCACAATGGTTTTCTCTGCAATAAGCCCGGTGAGTCCATTGTGAACTTCGATGGCCTTGACCAGAGAGCGGATCTCCATCATCTGTCTCAGCCGTTTGCGGCGATACTCCGGCATCGCCAGCTTCTCCCTCAATTTATCGTCAATTCTCTTTACACTCTCGTTGTAAGTATATACTGGTTCGATCAGTTCTCCGCCGTTCTCTTCCAACAGCTGCAGCACGTTATTGCGGATGGCTTCTGTGGGTCCTGACTTCCAGTTATCCCCATGCACCACATAATCCGGATGGATTTCCTGAAAAACCTGATCATACATAATGTCATGCTGTACGATAACCCGGTCAACCTCCGGAATCTCCCTTACTATCTTTAACCGCTGTTCAAAGTCCACGGTGGGGAAACGGTTGTACCGGATCATGGCCTGATCGCTCAGGACACCCACCACCAGCTCTCCATACTGCTTGGCACAATGGATGATTTTCATATGCCCCTCGTGAATCGTATCTGTACAAAAACAGGTATAGACTGTTTTCATTATAGTTCTTGTTCTCCTTTCTGTTTCTCGGGTGAATGCCCCTCAGGGATGCAGATATTTCATAAGATTGCTCTTGTTCTCCGCCGGCGTCGATGTCGGCCTTCCCAGATTATCTCTGGCTCCGATGGCCGCTTTTACCTCGATAAACGTCAGTGCGCCGCGCCCGGCCGCCGCTTCCAGTTCCCGGTCAAGCTCACGGAAGGATGCCACACTGACTGTATAGGGATACCCGCAGGCCGCTGCCACACCGGCAAGCTCCATCTCCCCTGCCGCTGTAGGCATCCCGCCAACACTTTCGTGGGCGCCGTTATTGATGACAATGTGAATCAGATTACCGGGCCTGCAGCTCCCCAGAACAGCCATGGCTCCCATATGCATAAGGACGGCTCCATCCCCATCGATGCACCACACCTTCTTCTCCGGCGTATTCAGGGCGATCCCAAGGGCAATGGAGGAGCTGTGCCCCATGGATCCTACGGTGAGGAAGTCCGTCTCATGGCTCTCCCCATTCCGCTCCCGGATCTCAAATAATTCCCTGCCGGTCTTCCCGGTGGTGGCTACCACCACATCACCCCCGCTGACCTTCAATATATGCTCAATGATCTCTTCCCGGCGGAGGGTGTAGGGATTACTATATTCCGTCCCTTTGTCATAGGCCAGCGCTCCCTTTCTCACTACAAATGCCACACTCTTCCCGCACTCCAGACGTTGTCTGAAATCATCCATCGCGGCACAAAGATCTGTCTCCGTCACACCCGGTTCCAGAACAAAGGAAGAAATATCCATGTCCTCCAGCAGCTGCAGCGTTACCTTCCCCTGATAGATATGCTGCGGCTCATCCCCCACTCCCGGCTCACCGCGCCATCCCACAACAAAGATTACTGGAATGGCGTACACCTGGTCACTCAGAAGGGACGCCGCCGGGTTAATGATATTCCCCTGTCCTGAGTTCTGCAGATAGACCACTGGAATGCGGCCGGTAGCCAGATGATAGCCGGCCGCCAGAGCCGCACAATTTCCCTCATTGGCCCCTATAATATGATGTTCCCCATCCGTACCATACCGATCCGTCAGACAGTCACAGAGAGCCTTTAACTGCGAGTCAGGAACACCGGTATAGAACTCAGAACCGATCACATCGAGAAATGTCTCTGCTCTCATTTGCTCTCCTCCTTATGGCATTGATAACGGGGATCCATCCTGCCTAACTCCTCCACCGTATCAATTTCTACAATCTGATCCTGTGATACAGGATATACGATAAGTCTCAGTTTGTCAAGGTGCTCGTTTACCACCTCATCCCAAAACAGTCCCCTGCGGCCTTCCACTTCATAAGCCTGCCGGATCACATTTCTCAAAAACACGGCATCCTTTCTCTTGAAGTAGGAAATCCCTACCATATTATAAGCATCGATGCCTCCTTTCCCGACACGGGAAATCCACGTCCCGTCCAGATCGAATGCCCAGTCATCGGAATATCCCTGAACCATTCTGCCATAATAGCAGGACGTCTCGTGATGAGCTCTCAGTATGCCGGCATCAGAAATAACCAGGTCTGCTTCACAGATAAAGCAATCGGCACTTCCCAGTACGTCTCCTGCGGCATAGAGGGATGAAATATTATTGGCGTCCCGGTATTCTTTATTTTCAATGATCTCTATGTTGCTGTATTTCTCTGTCAGACAGGCAAACTGATCTCCCAGATAACCCACTACAATATAGATCTTCTGCACCTGTCTTTGCTGCAGTGCCTCTATCACAGTCTCGATCATCGGCACCCCGTTGACAGGTACGAGCGGTTTCGGGATCTTTTCCGTGACGGGCCGCATCCTTGTTCCCATACCCGCTGCCATCAGAATTGCTATTTCCATTCTTTTCTCCCTGCTTTTTACGATTATTTTTTCTCTTTATATCTCACCGGCACTGCTACCCCCGTTCGGTTCAGTGCCTCTTCCAATACAATGAAAAAGTCTTCGATATCCCTTTCGTCAATAGCGCCCAGGGCGCACAGGCGAAATGTATTCTGACCGGATACCTTTCCCGGATAGATAGTGAAGCCCTTCTGATAGCAGTAATCATGTATCTTCTCAAAATCCCAGTGTTCATCCTCTGGGTAGATCACGGACACCACAAGGCCTGCCTGCCACTCCCGGCGGATCAGATCGCGGAAACCCAGCCGGTCAAGCCCGCTGTGGAGCGCCTCAAATACCCGGGTATGGCGCGCCCATTTCTGCTCCTCTCCCTCCTGAAAGTATTCCTTCAGCGCCTGTACGGCAGCATACACGGTCTGTACCGGAGGGGTAAAATGCATCTCTCCGGTGGTTTCAAATACCTGGTACTGCAGATACAGGTTGCAATAGTAGGAACGTCTGGGATACCTGGCAGACGCTTCAATCACGGCCCGGTTTCCTATGATAAATGACAGACCGGTCATAGCCATAAGCCCTTTCTGGGCGGATGCCATACAGAAGTCTATATTGTCCTCCTCCAAATCGATAGGGCGCATTGCAAGTGTGGAGGTAGTGTCTACGGTAAACACGGCATCATACCGGTGAGCCAGTTCCCCGATCTCCCGAACTGGATTCAGGATCCCTGTGCCCGTCTCGTTGTGGGTAGTATGCACCAATGCGATATCCTGGTTTTCTGCCAGAATCTGTTCCACCTTCTTCAGATCCGGCAGCTGGTCCCCCGGGAATTTCAGATCGATGTAAGGCAGACCATAGTACTCACAGATCTCAGCTGCCCTTGTGCTGTACGCCCCATTATTCACCACCAGAATTTTCCCGTCCTGGGGCAGCAATGAGTTCAGACAGACATCAATATTGATAGTGCCGGACCCACAGAACAAAACCGACGTATATTTCTCTGGGTCGGCATGGACGACCCGGAGCAGATCGCTCCGCAGCTGTCTCATCAGCTCCGTAAATTCCTTTTCCCGCGGACATATATCCGGTACGATCTGTGCCAGCTTCACGGTGTCCGTCGTAGTTGACGGCCCGGGATTTAACAATATATTGCGTCTGATCTCTGATAAGCATTGCCTTCCCATAATAATCCTCCATTCTGCAAATACGATTTTCTCTACCTCTCCACATCATACAGCGGGGAACCAAGCCCCAGTATCTTTCTTTCCCAGATTGGTCTGGTATCCTCCCCTGCAAATTCGGCCAGCAGTTCGATATACGTCGTCCGCATCTCATCGGACTGCACAAACACTTTGTCTGCATAGACAAGTCCCGGCGTATTGCACAATGCCTTCAGCATCTCTCTGGCACGGTCGTCCTCCGGCCCCACCTCTTCCATGACAAAGGGAGGGATATATACAAGCTGTTCCGTATATTTCTTCAGATTTTTAGCATAGAAAAAGGGATGTATCGTCAGTCCATAGTGATATTCATCGTAGGGATACTGGATGACGATGCTGTCCGGATGGCGGCTCTCAAAGTTATATTCCGTGTAGGATGTGATGGTTACATCCTGCGGATATCCGGTGTCATAGTGCAGCTCGTCCGTCTTTGCCCTTCCAGAGGCATCCTTATAGTAGTAGGGTGCCGGGACGACGACTGCCGAATATTCGTTGTCCTGCACTGCCGCCTGCCACACACTCTCCATACCGCCCCAGAGAGAGGTTTTATATGGTATGAAAACCACTTCTTTCTTATGCTTTAGCTCCTCTTCCGCCGTGGCGGACAGAAGTTCTTCCATGGCTGACAGTTCTGCAGAAAGCTGTTCTTTCATTCCATCCATTTCCCCCGGCGGCAGCTCCTTTAGCATCTGGTGCAGCCGAAAGATTGTCTCACAATACCGTTCCAGCACGCCGACTGACGCCGTGCCCTCTCCTCTCTCCTCTTCAATCATAGTACCCAGTTCAATCGCCGCATTCTGGCACTCTCCAAGGATCGCCAGCGCCTGTTCCCGCGCCCCATTCTGCACAGACCTGCTGATCTCCCCATGTGCCTCTCGAAAGAGGGGCAGAAAGCCGGTAACCTTATCCAGCAGAGTCTCTTTCTTCTGACGGGCTGCTTCTGTCTCCTCCATCTCCTTTTGGGAAAATCGGAACGCAAAGAGACTGCCCGCGTCCTCCTCCTCAAGAAACCGCTGCTGTTCCTTATAGGAGGGATATTCGTGGGCACTGCCCCCCCGAACCGGAGTCATCCAGCCCGCTCCATATTTTCTGCGAAGAAGTTCTTCATATCCAACTGGCACCATGATCTCCGTATTTTCAAAAGGCACCTTGACGCCGCCGGCATAGCATTCTTTCGGCAGACGGTAGGCGCGGTTCCTTCTCCACCAGGGGATGCTTGTAATTTCCTGCGCCCCGGTCCCGGCATATCTTGGTTCCACGTCCTTTTGAAGAAGTTCATACAGCTGCTGTTTCACCGGCCGGCTTCTGTCAAAGGTCACATGGCAGAGCTGTTCCGCCCGCCGGATATGGCGTTCCAGTTCAGAGGGATCCACCGACAGCACTCCCTCCTTGTCCATCCTGATCTCATTGATCAGAGTGTACAGAAACCGGACCAGCTCAAAGTATCCCTCTTCCTCCTGCGGATCCGACGGGAGCTCGTCCAGACAGAAAATATCCAGCCCTGCCACATAGGGAAACCCATGATATTTCTCCAGTGCCGCCCCTTCCACAACAAGTACTCTGGAGTTAATGATCCTTCCAATGGTGTGGTCAAAATCATCGGACCACTGATAATCCATAAACCAGCAGCCGTCTGTAAGCTCCCGTTCTGCCGCCTCACGAAACCGGTTGTAATCCTCTCTCAGCATACAGAGATCGATATCGTCATCCCAGGGAATCCTGCCACCATGCCGAATGGTTCCCAGCAATGTCCCCCATTCCGCAAAATACCGGATATCATGTCTTTCACAGATCTTCTGTACCTGCTCCAGCACCTCCATCTGAGCTGCCCAGGCCCGTTTCATAAGGCTGGATATATAAAAGCCTTCTCTTACCTCATCTTCAAAATAGGAATCTGGAAACTCCATAGCGTACCTCCAAAAAATGGGTTTCGTACTACTTAATGCGCCGTATTACTTATGGCAGTATTCTGGAACATAACCGGCTTCTTCTGATCCCGGCACATATTTGCCTCTCTTCCGGTATTGCCATAATAAGCATCCGCAAGCCTGACTGCCCGCTCCAGCTCCTGAGTATCATCATAAATGCCCCAGTCTCCTGCTCTGTACTCCTGCATCAGATCGCGATATCTCTGCAGCACGCCAGGCTTAGTCTTTCTCAAAACCTCTCGTGCCCTGGGATCCGGCCGCCACCACATCACCACATCTTCCCTGTAATCCTGAAACTGTTGAAATACTTCCCGCATTTTGTCAACTTCCCTGTCGCCATTGCTAAAGAGGGCGCTGATGCTGGTTACATAGAGGATCACCCTCTTCCGGCTTCCGTCGGGCCGAAGGATCCTGCTGCGCCATTCCTCCGGAATGCTGCCGGAGCCGATATTCAAAAGCTCTCTGCTCTCTGTCTGATCCTGTATCGGAGAACCGGGACCCGATATTTTGTTTTCCCACATCTCTCTTGTCTCCTCTCCCGCAAATTCCGTTAGAAGCTCCACATACACATCCTTCATCTGCTCTGACTGCACGATCACTTGATCCGCGTGGACAACTCCCGGGGTATTACAGAAATAACGGAGCGTCACCCGCCCGCGTCCGTCCTCCTTCTGGATCTCATCCATCACAAAGGGCGGAATATACACGAGCCTGTCTGTATATTTTTTCAAGTTCCTGGCATAAAAGAACGGATGGATCGTCAAACCATAACTGTATTCGTCATAAGGGCACTGAATCACGATACAATCCGGATGATGTACCTCAAAATTATACTCCTCATAAGAGGTAATGACAACCTCTTCTGGATATCCTTCCTCGTAGTGCGGTTCCTCTTTCTTCACCTTTCCAATATCATCTTTGTAATAATATGGCGCCGGAATTACATAGACATCTGTCTCCCCATCCTCCCGGGCAGCCTGCCAGACACTCTCCATGGCCCCCCAGTAAGCGGTTTTATATGGTACAAAGACAACCTCTTTTCTCTCTTTTATCGAAGTCTGGATACTCTCCTCCAAAATATCTTCCCATCGAATCAGTTCATCCAGGCCGCGGGAGATAGATGTCTTATCTTCTGTCTCTCCGCTTATGCTCTGATGGAGACGGAACACTGCCTCACAGTATTGTTCCAGTATGCGGATGGTGGCATGATCTTCTCCACACGCTTCCTCGATCATCGTGCCGAGCTGGATCGCAGCATCCTGGCATTCCCCCAGAATGCCTGCCGCCGCAGCGGCATCCCCAGTCTCTACCCTCTGTCTCACCTCGTCATGCGCCTCGTGAAACAGCGGAAGAAAACCTCGAACCCGGTTTTTCAGGGTGTCCTTTGGCAGACGCTCCCTCTGCGCCTCCTCCATCTCCTCTTTTGAAAATCTGTATTCAAAAGGTTCTATGTGCATCTGCTCCCTGATTCCCTCATGTATCGACTTATAAGCGGGATATTCATGTGTATCAAACGCCCGGACCGGTCTCATATAATCCCCATACTTGATACCAAGTAATACATCATACTCTGCGGGAACAGTAAGCTGCATATTTTCAAAGGGCACCTGGATCGTTCGGGCATAATAAGATTTTGGAAAGCGGTATGCCTTAGACTTCATATAATAAGTCAGTCCCGTAAGCTCATCGCAGTTTTCCTCCTGAAAACGGGCCGCCACCTCTTCCAATGCCTTCACCAGCTGCCGCTTCAATGGTTTTTTTCTGTCTAATGAAACATGACAGATCTTCTCAAACCCCTCAAAGGCATACTTTGTTTCTTCCGAATCCAATTCGTTGATATCGATGCGGTAGTTCAGCTGTGCAACCAATCGGATCAGATCCCACAATGCGTCCTGTCCCTCCTGATCTCTGGGAAGGAAATCCAAGGCAAAGAGATCGATGCTCACCACATATGGATACCCATGAAACTTAGGAAGATCCTCCTCCGGAAGTACAGAAATCGGATAGTTTACTATCTTTGTCACCATGTTATCCGTCTGCCAGTTCCGGTAATTCATGATCCAATACCCTTCCGGAAGTTCTTTTTCTGCTATTTCAAGAAACCTTTCATAATCCTTCCTCTTCATACAGATATCGATATCATCATCCCAGGGAATCATCCCCCCGTGCCGGATGGCCCCCAACAGCGTTCCCCACTCAGCAAAACAGGTAAGCTGATGCTTCTGACACACTTTATATACCGCATCAAGTACTTCCAGATGCGCTGCCCAGGCCCGTTTCATCATGCCCGGCACATAAAATCCCTCACGCACCTCATCTTCAAAATAAGAATCCGGAAATTCCATGGTAACCTCCTAAAAATATTAATTCAAAAGAACATCATTCCAAAAAAGGATATCTCTCCCATAAGAGAAAAAGGATACCCCGATATAGAATACCGGGATATCCTTTCCATTATGCATTGTACAACTTTTCCATTTTCTCATGCACTCAGAGCGATTACCCGAGAAGTGAAAGCACTCCCTGATTTGCCTGATTTGCCTGAGCAAGCATTGAAGTAGCTGCCTGCTGAAGGATGCTCTCCTTGGAGAATCTGGTCATTTCATCAGCCATATCTGTATCACGCATACGGGATTCAGCAGACTGAAGGTTCTCAGCAGTGTTGTCATCAACTTTAACTGTGTACTCCAGACGGTTCTGGATAGCACCAAGTTTAGAACGCTCTGTAGATACGCTCTGGAGCATATTATCAACTACCTGAATCATGCTTCCATCAGCACCAGCAGCACCAGACAATACGTCTACTGCAGCCCATGATGTCTTAGCGATTGTTACTTCAATACCCTGGCCATCGTTAGCACCAATCTGCAGGTACTGCTCGCTGTAAGAACCATCTAACAGTTTTTTCTTGTTGAACTCTGTGTCTGTGTTAATTCTCTCGAACTCTGCTTTCAGTTCGTTGATCTCGTCCTGAA
The DNA here is from genome assembly GCA_910574015.1 of Eubacteriaceae bacterium. GTDB lineage: Bacteria > Bacillota > Clostridia > Lachnospirales > Lachnospiraceae > Eubacterium_F. The sequence continues at coordinate 61,800 of CAJSYQ010000011.1, read as the reverse complement.
TCTTCTGATAATCGTTCTCAGCTGTAGACTCAAGAACACCGGTGTTACCAGCCTGAACTACCAGTTCACGAGTTCTCTGAAGGATTGCATGCTGCTGCTCCATAGCACCCTCAGCTGTCTGGATCAGAGAAATACCATCCTGAGCGTTGTCAGATGCTCTGTTCAGACCACGAACCTGAGCTCTCATTTTCTCAGAAATTGCAAGACCTGCTGCATCGTCTGCTGCACGGTTGATTCTATAACCACTTGCAAGTTTCTCTGTAGACTTTGTAAGATTGTTTCCTACAATACCCAACTGTCTGTTGGCGTTCATTGATGTAATATTATGCTGTACTATCATAATTCATTCCTCCTTGAATTTGTATCGGCTTCCCTGCCGATTATTTTTTTATTTATAATATCTAAAGCAATGGCAGGTCTCTTCTGCGGGCCCGGCAGTGAAAACTGCCATTCGCTTTAGTTATTATCTTACTGACATTATATATATCGGAGTAAGAAAATAAAACTTTACCCTCTTTTTCAATTTTTTGCAAAATTTTTTATTTGATTTCATTGAGGTAGTATGACTGATCGGATTTATGGGCATTCGCCATATTCTGATAATAATTTGCCGCCGTCCTGTCATTGACACGGAACTGCCTGATCTCCTGTCTCTTGCGGGAGAGATAGCCCTTAAACCTCTCATTATTCTGGTGCTCCAGCGCCTGCAGCTTCATACTCAGCTCCGAGACCCTGCGGATTCTTCCCTGCACCTCAAGGATTTCTTCCCGGTAATTTTCCCGGTTCTCCTGAAGTTCCTTCTCCACCAGACGAAATAACGTGTCAAAACCCTGATCCAGCTGATCCAGCTGCGCGATCCGGTCTCCCTTCTCATCAATCGTCTGCTGAAAACGGTCCAGATCCGGATCATCCGATTTCAGGATCTCCTCCTGCTCTGCCGTCCTGTCATACAAAAATTCCAGTATCTCTTCCTTCTTTTTCAGTGAATCTGCCATCATGCTGACATAGACACTGTTTTCATATTTCTTCTCCATCCGACCACATCCTATTCTGCTCACATGCCGGCTTTGTTCAGACGCATTACTTCTTTCCATGTATCCCGCATCTCGCGGATACGCCCCAAAGCCTCTTCCAGGGCTCCGGCATCCTTCCTTATATTCGCCTCAACCAGATTTTTATAGATATATTCATATACACGCTCAAAATCCTCCCAGACCGGATACTTCCGGTCAAGGGAGGCACGTAATTCTGTTATGATCGCCTCTGCTTTTTTTATATTTTCATGAGCTCTCTGAACATCATTTTTTTCAATCGCCGTCAATGCAATGTTACAGAATTTAATGGCTCCATCATAAAGCATCAGCGTAAGTTCTGCCGGGGAGGCAGTCATTATGGCATTTTTCTGGTAGGCATTCATCGCCTTATAATCCATTATTTCCTCCAATCACACTCTTGTCTTACGCCAGATAACAGGCTGTCAGCTGTCAGCCGCCAAAGAGACTGGAAAGTGAGCTCTGCTTTGACTGCAGCTTGGCAAGGGCTGTTTCCATCGCGGTAAACTTCTTATAATAGGATTCCTCAATACTTGCCAGGCGGTCTTCCCAACTCTTAATATCTTTCTCATACTCCTTGACATCATTTTTCATCTTGATATCATCGTAGAAGGTCAGGGCGCTGCTGTTCTTTGTACCTGCCATCTTCTGTGCCATCTCTTTACGCAGATTTCCGAAAATACCTGTCATAGTAGCGATCAAAGCATCCGGATTCTCCTCGATGGCTTTTCTCAATTTATCGTCCCTGTCTGCATAGACAGAATCATCCTTGTCACCATATATATGGAGCAGGCCGCCCTCTTTGTAGTCCGTAGAGGTCATGATGCCAAAGCTGGAAAGAGCGTAATTTTTACCTTCATAGGAAACCGTACCCATCATAACGGTCCGCATTCCCTGCATGATCCCGTTCAGTGTCTGGTCGCGGCGGAGAAGGGAATCCTTGATCTTATCCTCCCAGAGTTTCACATCCTCGTCCGTCATGGCTTCCTTCTCTTCGCTGGTCAGCGGCTCATAGCCCTTGGACGAATCGGCATTGTACAGTGTATTCATCTCTTTCATCACATCGTTGTATTCCTTCAGGAAACCTTTGATGGTATCATAGATGCCGTCCACGTCATTGGAAACAGAAAATGTCACCGGCTCATCGTCCTTTGTTTTTCCGATGAGGTCTATGCTGAGCCCATTGGCTGAAACTACTGTGGAAGTAGAAGTCAGTGTCGCTCCATTCAGGATGATCACACTGTCCGAAGCCTCGATCAGCTTCATTCCTGCCGGCTCTGTTCCCTTTGTCACCGTTCCGTCTGCCGCTACGGATATATTCGTTATACCCAGAGCCTGCAGGGCAGCGCTGTCACCGCCGGAATTTGTACGATCGGTAACCGATGCATAATCGCTTGCCGCAGCACTAAGGGCAGCTTTCTCGGATGCCTGATCCACACCCTGCATCGGTGCAGAAACGGTTTTTCCATCGGCATAATATTTGGCAGCCGCCTCGGATCCCAGTGCATCCAGATCGCTCTGTGACACACCATCAAATACATATTTATCAATCTCTACTTTCGTAGCGTCTTCCGTCATCTGCTTATTTACCCATGCAGTGGTCTCTTCCTCTGCCTTCTTGGCATCTCCGCCCGCCGCTGCCAGATTGCTGGCATACTGGGAATCATAGAGCTTTGCTTTCACATATGTGGTGGCAGCCTGGGTGGCAGCATCCTTTTTATGTTCATAAGAAACCTGCGCAAGGGAATCCAGCGCCGCGTCGTACTCCGCTGTCCCCACACCGGATGTCTGCAGCGATTTCACTGCCTGATCTACGATCTTTTTGTTGGCAGCGCTCATATTGGAGTAGTCCAGGTCGTTCAGCAGGGCATTCTTTTTACTGATCTCATCGGAGGAGAAAGCCGCTCCTGTTATGGAGAAAGAATTTCCCACACCGGTTTCTTTACTGCTGATAAACAGACGTTTCTGATCTTTGTCATAGCTTGCATTCAGCCCGGCGCCCCGGAGTGCTTTTGTAAAATCAGCAATGGTTGTGTTCTCGTCAACTGTAAATTTTGTAGTCTTGGAGCCGTGGGTAACCGTGATCTCCTCTCCCACAAGACCCGGATCCAGTTCAGACAATTTCGCACTGTCTGACTTAGCGCCCACTACACCGCCGGTGAGATACTGCAGGGTAGCCACATTCTTTACTTCCATTGTGTAATTTCCATTGACCGCATTGGTTCCTGCCGTAACCTTTGCCTTGGATTCATCAGACAAGGTCGCTTTCTTCGTTTTGTAAGCTGATGTCATCTGCATCTTGGATACAAAGTTATTATACAGATTTGTGAGTTTCTTGTTCAGATCCGCCCATTTCGTCTGCTTCCACTCTAACTTCGTCTTGGCCTTAACCACTTTATTTTTCTTGATGCTCTGGGCTGACATCAATTCCTTTACAATTGCTTCTGTGTCCATTCCGGACATAAGTCCGCTCATTCGAATCGGCATTCCAAACCCCTCCTATCTTTTCTCATCTACTAAAATTCCTGCCATCTCCCACATTTTCTGGAGCATCTTCAGGGATTTCTCTGGCGGAATCTCACGAATCACCTCGTCGGTATCATCGTTGATCACTTTAATCGATACCCGTTTCGTCTCCTTGTGATAAGAATACTCACACCGGGTATGTTCCATTTTGCGGTTCGCACTGTTTACAGCATCCTGGATGGATGCCTCGCTTGCCGCACGCTCCTTCTGCTCTGCATCCTGTCCTTCTTTCTGACCTGTCATCCCTGACTCGGCAGTTTTCCGGACGATATGCTCTGCTGCTTTCTGGGGAACTGCCGCCGTAACCTCCGGCTGCTCCTTCTCCACAGAAACTTTCGCCGCTTCCTGCGAACTATTGTAGTTCGCGCTGGCTCTTGAAATCGTTTCTAATTCCATATCTAACACCTCCATGTGTCATTTTATCAGAATATTTTGTTGCTTTACATTACATATCGGCATCCCTGCCCGGAAAATTAACCCTTTGAGGGGCAAAAATGCCGGTATTCCATGCTTTATGACTTCATAAACTGAGACAGCACATCCGGCGCTGCCGTTTTGGCCGCCTCCGTATTGGCATCCCTGATCTGCGTATAAATCTCTTTCCGGTAGATCGGCACTGATTTCGGTGCGTCAATCCCGATCTTGATCTGATCTCCCTTGATCTCCAGTATGGTGACCTCGATGTTGTCATTTAATATGATCGACTGGTTGATTTTTCTTGACAAAGCCAGCATATGATTACCCCTCCTGCTTTTTATTGAGGATTTCGTATACTTTGTATTTCACCTCATAGTCCTGGTTATCGGCAATGATCTGTACCGCTTTCCTTGTATCTGCATTTATTATCACCGGCGCTTTGAGATTCACTGTCATTTCTTTGATATCTGCCGGAACCGTCATTGTCAAAAGAATCACCAGATTCTCTTCTGTCAGTTCCCCCAGGGAAGACAGCAGTTCATCCTCCACCGTGGGATTATATTCTTCTTTTACGAGCCATGGCTTTATCACCGGCAGTGCCAGCGTCGGTTCATCCACACTCTGAAGCCATGAAATATTGGTTTCTTCTTTCTCACAGTCATACAGGATCGTAAACCGTTTATAGTCTGCCAGACCAATCAGGCCCCGTTCAAAGGTAAGGATCTTCTCTTCCGGCAGGTCTACTTCTCCAAAAAATTTTGTCTTTACAAGCATACCCTTCCTCCTTATGTCATTCCCGTTTTTATATAAAATTAAGCAGGGACTGTCCCAGAATCTTAGAAGTGGCACCCAATACTGCCTGGTGCAAAAGATCTGCCTCGGTGAAATTCACCATGGCCTCTCCGAGATCTGCGTCCTCATTTTCTGATTTTGCATCATCCGTATCAATCTTCTGCATCTCAAGCTTATTCTTTGTCATGATCATACGGTTGTTGCGTGATCCGTGGTCCGCACATGCCACATTCAGCTTTTCCTGAGCCTTCTGGCATGTAGTGATACCGCCTGACAGGGCGTTGGTCAGCACGGTCTTCTGCAGCTGGATCTGGGTGGATATCTGCTCCTGAAGTTCCGTCAGGCTGGCAAGCTTCGTTGTATCGTTCTCGTCGCACTCTGCGATTCTCTTCTCCACTGCTCCCAGATTCTTTTCCATAATGTCAATCTCATTACAAAGATTGGTGATATCTTCAATGCAGCGCCCGATGGATGTATCAATGGCATTGCATGCCTCTGTATTCACTGCCAGAATCTGACTGAAGTTCACCTGATAATTCAGTTTCTGGCTGCCGGCACTGGTATACAGCCCTGTCTCTCCTGTCTTATTATTGACAGTAGAGCACTTAAAATAATGCTCGGGGCGGATATCATTTACCTGAAATTCCGTTTTGTCATAGACCGCTGTCAGATTCTTTCCTGTGCGCACATCATTATAAACATCATCGCCAAATACAAGTTCCCCGGTCTCTGGTATATAATATACTTCATCTGCCGCCGGGTGAAGATGTTCATTGTACACCGTATTATCCTCTATATTTTTCGTAATGGGATTCAGGGTCTGGGTCACGCCCGCCTGATCCACATAGGTGAGCTGGATGCTCTTTGTATTTCCCTGTGCATCCGTCAGGTCGCAGTCATCATACGAAAGAAAGATCCGGTGGGTATTCTCAAATTTCGATGCCTCGCTGGCATACTGATCCGCCGTTTTATTATCATCATATACGGCCCCGCCGTACACATACTGGTACTGCTTGATATTGTCCACATCCAGATTTTCCGTGATGGTATATGTGACATCCCGCTGTTCTTCGCCAAAGAGAAGCGGCACGTCGGTACGGTATCCCGTAAAGAGATAGCGTCCGGCATAATCGCTGTTGGCATCCTGCTCATAAATATAATAAGAATACTGCTTCAGGTTCGCAACAATATCCGCCCGGTCATCTGAATTCACAGTGCCGGTAGCCGCCTGAGTGAAATAGTCAACCATATTCCTCAGCACACTGTCCACATCATTCAGCACAGTCTCTGTAGCATCCATCCAGGAGGTGGCATCGTCAATATTCTTCAGATACTGATCGATCTCCACCAGAGTGGTGCGGTATTTCAGAGCCTTTGCCGCAATAATCGGATCGTCGGAAGGACGCTGGATCTTCTTCTGGGTATTATACTGCATCAGATATTTATTGTAGGCAACCTTGTTCTTCTGCATGTTCAGCATAGAATTGTTGCGCATCATTGAATTGGTCACTCGCATTCCAAATTCCTCCTTGCTCTACTAACTGTTATCAGACTGCCGTTCCATTTATCAATTTATCCAGTACTTCATTTAATACAGATAATACCTTGTACTGGCAGGTCAGCATATGATTAAATATGATCATATTGGCACCCTCTTCGTCCTCATCCACGCCAGATATGGACTGCCGGTTTGTATCAATGGCATAGAGCAGATTGCCCTGGCTCTCTGCCAGACTGATGGCCTTTCTGCCGTTGACGCCAAGAGAGGCTGTCAGGGAACGGATAAAATCATCCGGAGCGCCGTGAACGAACATATCTGACTTATCCTTCAGCTTGGTAAGGCGCTCAATATTTTCACCCTGGTCATTTCCCGTCTCGCTCCCGTCATCATAGGGAAGCTTGCCTGCTATCTTTCCGGGGTCCCCGATCATCTCATCTGTCACACAGAAATTCGCGGCTGTCATATAATAATAGGATCCCACATATTTACCGGTGGCTGCATCCACCTGGGGTCTCGTGGATGAGAAAGACGGATCAAATCCGTTGGCATCCTTCTCCACCATCACATAATTTTCACCCGTTGCCGGCACCTTCGCATTAAAGAAATCAATTCCTTTCTCATCATGCAGATCGAGTCCCTCATTCTGTATCGTATTGAATTCTTTTGCAAAGGTACGCACAAACTCATTTAACTGCGCCATATAATATGGAATCCCTCTTGCCTCGACCCGTTCTGCCGTGCTGACAGTATATCCCTTTGCCATGGCGTTCTGCAGCACTTTCGCATCTGCCGCATCCACCTTTGTGCTCAGAGTAAATTCATAGGTGAACTTCCCATCCGCCCCTACCTTCACTTCAAAGCTGTCGTAGGCATAAGTGCGTCCACTGACGATAATCTCTCCATTGCTGGCGGGAATGTTCAACAGCTGGACATCGTTGCAGTTGGCATCGGTCAGGGTGAGTTTCAGATTGCCGCCCTCATCCTGGGGAGCATTGGTCAGCCCGCCGATGACACCTTCCAGCGCTGTGCTGTTATTGCCGTCTCTCATCTCGATCAATCCCTGAAGCTGACCTCCCATCAGGTTATTGTGCAGCGGAAAATCTGCTCCATTGGACCATCTGATATTATAACAGCCTTCAATATCATTGATGTTGCTGTAGGTGTCCTTCTGAACCACCTCCAGCTGGTTCATGCGGTAGGTATCTACCAGAATGCCGCCGTTGATATAGACACAGTACTGTGGATCTCCCACACCATCCGGCGCTTCTTCCTCCACCACCTCCACATTACAGATCTTGGACAGTTCATCGATCAGCTGACTTCTCTGATCCCTCAGATCATTGGCCGTGGCGCCATACATTTCAATAGTATTGATCTGCTTATTAATAGAAGTGATCCTCTCTGCATATGCGTTGATCTGATCCACACAAGTCTTAATGGCCACATTCGCTTCTTCCTGAAGCTGCTGCATCTTTGTCGCCATATCGTTTACAAATTTGGTAAATGTCTGCGCCACCTCTACTGCCTGGGTGCGGACCGTCTTGTCGTTTGGTTTGCCCTTCAGATTGCTCAGCGCTGCATAGAAATCATCAAAGGCATCCAGAATACGTGATTTATTGTCTGCCGTCACATCTCCGCAGATGGCGTCCTGCAGGGAGTTCAGATAATATGCCTCAGTTTCATACTTGCTGAATTTCGACTGTGTCTGCTGGAATTTCGTATCAAAATACTCCGAACGGGTGCGGGTGATGCTCACCGTCTCCACACCATAGCCCTGTACCGCAAAAGAATTTCTCTGGCCTACCACAGAGGTAATATTGGTAACCTGCTTAGAATACCCCTTGGTCTCGATATTTGCCACATTATGAGCTACAACCTGAAGTTTATTGTTATAAGCCATCATGCCGGATTTTGCAATCTCAAAGCTTCCAAATGTTGATGCCATGTTATCTGCCTCCTAACCTAAACGTTCTATCAAATACTCTAACATTTCTGCTACTGTCGTAATATATCGTGAAGATGCATCATAGCATCTCTGGAATTTGATCAGATCCGATAGTTCCTCCTCCGTGGATACGCTCATTACATTGTGACGCTCGCCGTCCACGCTGGCCACTGTCATCTCCTGATTGTCGATAATACCGTTCCACACACTGCCCTGAGAACTCAGTTCGCCGACAATCTGGTCATAGAAACCGGATGTGGCATAGGATGTCAGAGAGTTCGGATTGAGCTTGCCAATCTTATCATTCTCCAGATCAGCAATCTTATTTATCTCATCCATTGCATAACCATCTTTCTTATCTGACTTCGGATTATACATAACCGGCAGGGTGGAAGAATCTTTCAATATATCGGGATTGATCACCAGCTGTCCAATGGTATACATAGAGTAGATATCCGTGGGATCCTCTTTATTATATACCTTTACCTTGAGAGGCTGGCCCTGATCGTCCACCAGAGGATTTCCATCCTTATCCTTCAGAGGGTTTCCCTGATCATCCACCAGAACCATCTCGGTATACCGCTCCACACCCCGCCGGGAGAAAAGCTCTGTTCCCATTGTATGGTTAGCATCATCTCCCACCATGGCATTGTCTTCATCCAGAATGGTCAGCGTCGTTCCATCCTCCAGCACCAGCTCCTTATCCTGACAGAGCAGATCATTAATCCTGGTAACGACTCCGTGCACCAGAATGTCAAGCTGGCTCTGCACTGACATGATCACCGAGGCTCCTGTGAAGTTGTTGTATTTTTCCAGTTCTGCCTCAAACTCAGCCATTGCCTTATCAAACTCCTGCTGGTCTGCAAAATCCTCTCTCTCTGGTTTCACCGGGGTATCAGTATAATTGGCAGCATAATTTCCCCTTGCCACCAGCAGCCCCCTCAGGGATCCCACATCTGTCCTTCTCGTATGGGAGTAGGAAAGCGTCTCTTCCTGGAAAAAGTCCCCGCCGTTCTCCCAGACCGGCTTAAGCAGCTGGAAGGTAAGGTTCTGCTTGGAGGTAATATCATCGTACTCCGTAGTAAGAAAATTCTGCTTGTGTGTATCAAGAAGGAATGCGCCCTCTGCATAGATGGTGATAACGCCGTCCTTCTCCTCATTCACTTCGAAATCTATCAGATAGCTGAGCTGATCCAGGCACTCATTGCGCTTGTCGCGGTAATCGTTGGCAGATTCCCCATTTGCCTCATAACGCCGGATCTGTTTATTCAGCTCATGTATCTGTGATACCAGATTATTGATCTGATCCACCTGTTTGATCACTTCGGAATTCAGACTTGTCTGGTATGTATTCAGCTCCGCCCTCACCACCTGGGCCCGCTCAATAAACTGCGATGCCATGGATACCAGTTCATCCTTATTCACAACATTGCCAGGATCCTTCGCCAGCTCTGAAAATGCTTTCCACATATCCGTCAGCGTCGTCTTGAACTGCTCTCCCTCCAGCTCACCAAGCATATCCTCTACTTCTCTTGCCGCCGCACGGTTCTGTTCATAAAATCCCTGACGGCCAAATTCCAGCCTGTACCGGCCATCCAGAAACGTATTCCGAATCTGCCTGGTCTGTACGATAACCGTTCCGGTACCCACCTGCAGCAGGTTGCTGTGTGCGCCCATGGAGTTCTGGTAAAATGAATCTGTTATAATAACCTGCTGCCTGGTATATCCAGGCGTATGTGCATTGGCGATATTGTGAGATGCTGTATTCAACGACGCCTGTGCGGACTGCAGTCCTGACACGCCGGCATTAAAACTCGCCAGTAAGTTTGACATATCAATAACCCCTTCCTTTTATCTACTAGAACAGAGATACACGGATGTCTATCTCAGCTACTGCTTTGCATCAAATACTCCATGCTGTGGTGCCATTCCCTCAACCTCTGCGGCACTGCTGGAATAGTTGCTGCTCCCCGAAGACATCCGTGTACTTCTTATCACATTCATATTAAATTCAACCATTTCCATGGCTTCTTTCAACAAAACCCCGTTTTGTTCATTTAACTCCTGCAGCCGCCCCACCGTCTTCTTGAGACGGTCATGTATGAGCTGCAGCTTTTTCTGATCCTCTGGCTGATTCTTCAGCGCCTCCGCAATCTGTTCCAGCGTAATCGTCTTTGGATCCTTCCCGAGAACAGTGGCAATGTCCACTGCCACCTGCTCGCGTTTGTGTTCCAGTGCCGACGTCTGATCCACCAGATCATGCTCCTGCGCCGTGATCGCCCGGAGAGAATCCAGATCATTGGCAATGATCGCCCTGGTCTTATTCTCCTCTATGGGAATCAGCTGCCTGTACAAGACCTCTTCCGCATCCAGAGTTGTGATCAGCTCTTCCATCAAGCTAGCCAAAAGTTCTTCCTCCCGTCAGTCTGTTCTATGCAGCAGATCTGCGCTAAGCAAGCAGCTGGTCAGCCAGTTTATCAGCAACATCCTCAATCGAGACATTGTATGTTCCTGCTGCCATCTGCGCCCGAATCTCCTCTATGCGGTCAGCGCGCACCGGTTCTCCCTGCTCTGCAGCCTGTTTCGCAACCTGGTAGGCACTGCCAAAATCAGAAATTTCCAGAGAATCTCTGCCATCCTTCGTCTCCGACTTCATGTCTCTCTTGGTCTTGTTGGTTTTATAGAGTTGACTTACCTGCATGTATGCATCAATTCTCATAATCCTTCCTCCATTCTTCCAACGAAATAATCTCCAACAGAGGATTTCTCCCCTGCAGGCTCCTCTGTCTTAATATATTTATCGGACAATTGCCGGGATATCTTAGCTTTTTTTCGTTTTTTTCTTTTCCCGCCGGCATGTCACTGCACATCCAGCGACGCCTTATGTCCCCTGGCCGCCCTGTGCCGGCTCCGCACCCGCCGGGCGTTCAGCGTCCTGCCCTTGAAGCAGAAGGTCTCTGCTGTCTGCTCCACTGCTGCGGCATAAGCCACAAGATCCTCCCCCTCCAGAGCGATGGCTTTCACTCCCCGGCTGGTCTTCTTAAATTCACTGACCTCACTGACAGGAAAGCCAAGGGACAGTCCTCTATCGGTCAGAAGGATCACCTTTCTGTTATCTGCCAGAATATCTGCCGCAGAAAGCAGGGAAACTCCCGCCAGTTCATCTCCGGCATCCAGCTTTGTAGAGGCCACCTGAAGGCGCGACGTCTCAAATTCCACGCCGGATACCAGTTTAATATACCCGCTTTTCGTTGTAAACATAAGCATAGCTTCAAAAAGCTCTTCAAAACAGACATACAGCAGAGCTTCATCCTGGTTGTCCATCTTACAGAGGGTATGGATCAGCGTTCCCTTATCCCTCATCCTGCAGCGGGGGATCTTATCCGCCTTTACCTGATACATCACTCCTGCCTTTGTGAAAATGCAGAGCCTGTCCGTATTCTTCATCCTGACAATCTGGGAGAATTCCTGTTTCACTTCCTCTGCTGCCCTTCCAAAGGCAGCCGCGTCCACCGCCTTTGTATATCCAAACCGGTCGATACAGATATACAGGTCCTCTACCACAACCTTTTCCACATAAGCCTTTGCCGTCGTATCGGTCAGCATGGTCTTCCTTGCCGAGGCGAATTTTTTCTTATATCCCCGGAGCCGGCCCTTGATCACTTTATACAATTCCCTCACATCGGAGAGGATCGTCTCATACTCACTGATATTGGCCAGAAGGGTTTCATTTTCCTCATGGAGTTTCAGGATCTCCAGTCCGATCAGCTTGCTGAGCTGCATGGCCAGTATGGCATCCGCCTGGGGCTCGGTGAAAAGCAGGGTCTCTGCCTGCCTCTCAGAGGCAGCGCTCTTAAACTGGATCCCCTCCGTCTCTCCCCGGATCAGACAATTCTTCGCCTGCTTCACAGAAGAGGATCCCCGAAGGATCTCAATGATCAGATCGATCACATCCGTGGCCTTCATCAGTCCCTCCACGATCTCCAGCCTTTTCCTTGCCTTCTCCAGAAGGAACCGGTATTCCCTTGTATACAATTCCTCCTGAAACAGAACAAATTCCTCGATCATGGATTTGAGATCGAATACCTTCGGTTCCCCGCTGCCGCCGGCCGTCGGCTTGATGGCAAGGAGATTGACGCCATAGGTATCCTCCATCTGGGTCTTTCTATATAATCCGTTTAGAAGGTTTTCAATATCCCGGTCCTTCTTCACCTCGATAACGATACGGATCCCCTCTTTGGAGGATTCGTCCCGGACATCATATATCTCATCAAATACCTTTTCCCTTGCCAGGGAGGCCAGGTTCTCCACCAGCTTCGCCTTGTTGCCGGAAATCGTATAAGGGATCTCAGTTATAATAATATTCTTTCTTCCGTTCTCCCCTTTCTCAATCTCGGTTCTGGCCCGCAGGCGGATCCGTCCCTCCCCGGATGAGTAGATTTCCCGCATATCCGACTGGTTTATAATTGTCCCGCCGGTGGGGAAATCCGGAGCCGGCACATAATCCATCAGTTTATCAATGGAAATTCCCGGCCGGTCCATATAGGCAATCACGGCATCGATGATCTCCCCGGCATTGTGGGGCGGAATATTCGTGGCCATGCCTACGGCGATTCCGGTGGTTCCGTTGATAAGAAGATTCGGGATCATTGCGGGCAGTACCACCGGCTCCTTTTCGCTGTCATCAAAGTTCGGTATAAAATCCACGAGACCCTTGTCCAGATTGTCAAGCAGCGTCATGGCTGCCGGGGACAGCCGCGCCTCGGTGTACCGCATGGCCGCCGCCCCGTCCCCGTCTATGGAACCGAAATTGCCATGCCCGTCCACCAGCGGCACATTCAGCGAGTAGTCCTCCGTCATATGTACCAGGGCATCATAGATGGAGCTGTCTCCATGGGGATGGTATTTGCCCATGGTGTCACCGACGATACGGGCGCTTTTTCTGTGGGGCCTGTCTGGGGACAGCGCCAGTTCCTTCATGGCATACAGGATCCTTCTCTGAACCGGCTTCATGCCATCCCTTACATCCGGTACGGCCCGGGCGATTATGACACTCATGGCATAGTCGCGGTATGAGGTTTTCATCTCCTCCGAGAAATCTAACTGAATTATATTTTCTGTGTTCGCGCTCATCTTACCCTCCATTCCCTACACGTCCAGATTGGCATACCGTGCCTCCTGCATGATAAATTGCCGGCGGGGCGGTACATTGCTGCCCATAAGGACATCCGTGATCTCATCTGCCTCTACGGTATCGCTGATGGATACCTGCGCCAGAATCCGGCTGTCCGGATCCAGCGTTGTCTCCCAGAGCTGGGTATCATCCATCTCCCCCAGTCCTTTATAACGCTGCAGCTCCAGTATCTTCCTTCCGGTCTTCCTAAACTTCTCCAGTTCGAAGTCATTGAAGAGATATTCCGATACCTTCTGCTTTTTCTTCTTCGCCTTCGCCTCCTCATAGGATACCCTGTACAGCGGCGGCAGGCCCCGGTACACCTTGCCCTGATAGATAAGCTCCGGCATAAACCGGTAAAAGAATGTCAGGAGCAGGGTACTGATGTGTGCGCCGTCCACATCGGCATCGGTAAGGATAATGATCTTATCATACCGGAGCCGGCTGATGTCAAAATTATCTCCGATCCCGCAGCCAAAGGCGGCGATCATCGTCTTTATCTCATTGTTCACCAGAATCTTTTCCAAGGGTGCCTTCTCCACATTCAGAATCTTCCCCCGCAGGGGCAGCACAGCCTGTGTCCTGCGGTTGCGTGCCGTCTTGACGGTGCCGCCGGCAGAATCTCCCTCTACGATATAAATCTCGCATTCCTCTGGTTTTTTGGATGAACAGGCAGCCAGCTTGCTCTTGGTGTCCACATCCATAAGCTGCTTCAGTACGGATTTGCGCGCCTTGTCGCTGGCCGTCCTGGCCTTAAAGGATTTGTGGACATTTTCCAGGATCCGCCGCAGCACCTCCACATTTTTATCCAGATACCTCTGTACCTCCGTGCTGAACACCTCATCCACAGCGGTCTTGGCATCCGTATTGCCCAGCTTATTCTTTGTCTGGCTCTCAAACTGGGGATCCGGATGCTTGATGGAGACAATCGCTACGATGCCGTTCCGGATATCTTTCCCATCGAAATTATCCTCATTGTTTTTCAAAAAATTCAGCTCTCTGGCATACTGGTTCATCACCCGGGTCAGGGCGGTCTTAAAGCCCGTCACCAAGGTTCCTCCGTCCGCCACATTGATCCGGTTGCAGTAGGAGTTGATCTGTTCGCTGTAATTCTGTGTATACTGAAAGGCGACCTCGACTTCGATGTCGCCGCTCCTTCCCTCTATGTAGATCACGTCATCATGCAGGACTGCCGCATCCCGGTTGATATATTTGACATAGCTCTGTATGCCGAACTCTTCCAGATAGGTGGATTCCTCCCCTGTGTGCTCGTCACGGAACACGATCTTTAGGTTTTTGTTGAGATAGGCGATCTCTTTCAATTTCTTGCGAATGGTCTCCGGCTTGAATTCCACTGTCTCAAAGATCGCATCATCCGGATAAAAGGTTACTCTCGTCCCCGTATCCGCCTTCGGGCACTTTCCGGTGACCGGGAGCATTCCCTTGTCCAGAGCCGTCACCGGCCGGCCTCCGTTTTTGTATTCATCCTGATAGACCTTCCCATCCCGCCGGATCTCAACGATCATATGCTTTGACAGCGCATTGACCACGGAAGCCCCCACACCGTGGAGGCCGCCTGACACCTTATAGACATCACTGCTGAATTTCCCTCCGGCGTGCAGTATCGTATAGACGACACGCGCCGTGGGAATCTTCTTAGCCGGATGAAGATCCACAGGCACTCCCCGCCCGTTGTCCTCCACCACCACACCGCCGTCTTTCTTCAGCGTCAGGTGCAATTCCGTGCAGAACCCTGCCAGATGCTCGTCGATCCCATTGTCCAGTATTTCCCATATCATGTGATGGAGCCCTCTCGTTCCGGTGCTGCCAATATACATGCCCGGTCGTTTCCGCACCGCTTCCAGCCCCTCCAGTATAACAATATCACTTCCGCTATAACTCTCACTCATCTGTTTTGAACCCCTTCCGGCTTTCTTTCTGCTGCCGTCCTGGCAGCAACGATGAAGTATAGTATAGCACAAACAAATGTTCTTTTCAAGAATTTTCTGTCGCCTGCCCCTCTCCGCCCTCTTTTCTATTCATAGCCAAGCGCATCGATGGGATCTAATTTCGCGGCCTTATTTGCGGGATAATATCCAAAAAAGATTCCGATAACCATGGAAAACAGGACAGCGGCTATAACAGCCATAACTGGTGCCGCCGCAGAATAGCCGAGAAAGGAAGCCGCCGCGGCTCCCAGGGCAGTTCCCAGCAGGATTCCCAGGATCCCCCCCATCAGGCATAGTACAACAGATTCCACAATAAACTGCAGACGGATGGAACTGTTTTTGGCTCCCAGGGCCTTCCGTGTGCCAATCTCCCTGGTTCGTTCTGTGATCGAGACAAGCATGATGTTCATCACCCCGATGCCTCCTACGAGAAGAGAGATTCCGGCAATGATGGCTATCGCAATGGATACCGTCCCAATCGTCTCGTTCATGGAATCCGTCATGGTACTCATTGTAGTTGTACTTATCTGATAATCCTCATCCCCGGCATAAAAGCTGCGGTTCAAATAACGCTCTGCCTCATCCGCAAAATCGGCAACGCTTTCTACAGAAGGATCTGTCACAATGGTAAACTGTTCGTAACCGTCATCTGTATGCAGCCGTCTTTTTCCCGTTGTAATGGGAATATAGGCGCTTGTGACCACATCCTCTTCCGATTCCGCCGTAAAGGATTCTTCCCCCTCATACTGATAAATGCCCACAATGTAAAAGCTGTAATAGATATCATTGATGTCGATATTGATCTCCTGGTTCAGCGCCTCATCTAAATCTCCGCCAAAGATATTTTGGACTGTCTTATCCGAGACCATAATTACACTTCTGGCGCCATCCAAGTCGGCATCTGTCAGGCGCCGTCCCGCCAGCAATGTGATATCCCTTGCTTTAAAAAAACTGGCATTGATACCCGATACCTGCACATTTGCGGTATCTTCTCCTGATCTTACGATCCCGCTGCCCGCGGATTCTTCCAGCGCAATAGAATCTATCTTTGTAGAAAACTGACTTTTGAGAGCATCTATCATTTCATCGGTTATCCGGTCCTCTTCCTCCAGACTGATCTGACGGTTCGAGGCGCCAAACCGCATGCCATTGCTCCGCACCTCCACACCCTCTGACTGTTTTTTCAGCCCCACGGTAACATTACCTGCTCCCAATTCGGCAAAGGTATCTGTAATAGAGCTGGTCAGCGAAGTACTCACTGTCATAATAGCAATAACGGAGCCGATCCCGATTATGATTCCCAGCATAGTCAGTAGAGAACGCATTTTATTGCACAACAGTCCACCCAGGGCAAGCTTTATATTTTCCCAGATCAGCATACCAGCTCCCTCCTTTTTTCTCCGGTAATCTGTCCGTCCCGAATCGTGACGATTCTCTCCGTCTCCTCTGCAAGTTCCATGGAATGTGTAATAAGCACGATGGTTTTCCCCTTCTCTCTGTGCAGCCGGTGAAAAATATCCATGATCACACGGCTGGTCTCTGAATCCAGAGCCCCCGTCGGTTCATCCGCCAAAAGGAGGTCAGGATCATTTGCCATGGCCCGGGCGATGGCTACACGCTGCTTCTGACCTCCAGACAGTTCATCGGGATGATGCGCCATCCGGTCCCTCATGCCAACCATTTCCAGCAGTTCTTCCGCCCTCCTGGTACGCTCCCTCCGGGGTACTGCCGCATAGAGCATCGGAAGCTCTACGTTGGACAACGCCGAAGTCCGGGCAATAAGATTGTATGTCTGAAAGACAAAACCGATCTGACGGTTCCTGATCTCGGACAGCCGCCTATCCTTTGTGCGGCAGATATCCGTGCCGCCAAAAAGATACTTCCCCTCTGTGGGCCGGTCAAGGGCACCGATAATATTCATCAGCGTGGATTTACCAGAACCAGACTCCCCCACAACGGAGATAAATTCACCCTCTTCCACCTGCATGTCTATGCCATGCAGGATTTCAAGCTCATTGGGTCTGCCAATGTAAAATCTCTTAACGATATGCTGCAGATCAATTATTGTACGATTCCTCTCCATTCCCCGCCTCCTTACCTTCCCGGTGCGCCGCCCCTGCCAGGCATTCCCGCGCCGCCTTTCCCGCTCATCAGATCGCCAATGCCCATAGCATCTCTGTCCTCCTTATCTGTATCTACTGTGGTTTCATCCGATGGAATGATAACCTGAAGCCCTTCTGTAAGCCCCTCGCCGCTGATCTCCACATAATAGTCGCTCTCCATTCCTTTCGTCACTGCAACTTCCTGATTCCCTGTGTCAGGATCCCTGACATAAATCTTACTATTGCCCTCCTTATCCGTATGGACCGCATCGTATGGCACGGCAAATACATCCCCGGCCTCTTTCTGTATAATGCTGCATTTGGCAGTCATTCCCACGCGAAGGGCATCCTTTTTCTCCTTCAGTTCAATTCTTACCTCGTATCCCGTACTGCCAGTAGAAGAAGAGGAATACCCGGCGGCGGAAGAATTCCCTGTTCCCGCTGTACTGCCCGACCCGGCAGAGCTGCTGCCGGCAGCGACAGCCACATAGGTGATCTCTCCCTCCAGTTCCTCTTTTCCTGTAGCATCTGTCAGAATCACAGCCCGCTGCCCTTTTGCAATCTTACTGATATCGTACTCACTGACCGTCGTCGTTACACGCAGATTGTCACAGTCGCTGATAACCATTATTTCCCCCCCGGTGTACCGGTCTCCCTTTTCCACATTTATGCTGGTCACCGTACCGCTTATAGGGGCTCTCACCGTACACTCCTTTAGCATTTCCTCTGCCGATTTCACAGCTTTTTCTGCCTCCCGCAGTGATTTCTGATGGTTGTTTTCCATTGTATTCAGGGAATCCTTTGCATTCTGAATATTTGCTCTATTCTGCTGTTCCGTGCTTTCCCGCTCACTTTTCGCTTTGTCATAGGCCTCTTTCAGCAGTTTCAGGGATTCCTCTGCTTTCTTTTTCGCCGCTTCATCCTTTGCTGCAGAAACTTCTTTCTTACCCTCCTGATAGGCCTTCTTTGCCGACGCCACAGCCTGATCCTGTCTTGCCGTGTCGCTCTGGGCGTTCTCCTGCGCTTCTTTTAGCTTCCTGCTGGCTGTGGCGGTTTCCAGATCAATCTGCGACTTCACGTCCTCCAGATCTTTTTCTGCCTCCTCCTTTGCCTCTGCCAGATCCGTTTTATCAAAAACAAGAAGAATCTGCCCTTTCTTTACCATGTCACCCTCCTGCACCTTAATCTGCCGGATCTCTGCATCCGATACCCCTGCACTGACTGTCCTGGCAGAAACGCTTTCTATCGTACCTGTGGCGCTGACGGAATCTGTCAGATCCATCTTCGCCAGCCGGATTGTGTTCTCCTGAACTGCCGCTTTCGGGTTATCCTGTCCCTTCTTCCACCGCGGTACAAGTATAACAGCGGCGGCCCCTGCCATTACCACCGCAGCGGCGGCGATCACGATTATCCGGTATTTTGTTGCTCTCATTCTCAAATTACCCTCCTGTTCTTTCAGCCCGTACCCCGGTGCCACTGACAAATCCAATACAAAAGGCTGAATCTGTAGAATTTTCCTTTTTCTACCATTCAGCCTAATGAAAAAATATGAAACAAATATGATGTAACTTTGTGCACCATGTGATCTTATTTTGAACAAAATGTGAACCTAGCTCAATGACGCCAATTTGAACCCCTTTCAAATTGATGCCATTGAGCTAGATATCTCCTTTAGAAAATGCCACAGCCCCTGTCCGCTCACATCCATATCGTGTCCGCCGGATCTTTTATACCAGATATGCTCCACCCCGTTTTTCTCCAGGGCGTCGTGATAGGATTCGGGATAATCTTTCACAATGGGATCCGATTTCCCCGCCACGATCATAATCATTGTTCTGTCCCTGTATCTTTCTTTCAGATCAAAGATCCGCTCGGTAAAAAGCCCGTCCTCCGTGACATTCATATTCGTATAGGGAAATATCCCCGGTGCCGGACAGAATGCCCCGATGCCGCCAAAGGTATCCTGAAGGGTGATCCCCAGATGGAGCGCCACCCTCCCCCCCATGGAAAATCCGGCCACGGCAGTGTTTTCCCTTCCTGTGGCAACCGAAAAATTATCTTCGATAAAGGGCTGCAGATCGTCGGTGAAGTCCTTCAGAAAATTATTAAACGCCGCATAATGTGCCAGTGAAAATGTCTCCTCCGGATCCACGCCTTCCTGTTTCCAGGCCCTGCAGTTGGCCAGAACAAGGATCATTTCCACCGCGTCCCCGTCTGCGATCATGTTCCCCAGCACGGTGCCTGCCTTTCCCTCTTCCAGCCATTGTGTCTCATCCTGTCCCAGGCCGTGGCAGAGATAGACAACCGGATAAGTTCTATCCTGCGAATATCCCGGTGGAAGTATAACCACCGCCCGACGCTGGCTGTCCGTCGTCTTTGACCAGTACTCCACCGGCCTCACCTCTCCATATGTAACCTCCTGGCTTTCCATTCGGTAATCTTCTGGAACAGGATAGGCAAGATCCCCGTCATAAGAAACCGTTTTCCCTTTCCCTTCTATCTTCTTGATCATAACGCCCTTTCCCCTCCATCTAATTAGTTTTCTAATCCTATAAGCATTATAATTCCACTGTTTTCAAAAGTCAACACACTACTCTTCCAGGTTGTCGATCACTCTTTTCATCAGGTCATAAAGCAGTTCTGTCTCCTCCTCCGACAATCCCTGAAGGCTTCTGGCATCCAGCTCATCCATCATATTCCGAACCTTCTCCGCCATCTCCCGCCCTGTTTCTGTGAGATGGATCCGGTA
This sequence comes from Eubacteriaceae bacterium, assembly GCA_910574015.1. Classification (GTDB taxonomy): domain Bacteria; phylum Bacillota; class Clostridia; order Lachnospirales; family Lachnospiraceae; genus Eubacterium_F. The sequence goes on along the minus strand of CAJSYQ010000011.1, from coordinate 41,594 downwards.
GGCTCTTTTGCCGCCGGAAACCACCACCTGTTCCCTGTACAGATAAGCTTTCTTTTCCATCTTATCCAGCATAACAGTCAGTGTAGACGGCCGGATCCGGCACAGCTCTGCCAGTTCCTTCTGTGTCTGTCCATCCTGTGCTCCTAAAATGTAAAGGATCTTCGGCTGACCATCCGACAGGTTCAGCCGCTGGAACCCTTCCCGGCTTCGGTTTGCATGAGCCTGGGATAGCTCCAGCAGCAGCAAAAAAAACGGTTCCCTCATACTTCCCCACTATCCTTCCTTTTTCCTGATACAATGTCCTTTTAACAGTTCCTCCAGCTGGGCATATGTCTCCAGTCTGTTTACCGCTCTCCGGAGTTCGGCCGAATGGGGATACCCCGCCGTATACCATGCGATATGAGTCCGCATCTCCATGATCCCCCGTCTCTCCCCCTTCCACTCCGCCTGCATCGCCGCATGGCGGAGGATCATTCGGCAGACGGTATCAAAATCTGGTTTTGGCTCAACCTCGCCCGTCTCTGACCACCTTTTCATCCGATGAAAGATCCAGGGATTCCCTCTCGCTCCCCTGCCGATCATCAGTCCGTCGCAGCCCGTCTCCCGCATCATCCGTTCCCCGTCCTGGGGGGTGTATATATCGCCGTTGCCGATCACCGGAATCTTCACCGCTTCTTTCACTGCGGCAATACAATCCCAGTCCGCGGTTCCGCTATAATACTCCTCTCTTGTCCTGCCATGGACTGCCACTGCCGCCGCTCCCGCCGACTCCGCTGCCTTTGCCAGCTCCACCGCCTGAAGCTCCCCCCGGCGGAATCCCTTCCGGAATTTCACGGTCACCGGTTTGCGGACCGCCCTCACAGTCTTTTCAATGATCCGGGCAGCCAGGGGAATGTCCTTAAGCAGCGCCGAGCCCTCCCCGTTATTGACCACCTTCGGCACCGGACACCCCATATTGATATCCAGTATATCAAAATTGCGCTCCTCGATGCGCTTTGCCATCTCACTGACGATGTCGGGGTCGGAGCCAAAGAGCTGCAGGGAAACCGGTCTCTCTCTCTCATCGATACGGAGCAGCTCCTCTGTATTCTTATTGTTGTACAGGATTCCCTTGGCACTGACCATCTCGGTGCAGATCAGATCCGCCCCCTGTTCTTTGCAGAGTATACGAAATGGCAGGTCCGTTACCCCTGCCATTGGTGCCAGAATGATATTTCCTTTCAATTCGACATTCCCTATCGTAAGTTTCCTACACATTTGCCTTTGTCCGCTCATAGATCAGCCGCATTCCTTTCAATGTGAGTTCTGGATCATATACATCAATCTTCTCTGTCCCCTCCGAAATAATCCTGCCAAGGCCCCCGGTGGCAACCACCTTTATCCCCTTATAACCGGATTCTTCTTTAAATCGGTCAATGATATACTCTGTCTGGCCGATGGTTCCATATACAAGCCCCGCCTGCATACTGGTTATGGTCGTTTTGGCCAGAATGGATTTCGGCTTCACAATCTCAATCTCGGGAAGCTTCGCCGCATTGCTCCACAGCGCCCGGGCACTGATGCGGATCCCAGGCGCCGTCACTCCCGCCGCCAGAGAACCGTCCCCCGTCACAAGATCATAGGTGGTAGCGGTGCCATAGTCAATGACGATCACTGGACCGCCATAGAGAAAATATGCCCCCACCGCGTCTACGACCCGGTCGGCTCCAATCTCCATGGGATTGGTGGTGGCGATGCGGATGCCTGATCTTGTTCCCTGCCCCACCACCATGGGATCGCAATTCAGATATTTTTTGATCCCGCTGGTAAGCGAATACATAATCTTGGGAACGACTGAGCAGATGATCACATCCTCCACTTCTTTTTCCGTCCCCTGAGAATGGGACAGCTGTTCCATGATCTGCACGCCGAACTCATCTGAAGTCCGCGGCAGGCTGGTAGTCAGCCTGAATTTATGGCAGATCTCCTCACCATCAAACAGGCCGAAGGTAAGATTTGTATTTCCGATATCGATCGCTAGTAACATAATTATTCCCCGCATTCCTCCCGCCGGATATCCACTCCGTCCCGGGAGAGAAAAAATGTTCTATAATATTCTTCCAGTTCTTCCATCAGCTCCGCATAGCGGCTCTGATACTGTTTAATTTTCAGATGGCTGCCAATCTCATCGTAGGCAAGATCATCCTCCCTCGCCACAGCAGACATATAAAGGCATCCGTCCTCGTCAAATTCCATTGTAAATACCCCGCCCACATCCTCTGTCATGGTGACCGCCAGAATCTGCAGTTCGTTTTGGATCTGCTCCGGCAGGGAGTGAAACCGGGGATTGAGATAATATTTCCGCTCATAGGCGCTGCAGGCGCACAGAACCTGATCCTCCCTCATCCAATCACCTCTCTGCCATCGGCACATAAGACTTATGCCTTCCCACTGCCTTATATGCGGGTCGTATGATCTTGCCGGCGTTGACAAGCTCTTCGATGCGATGTGCGCTCCAGCCGGCGATCCTTCCAATAGCAAACAGCGGCGTATACATTTCCAGAGGAATCTCCAGCATGCTGTAGACAAGTCCGCTGTAGAAATCTATATTGGCGCTGACGCCCTTGTAAATATGACGTTCATTGGCGATAACCTTTGGTGCCAGCTTCTCCACCAGGTTATACAGGGCAAATTCCTTCTGCATCCCCTTTTCATCCGCCAGCTTCTTTACAAACTTGCAAAACGTTCGCGCACGGGGATCTGAGATGGAATAGACGGCATGCCCCATACCATAGATCAGTCCCGATTTATCAAAGACCTGCCGGTTCAAAAGGGCGGTAAGGTAGCTCTCCACCTCTTCCTCATCCTCCCAGTCCTTTACCTTCTTTTTCATATCCTCAAACATCATGGACACCTTCTTATTGGCCCCGCCATGCCTCGGCCCTTTCAGGGAGCCAAGGGCGGCCGATATCGCCGCATAAGTATCCGTGCCGGAAGAGGTGACGACGTGATCGGTAAAAGTAGAGTTGTTTCCCCCTCCGTGCTCCGCGTGGAGTACCAGCGCGATATCCAGTATCTTCGCCTCCAGCGTAGTAAACCTGCTGTCCGGCCGAAGCATATGTAAAATATTTTCCGCCGTGGAGTACTCCCTCTTCGGCGGGTGCAGAAAGAAACTGGAATCCCCATAAAAATAACATGCCGCATGATATCCGTACACGGTAAAGAGCGGGAACAGCGCCACCAGCTGCAGACACTGACGAAGTACATTTTCCGTAGTTGTATCGTCTGCCCTGTCGTCATAGGAATACAATGTCAGGACGCTGCGCCCCAGCGTATTCATCAGATCCGAGCTGGGCGCCTTCATAATGATATCCCGCACAAAGCTGGTGGGAAGGCCGTGCCGGAACTCTGCCAGCATATCCTTTAACTCCTCAAGCTCCATGCTGTTGGGCAGCCTGCCAAACAGCAGCAGATACACCACCTCTTCATAACCAAACCGTTTCTCGGCCAGAAAACCGTCCACAATCTCTTCTATGTCAATTCCCTGATAATACAATTTCCCCTCACATGGGATCATCTCCCGGTCCACTACCGTATAAGACCGGATCTCTGATATCTCAGTCAGGCCTGTGAGGACTCCCTGCCCGTTCAGATCCCGAAGACCTCTTTTTACTTCATATTTAGAAAATAGTGTAGAGTCAATCGTGCTGCTTTCCTCGCATACCGATGCCATCCTGCGTATCCAGTCATTCCCATATCCGGCATTTAGATCATTGCTCATATTGGCTCCTTTCCCGATTTTATCACAATGTTACATACATCACTGCCTTTATCGTATGCATACGGTTCTCCGCCTCCCGGAAAACCACATCCGCATATTTTTCAAATACTTCATCCGTCACTTCCATTTCAGTGAGGCCATACTTTTCATGAATATCCCTGCCAATGGTCGTCTTCAGGTCGTGGAAGGCCGGAAGACAGTGCATCATCACAGCGTTCTCCTTTGCATTCGCCATGGCCGCCGCATTGATCTGATACGGTGACAAGAGCCGAATGCGTTCTTCCCATACCTCGTCCGGTTCGCCCATGGATACCCATACGTCAGTATAGAGCACGTCAGCACCTGTCGTCCCCTCTTTGACATCCTCTGTCAAGGTAATGCTTCCGCCGCTCTGAACCGCATATTCCCGGCATTCCTGGACCAGTTCCTCTGCCGGAAAATATGCCTTTGGCGCACACGCCGTAAAGTGCATCCCCATCTTTGCACATGCGATCATCAAGGAATTTCCCATATTATAGCGGGCATCCCCCATATATGTCAGCCGGATCCCGGACAGGCTGCCGAACTGCTCCTCTATAGTAAGAAGATCCGCCAGCATCTGGGTCGGATGATATTCATTCGTCAGGCCATTCCATACCGGAACGCCGGCATATTCTGCCAGCTCTTCCACTATCTCCTGTCCATAGCCCCGGTATTCAATGCCGTCAAACATACGTCCCAGCACACGGGCGGTATCTGCTATGCTCTCCTTCTTCCCTATCTGGGATCCTTTCGGATCCAGATAGGTCACTCCCATACCCAGGTCGTGAGCTGCCACTTCAAAGGAACAGCGGGTCCTGGTGCTGGTCTTTTCAAATATTAACGCAATATTCTTTCCCTCAAAGGGCTTCTCCACAATCCCCTTTTTTTTCTTTTCTTTCAACTCTTTCGCCGTATCCAGCATATAACGGATCTCTTCCTGTGTGAAGTCCTTCAGTGTCAAAAAATGTCTTCCCTGTAAATTCATCCCGTTTCACTCTTTCTATTATTTTTCAGCCGTCTCCACCAATGATTTGGCCAGGCCGGCAATCCCCTGTATCTCAGACGGGATTATGATCTTGGTGGCCTTGCCGTCTGCCGCCTTCTCAAAAGCCTCCAGGCTCTTCAGCGTCAGGACTGCCTGCTGCGGAGCCGCCTCATTCAGGTAGCGGATACCTTCTGCCGTGGCCTTCTGTACCGCCTCGATGGCCTGCGCCCGGCCCTCTGCTTCCCGGATGGTAGCTTCTTTCTTTGCCTCGGCACGAAGAATGGCTGCCTCCTTCTCCGCCTGGGCTTCCAGGATGGCAGATTCCTTCTTACCCTCTGCCACCAACACGGTAGATTTCTTCTCACCCTCCGCACGAAGGATGGATTCACGCCTCTCACGCTCTGCCTTCATCTGTTTCTCCATGGAATCCTGGATTTCTCTTGGGGGAATAATATTCTTCAGCTCTACGCGGTTTACTTTGATGCCCCAGGGATCTGTGGCGATATCCAGGCTGGAACGCATCTGCGTGTTAATGGTCTCACGTGAGGTCAGCGTCTGGTCAAGCTCCAGATCACCGATGATGTTCCTCAGCGTGGTGGCTGTCAGGTTCTCAATGGCCATAATGGGGTTTTCCACACCATAGGTAAACAGCTTCGGATCCGTGATCTGGAAAAATACTACCGTATCAATCTGCATTGTTACATTATCTTCTGTGATAACCGGCTGCGGCGGGAAGTCCATAACCTGCTCCTTCAGCAGAACCTTCCTTGCTACCTTATCAATGATGGGCAGTTTAAAATGGATGCCCACACCCCATGTCGCCTGATAGCCGCCAAGGCGCTCCACAATATAAGCCTGTGCCTGGGGCACGATCTTAATGCAGGATGCGATCAGGCATAATATGATCACAATGAGTAATATCACGATTACCGGGGTAACCAGGCTTCCAATTGTTGCATTTTCTGGCATAACTTTCCTTCCTTTCTGCAGACAGCCCGGTCGAGGAGCCTGTCTGACTCAAAAATTTGTTTTCAGTAACCTATTGTATTCTTTTTACTACCAGTTTCACACCAGATATTTCTTCAATCTCAACGAGCTCCCCCTCTGGTATCAGGGTATTGTCTGTACTTCTCGCCATCCAGTCGACACCACGGAAGACCACCTTGCCCTGCTCCTTCCGGTTGTCAATGGTTTCCTGGACAACGGCCTGTTCCCCCACTACCGCATCGATATTGGTCTTCATATGCTCGCGGTTTACCATACGCATGGCAAAGGGCCTTACCAGGAACATTACAAGCAGTGACACCACCACAAACAGCAGGATCTGTATACCCAATGGAGCCCCAAGACCAGTGGCAGCAGCGGCCGCCAGGGCGCCAATGCTGAACCAGATCGTCGTGAGTCCCATAGTGAAGATCTCAATGACCAGCATCACCGCAACGATAACCAGCCAGATCGCCATAGTCAGTTCCATATTCCTCATCCTTTCTCCTAACTCAATGGCGCCAGATGAAACCCATCTCAAATTGGCGCCATTGGGCCGACAATGCATCATCCAGATAACTTTATCTTTTAATAATACAGGAATTAACACATTATTGCAATACGTTTTTTCTACTTCTGTATAATTCATACATAAACAGAGCTGCCGATACCGCCGCATTCAGGGACTCCAATTCCCCCTCCATTGGAATCTTAAGAAGCGTGTCGGCTCTGCCCGATACCGCATCACTCAGTCCCCCCGCCTCATTTCCGATCAGAACCGCCGCCCTGTCCGCATAATGCTCATCGGTATAGTCCCTCTCCGCTGAAAGATGAGCGGCATAAATTACAAAACCTTCCTGTTTCAAGCGTTCTACTTCCGTAGACATATCGTCACAAACCAGGTACGGAACGCGGAACAGCGCACCCATGGTAGAGCGCACCACTTTGGGATTGAAGAGATCGACACAGCCTTTGGAAAGTACCAGTGCGGTCATCCCGGCCCCCTCCGCCGTCCTCATGATCGTGCCGAGATTGCCCGGATCCTGGATATCCTCCAGACAGAGCAGGGCAGCCCGCCGGGAAGATAAAATCTGTTCCCTGTCATACCGCGGCATGGATACTTCGGCGAGAATTCCCTGGGGATTTATGGTGTCCGCCATATCCCGGAAGCATCTGTCGGATACAATATGCACCGGAACACTGCCGTCAGTGGGCGCAGGCTTTCCGGACTGCTGTCTCTTTGTGTACTCCCCCTCCGCTCTCTCCGACAGATAGAGGGACTTCACCAGGCCGCGGACCAGCGCCTCATCCGCCATCTTCCAGCCCTCCACAATAAATGCCTGCTCCTGTCGGCGGAAGCGGGCATTTTTCATTAATTTCTGTATCCTCTTAATATGACTGTTACTGCTGCTCGCGATCATGTGCTTCCCCCTTCAGCGAAAAACTCCGTCGGTATGTCAGGATAAACAGGACAATGGACAGCGCCGTGGACAGATAATCGGTTACCGGCTGTGCCAGAACAAGAGAGGAAGCCGTGCCAAAGATCCGATGAAACGCAAACAACACCGGGATATACAGAAGCCCCTGGCGGCTCACTGACAGGATCAAAGACGGCACTGCCGCCCCCATGGCCTGTATTGTATTGATCATCACAAAGAGTACACCAAGCACCGGACCCGAGATAATGAGGGTTCGGGCAAATTCCATCCCGAAACCATACACATTGGGACTGTCCAGGAATGCATTTACCATGGGACCTGCCCCGAGATAACAGAGAACGGACATAACCAGGCTGAGCGCTGCTGCCAGGATCAGGGAGAATCTCAGTACTCCCATAAATCGCCGGCGGTTGCCCGCCCCGAAATTGTACCCCAGGAGAGGCTGGATGCCGATCCCCACACCGATCAGAAGCATAACCGCCACCATGTTCACCTTCATGGCCACACCGAGCCCTGCCACCGCCATATCGCCATGTACTGTCATTAGCTTATTTACCAGTATATTCGAAGTACTCATAAGTATGCTGTTCAGGGACGCCGGTACACCGATGGCAAGCACTCCCGACGCGATCCGGCCGCCGGCCCGGTAGTCCCTCAGCCGGATGCTGAGGGTAGAGCGCCCCATCATATAGTGGGCAATGTAAAATCCGGCGCTGAGAACCTGACCGATCACTGTCGCTATGGCGGCACCTGCCACATTCCATCCAAAACCAAGGATCAAAATAGGATCCAGAATAATGTTTGCCACATTCCCCAGTATCATTCCCATCATAGCCTTGTTTGCCCTGCCCTCCGCCCGGATAATATTGCTGAAGGCATTGCCGATCACAAGAAAGGGGACGCCAATGGCGACAATCTGCAGATACTCTTTTACATACCCCATGGTGGCCGGAGTCGCCCCCACCAGACGGCACACCGGATCAATCGCTGCCAGGATCACCACCATGCCGGTGACACCCACCGCGGCGCCGGTCCAGAAGCAGAAAGAACAGGTATGCTTTGCATCATCTGCCCTTCCCTGCCCCAGCATACGGGAAATCAGAGACGTACCGCCGATGCCGAAGAGCATTCCCACTGCCATAAAAAAAAGAAACGCCGGCGTCGCCAGCGAAACAGCCGCCATCTTCAGCGGATCCTTCGTCTGTCCAATAAAAAATGTATCCGCAAGGTTATACACCAGTACCATGATCATACTTACCACAGAGGGAATGATATTGATAAATACGGCTTTGGATACTGGTGCATTCTCAAAAATCTCAATCGTCTTATCCTGTTTTGTACTCACTTTCCTGCGCCTCCTGTTCTGCTCAGCCATTCCAGGCCATCATAAGCTGCTTTTCTCCGGTGCTGTCCTCTGTCAGTTCAGATTCTACCCTGAATTTCTGGCGCATAAAAAAACGTACCGCGTCAACATTTTTCTCATAGACCGTCACAGTAAGATTCTTCTCCTTCTGCTTCAGACAATCCAGAAGAACCATGCCCATACCGCACTTCCGGATATCCGAATCCACAAAAATCCCCAGTATATAGCCCTCCATCGCACTGATAAACCCCTTCACCTTCCCCTTGTGCTCGTAGACATAGGTTCTTGCAATGGGTACCACCCGCTGGATCTCCGAGAAATTCTGCTGCCAGTATTTTGGCGAAATAAAAGAATGGACTTCTGTATTACCCATGAGCCAGAGTTCCATCACAGCCTCCAGATCTTCTGTCTTCCATTTGCGAATCATAAAAAGCCCCCCTTTCACTATTTCCTGTCTGGATATTCCTATTTACTATTATAGCAGTTTACAACAGGATAGGAAAGAGGGGACTTCAAAAAACTATGGGAAGTTTTATAATTTCAGGCTCTGTCTTCCAGTTTACCCAGTTTCGCCGCCTGGTCCGCCGCTGTCAGACTGTCTATCACCTCTGCCAGATCTCCATTCATAATGGCATCCAGACGGTGCAGCGTCAGCTTGATCCGGTGGTCGGTGACGCGCCCCTGGGGGAAATTATAGGTGCGGATCTTCTCGGAACGGTCTCCTGTGCCGATCTGGCTCCGCCTCTCCTCTGCCTCCGCATCGTGAGCCTTTGCCCTCTCCAGCTCATACAGGCGGGCACGCAGCACCTTCAGCGCCTTGTCCTTATTTTTCAGCTGTGACTTCTCATCCTGACAGGATATCACGATACCGGTGGGAATATGTGTGAGCCGGACGGCCGAATCCGTCGTATTGACACACTGCCCTCCATTGCCAGAGGCGCGGAATACATCAAATCTGCAGTCGTTCATGTCCAGCTCCACCTCTACCTCTTCCACCTCCGGCATGATCGCTACGGTTGCCGTGGATGTGTGGATGCGCCCGCCGGATTCCGTCGTGGGAATGCGCTGTACCCGATGAACCCCGCTCTCATACTTCAATCTGGAATAAGCACCGGATCCATTGATCATAAAGACGATTTCCTTAAATCCACCAATCCCGTTTTCATTGGAATTCATGGTGTCCGTCTTCCACCGGCTGCCCTCGGCAAATTTGCAGTACATCCGGTAGAGATCCGCCGCAAAAAGTGCCGCCTCGTCGCCGCCGGCGCCAGCACGGATCTCCACGATAACGTTTTTATCATCATTGGGATCCTTGGGAAGGAGAAGGATCTTCAATTCCTTTTCAATCCCCTCTATGCTGCCCCTGCACTCGCTGAGTTCTTCCTTGGCAAGCTCCCGGAGCTCCTCGTCCGTCTCTTCCTCCAGCATGGCGAGGCTGTCCTCTATGCCGGCCTTTTTTTCTTTATATTCCTTATATTTTGCCACCACTGGTTCCAGCTCTGCCTGTTCCTTCATCAGCCTCTGGTAACGGACCGTATCATTCAGTACCTCCGGTTCGCTGAGTTCCTTTAGAACCTCCTCATACCGGTATAAAATATCTTCCAGCTTATCAAACATCACTTTTCCTCCTTCATGCCCGCCAATACAATGCGATCCAGTCCCGCCAGATCCTTTTTTATCTCTATTCCAAAGAATCCCGCCCGTTCCATCAGCGACGACACAGCCTGCCCCTGATCTGAGCCGATCTCCAGTGCCAGGACTCCATTTTCCCTTAAAAAATCACGGCTTTCTTTGATGATACGCCTGTAGAACGCAAGCCCGTCCTCTTCTCCGTCCAACGCTGTCCGCGGCTCATAGTCCCTCACCTCCGGCATCAGAAATTCAATCTGGCCGGACGGAATATAGGGGGGGTTTGACACAATAATGTCAAATCTCCCCCTGATATTCTCAAATAAGTCGCTGTGCACCAGCGACACCACCGCACCATTCCGCTCTGCATTGCGCCCGGCAGCCTCCAGCGCGCCTGTGGAGATATCGGACAGCGCAACGGAGCGGCAGCTTCCCAGCACGGCAAGACTAATGCCGATACAGCCGGAACCGGTACACAGATCCAGAACGTCCCGCCCCTCACAGACCTTCAGCAGCTCTTCTGCCAGAATCTCCGTGTCCTGGCGCGGGATCAGCACGCGCTCATCCACATAAAAGGGCAGTCCCATAAACTCGGTCTCATGAATGATATATTCCAGGGGCATCCGCGTCCTGCGAAGAGCCAGAAGTTCCCTGTATTCAGCACACTCCTTCTCTCCCGCCGGCTCCTCCTGATGAAGAAAATATCTGCTGCGCTCCAGAGAAAAGCATCGTGAAAACAGATACCATGCATTCAATTCTGCCTCGGGAACCCCTGCCTCAGATAATTCTGTCTCCCCCCTCTTGAGCACATCCCGCAGCGTCATTTCGGCGCCTCGAAATAGCGGTCCAGGGCATTCAAGATCTCATCGTCTTCCTCTTCCATATCCTCCACGGCCAGAATCTCAATCCCAGATTCATCGGCGGCGGGTTCCTTCGCCGGAGCCGACTCCAACTCTGCCCCGCGGCTCTCCCCCCCATTGACTTCCGCCACAAAAGACTTCCAGTCAAAGACCGCCTCCACGGAAGCAATGGCAACCTCAATCATCCGGTCATCCGGCTCCGCGGTAGTAAGGCCCTGCAGCCAGAGTCCCGGCCGGCTGAGGATATTACTGAACACATTGTCGTGACTGCCCGCATAGCGGATAAATTCATAGGAGACCCCGGCGATGACCGGAATCAGCAGAATGCGGAGTACCATGCGCAGCCACATATTCCGGACTACGATAAACATAAAGAACAGAATGCTGATAAACATTACAACCAGCAAAAAGCTTGTACCACAGCGTTTATGTCGGGTGGTCTGGCTCCGGACATTTTCAACCGTCAGCTCATACCCGTTTTCAATGCAGTTGATGGATTTATGCTCCGCACCATGGTACATAAACACCCGCCGGATATCCTCCATACGAGAGATGAGTTTCACATATACCACGAAAAGCACCACACGGATCACGCCCTCAAGCAGCCCCCGGAGCTGTGGCGAACGGATGATTTTGCGAAGCGCTTCGCTCACCAGAAACGGCGCGATTACAAAAATACCGATAGCGATAATTATGGCGGCCGCCATCACCAGCCCCATAAGAAGACTCTCCGTTTTCCCCTTGTCCTCTGCCCTGCCGGCATCTCCTGCCGTCTCTTCCTCTTCAAAAAAAGAGGCCGAATAATTCAGCATACGCATTCCTGTGCTCAGGGATTCCGCAAAGGCAGCCACCCCGCGGATCACCGGAACCCGGGCAAGCCTGCAGCGATCCCGGATGCTTCTGTGCTGCTCCTTCCGAAGCGCAATCTCCCCGTCGGTTTTTCGGACAGCCACGGCGCACTCATCCCTGTTCTTCATCATCACGCCCTCGATAACCGCCTGACCGCCAATACCAGAATATTTCATAAGCACCCTCCCATCTTATGTTCCGTGCCGTGCTTCTCTACAATTTCAAAAGGGCAGAGCCACACGGCCCTGCCCCTGTATCCAAGCAATTATTTCAAGCCATACTTGCGGTTGAACTTATCAATCGCACCACGGGCTGCCACAGACTTCTGCTGTCCTGTGTAGAATGGATGACATTTGGAACAAACTTCCACATGAATGTCCTCTTTCGTCGAACCTGTCACAAACTCATTGCCACAGTTGCATACAACCTTTGCCTGATAATATTCCGGATGAATTCCCTCTCTCATGTCCTTTTCACCTCACTATTTATATTGTCCTTTTGCCATAAAGGATAACTGTCCTGCTCAAAAACTGCTTCTCGATTATATCATGCTATCCATATGAATGCAAGTCTTTTTTCCTATAAATGCATTTTTTTCACTGTCTCTACAAATTCTTCGTTGTTTTTTGTGCGTTTAAACAGATTCAGGATCTGTTCCATCGCCTGGTCGGATTTCATGCCGCCCAGCGCCTTGCGGATCTTAGTTACCGCCTCCTGTTCGTTGACGTCCAGGAGGAGATCCTCTCTTCTCGTGCTGGATTTCTGGATGTCGATTGACGGAAAGATCCGTCGCTCCGACAGGCTCCGGTCAAGAACAAGCTCCATATTGCCAGTGCCCTTAAACTCTTCAAATACAACATCGTCCATGCGGCTGCCAGTATCCACCAGTGCCGTGGCCAGTATGGTCAGGCTTCCGCCTTCCCGCATATTTCTCGCCGCTCCGAAAAACCGTTTCGGCATATGCAGCGCCGCCGGATCCAGGCCGCCGGACAATGTGCGTCCGCTGGGAGTCACCGTAAGGTTGTAAGCCCGGGCCAGTCTGGTAATGCTGTCCAGAAGGATGATCACATCCTCTCCGCTCTCCACCAGACGTTTGGCCCGCTCGATCACCATTTCTGAAACCCTTCTGTGATTATCAGGCAGTTCGTCAAAGGTGGAGTAGATCACGTCTACCCGCTCCCCCTCAATGGATTCCTTGATATCCGTCACTTCTTCGGGCCGCTCATCGATCAGCAGAATGATCAGGTTCATTTTGGGATAATTCTTTGTCACTGCCTTTGCTACCTGTTTGAGCAGCGTCGTCTTACCCGTCTTTGGCTGCGACACGATCATTCCACGCTGGCCCTTTCCAATGGGGGCGATGAGATCCAGCATCCGCATGGAGATCCCTGCCCCCGGTGTCTCCAGATGAAGACGGAAATTGGGGAAGACCGGAGTAAGTTCCTCGAATTTTTTTCGATGGTAGAGATAACTTGGTGAACGCCCGTTTACCTTTTTCATATACAAAAGCGCGCTGAATTTCTCACTGGTATTCCTTGTGCGAAGATTCCCCTCGATAATGTCCCCGGTGCGCAGCCCAAAGCGGCGGATAAACTGCGGCGCCACATAGACATCATTCTCTCCCGGCAGGAAGTTATCACAGCGGATAAATCCATAGCCCTCGCTCATAATCTCAAGAATTCCGTTTTTGGTAATGCCGCTGTCCACCTCTTTCAGCTCCGTGGGATGTACATCTGTGATCTGACGATCCTTCATTATGGAGATCAGGCCGTCGGTCCCGTCATGGTAACGCTGCTTTTGATTGGCGTTATAATAACTTGTATTCTGCCCGGTCCGTTCTGTCCGCTGCTCGGAATGGTATTCCGTCCTGTGCTGCTCGGGATGCGGATGCTCCGCCCTGCGATCCGGCTGTGTGCCGGCATTATTTTCCGTCGCCTTTTTTACATAAGTACGCCCGCGTTCCGCATAGGAAGCACTCTTCGAATTATTTTTCTGATTTTCCCTTCCCGGCTGCTCTCTTCTTGGCATCTCCCTCTTCGGCTGCTCCCTTCTGACCGGTTCCCTTTTAGGCGCCTCTCTCTTTTGGGATTCTCTTTTCGCAGCCATCCGTTTCCCAGACTCTGTCTTGTGCGTATCCCTCTCCTGAGCCTCTTTCACCGGTTTCGGGGCAGTCTGCCCTTTCCCTTCGCCGTCGTTTTCCTGCTGCATTTCTTCTGCAATTCTGGCCGCCAGTTCTGGTTTCCGGAGCGCCGTAACCCCCTTCAATCCTTTTTCCCTGGCAATTGCACGCAGTTCAGCCAGCGTTTTGTTCGATAAATCCATACTTTGCTTCCTTTCTTAACGTCTTTCACCTATTGAACTAAACTAATTCGGTTGGAAAAATCTGAATAAATGACTTTAACATATAGTGATGCTGCGGAAAACAGCATAACAGTTTAGAATCACAGCCCGTCTGAAGCCGGGCACAAAATGAAATTGAATCAATATGCCATCATTATAGCGAAAAAAAAAGAAGCAGTCAACTACTTTTGCCAATGCGGTCATTCCGGCCCACTGTGGAACCAAAAAAAAGGGGGGGCTGCCCCCCTATAATTCCATTCCGTTCTCCTTCATCAGCTCCCTGGCACTGTCCAGCGAATCCACGCCGGTACGGTTCTTTATGGGAGCAAACTCTTTCCGTCTATCTACCTCGAAGGGAAGACAGTTCTCCATCATGTGTATCATATCCAGGATCAGCGTCTCGAATTTGTAGCCGTTTGGCTCTTCCGGCCTCACCATTTTCCCATTGCTGTCAATATACGGTATCTTCTTCTCCACTATGTGCACCGGCATATTCTCATTCATAATCCTGGTCAGAGTGGCGATATCAAATAAGTAGTTCAGGATCACCCCATAATTATAGAGCAGCTCTCCATCCTGTCCCCGGGAATTCCTGTTCTCGTCCGTCATTTCATAGTATTCTACAATGGACGGTTTCCCGTCCTCCAGACACAGTACCCCCACCTTTTCATCCGGCCCGGCCTTTGCCACCACCTTGGCGCCGCAGACGCAGCCGGCGTCGATAACTGCTCCCACAAATACCGGATCGGCTATTCTCTGAAGCACATTGTCCACAGAGAATACATTGAGCCACTCTACGCCAAGTTCCTGAAGCCTCCCCAGAAGTCCTGCCCTCGCCAGAGACGAAAACCAGCCGCCGTTTCCGTTGGGCGACGCTGCCATTCTGTCCTTGTCCTCCATATAGATCTTCCCCTCATAGCTGACAGAGGGCGCCATATCCTGCACAAAGAAAAACACAAAATCGGGATCGTAGCCAAAGTAATCGTGTTCTTCAAAAAAATTGACGGTGTCTTTATTATTTTTCTCGCTTGTCATCACCAGCAGCGGCACCCAGGCATCTGCCCTGTGAACCACCTCCATCAGGTTGTGGATCAGCTGTTCAAAAAGATACAATTCCCGTTGTATCCCCACATTCAGCATCCCCTTTGGTTTATCCGAACCAAGACGGGTGCCCTGTCCGCCGGCCAGAAGTACAGCCCCCACCTTGCATGACCGGACAGCCTCCAGCCCTTTTTGTTCATACTCTGCCCTCTTCTCCCTGATCTGTTCCAGGGTGACTGCTCCCAGTGGTTCCAGTTTTCCTTTGGAGGGCTCCACAACCCCATCCTTTACCAGCTCCAGCAAAGACAGATCCAGTGCCTCGATCTGCTCCAGCAGACGGTTCTTCTGCTCCTGCGCCAATTCCCCGTAATATTGCAGCAGATGCTCCTGTCCCGCCGGGGACAGCTTTTGTAACGCCTCTTCATAAGTCATGGGAAGACTCCTTTCCATCTCAATCATCTCAGCTCAACGGCAGGTTCAGACCGGTGTCGTTGAACTATTCCTATCATACTCATTTTATGAGAAAAGCACAAGAGAAAAATATTGTCTTATCCTATTAAAGATGATATAGTAGGGGATAGCGTGATGTTAGACGGGAAGAATGGAGGAATGATAGAATGACACAGAAAGAAAAAGCGATCAAATTACATGCGGAATGGAACGGTAAGATTGATACAACGCCGAAGTGCCGGGTCCGGTCAAGGGAAGATCTGGCCATGGCCTATACCCCGGGCGTGGCAGAGCCATGTAAGATCATAGCGGATAATAAAGAGGAAGCCTACCGCTATACGATAAAATCAAATACCATCGCGGTGGTCTCGGACGGAAGCGCCGTATTGGGCCTTGGCAATATCGGCCCGGAGGCTGCCATGCCGGTAATGGAGGGCAAGGCAGTTTTATTCCGGGAATTTGGCGGTGTCAATGCGTTTCCCATCTGTCTTGACACACAGGATACTGAGGAAATCATCCGCACTGTGGTAAACATCGCTCCCGCCTTCGGCGGCATAAATCTCGAGGACATCAGTGCGCCCCGCTGTTTTGAAATCGAGTCCCGGCTCAAGGAGCTGCTGGATATCCCAGTCTTTCACGATGACCAGCACGGAACGGCCATCGTCGTTCTGGCGGGCATCATCAATGCCCTTAAGGTAGTGCGCAAGGAGAAGGAAAACTGCCGGATCCTGGTGAATGGTGCCGGTTCCGCCGGCATCGCCATCAGCCGGCTGCTTCTTCGCTATGGATTCCGGGATGTCACTCTATGTGATATCACGGGCATCCTCAGCAAAAAATCCACACACCTGAACTGGATGCAGAAAGAAATGATGGAGATCACAAATCCGGATCAGCGGGAGGGCAGCCTGAAAGATGCCATGGAGGGAGCCGATATTTTTGTGGGCGTCTCGGCACCAGGTATCGTCACAGAAGAAATGGCGGCATCCATGAACAGGGACGCCATCCTGTTTGCCATGGCAAATCCCGTTCCAGAGATCATGCCGGATCTGGCAAAAAAAGCCGGCGTCCGGATCGTGGGAACCGGGCGCTCGGATTTTCCCAACCAGATCAATAATGTGGTGGCCTTTCCCGGTATTTTCAAAGGGGCATTAGAGGGCCGTGCCACCCAGATCACCGAAGATATGAAGCTTGCTGCCGCCGAAGCCATTGCATCCCTTGTGCCGGACAGCGAACTCAGTGAAGAGAACATTATGCCAGAAGCCTTTGATCCGAGAGTAGCCAAGGTGGTCAGTGCGGCAGTAAAAGCCCTGATCCATGACTGACCGGCAGCGATGGGACGGAAGGCCCTACCACTCTCTTGACTATGAATTGAAACACCGCTTTGGAGAAAAGGTCTATAAGGTGGCTCTGGAAGGCGGTATGACCTGTCCCACCCGGGACGGCACGCTGGATACCCGGGGATGTTCTTTCTGCAGCGGCGCCGGCTCCGGTGATTTTGCCGGCGGGAAAAACATCTCCATTACCCGCCAGATCGATGACGGGATTCGGTTTATCTCCCGCAGCAAGCAGACCGGACGCCGCTTTATCGCCTACTTTCAGTCCTTTACCAATACCTATGCACCCATAGAGAGACTGGAATCCCTGTACCGGGAGGCGCTGTCCCACCCGGACGTCGTTATGATGTCCGTCGCCACACGGCCGGACTGCCTGCCGGCTCCGGTGATCTCCCTGCTCCGTTCCTGTAATCAATGCAAGCCCGTTATGGTGGAACTTGGTCTTCAGACCGTACATGACAAAACTGCGGACCGGATCCGCCGCGGATATTCTACCAAGGTCTATGATACAGCTGTAGAATCTCTGAAGAAAGCAGGACTAGAGGTTGTCACCCATGTTATCGCAGGACTCCCACAGGAGAACAAAAGGGATTTCCTGCAGACTGTGGAGCATACCGTGAAATGTGGGTCCGATGGCATCAAGCTGCAGCTCCTCCATATACTGGAGGGGACAGATCTGGCCCGGGAGTACCGAAACGGGATGCTTTCCACACTGACGATGGCGGAATATCTGGATTGGATCATTTCGGCAGTCCAGCTCCTCCCGGAAGAGATGGTGATCCACCGCCTCACCGGGGACGGCCCCAGAGAACTTCTGCTGGCACCTCTCTGGAGCAGGAATAAAAGAAACGTACTGAATACCCTTCACCAAAAAATGAAAGAGCTGCATGTCTGCCAGGGGCAGACAGTCAGACAGCCGCTGATCGGAAAGGAAGGTCACAATGGCGAACGAACCAGTGAATATATATAAACTCATCATATTATATATGCTGAACAGGGTGCGCACCCCCCTGCCCCAGGGAATTATCTTTGATTTTGTCACAGACCACGGCTATACCAACTATTTCACTATTTTGAGCGCCTTCGGTGATCTTCTGCAGGGAGATCTGATCCAGGAGGACGCCACTTACCACCAGTCTTGTTATCTGCTGACAGAGACCGGCCGGGAGACACTGGAATCCTTTGGTTCCCTGCTGTCCCAGGAAATCCACCAGGAAATCGATGCCTACCTCACAGAGAAAAAATATGAGATTCTGGAGAAGAGCTCTCTCATCAGTGATTATCAGCGCACAAGGGAGGGCACCTATCTCGCCTCCTGTATCCTCCGCGAGGGAACCCATATCTTATTCCGGCTTGAACTGGACGTAGCCACAGAGGCTGACGCCATAAGGGTATGTGAGAACTGGAAAACGGAAAGTGAGAAGCTGTACCGACAGGCAATGGTACAGCTTCTCACTCCAATGAATCCTTAACCTGGCGGCGCCGGACCGATCTGGCAGCCGCTTTCGGAAATATGTTATTTTGACGGTGACGACCAGAGCTGATACTCTGTTTCCCCATCCAGCGCTTCCAAACGCCCCTCACGGAGCAGCCGCTGTATCGTTGGCAGATTGACACCAGTCTCCTTAGAAACCTCCATGGCATTGCGTGGTCCATGCTCTGCCAGATACTTCTTTACAATGCCGAAATCCGTCAGATGTTCCCAGCCGCAGTCCACACAGACAAACCGTCCGCTTCCTTTATTCTGCATCCTGCCATTGCATTCCTCGCAGTACATGGCCGCCGGATCATCCACCATAAGATCAAATTCGTCTCCCATCATCAACACCTCCGTTCCATATATCCTATTTTATTCATTTGCCTGCTCAATTGCTGCTACGGTTACCATATTTCTCTTCATAGTTCTGTATGCACTGTTCTATAATGGCAACAGCCTCCACTGGCCCGTCAAATTCCTTGACTGCGGTCTCCTTTTTCTCCAGATCCTTGTAGATGCTGAAGAAATGCTGAATCTCCTCAAATGTATGGCTTGGCAGCTGAGATATGTCTGTATAATAGTTATACATCGGATCATTGTATGGAATGGCAATGATTTTTTCATCATTGGCACCATTGTCCAACATGTACATAACGCCAATGGGATAACAGCGAACGAGTGACAGCGGCTCAATATCCTCCGAGCAGATCACAAGTACATCCAGCGGATCCCTATCGTCTCCCAGCGTTCTTGGAATAAAACCATAATTTGCCGGATAGTGTGTGGAGGTATACAGGATACGGTCCAGTATGATAAGACCGGTCTCCTTATCCAGCTCATATTTTTTCTTACTCCCCTTGGATATCTCTATCGTCGCCACAAAATCCCCTGGCGTAATCCTTTCCCTGCTTATATCATGCCATATATTCATATCGTCTTCCATTCTCCTCTCATCCGACACCAGTGGTTCCCAGTTCCAGATATCGTAAATAAGCACCGTATGTCATCGTCACTTTATCCTCACCGGTGCCAACCGTGATCAGTATTTTCTCGAGATCGCTCTCCGACGCCATCTTTCCGGTGTCAAAGCCTGCCGGAGCCGTACCTGCAGATGAGGATGCGCCGTCCGACTTCTTCCCCGACGCTGCAGCAGAACCGCCGCTGCCCGTATATTTTCCAGCGTCCTTGACGTTCACCTTCCGGTCCGGAACCGTCACACCTTCCGACATAAACTTACTGATGCGCTTCACATACGTCTGTGTCTCTTTATAGGGCGGCACTCCGCCGTATTTTTTCACTGTGCCGCTGCCGGCATTGTAGGCCGCCGCCGCCAGGGTAAAATTGCCATCAAACTTCTTCAAATGGGCTTTCAGAAGCTTCGCCGCCGCCATAATATTCTGCTCGGCATCAAAAGGATCCGTTACCCCAAACTCCTTACATTCATTTGGCATGATCTGCATGATTCCCTTCGCTCCCGCAGAGGAAACGCACTTAGTATTAAAATCAGATTCTGCCTTCGCCACAGCCACCAGAAAATCATACGAGATATCGTATTTCTCAGATGCCCGCTTAAATATGTCCTTCAGCGATGTCTTCCCTGTCTCCGTCTTGTCTGCCGCCGGGTCGGCAGCTGCCGGTGCAGCGTCACTCTTTTCTGCTTTCGGAAGAGTCTCTGCTTTCTTTTGTACTTCCTTTTTTAAAACCTTCTTAAAAGGAGTGATAGAGGACTGTAATCTGTGACCGGCTTCAATGGATGATGATGCCGCCATGGATGTATTTGTCACATCCTGTACAACCAGCGTTGACATATTCCCGCTCCTTTCTCAATCCCTAAAAATGGACTGTATTATATTATATCGAAGTCCCCGGCATAAGTCAAGTACTCCGCAGACTGCCCGCAGGACAAAACCGGCAGTCCCATCATGCCTTACCTGTCTCGTTTCGAAATCTTCTCATCAAGAGGATCACCAGAACGGCACTGGCTAAATCAAACAGCAGCATAACGATTCCCACAGCGATAGAATCCCCTGGGATCAGCCCCATCAGCCACTCCACCAGATAGGAAATGGAATTAAATACCACATGCAGCAGACAGCTTCCCCATATCGTCTGCGTCTTTTCATATATATATGCCAGCACGACGCCAAACAATGCCGCATAGATCCCCTGAACCCAATTGGCATGAAACAGACCAAACAGCACTGCAGATATGACGGCCGCCGGCCACACAGAAAAAGCCCTTCTCAGCTTGGCGTAGATCATCCCCCGGAACAGCATCTCTTCCGCCAGCGGTCCCAGCAGCCCCACAATAAAGATCATCAGCAGAGGGGTGATCGTATCCAGATTAAAGGACTGCGCCAGTTCTTCGTACTGCCGGAACACAGCGGGAAACAAAATCTGGAATCCAGCCAGAACGAGACTGGTAGCAAACTGTCCGAAAAAGGCAATGCCGCATACCGCCAAAATATTAGCGGGCCGTAACGCTTTGCGGTAATTGGGGCGGAAGGGATATTTACTTTCCCTAAAATAATACCACAGGCCAAACAAAATCAGCATTATGAAATCACACAGTGCCGTTACCGCCATGGCAACTGCCCCGCTTATGGATACGGAATCTGATTGAAGTCCGGCTCCCATGGCCCGTTCAAACAGTTCCAGCATCACATCCGGATCCCCGATAAGCCCCTCTGACAGTGCAATTCCATAGACAGTGCCCGCCATGATAAATCCCATGACAAGCTGCAGTGCCAGTCCTATGCCCGCGTACAATGCCACCCAGGCAAGTGCCTTCCCTTTATTTTTCATCTCTACCTCCCAGTCATCATCATTTATTCATATTTTATCACTTTCCAACGCCGCGGTCAATTTTCTATTGCCAATTTTGTCCCGAAATGATACTATTGA
Source organism: Eubacteriaceae bacterium (assembly GCA_910574015.1). Lineage (GTDB taxonomy): Bacteria > Bacillota > Clostridia > Lachnospirales > Lachnospiraceae > Eubacterium_F. The sequence goes on along the minus strand of CAJSYQ010000011.1, from coordinate 20,158 downwards.
GTTATTGTTATTTCAGAAATGGAGGATGCCTATGAAACTCTGGGGAGGACGATTTACAAAGGAAACAAACGAACTGGTGCACAATTTCAACGCATCGATTTCTTACGACCAAAAGTTTTATAAACAGGACATACAGGGCAGCGTCGCCCATGTGACAATGCTGGCGAAACAGGGAATCCTGACAGAACAGGAAAGGGATACCATCACCGGCGGGCTGCAGGGGATCCTGACAGATATTGAAAACGGCACGCTTGCCATCACCGACGAATCCGAGGACATCCACAGCTTCGTGGAAGCAGCTTTGATCCAGCGCATCGGTGAACCCGGCAAGAAGCTTCACACCGGACGCAGCCGGAACGATCAGGTGGCGCTGGATATGAAACTGTACACACGGGATGAGATCGTTATGATCCGTGACCTGCTGAAAAAACTGATGGAAGTGATCCACCAGATCATGTCAGAAAACCTGAATACCTATATGCCTGGATTCACCCATCTGCAGAAAGCGCAGCCCGTCACACTGTCACATCATTTCGGAGCTTACTTTGAAATGTTCCGCCGTGACCGCAGCCGCCTGCAGGATATCTATGACCGCATGAATTACTGCCCGCTGGGCGCTGGCGCCCTGGCCGGTACCACCTATCCACTGGATCGGGATTACAGCGCCGCGCTGCTGAAATTCCAGGGACCCACGTGGAACAGTATGGATTCCGTGTCGGATCGGGATTATCTCATTGAACTGCTCAGCGCCCTTTCTACTATTATGATGCATATGAGCCGCTTCTGTGAAGAAATCATCCTCTGGAATTCCAATGAGTATCGTTTTGTGGAAATCGACGACTCCTACTCCACCGGCTCCAGCATTATGCCCCAGAAGAAAAATCCAGATATCGCGGAACTCGTCCGGGGCAAGACAGGGCGTGTATATGGAGCGCTGATCTCCCTTCTCACGACGATGAAAGGACTTCCTCTTGCCTACAATAAAGATATGCAGGAAGACAAGGAACTGACCTTCGATGCTATGGATACCGTGAAAGGCTGTCTGGCCCTTTTCACGGGAATGCTGGATACTATGAAATTCAACGGGGATGTAATGGAAGCCAGTGCCAAAAACGGCTTTACCAATGCCACGGATGCCGCCGACTATCTGGTGAACCATGGAGTTCCCTTCCGGGATGCCCACGGGATCATCGGCCAGCTTGTGCTTCTGTGCATAGACAGGGGGATTTCCTTAGATGAGCTTCCACTGGAGGACTACAAGGAGATATCTCCCGTTTTCCAACAAGATATATATGAGGCAATCTCTATGAAAACCTGCGTAGAAAAAAGAAATACCCTGGGCGCACCAGGAGAAGAGGCAATGGAGAGGGTAATCGAAGCCAATGCCAGATATCTTAAGGAATCCTAAGACCAGGCAGCATCAGGGATCAGGCTTCGTATTTCTCTTTCTTTACCTTTCTTTTCCTGAGCCGTTTGTGCACAAAGTCACGGAACAGGGCATAGCAGACAGAGCAGAGGGGAATGAAGATCAGTATTCCAGTAATGCCGAAAAGACTTCCCCCTACACTGACTGCCGCCAATACCCACATGGAGGGCAGACCGATGGAACCGCCCACGACCCGGGGATAGATCAGATTGCCCTCCACCTGCTGGATCACAAGGAATAAAACGAGAAACCACAACGCCTGCACCGGACTCACCATAACGATCAGGAACATACCCACCGCACATCCGATAAAGGCTCCCACAATAGGGATCAGAGCCGTCAGGGCGATGACGATACCGATCAGCATGGCATAGGGCATCCGGAGAATACTCATGATAATGACAAACATGGCGCCGAGAATACATGCCTCCAGACACTGCCCCGACAGAAAATTCGAAAACACCTGATTGCTCAGCTTTCCAATGGCCACAGCCCGATCCGCCTTTTTCTCCGGCAGAAGGGCATACAGTATTTTCTTTGCCTGGACGGAAAGCTTTTCTTTCTGAAACAGTACATATACAGAAAAAACAACACCGATGAGAAAAGAAACGATACCACTGACAACACTGCCCACCAGGCTGAAGCTGGAAGAGAGGATTCCCGTTGCCACCGACTGCAGAAGCTCCGTCGCCTTTGCAGAAATACTGGTGATATCAAACTCGGATTCCTCAATAAATGCGGCTACGGAAGGCAGTTTTTCCGCATTCTCATGAAACCATCCCTGCACGGCTTCCACCGCTGCCGGAACCTGGCTGGTAAGAGCTTTTGCAGTTCTTACCAACTCCGGGATCACCACAGTCATGGCCAGTGTCAGAATGCCCGCCACGGCAATCAGCGTCAGAATATACGATACCGTCCTTTTCATCGTCTGAAGCTTCTGGTTCTTCCGAAACAAATATTTCTCGATCTGCTTCATTGGCACATTCACCACAAAGGCAATGGCGCCTCCCAGGATAAACGGCATAAGGAGGCTGAGTACACTGCACACAAACCCCCACACAACATTGAGATGCGTAATGGCACAATATAGGATAATAGCAAATGCCACGATTTCAATAATATGTTTCTTCATGTTACGATCCATTCCGTTCCCCCGCTTTCAGTCCGTCTCATTTCCCCAGTCAATCTCTTCCCACTCTTTTTCACGAAAGCCTGCCAGCACCTTTTCTCCCGTTATAAGAAGGGGGCGCTTCACAAGCATGCCATCTGAGGCCAGCAGCTCAAGCTGTTCTTCCTCGCTCATGCCGCCCAGCTTGTCTTTCAGTCCCATTTCCCGGTAAAGCATCCCGCTGGTATTGAAAAATCTCTTAAGAGGCAGCCCGCTTCTCTGATGCCACTGTTTCAATTCATCCGCAGACGGATTGTCCTCCCTGATATCACGGTCCGTGAAGGATACGCCGTGATCCTCCAGCCATTTCTTCGCCTTGCGGCAGGTGGTGCATTTCGGATATTCTATAAATAATACGTTGTTCATTGGATTCTTCCTTTCTCTTTTTATGAAATATCAATAGTATAACATAAGAAAGAATAAAAATACAGGGTGGAAACACACAGATTTCCACCCTGCAGGGGTCTTACGTTAAAGTTATGTCAAAACCCATCAGTAAACGTTGATATTGTCTACCTTGGTGACGGAGTCATAGCGCCCGCCGCGGATATACATTCCTTTCAGGATACCAGATCCGCTTATCTCCACAGCATTTTCAAAATATGTCTTATTGGCATCACTGATCTTCACTGTTGCCACCTTCTTTGTCGTATCTACGGCAACCAGAATGTGCAGCCATTCTGTCGGAAGATCCACTTCCTGCGAACCATTGATGGACCACATCGTACTCCTGGTGGCAGCCATCTTAAGAATATAACCGCTCTCAATTCCGTTATTTACTATGTTGCCTGCATAAGCCATATCCGTTCCCGTCAGAGCAAATTCTGTTGTCTGCTCATCCCCTGCCTTTAACGAGACATCAAACTCAGTCACATAAATGCCGCTGACCTTATCCGATACTCCAAAATCGGCATAGGCGCCTCTGGAATTATTCCGGGCCGGGGCAAACTGGAAGTGATTTCCATATAAAGCATCGTTTTGTATTGTGGCGAAGTCCTGTGCATTTGGAGAAACCCATCCACAATCCTCTGTCGTTGCCTTACTGTAATCATTCTGGTAGATGTAGCTGGTAATGGTTTTTGCCATAACCACCACATCAAATTCTTTCGTCATTGTGCCGATAACAGCGGTAAGCTTAACTGTAACATTTTCCGATTCCGGCTGTACCACTGTTCCGTCTGTATTGATCACCGCCGGATTGGAGGACGTCCATACAATAGCATTTCCACCAATCTCTGCCGGCAGGTCTATGTGATCGCCCCGGACTACCGAACTGATCACAAGCTCCAGTGCCTGCACGGTGACATTAAATTCCCTTTTTTCCTGGGCGCTGCCGCGTTTGATCACAGCAGTGAGCTTCACCGCAGTATCGGTAAGAGCTCTTGTGACCTTCGCCGTCTTTCCTTCCACTTTGATAGCTGCATTGTCCGATGTCCAGGTCACTGTAGAACCGAAAAACCCTTCTGTTACCAGTTCAAAATCCGCCTTCGCCGTCTCTTTTACTGATATCCTGGAAGCATCATAGGCTGCGGCCTCTTCATCTGTTTTCTGAACCCGGCTGCCCCAGACGGATTTGATATTGCCATCGCCCACTGCCGTAAACACCATTGTCTTCGTCCGGTTTTTGTCTTCCATGGTCTGTTCAAATACAACGCCCTTGTAAGTCTCCTTGCCGATGGTAATGGTGATAAAATTGTCCTTCAGTTCCCAGGTACCCGTGTATCCTCTGGATACGGTGCCATCCACATTGAGCTTCAACGGTACGGAGGCAGAATAATCATAATTCTTATTATCGGTCTTTGTATACGTGGTCCGGTGCAGGATAAATTCATACTCCCCTGCCACCTGTTCTTTTGTATAGGTCTTATCCATACTCTCACCGTCATAGGCAAATGGCGCTGTCACAAGCCAGCCGTCCTCATTCAGGAACATCTGGTTCGACTTTGTCACGAAAGCCTCTGTCCCGTTGGCCCATTTCTGATGATAGTGCAGGAACATCTTTCCATCCTCACCGGTTCCCCTGTCAGCGCTGAGGATTGCTGAGTTACCGCCGCAGGATGTATAGGCAAAATCCATAAAGGAGAACTTAAAGTTATCCATAACCCGGAGACCCACTTCCGATCTTCCAAGATTTGCCGTAGCTTTATTGCCGGCTGTATCCACATAGGGTCCCTCTACATTTTCAGAACGGTACATTCTCATATGATAACCGCCATAGGACTGCAGTCCGCCCACGGATGTCCAGAGGAAATAGTAATATCCGGTGCTTGATTTCTTAGAAGGCACTTCCATAATGAAAGGTCCCTCACCGTTGTTATTGGCAAGCCTGATTCCATAATATGGATCCTTGTCACCGATGGTATCCGCCGTGCCGTCATCTTTGTACTCCCCGCTCTTGAGCCGGTCACCTGTCGCCGGATCCAGCTGAATCATACGGATGCCGCCTGCGCAGGTAAAGGAACCGTATACCATCCAGAGCCTGCCGGTATGATCGTAAAATACTGTGGCATCGATACAGTCTGGATAAGATCTGTCATTGGATGTATACTTCGGCGGGATCTTGGACTTATCTGTGATCCCCAGCACATCCATCAGGTTTGTCTTGTGGGCATCCTCTGTCGTCATGGCCGATGCCACAATTATTTTCTCATATTTGTAAGGTCCGTCCGGTTTATCGGAGGAAGTGAGCACAATCGCACATTTTCCCTGAGCTGTTCCATCCGCAATGGTTACATACATATAGTATTTGGCAGCCTTCTCACTGTAAATGATGGATGGCGCCCAGACTCCTTCCGGATTGGCATTTCCCGGTTTCACATAGTCGTAAACCTCTTGAAATTCCTGCTGATATGGCTTAGTAAACAGCTTGTTATTCGCTCCGTATCCATTTCCGGAATCCGCTACCAGCGCCCAGGATTTCATATCCTTTGAATATCCGGCAAGACAGTGGGAGGCAACGGTATAATAGTACCCGGAAACTGGATCCTGGAATACCGACGGGTCATGAAGCTCTATGGTGGAATAGCTTATTGTCACCCTGCAGACGGCGGTGACACCGCCGGATGTCTTTGCTGTGATATCCACCTGGCCGCCATTGATCAGACGCAGCTGTCCGTCCTTTGTAAAGCCTGCAATGCCAGTATCCGATGATGTATAAGTCACTTTTGCATCCGCCTCTGCACTGAGGAGGGCAGCACCAAAATCAACGGTATCCTTATCCGGTGAGATCTTATAAGCCGCTGTCTTCGGATAGATCAGTTGTTCTTCCGCCCCCTGAGGTTTCGGCTGCAAAGCCTTTTTATAAATCGCGAAATCCTTTACCACACAGTCTGTTACTGTGCTGCCCTGGTTGATGCATGCCGGAGCCACGCCCAGCAGGAACTGGGTCCAGGATGCCCGCACCGTGGCCAGATATCCCGTCGTATTGGCCGGGCACAGGTTCGTATCGGCGCTGTGGGTAAATGCCCCGCCAATGGAATAACCGGTCTCCGCATTGTAATATGCCCTGAGCTCCCCATTCAGGAAGATACGGATTTCCTTATCTGTATAAGTGGTAACTAAGGTAAATTCTTCCCCGATGGGAATAAAATTCTCCTCCGTATAGAACTGAGAACGCCAATCCAGCTCGGTATACAGCTTGCCGTCCGGCGTCACAGCCTGGAATGCCATAGGATATGACGTTCCGGAAGTATTCCAGAGGAAGGTATTTCCACTGCCGTTGAGCTTATTGATCTTCATGGTAAGAGCGATGGTCATGCCATCATTGCTGTCCGCCATAGAGAGATCATTTTTCTTATTCAGCGTCATATCTGCCGGCTTGATATCCGCCTTGGCATCCTCCAGGGAGGACAGCTTGGCGATGGTCACCGGTTTCAGTTCAGCACTCGCTGACACCTGCGGCGGCGTTGTCACCGGCGGCGTTGTCACTGGCGGTGTCGACGTAGCAGGCGGCGTTGTCACCGGCGGTGTCGATCCAGCGGGGGGCTGAGGAGACGTCGTGCCCGTTACCGTAATGGCAATCTTCTTCTGCAGTACCTTTCCTTTGCTTCCCTTCACCTTTGACTTTACTGTGATCACAGCCTCGCCGGCAGCTACACCGGTCACCAGCCCTTTGCTGTTCACAGTGGCAGCATTTTTGTTCGAGGAAGAATAGACAACGGTCTTACAGGTAGGCTTTCCACTGAGGGATGCCTTGATCTGTGCCGTCTGTCCGGCCTGGAGCTTATCTGCCGAGATACTGGCTGAAATCCCGGTAGGTGCTGCATATTTCTTTACTTTAATCTTAATGGTCTTAGTGAGCTTCTTTCCTTTTTTGTTCTTCGCCACGGTTGTGATCCGGATCTTCGCCGTCCCCTTCTTCTTGGCGGTGACTTTTCCCTTAGAACTAACTGTAGCCACTTTTTTCGTAAGGGATTTGTATTTCACCTTCTTTTTCGCCTTAGACGGTGTGATCTTCACTTTCAGTTTCGTGGTCTTGTATGGGGAATACTTCCCGACATACAATGTTTTAGATGCCGCCGAAACCGTTAATTTGGCAGGTTTGACAGCTGCTGCCGCCTGTGGTGCAGGTATTGCCAGACCAGCGCCCAAAAGAGCTGCCGCTGTCAGAACTGCCAACGGCCTTCTGCCGATGCCATAGGTTCTTCTACTCATCATACTTCGTCCTCCTTTTGTTAAGTCACCAATAGTTGTATTGTGAATAATTATACAAAAGCCAGAACAAAAAGTCAATCACCGTTATACATCCTGCACAACTAACGGGGCCGGAATCTGATGTCCCGCCCCGTATAATCATACTTATACCACTCTTACCACCTTTGCCATACGCCGGTAATTCATATCACTGATCTTCACTGCCTTTGTCCGGGCAGAAGCATGGACCACCCGGTCTCCTCCGACATAGATTCCACAATGGGTGATCCTGGCATCGCTTGTGCCGTAGAAAATTATATCCCCCGGCCTGATGTCCTTGATCTTCACCTCCGTCCCCTGCTGTGCCTGCCCTTTCACCGCCCGGGGCAGTTTCACATTGAATTTCTCAAACACCTTCATCACAAACCCCGAGGAGTCCACACCATAGCTGTCTCCCCAGGCTTCGTCTGGAAGCTCCACCAGCTCCGGCCCTTTATCACTAGAAAAACTGTACCCTGCCGAGATTTGCCCTCCATCCAGATCTGGCAGGTCTGTACCTCCATATACATACCGTACTCCCTGGCAGCACATGGCATAATATGCCGCCTGCTCCCCCACCGTGTCTGCTTCTTTCTCATACCCGAAAGCAGAGGATGCGATCGATTCCTTTTCTGGTTTCTCCGTTTTCTTTTCCTCACCGCTTCCACCGGATTTCGCTGTGCCGGCTGCCGTTGGTGCCCCGGACTCCTCCGGCTCCTCCGTTTTTTGTGATGCCGCACCTCCGGATGCCTGGTGTTCCCTTGTCCCCTGAACCAGCTGAAATTCCTTCTCTGTGCCGTCTGCAGAGGACATGACATTCTGCGCCAGTATCAATGCACCAAGAACGGCAAACACCATTACAGCTCCAGACATAACGCATATCTTCCATTTATTCTTCATTCTGACTGCAGCTCCTTTCTATCCCGCCTCAATACGGAATTGCTATTATTTTTCTAACTGTCCATCCCGCGCGTCCTGAACCTTACATACATTAGTGTAACGACTGTTTGTCATGGAATTCTCAAGGACTTGTAAAGGAAATGTAAATTTTTGTCCCCCTTCCCTTCTCCGATTCAATCGCCAGTTTCCACCCATGGATATCCGCAATCTGCCGGCACAAATACATGCCCAGTCCGGTTCCTCCCCATTTCCTGCTCCTGGCCTTATCCTCCCGGTAAAATGGCTCAAATATATGTTCCCTGCACTCCTCTGACATACCAGTCCCATTGTCCTCTACAACGGCGCCCTCTCCTGCCAGTTCCACCCGAATCCTCCCACTCTCCTCACAGGCATGATAGCCGTTGCGTATCAGGTTCATAAAAAATATGTCCGCCAGCACCCTGTTTCCCCATATTTTCTCTGGCGACGCCTTCAGTTGAAGCTCCACCTGTTTTTCCCGAAATTGTATCTTTGCCATGGCAGACAGGCTCTCCGCCAGCTCCTGGAGAGAAATCTCCTCCCTGTCAACCTCCTCCTGACGCAGCAGTATCACCTGACGCAGTGTCTCCGTGATCCCGATGACCCGCCCGGATTCCTGCAGGATATGATCCAGATACTGCAGGCTCTTCTCCTCCGTTATCCGGGCACTGTGCAGCAGCTGTGCATAGCCTTGGATGGAGGTCATAGGCGTTCTCAGCTCATGGGACAGCGCATCCACAAACTCCTGCCTGACTGCCGCCTCCCGTTCCTTCTCCTGCATATTTAACCGGACCTGCCCCGCCATCCAGTTCATATCCTCTGCCAGCCTGGCCAGCTCATCGCCCCCCTTTACCTGCAGCTGACAACTATATTCTCCCGCCGCGATCTGTGCCGCCGCCTCAGAAATTTCCGATACCGGACGCAGAAAACGCCGGAGTACGACATAGAGAAGAACAGCCATCACAAAGGAGGCGCCGAGTTCCAGCACAATAAAATATCCCAGCTGTCCCTTCCATATATTAAGGACATCCGTTACCCTTCCATAGACTGCCAGACGATAACCGGTATCGGACAGGTCTCCGGCTGTACAGGAATATTTCTCGGATCCTCTATGAAGAATCACCACCTGACCATTCTTTTTCTCAAAAATGTCCTTTCTCTCCTCTTCGGTAAGAAAATCCGATATGAGTTTTCCTTCGGAAAAAGAAAAGGTGCGCTGCGTCCCCAGCTCAGACCCCGCCCGCAGTTCCTCCCCCCTCCAGAGTTCAAAAGCCAGATCTTCTGTGACATAGGACGATACATAGGACTGGAATAATTCCCATTCCTCTCCGGCATCTCCCCACGCCTCCGCCAGATCCTCAGCAAAGGGCACCGCCATATTGCTCCACTGTGCAATGCAGGATTCCTGCACAGACTCCACACTCTTCCGATACCCTCCCTGAAATACAAGAATATTACATATATTAAGTACAATCAAAAAAAGAACCATTACAGCCAGATAAACCTTTTCCCAAAACTTCATACTACCTGCATCCCCCTCCGTCTGCCTCCAGCCGGTAGCCCAGCTTATAAACCGTCTTCAATTCTGTCTCGAGCCCCAGCTTCCTGCGCAGGGATGCCACATGCACATCCACAGTCCGGGTATCCCCCTCATAGTCATATCCCCACACCTGCTCAATAAGACGTTCCCTGGACAGGGCAATATTCCGGTTGCGGATAAAATATTCCAACAGATCATATTCCTTCAAGGTAAGAGAAATCTCCCCTTCCTGTCCCCTGACCGTATGGGACAGCAAATCCACGCGAATCCCGCCCAGTTGAAATAGATCTCTGGACTGCCTGGAGTTCCTCCGCAGAACAGCATTTACCCTTGCGATCAGTTCCAGCATGTCAAAGGGCTTCACAATATAATCCTCCGCCCCCATATTCAGGCCCCGGACTTTATCATATACACTATCCTTTGCCGTAAGCATGATCACCGGAGTATCCCCGGCCGCCTCCAGCACATCATAACCGGAGCAGCCGGGGAGCATAATATCCAACAGCAGCAGGTCGAACTCTCTTTTCTTCAGATATTCCCTTGCCTGCTGCCCATCATAAATCTGTGTGCATGCGTGCCCCACCAGCACCAGATTTTCCCTGATCAGGTCGTTGATCAGGGCTTCATCTTCTACGATCAGTATGTCTGCCAAACCACTCTCCCCCCTTCGTCATATTCAGTACTATCATAGTACAGCATTGTTAAGAAGTTGTAAAATTCGTAAAATCTGGGATTCTGTCCGTGGGCGGCAGACAGGCATGGCCATGACACACATAATAGGCAGTCCTGCCATGGTACAGCTGGTACTGTTCCGCCGGACCGTCTAAAAAGCGTATCTCTCCGCTGACCGGCAGCCGTGGCAGTATGTCTTCCCAGTGATCTCCCTCTGCCAGCACTATTGTTACTTTCAAGGGAGGATATTGCTGGAGCAGCAGGGCGGTAAGAAACATGCAATGCCCCGCGGGATAGTGGTCCGCCTCCGCAGCGAGAAAGGAGGTCTGTCGCCGGGCCGCCTCTTCCCATTCCCCTCCTCCATCTATCTGGGACAGCCGTGCAAGACAATAAGCCATCACCGAATTGCCGCAGGGCAGAGCGCCATCATAGGTTTCTTTTGGCCTGGCGATCAGTTCCCCATTCTCCGTGCCATACAGAAAATATCCGCCTCTGTCTCCGTCGCCGAACTGCCGCATCCCCTGCCGGCAGATCTGCCGGGCCCTGTGAAGATAACCCGGCTCTGCCGTCACTTCGTACAAATTGATGAGCGCCGCCGCATAAAAAGCATAATCATCCAAAAAGCCTTTAACAGAACGCACCCCATCGCGGCAGCCCACATAGAGGATATCCCCATCCGCCAGATTATTTTCTATAAATTGCCAGGCCCTCTCCGCCGCCAAACGATAGCTCTGTTTTCCGGTGACCCGGTACAGCACGGCCAGGGCACTGATCATAAGGGAATTCCATGAGGTAAGAACCTTGTCATCCAGATGGAGTTTCGCCCGGGACTTTCGATAGGAATAGAGCAGGCTGCCGTCTTCTTCATAGGCGTCGGATATCTCGCCGCCGCCAAGCAGATTCGGTATATTTCTTCCCTCAAAGTTTCCCTGCCGGGTAATACCAAAATGCCGGCAGAACTGCTTTCCCCGTTCCTTTCCCAGAATCTGGAGTATCTCCTCCTTCTGCCACAGATAATATCTGCCCTCCTCTCCCTGACTGTCGGCGTCCTGGGCAGAATAAAATTCCCCCGCCGGCCCCGTCATCTCCCGCCGGATATACTCCGCTGTCTTCTCTGCGGTATCCGTAAATACGGGCTGGGACAATATCCTGCCAGCCACCGCATAGACAAGGATCAACAGGGCATTGTCGTACAGCATCTTCTCAAAATGAGGAGCCAGATAATACCGGTCCGTGGAATACCGGGAGAACCCAAAACCAATCTGATCGAAGATCCCGCCCCGGCGCATCTGTTCCAGCGTCTTTCCCACCTGCTGGTACACCTTCCCCGTCTCTTCCCCATCCGCCCTGGTACGGGCATACAGAAGAAGAAAAAGCAGATTATGCGGCGCGGGAAATTTGGGCGCCATGCCGAACCCGCCATACTGCTGGTCAAAACTCCCGGCAAATATCCCCGCCGCTCTCTCTATAAGATCCTGGGGATAAGGACTGCCCTCCTCCTGTTCCTGCTGCGAGATCCGTGCCACCAGCTGCTCCGCAGAAGCCAGCAGTCCCTCCCTGTTTTCCCGCCATCTTCCGGCAATGGCCCGGAGGAGCGCACGAAACCCGATCATCCCCTGCCGGGCCTCCGGGGGAAAATAGGTGCCGGCATAGAAAGGTCTCTGCTGCGGCGTCATAAATATGCTCATGGGCCAGCCGCCACTTCCTGTAAACTCCTGACAGACTGACATATATACGCTGTCGATGTCCGGCCGCTCCTCCCGGTCCACCTTGACCGACACAAAATACCGGTTCAGCAGTTCCGCTGTCTCCGGATCTTCAAAGCTCTCATGGGCCATGACATGGCACCAGTGGCAGGTGCTGTACCCGATGCTTAGAAATACCGGCTTATCCTCCTTCTCCGCCTTCTCGAATGCCTCGCTCCCCCAGGGAAACCAGTCCACCGGATTTTCTGCGTGCTGCAGTAGATAGGGACTGCTCTGATCTTTCAATCGATTGCTCATCTTTTTCCTCCTTTTGCATCACTGCCCTTACTCCTGATATTGTTATTGGACGGATTATCCAGCGGATGCCCCTCCCCGTCAAACCGTGAACCATGGCAGGGACAGTCCCAGGAGCGCTCCTCCGCATTCCACCGCAGGGCACAGCCCATATGGGGACATCTCTTTTTCACAGGGGAGAGCATGTTTACCACCGCCTCACCGGCATTGACCAGCAGCTGCGACCTTAGCAGGGACCGGGATGGCCGGAATACCTCTGCGCAGGGATTTTCTTTTTCCAGAACAAGATCTGTCAGGATCATGGCGGCCACCATGGATGAGGTCATCCCCCATTTATTAAATCCCGTCGCCACATAACAATCCGGCGTCCTTCGGGAATATCGTCCAATGTATGGAATCCCATCCAGGGTCATACAGTCCTGTGCCGCCCATCTTCTCACTTCCGCTGCCCCAGGATAAAAATTTTCCGCAGACCTTCTGAGTTCATGCCAGCCTCCTCCTCTTTTCCCCGTTCTGTGTCCTCCGCCGCCCAGCAGCAGAAGATTGCCATAACTGCGGAAGGACATCCCCGTCCGGCTCTCATCCACATACATCCCCTTCACCAGCGACGCATCTTTCAGCGCCATGACATAGGATCTGTGCTGGTACATTTTCAGAAAATAAAGTCCACGCAGCCTGCCGCGAAGGCGAAAGGAGGAAGATAACGGCATGCCGAAAGGGAAATGAACCGCCATCACCAGTTTGCGGAAGGTAATCTTCCCACTGTCTGTCACTGCTGTATTTCCCCTCAATTCCTTCACAAAACTGCGCTCGTATACATTCAGGCCGCTGACAATTTGTCCAGCGAATTTCAGCGGATGAAACTGCGCCTGATCCCGGAACCGGACCGCCCCCACAGTGGAGAGAGGGAGTTCCACCGTCTCCGTCAGCTCTGCCGGAAACCCAATCTCCCCCAGCGCCTGCATCTCCTTTTCCAGCTTGTCCCGGTTCTCAAGGGAATACACATAAGAATCCTTTCTCTCAAAATCACAGCCTATCCCCTGACAGAGCTCCGCATATCTTTCCACGGCTCTCTGATTTGCCTCCAGTACGATACCTGCCCTCTCCGCCCCTATGGACTTATGCAGCCTTTGATAGAGAAGTCCGTGCTGGGACGTGATCTTCGCTGTCGTATTGCCTGTAACACCCGAGCACACCGTGTCCCCCTCCAGGACAACATAATCCACTCCTGCCTCCTGCAGAAAGCGGGCGCACAATATTCCCGCCATCCCGCCTCCCACAATGAGAACCTCTGTCCTTTTCTCTCCCTTAAGCTTCCCAAAAGAAGGCAGCCGAGTATCCTTCCTCCAAATCGATCCCATAATTTATCACCCTTTCAAGCAGATCATCCGGCAGTCTTTATATGACAAATACCCGCCAGCCTGCCCCAGTGTGTCTGCACCGGGGCGATTCTTTGCTGCCGGGTATCTGGCCAAACTGCCATTGCATCCTATTGATTGTATTAGTATGCATGAGTCCGTGATAAATTATGTACGCTCTTCGTCAGATAAAATTCGTCCGCAGAACCGGTTCTCTTTCTGGGAACTCAATTCCCTGCTCCCGCCCTGCCCGGATGCATTTGATCAGCCATGCCATATTGTTTCCCAATGTCCTCATGGTCTGCATTCCCTCCTCATCGCGCCGCACCTCCTCCGGGTTCGTGCCATGCACCTGATTCCAATACTGGGAGGACACGATGGGCATGCCATTGATGGTAAAATATTTATTCAGCTGGTCAAACGCTGCGGATGCACCCCCGCGCCGACAGCTCACCACCACAGCACCCGGCTTACCTGCCATTTCCTTTCCCCCGCTGTAAAAGGCCCGGTCCATAAAGGACGTAATGGCACCGGACGCTGCCGCGTAGTGAACAGGAGACCCGAATATGTACCCATCGGCCTCTCCCGCCTTTGACACAAACTCATTTACCACATCCCGGCGAAAACATCCCCTCTCTCCGGCACATGCCCCGCAGCCGATACACCCTGCAATCTCTCCGGTTCCCAGCCAGATCATCTCTGTCTTCACACCATTCTTTTCCAGTGCCGAAGCCGCCTCTGTGAGAGCTGTATAAGTACAGCCCTCCTTATGTGGACTTCCGTTTACTAACAATACTTTCATTTCGTTTCCCTCCTGTTGTTATTCCCTTTTATTGGTTCTGCAAGTCTCCTTTTATCATATGACATCATTCCGGCAGGAAGAATCACTTTTCTCCTATCCGGTCGTCATTCTCCAATAAGTATGCCAGAAATCCCTCACACCCCTCTAAGACATCCGAATAAGTCTCATCAAAGTTCCCCGTATACCATGGATCCGCAATATCCCTGCCGTCACTTCCAAAGGTTAAAAATTTGAAAACCTTCCCCTCTGGATCGCCGGCCAGGATACGGTTCATGTTCCTGATATTCCAGCTGTCCATGCCGATAAAATAATCGTAATGGTCATAATCCCGGCGGTTCAGCTGGGACGCGCGGTGAGGGATCATGGGTATCCCCAGCTCATTCATTTTTCGCACCGTTCCCCGGTGCGGGAAATTCCCCAGCTCCTCTGTGCTGGTAGCTTTGGAATCAATGGTAAATTGGTCTGCCAGACCACGTTTGTTTATCATGTCCTGAAAAACAAACTGAGCCATGGGGGAACGGCAAATATTGCCGTGGCAGATGAATAGTATCTTAATCATATCTCTAAAACTCCTTTATTTCTTTTATTCTCAAGACTTCTTCCCATTTCTGGTTACCTGTGGTTTCAAGCATATTTTCTTATATCGTCCCATATTTTCCCATGTTTTTGTCTACAAAAGTGGTAAAAATGATGGTAAATTATTTCGTTTTATCATTTGCCTATGTTAGCCATTCATCACACGTTGCAACTCGCTCTCTGCGTCCTCAAATCCCACATGGGTATAAGTATTCAAAGTGACACTGATATCACTATGCCCCATAATGTATTGTAGCGTTTTGGGATTCATACCGCTTTTTGCCATGTTGGAGCAAAAGGTGCGTCGGCATACATGAGGGGTAACGGTTGGCATTTGCACCTTGTAAATGCTGTTATACTTCTGACGGATATGTTGCATATACTTTTCCCAATGCAGGGCAACCATAGGCATATCATTTTTATCCAGATAGAGAAAGCCTGTATATCCATCTACCATCGGTTCAACCTTTGGTGCTTTACGGTTGTTTATAATGGTACGGAAACACTGTGCTACCTCGTCCGTCATGGGGATATACCGCACTCCACTTTCCGTCTTAGGTGCTTGAATGATATATTGCATCCCGCTGGTTCGTTGTAACTGGTGGTTGACTCGAATACGCTTTTTGTCAAATTCAATATCCGCTAATGTCAGTCCGCAAAATTCCGAGATACGCAGACCCGTATGAAATAAACTATAAATTCCCTCGTAGTATCTGCAAAAATGCTTGTCCTCTCTGATAAACCGCAAATATTCTCTTTGCTGTTTTCTTGTTATTGCTTCTCTTGTGACACTATCGTTTACGACAACGGAAACTAACTCAAACTGAAACGGATTCTTGCGTATCAAATCGTCATTCTCTGCCATTTGAAACGCTGGTCTAAGCACACCTCGGATAGAATGGATAGAACTGTACCCCCTGCCGTCTACCTGCTGTAACTTAATCAGCCAAGCCTTAGCGTCAGACAGTTTCACTTTGTCAATGCGTCGGCTTCCGAAAGGGTCTTTTTTCAGAATGTTGATTACGGTTTTATACCCTGCTTCCGTATTATGCCGTACTCCGGTTTTGAGGGAGACATATTTTTCTACCAGTGTCAGCACTGTATAATTACCGCCATTTGATACGATTTGATGAAACATATCCTGTTCAATCTGCTTTTCCTTTTCCCTCAATGACAAGTCCTTTTTCTTGTCCTTTGGATAAGGGTCATTATGGTCTAACCGCCAACTGTAAACATCTTTCTTGTTTCCGTCTGTATCAAGATATGTAAAACGATAGCGACCATCTTTTCTCTGGGTCTCTCCATTATGTAAAATCCTGTTTCTTTTATCTCTCCTTTTTTCACTCATGGTCTGTCTCTCCTTTCTGCCTTGAATAATTTTTTCAAGGTTAGAGACCCAAACCCGTAACAATATTTTACCACAAAGCAGGGTCTCTTTCCATAATGAATTTCGGATTATACAACGGTGGCATGGTCTAGGTATTGTTCAAACTTATGTCGCTTAATCAGTACCCGATTGCCATTCATAATAATAAAATCTGATTCTGGATGCTCGTCTGCTATTATCCACAGTTTATTTTCCCCGATATGGTAATAGGCTGACGCTTCTGAAATCGTCAGTGCGTACCGTTTCCATACAGGTATTACACCCTCATTATTTTGATGTTTTCCCATTACTCGCCTCCTGCCTTATATTTGTGCATTTCCCAATATCTTGACTTTAGAAACTGCACGATTGTTATCGTTCCGCTGTCGCACAGAACATGAAACCAGTCATTACGTGTATTCTTCGCATATAGCAGAAGCTGTGCATAACTATCCACACCATTTTCAATACAGAACTCAATCATTTCCCCGATTGCCGAATACTTATCACTGGCAAGCCGAATCATGGTATCATAATCTGCACCAGACAGGGAAAGTACATCCTCTGGACTATAATGAACCTTATCGGGACTATCCAAATGACAGAGATATCTTGCGTATGCCCGGACACTTTTCACTGGTTCAACACCAATACCGCCAATCACAGAAAATACCTCTTTTGCCTGTTCCTGCGTCTTTACACCGTCGAATAGAATCATCACATGGTAATGCTCCTTTTTGATTGTTCCGTCTGTATTCACATCCCTGTCATGAACCGGGGAAACCAGTGCAGGAACACACTGCTCCTGTAGGACCAGTTTCCAGTTTGTGGGTGCGGATTCCGGGTAGACAACCGTTGCAAAGTTTCTTGTTCTCCTTGTCTCCATATACACCTCCATTTCCTGTGAACAATGAACATTTATCACTGGGGTGTGTCGTAGTGCCACACCCCAGTGTACCTACAGGTGGCGGTGCTCCGCTCCATTTCTCCGAAATGCCGCCACCTGTGCCACAGTTACCTGCTCAATGCCCCCCTCACAGATAAAAGGTGCAATCAGTTCCCTCGGCTTCGTGTCTACCCCCTGCCTGTAAATCAGACCAGAGCCAATTTCCCTGCGGTAATTCCTTACATGGGAGAAGTCAGAGCCAAAGGACATTTTGTAGGCTGTCTCGCTCATCTGCCCCATGCAGATTTTACAGCCCAGATTATCACGAATTGCACCCTCTACAAATGTAGTATCTGGTCTTTGCAAAATTAGTCCTGCATAGATTTTCTTACTTCTGCCAGTAACAACTATAGACCCAAGCCGCCTTGCGGTTTCCTCATAAGTCTTTTTGTTTGCAATTTTAGAAAATGCTATTAGTTCGTCAAAGAACAAGTATACAGGATTGAATTCCGCTTCCTCCAGTCCCATGTTATCCAAATCCTTTTTCCTTAAACGCACTTCTTCCTCTACTTCACGAACTACCTTTGCTATCTCATTTTCCTCTGTGACATAACAAACAGGCTTGTCACGCAGAAAGAACCGCATATCATCGTCATTCTTCGGGTCACAGTAAATTACTCGGACACCCTGTGAAATCAGACAGTCAATGATATATTGTGCCAACTGTGTCTTGCCACTTCCTGTGTTTCCTGTCAGCAGAAGATGGGGCGTTTTCTTCCAGTTCCATACTACATTGCTGGAAAAGGCAATTTCATTCCCCCCAGCAGGAAGTATATCATCGACTGATTCTATAACCACCAGTTTCTGCTCATACAGTTCAAAGCAATAGGTAAGATACCCTCTTTCCTCAATTCTGTCCGTACACACCGTACAAAACATATCCGAAAGTGGTTGCTCTAGTTCCCGAAAATATTGTGCTTGTGGCTGGTGTTAGTATATAAATGTGGACAGGAAAAGTTAAACAACCTATACTATTAAATGAAAGAGCAAAGGAGATGAAGGGCATGGCGAAAAATCAAAAATCTTACACTCCGGAATTTAAACAGCAGATCGTGGATCTGTATAATGCTGGAGGAACCTCGTATCCACAACTGGAACGTGAATATGGCGTAAATCGGAGTACGATTAGCGGTTGGGTAAAGCAGCTTTCCCCTATCAAGGTATCAGAGGAGGAAACGGTTACCCTCAAGGAGTATAAGGCTCTCCAAAAAGAAATCCAGCGCCTTAAGACCGAGAATGAAATATTAAAAAAAGCAACCGCCATATTCGCAAAAGAACAATAGCCGAAATTGTTGCATTTATCCAGAATAACTTAACCAACTACTCTGTATCACAGCTTTGCAGTGCCTTGAAATTTCCAAGGAGTACTTATTACAAGGCTCTGGTTTGTGTACCTTCAAATAAGCGGATGGAGTATGAAGAATTCGGCAGGAAAGTGAAACAGGCCTTTGAGGATTCCAAACGCAGATATGGGGCTGTCAAACTATGCCGTGTACTCAATGGTGCCGGGACACCCTGCAGCATCAAGCGGGTCCAGAGGCATATGGCAGAGCAGGGACTGCGCTCTGTGGTAGTAAAGAAGTACAGCCACCATGCCAATCATGGCAGTATCCCAGATGATAAAGTGAATATATTGAAACGTGATTTTGGAACAGAAACCATCAATCAAAAATGGTGCACAGATATTACCTACATCCATGTGCAGAAAGAAGGATGGACTTATCTGGCGTCTGTCATGGATTTGTGCAGCCGTAAAATCATCGGCTATGCCTATGGCACATCTATGACAGCGGAACTGGCAGTGAAAGCGGTAGAGAATGCGTGCCTGAACGTCAGGGATACAAAAGGGATCATTTTGCACAGCGACCTTGGAAGCCAGTATACAAGCCAGGCATTTGAAGACTGCCTGGCCAGGAAAGAAATCCTGCATTCCTTTAGCCGTAAGGGAAATCCATACGATAATGCCTGCATTGAATCTTTCCATTCTGTACTGAAAAAGGAAGAAATATATCTTCATACTTACCAAGATTCAAAGGAAGCCCGCAGAGCAATCTTTGAATACATAGAAAGCTGGTATAATCGTAAGCGGATACATAGCTCTATTGGTTATTTGACACCACAGCAAAAGGAGGATGAGGAACTAAAAAAAACAGCATAATCTTTCGACTTTTTTTGTCCAAAGTATTGACATAGGTCCAGTGATAGGAATGGGGAAGAAAACACAGGAAAAAAGTGTTGCTTTTTTTGAACGAAATTCATGGTATCACCGTACAAAGGCACTGCAAGACAACGGCATTGTTAAATATGGAAAGAAAGGCGGATTTTCCAGTCAGACAGAGGCGGAGGCCAGTTATCGGAAATGCGAGGAAGAATTTAATGCGCTGTTGCGGAAACAGCAGCTTTCCAGCAAATCCAATAAAGATGTTCTCTTTAAAGATTATCTCATCTACTGGTTTGAGGAAGTGTTTTCAAAAAGAATTGAAACGACAACAAGAATGGTTGGGGCATACGCCTTATATGACTTGATTATCCCAAACATTGATTATGATACACTACTTTACAACTTTATAAATGATGCCCCTGTTTCTTAATTAGCTGTTTTAAGGCATTTATTAGGGCATTTGATTTTATACTGGTTTCGACTTTTTCTACGAAAATGGCATAAAATACCTGCTGGCGAATCTGTTCGCTTAGAGCAAACCGAAACTCCTGAAC
>CAJSYQ010000010.1 GCA_910574015.1 Eubacteriaceae bacterium | reverse complement strand
AGAATAATGTCAGACCGATGCCTAATCATTATACAGCTTAAACAATGAGAGGGAGAAGTCCCAACTGGCTGTTGGGTACTGAAACCCTACACTTATATATTAGGAGGAGACGGAGAATATGAAGAACGGAATTGAGATCAGATGGCATGGCCGGGGCGGACAGGGAGCGAAGACAGCTGCTCTGCTGCTGGCAGATGTGGCATTTAAGACGGGACAATATGTTCAGGGGTTTCCAGAGTACGGCCCGGAGCGCATGGGGGCTCCCATCACGGCGTATAACAGGATCAGTTCTGATAAGATTCGGGTTCATTCCAATATATACCATCCAGATTATGTGGCAGTGGTAGATGAGACGCTGCTGGACTCTGTCAATGTGACGGCGGGTCTAAAGGAGACGGGTGCCATTATTATCAATACGGCGAAGAAGAAAGACGAGATCATGAAACACCTGAACGGATACAAGGGTTCGGTGTACACCATCGATGCCAGGAAGATATCTGTGGAGACACTGGGAAAGAATTTTCCCAATACACCTATGCTTGCGGCTGCCGCTGCTGTCAGCGGCGTGATGCCGAGAGAGGACTTTATCTCTGAGATGAGGGCTTCCTATGAGCACAAATTTGCAAAGAAGCCGGAAGTTATTGAGGGCAATATGAAGGCGCTGGAGACGGCCTATGATGAAGTGGCTGCCGCCATTCATAAAGACCAGGGAAGAAAAAAATCTGCCTGATAGCCCTGGGTCAATGGAGGATAAAATGAGAACAGATGTAACGAAGATAAACGAGAAGACGCCCCATCAGGAGCTGACAGAGGGGCTGATGATATTTGACGGCGGTTCCTCCCGCCTGTTTCACACCGGTGAGTGGAGGACGAACACGCCGGTATTTCACCCGGATCAATGCCGGCAGTGTCTGCTGTGCGCTCCGGTCTGCCCGGATTCAAGCATTCCGGTCCGGGACGGAAAACGTCTGGAATTTGACTACGATCACTGTAAGGGCTGCGGCATCTGCGCCAGCGTATGTCCCTTTGATGCGATCTCAATGAAGGAGGGGAAAGAATAATGGCGATCAAAGAACGCATGTCTGGCAACGAGGCGGTATCCTGTGCCATCCGCCAGATCAATCCCGATGTGATGCCGGCCTTTCCCATCACTCCTTCTACGGAGATTCCCCAGATGGTATCCACTTTTATTGCCAATGGGGAGATGGATACGGAATTTATTCCGGTGGAGAGCGAGCACTCATCCATGAGCGCCGCCATCGGTGCAGAGGCGGCAGGGGCCAGGAGTCTCACCGCCACATCCTCTGCGGGGCTTGCCCTGATGTGGGAGGAGCTGCTCCTTGCGGCGTCAAACCGGCTTCCGTTGGTTATGGCGCTGGTGAACCGTACCCTGTCCGGCCCTATCAATATCAACTGCGATCACTCCGACGGCATGGGAGCCAGGGATACTGGGTGGATCCAGATCTATGCGGAGAATAATCAGGAGGCTTATGATAATTTTATCCAGGCATATCCCATTGCTGAGGACGCCAGGGTGCATCTGCCGGTTATGATCTGCCAGGACGGCTTTATCACAAGCCATGCGGTGGAGAACATAGAACTTCTGGAGGATGAGCGGGTAAGGGAATTTGTCGGGGAGTATGAACCGGAGGAATTTCTTCTGAACCCGGGCAAGCCCGTAGCGGTGGGCCCTTATTCGGTATCGAATTATGCCATGGAGGCAAAGAAAAATCAGGAGATCGCCATGGAGAACTCGAAACAGGTCATCCTGGAGGTGGCGGAGAAGTACCGGGAGCTCACCGGGAGAGGATTTGATCTCTTCGAGGAATACCGGACAGAGGATGCCGATTATATCATGCTGATCATGGGATCGGCGGCGGGAACGGCAAAACAGGCCGTGGACGAACTGCGTGAGAGGGGCAAAAAGGCGGGAGTGCTGAAATTGCGGGTATTCCGTCCGTTTCCGGCAGATGAGATCGCCCAGGCACTGAAAAACTGCAAAGCGGCTGCGCTTATGGATCGTTGTGAGAGCTATAATGGAAATGGGGGGCCGCTGGGCAGTGAAGTACCGGCTGCGCTTTTTAGGAATAAGATAATGATCGAGACAGTGAACTATATCTACGGACTTGCCGGACGTGATTTTACGGTCCGGGACGTCATGGGAATATTTGGAGAACTGGAAGATATGATAGAGAAGGGCGCCAGTGTGGAGCAGTATCAGTACATACGGCTCAGAAAGTAACGGTTGGAGGATAAGACAAAATGAGTGAATATCGTTTAAAAACCATGATGGGGAAACCGGAGAGACTGGCTCCCGGGCACCGGATGTGTGCCGGCTGTGGTGCCACGATTGCTGTCCGGGCCGTTCTCCGCGCCCTGCGTCAGGAAGATCATGCCGTCATCGGCAACGCTACGGGCTGTCTGGAGGTCTCCTCCTTTATGTATCCCTATACGGCATGGGAGGACAGTTATATCCACAACGCCTTTGAGAATGCAGGCGCCACCCTCAGCGGTGTGGAGACTGCTTATAAGGTGCTGAAAAAAAGGGGAAAGCTTCCGGAGGATGTCAACTTTAAGTTCATTACCTTTGGCGGGGACGGCGGCACTTATGACATCGGCTTTCAGTCTCTGTCCGGAGCCATGGAGCGGGGACATGACATGGTCTATGTGTGCTATGACAACGGCGCCTATATGAACACCGGCATTCAGCGTTCCTCTGCCACCCCGATGTATGCGGACACCACGACGACCCCGGTGGGGCGGGAATCCGACGGGAAGCTGCAGAACCGGAAGGATCTCGCCAGTATTATAGCGGATCACGATGTGGCCTATGTGGCGCAGACTACCTTTACAACGGACTTTAAGGACATCCATCAGAAAGCGGAGAGGGCAATTTATACAGAGGGGGCCAGCTTCTTAAACATTATGACGCCGTGTCCCCGGGGCTGGCGGTATGAGACGGCGGACATCATGAAAATCTGCCGGCTGGCGGTGGAAACCTGCTATTGGCCGCTGTTTGAAGTGGACCACGGCAGATGGAAACTCTCCTATGAACCGAAGAAAAAGCTTCCCATCGAAGATTTCCTGCGGGAGCAGGGAAGATTTAAGCATTTGTTCAAGAAGGGGAACGAGCACCTGATCCAGCAGTTTCAGGAGGAAGTGGACCGGAGATGGGAGGAGCTTCTGTACAAAACGGCGAGGTAACAGGCGATGACATTATTAAACTATCAGGTATTTAAGACGGTGGCCGACCAGGGCAGTTTCCGCAGGGCGGCAGAGATACTTGGACTGACGCCTTCTGCCGTCAGCCACGCGGTATCTGCCATGGAGACGGAGCTTGGCTTTGCCATATTAAACCGGAGCAAAAGCGGTGTGACGCTCACCAGTTATGGGGAGCGTCTTCTTCCCTATGTAAATGGGGTTCTCAACAGTGACGAGAGTCTGCAGCAGGTCATCGCAGAATTTAACGGGCTGAAACAGGGGCGCATACGGATCGGCTGTTTTTCCAGTGTGTGTACGAATTGGATGCCGCAGCTGATGCATTCCTTCCAGGAAAAATATCCGGCCATTACAATCGAACTCTTTCAGGGAACCTATGACGATGTCGTGTACTGGATCAAAAACGGGGTTGTGGATATCGGTTTCCTGTCCGCATCCAGTGCGGCGGATCTCCCCATCCAGCCGTTGTATAAGGATCCGCTGATATGCGTTGTGCCAAAGGGGATGGCGATAGGAGCCGGGCGTGGGACTGTGGGGATCCAGGAACTGAGAAATCAGAAATTTGTGACTCAGAGAGAGAGTACTGACGCCGATATCCAGAAATTTATGAAAGAAAATAATCTGAATGTGAAATCCGATTATCATGTGGTGGATGATCTGTCCACCATCGCCATGGTGGCCAACGGGTTCGGCATCTGCCTCATGCCGCAGATGGTAATGAAGGATATTCCCTATGAGGTAGACTGTTATCCATTGGAGGAAGAGGCATATCGGATCGTAGGGATTGCGGCGCTGAATCCAGATAACCTGGCGCCGGCGGTCCGGACCTTCTATAACCATGTGCTGGAGCAGTGCCGCCAGGAGGAATAGGATCCACGGGAAAATAAAAAATGCCATGCAATAAGCTGTTCCATTGCATGGCATTTTTTATTTGCAGAAAATCATCTATTTGAATTCTACAGCAATTAATGTTTATCGATAATTTTATCAATCAAGCCAAAATCGATGGCTTCTCTTGCCGTCATATAATTATCGCGTTCCGTTGCAATAGCAACCTCATCAATACTTTTACCTGTATTTTCTGATAATATGGTATTCAACCGCTTTTTGCTTTTTTGTATGTGGTCCGATGTTATTTTTATATCGGCTGCCTGCCCTTGAATCCCCTTTCCATGAACGGCAGGCTGATGTATCATAATTTCGGCGTTAGGCAGAGCGAGACGCTTTCCTTTGGCACCTCCCGCCAATAAAAACGCTCCAAAACTGGCAGCAAGACCGATACATATTGTCGAAACATCACATTTGACATATTGCATTGTGTCATAAATAGCAAAACCCGCCGAAACAGAACCGCCTGGGCTATTAATATATAACTGAATGTCCTTCCCCGGGTCTTGTGATTCTAAAAATAGCATTTGTGAAATAATCAAACTTGCTGAAACATCACTTACCTCTTCTCCTAAAAAAACAATTCTGTCGGACAACAGTCTTGAAAAGATATCATAACTACGTTCTCCCCGGCTTGTCTGTTCAATCACATAAGGAATTGTACTCATGCTGCGAATTTACCTCCTGCTAAAGAACACATAAATGAGTATCCATTCAATGAACTCATCATGCAGATCTTTGATTGTTTAGGATAGAACACACCATTCTTTCGATAAATATTTGGCGTACATTCATATAATTGCTTAAAGGCTAAAGTGAACGCTTGCTGTGAGTCATAATGTGCGTCATAAGCAATTTCAACAATGGGCTGCTCTGTTTCCACAAGCTTTTGAGCTGCCAAAGTCAATCTACGTCCTTTTATGTATTTATAAACCGTACATTTTGTATCCTCCGTAAAAATTCTGGCCATATAAAATTTTGAGTAATGCAAGGCATTTGCTATTTTATCAAGCGGCAGATCTTCATTAATGTGAGCTTCTATATAGTCTACCACCTTTTCTGTAACCGAATTATTGTTCATTCCTGACCCTCCCTTCCAATTTAATATAACATAACCTTCTAAAATTATCTTAATAGAAATTGCCCTGATTATGTCGGTTGTACTCACTTATTTGAATTTCAGTAATTGATTAATTAAACATGATATTTCATCATCATTTATTTCTACATCGACAAAAATAAAAATATTGTAGTCATCTTCATTTCTTGAATTTATTAATCCACCAAGTTCATTACAAACAAAATAATCGTTAAAATCTATCTGGCTGGCTATTCTTCTATTATAGTTAATTCCAAATTTTAATATATCTATTGCTCTATGCTTATATTTATCCAAGTGTTTCAAAGCATATCTTAAACAGTTATTAATTATTGGGTTGATGGAATGGTATGTAATAGAATCAACTTGTTTCATTCTTCTGCCGTAACTTCCCAACTTAAACTCATAAGGTTTTGTTTCAAATATTGAATTAAACAAGTCATCATTGTCTAGCATTATTTCCAAATAATCGCCTTGACAAAAAATACAAGCTTCTGTAGCATAGTGACCATTTGAAAAAAACATATGGTAGGAGTCATAAATATCGTTGAACAGTTCTGCATCATTCATACTTGCAACCAGACGGGCAAACTCAATGCTGTTTTCAAAACGGATCGATATTATACCTTTATCTTTCTTAAATTCAAAATGATTATGAGACCATCTCAATTTTATTCCATATTCGTCGTGAAGATATCTAACACCATTAACTGAATGATATTCAACTACATAATCGAGGAAGGTTTTGCCAAATTCATCGGATTGAGTAAGGATAGATTTCCCATCATTTGCAAGCAGCACATCGAATTCATCTTTATATAATTTCGGATTATCTAAATATGCGTAATATCGAAAGCCTTTATTGAACGGTACATTTTTCTTTTCAACAGGTAATTTGTACGCATCTTCATATAGTAACCGAGCCAATGAAATACCAAATATTTTTTCCAAAGGGATAATAAAGTTGTATTTAAGTGGTCTTTCTCCTTTTAACATTTTTGAAAAGTTAGATTTTTCCTTATCTACAAAATTATAGGCTTCTTGTCTTTTAATTCCTAATTCATGAGCAATATCAACGAGTAAGTGGCTATACTTTTTAATTCCTTTTAATGTCATGTAATGATCGATATTGTTAAGCTGAATTGAACCGCCGTGAATGGTACGCACGGTGGTTTGAGAGGTCGGAATTTCTCGACTAAGAGAAATTCCTCCTGCTGGATTGGATAGTTACTCTTCCTCATCCTCTGCTACCAGATCATCCCAGGCGGACAGGTCCATCAAACCATAGAGAAGATGATCGATATCTTCCTCGCCATAGGTATAGATCCCATCATCTTCCTTGGATACTGTGAGCGTCACCGTTACGGTTTCCTCTCCGGCATACTGGGGGGCCTTCATTTCTTCTTCACAGTATTTTGTGATAAATTCAAAGAATTTGTCTGTCATCACATCTGCGTCCATATCATCGGACTGGCCTTTCTTCCATTCGTTATAATCCCTATCCGCCTTATCCAGGGCAGTTTTAAATACATTGAATTTCTGGATGGATACGGGAATGGAGTAAGAGCCGTTGTCATTTTGCACGGCGGGTTTGACGGTGTATCTGCATTTGGCAAATAATTTCTGAAGTGTCCCGGCAAAGGATTCCACCATGGCATCCGAGGGGATATAGGTAAATTCATTTTCAATAATGCTTTTGATATATTCCGGACCGTCCTCTTTGACTTCGCTGACGGGTACGCTGCAGGCTTTGGCATAGGCTTCATAATCTTCCCGGCATAGGGCGTCCAGAAATGCTTTTACATATTCTGCCTGGGTGTCCAGCTGGACGGCGGAGCCGGAGGCAGTGTCTTTTTCTGAAGATGAGCAGGCAGACAGGCCCAGAATGGTCAGGGAAACGAGCAGCAGGGCGGTGAACTGCCGGAGTCTGCAGGTAATCCCCCGCTTTGCGAGACCATAGGCCGATGCGGACAGATTTTCTAATTGATCTTTCATTTTGATCCTCCTTTTTAAAAATTTTCCGGTATCAGTATATCCTATAAAAAATGTTTTGTAAAGTGGTGGAACGGTCCCTGTTTCGTGCTGCTGTCCCCTTCCGAAATGGGAGAATAAAGTTTTCTATCCGGGATAAAATAAATATTGGTTTAAAAGTGGAAAATCTTTGAAATAACAGTTGACAACTGTTGAAATACTAGATATAATAGGGATAACAATTATTGAAACAACAAAAATACTTTTGGTTCGACAAAAACGGCTGCCATTAGCAATTTTGTTGTTGCAAAAGGGAGACGACCGCATTAAAATTAAGAAAGGAGCATTTTTTATGAGAGCAAAAGGAGTAAGACTGCACGCGGCAAATGATCTGAGGCTTGAGGAATTCGAGCTCCCGGAGATCAAAGAGGATGAGATTCTGGTAAAGGTAGTGTCTGACAGCATCTGTATGTCTACCTACAAATGTGCCATTCTGGGGCCGGAGCACAAGAGGGTTCACGATGATGTGGCAGAGCATCCGGCCATTATGGGACATGAATTTGCCGGCGATATCGTGAAGGTGGGGAAGAACCATCAGGATACCTTCGCCCCTGGTATGAAGTTTACACTTCAGCCGGCACTGAATTATAAGGGGACCATGTGGAGCCCGGGGTATTCCTATGAATTTTTCGGGGGGGATACGACCTATTGTATCATTCCGGCAGAGGTAATGGAGCTTGGCTGCCTGCTGGAGTACAAAGGGCGCGCCTACTATGAGGCGTCCCTGGCAGAGCCTATGTCATGCAGTATCGGGGCCTTTAATGCGGCATACCACACCCGGATGGGTGTGTATGAGCACGAGATGGGGATCAAGGAAAACGGCAAGCTTGCCATTATGGCGGGAGCCGGTCCCATGGGACTGGGCGCACTGACCTATGCCCTGCACCGTGATGTGAGGCCCTCCCTGGTGGTGGTGACAGACCTGAACCAGGAACGTCTCGACCGGGCGGAGGAGCTGTTCCCGCCGGCCGAATATGAGGGAGAGGGAATCTCACTGCATTTCGTCAACACAGGAGAGTGTGAGGATCCCGTGGCGGAGCTTCTCTCTATCTCCGGCGGCACCGGGTACGACGATGTACTCTGCTATGCGCCGGTGGCAGCAGTGGTACAGCAGTCCGGCGATATCCTTGGAAGGGACGGGTGCCTGAACTTCTTTGCGGGACCAACGGACAATAAGTTTAGTGCATCCATGAATTTCTATGACGTTCACTACAATTCCACCCATGTCATGGGAACTACCGGGGGAAATACGGCGGATATGATCGAATCCCTGGAGCTGACGGCAGCCAAACGGATCGATCCGGCGGTTATGGTGACGCATATTGGAGGACTGGACGCCGCGGCAGAGACGACACTGAACCTGCCGAAGATCCCGGGGGGAAAGAAACTGATCTACACCCATCTGTCCATGCCGCTCACCGCGCTGGATGAGCTGCGGAAGGCAGGAGAGGAGCGGAAGGACCACCGCTATGGGGCGCTGGCGGATATTGTTGAGGCCCACAAAGGACTTTGGTGCCCGGAAGCGGAGGAATATCTGCTGGAAAATTTTGTTGAGAAGTAGAAACGCTGAAATTCTCTTTTCCATGGATTTTGGCGGGAGGGAGAACATATGGATTCAATGGATACACGCAGAAAACAGATCGTGGAACTGGTGAACCGGCTGGGTTATGTGCGTTTCATACAGATCAAAGAGAATTTTCCCAATGTGTCAGAGATGACGCTGCGGACCGATCTTAAAGCTCTGGATCAGGAGAAGAAGATCGTTCGGATCCATGGCGGTGCGAAGTCGGTCCAGCTTGTCATCGGGACGGACGATTATCTGAACAACCGCTCCATACGGAATCAGGACGAGAAGGAAGAGATCGCGGAGAAGGCGGCGGGGCTGATCAAACCGGATACGGCGGTGTTTCTTGATTCCGGCAGTACGACGACGATGCTGGCCCGCCTGTTTCCCGATCAGTCGAACCTGATCTATACGACGGGACTCAGCTGTGCCACGGAGCTGGCCGGGCTGTCGGAGCCCACGGTGCTGATCCCGGGGGGAAAGCTGAATCGGTACAGTGTCAGCGTGTACGGCACATCGGTTGTAAAGGAGCTGGAGATGGTGAATTTTCACCAGACATTCCTTGGGGTGATGAACTTTGAATATCAGACCGGTTTTACCTGTGGCAACCAAGAGGAGGCCATCCTCAAGCGCACTGCCATACGGCAGTCGGAGGAGGTCATCGTGCTGATGGATTCCTCCAAGCTGGACCGGAAGGGGACCTATTCCATCTGCGGACTGGATGATATCGATATCCTTGTGTCGGACGGCCATCTGCCGCCGGATTTCCGAAAGGAATGCCGGGATCACAAGGTAACGGTGCTCTGAGATAATTTTGTTTTCTGTTGTGGCTTCCTTTGGATCATGCAGTGAAAAACTGTATAAAAGGAGGTCGTATTGTGAAAAATAAAGTACAACAATTTGGTAAATTCCTATCGGCTATGGTGATGCCGAATATTGGTGCCCTCATTGCGTTTGGATTTCTGGCGGCGCTGTTTATCGATACCGGATGGATCCCGAATAAGAATTTCAGTTCCATGGTATCTCCTATGCTGACGTATCTGATTCCAGTACTTATCGCCGCCACCGGCGGCAAAATGGTGGGGGGCGACAGGGGGCGCGTAGTGGCGGCTATCGCTGTCATCGGTGCCATCATGAGCAACACAGAGATTACCATGCTGATGGCAGCCATGCTGGTAGGCCCTCTCAGCGGTTTCTGTATCAAGAAATTCGATGAGCGGATGGAAGGACATATGCCGGCGGGCTTTGAGATGCTGATCAATAACTTCTCTGTGGGTATCTTCGGCCTGGTTCTGGCACTGCTGAGCTATATTGCCATCGGGCCGCTGATGAGCGGGATCCTCGCCGTCCTGACAGCTGGGGTCAACGTCCTTGTCAATCACGGACTTCTGCCGCTGGTTTCCATATTTATCGAGCCGGCGAAGGTGCTGTTCCTGAACAATGCCATCAATCACGGGGTGTTTACCCCTATCGCCACCGGGCAGGCAGAGGAGCTTGGCAAATCCATTATGTATATGCTGGAGGCCAATCCGGGACCGGGTCTGGGGGTACTGCTGGCCTACATGTTCTGTTGTCGTGACAAGGGAACGAGGTAGTCGGCGCCGGGTGCCGTGATCATCCATCTCTTCGGGGGGATCCATGAGATCTATTTCCCGTATATACTGATGAATCCCGCCGTGATCATCGCTCCTATCGCAGGCAACATGGCAGCTATCTTCTGGTTTAATATGATGAACTGCGGGTTGAGGGGACCAGCTTCACCGGGCTCCATAATCGCCTATCTGATGATGACACCCGGGCCGGATATGTGGAAGGTTATTGTGGGCGTGGTGCTGGCTGCCGCCATATCCTTCGCGATCGCGGCGCCTATTGTGAAGATGGCGGGAAGTAAGAGTCTGGAGGATGCTCAGAATAAGGTGGCGGCCAGAAAGGCAGAGGCAAAGGGGCAGGCCGCCATGGCGAAACAGGGTATCTCATCCGACATAAACGGTTCTGCTATAAAAAAGATTATTTTCGCCTGCGACGCCGGAATGGGCTCCTCCGCCATGGGGGCAACGAAGTTTAGAAAGCGGATCCAGGGGATCCGGCCGGACATTACCGTGGCAAATACCTCCGTGGACAATATTCCCGGAGACTGCGATATCGCGGTGGTGCAGGTGACGCTGGTGGAACGGGCAGAGAGGTCCGCACCGCAGGCACAGATCATCACCATTGGAAATTTCCTGAGTGATCCGAATCTCGATGCTCTCTATGAGAAGCTTGACAGAGCGGACACTGCGGTTACCGCTGCAGAGGGCAGTGCGGGGCAGGCTGAGCAGGACGGAGCCGGCGGGGACGGCCGGGATGTGATCACAGCGGCAGGCATCCGGCTGAACCAGCCTTCCGTATCGAAGGAGGAGGCGATCCAGTCGGCGGGTGAACTGCTGGCGGAGCTGGGCTATGTGGACGCTTCCTATGTGGATGCCATGCAGGAGCGGGAGAAGATCGTGACGACTTATATGGGAATGGGCGTGGCCATCCCTCACGGGACGACACAGGCCAAGGGGACGGTAAAGAAAACCGGGATCGTTCTTCTTCAATATCCTGAGGGTGTTGACTTTGGTGAAGAGAAGGCACAGCTTGTGTTCGGCATCGCGGGAATCGGGGACGAACACCTGGATCTGCTGGCGAAAATCTGTGAGATGCTGGAGGATGAGGAGGTTCTTGAGGAACTGAAAACGACGGCAGATGTAAGTTGGGTTTTGGAGAGACTTTCGTAGTCAGAAAGGAGCAGGATATGATCTACACAGTGACTTTTAATCCTTCGCTGGATTATATAGTCTCGGTTGAAGATTTTAAACTGGGGATGACGAACCGCACCGCCACGGAGCATATGCTCCCTGGCGGGAAGGGGATCAACGTATCCATCGTACTCAGGCAGCTGGGGCTTGACAACACGGCGCTGGGCTTTGTAGCAGGATTTACGGGGGAGGAGATCATAAGGAACCTCAAAGAATACGGCATTCAGGCGGATTTTATCCGAATTCCCGCCGGGATTTCCCGGATCAATGTTAAAATGAAAAACATTGACGGGACAGAGATCAATGGCATGGGACCGGAGATTTCCCCGGACAAAATGGATCAGCTTATGGCGCAGCTGGAACAGCTGTCCCAGGGGGACGTCCTTGTACTGGCGGGCAGTATCCCCAAGTCCATGCCGGATGATATATACCGGCTCATATTGAAACGAATGGAGTCGAAGAAGATTATGGCTGTGGTGGACGCCACCGGCGACCTGCTGATGAATGTGCTGCCATATCATCCGTTCCTGATCAAGCCTAATAACCATGAACTGGGAGAGCTTTTTGACGTCAGCATCACCACAAGGGAACAGGTAGTCCCCTATGCGAAGAAGCTGCAGGAGAGGGGAGCAGCAAATGTATTGGTCTCCATGGGCGGCCAGGGAGCTGTCCTTGTCAGTGAGACCGGTGAGGTCTATATGGCGGAGGCACCGGCAGGAGAACTGAAAAATTCCGTGGGTGCCGGGGATTCCATGGTGGCGGGCTTTGTCACTGGCTGGATCACCAGGAGGGATTATGAATATGCCTTCCGTATGGGGGTCTCCACCGGAAGCGCCAGTGCATTTTCGGAAAATCTCGCCACCAGGGCGGAAGCAGAGGAAGTAATGAAACGATGTGAGGTAATAAAATTATAATAAAATAAATCTAGGAGGTAATCATTATGAAAGAGTTTACTTATGTAATTACAGATCAGGAGGGAATCCATGCACGGCCGGCAGGGGAGCTGATCAAGGCAGCCAAGAATTTTTCCTGTACCATCACCATGACGAAGGATGGAAAGAGCGGGGACTGTAAGAAGATCTTCGCTGTCATGGGGCTGGGTGTCAAGAATGGCAATGAGGTGACCATTACCTTTGATGGTGAGGATGAAGAGGCGGCGTTTGAAGCCATCAGCAAATTTATGCAGGAGAATCTGTAGATCCGGGTCGCTTTACGGACCCGCTGGGCGCAGCGGATATGCGCGGATGGAGGGGAAATGTATGCAGGTTTTTAATGGGAAAAGTGTATTCGGCGGGATTGCCATCGGAAAGATCTATGTTTACCAGAAGGGTGAGCAGCAGGTCAGGAGAACAAGGATTACAGATATTCCGAAGGAGAAGGACCGATATCGGGCGGCCTCTGGGACTGCCATGGAGCAGTTAAAGGAATTGTATCACAAGGCGCTGAACGAAGTCGGGGAAGAAAATGCGGCGGTGTTTGAGGTCCATCAGATGATGCTGGAGGACGATGATTTTGTGGAATCCGTGGAGAACATTATTGAGACACAGGAAGTCAATGCCGAATATGCAGTAGCCGTGACAGGCGATAATTTTTCGCAGATGTTCGCTTCTATGGACGACGACTACATGAGAGGCCGTGCGGCGGATGTAAAGGACATCTCGGAGCGCCTCATCACAGTGCTGAACGGCGGTGCCGCCGGCGGGATCCAGTCGGAGGAGCCGGTGATCGTACTGGCAGATGATCTGGCGCCGTCGGAAACGGTCCAGATGGATAAGGATAAGGTTCTGTCCTTTGTCACGGTGCACGGTTCCGTGAATTCCCATACGGCGATACTGGCCCGGACCATGGGGATCCCGGCGCTGATCGGCACCGAAATACCCATGGACGAGACTGTAGATGGTAAGATGGCTGTGGTGGACGGCGCTGGCGGCTGCATCTACGTGGAGCCGGATGAGGATACTCTGGCCCGGATGAACGGGCGCAAACAGCAGGAGGAGGAACAGAAGGAGCTTCTTCTGAGCCTGAAGGGCAGGGAGAATGTTACACGGGACGGTCAGAAGGTTATGCTCTATGCCAATATCGGCAATATTCGTGATCTTGCCACGGTGCTGCAGAATGACGCCGGGGGGATCGGACTGTTCCGGAGTGAGTTTATCTATCTGGAATCAGAGGACTTCCCCAGTGAGGAAGAGCAGTTTCAGATATATCGGAAAGTGGCGGAGACAATGGCGGGGAAGAGAGTTATCATCCGCACACTGGACATCGGTGCAGACAAGAAGTGTGATTATTTTGACATGGAAGAGGAAGAGAATCCGGCTCTGGGCTGCCGGGCCATCCGGATCTGCCTCACCCGCCCGGAGATATTTAAGACACAGCTGCGGGCACTGCTGCGGGCCAGCGCCTATGGAAATATTGCCATTATGTATCCCATGATCACCAGCCTGTGGGAAATCCGTAAAATCGGTGAGATCGTGGAACAGGTAAAAGAGGAGCTGAAGGCACAGGGCATTGGGTACGGCGATCCCCTGCAGGGGGTTATGATCGAGACGCCTGCGTCTGTGATGATCAGTGGCGAGCTGGCGAAGGAAGTAGATTTCTTCAGTATTGGGACCAATGACCTGACCCAGTACACCCTGGCCATTGACCGGCAGAACCCGAAGCTGGATGATTTCTATGACAGCCATCACCCGGCGGTGCTGGAGATGATCCGGATGGTGGCGGAAAACGCCCACAAAGCAGGAATATGGGCGGGCATCTGCGGGGAACTGGGAGCCGACCTGGAACTGACAAGGGAATTTCTCGCCATGGGAATCGATGAGCTCTCTGTGTCGCCGGGCAGTATCCTTCCCATCCGGAAGATCATTCTGGAGACAGATGTTTCAGAATACCGGAAAGAGCGGCGGTAATTTATAGGCTAAATAGGTAAAATATGGGACGGCAGGAAGAAGGATCTGCGAAATTATGTCACAAAGGCGGCAGACTTATGTTAAAAGTTTACAATAAAACACAATTGCTACACATTTTTATTTGACAGTATTGACAAAAGATTATACAGATGCTAAAATGAACTCACAAATCTTTTATAAAACTAAAAAGGAGGAATAAAATAATGATGAAAAGATTTTTATGTGGCGCTCTTGCTACAGCATTAGTAGTAGGTTCTGTTGTGTCTGCACCTGCTGCATCCGCAAAGAAAGTAAAGGTGCCGAAGGCAGCTTACACATTTAACATGAACAAAGCAAACAAAAATGTAGTGGCAGTAGCCCGCAAAGGTGACAGTGCTGAGACATACAAACCCACAGAGGCTGCTACAAAGAAAGCAAAGGGCGGCATTATGCCAACCAAGAGCAAGAAGAAAGTACAGTACAAGAAGGGTAAAAACGGCAAGGCATTGTTCCTTGACAGAACATACGGCGTTCAGCTGAAAGGCGTGAATGTTGGTTCCGGTTCCTGGACAGTATCTTTCTGGATCCAGATTCCGAATGGTATCGGTGATTTCAGCCCGGTATTCTTCGCTGCTACAGATCTGAAAGATGCAAGTGCAAAATGGATGTCCATTACAAAGAGAAGTGATATCGCTGAGATCGGTGGTACACCGGTTATCTGGTCACGCTGCGTACAGGGCAAATCAGATGAGTGGCCATGGTACTGCAAGAATGGTGTAGATGAAGCGACAGGAGAAGCTAAGTGGACCTATGGTACTGCTTTTGACTCCAAGAAATGGGTACATGTTACACTTGTTGTAGACCACAGCAAGAAAAAGATCACAGAGTATGGCGAAAAAGGCGGCGAAGGCTACTGCAAGGGTTATAACGGAGCTACATACATCAATGGTAAGCTGTATGGTAATGGTGCCGTTCCGAAGAAGACAATCTCCAGCAAGACTAAGTTCTTCCTGGGTATCAACGGATGGGACGTACCGGTAAGAGCTCTCTATGATGATGTAACAATCTGGAAGAAAGCCCTGACAGCTAAGCAGGTTAAACAGCTGTACAAGAACAAAGGTCTTGTAAAATAATTTCAGTACAGTAATTACAGATGGATTCAGAGGACGAAAGTTCTCTGGATCCATTTTTTTTTCAGACATGCCCTAGTGAATAAAAACCATGGAAATATGAAAAAATAGGAAAAGAAGTGCATAGAATCAGAGGTTTCACAGGAGGGATTATGAGGAAAATAATAAATCTAAACAAAAACTGGAAATTTATACAGAGGGATGCCGGGCTTCCGCAGTCTTTTCCAGAGGACTGGGATTCCGTGGAGCTTCCCCACACATGGAATGCCATAGACGGACACGATGGAAACGGAAAATATGACCGGGGCTGTTACTGGTATGCCAGAAAATTTGAGACGCCGTCACAGCCCCTCCCCGGCGGGCGTGTATTTCTTGATATTCCGGCGGCAGGGCAGCAGGCCAGCGTCTATGTAAATGGAAAGGGCGTGGGCTATCATGAGGGCGGGTATTCCACCTTCCGTGTAGATATTACGGATGAGTGCAAAAGGCATGGTGAGAATCTGCTCGTCATTGCCTGCAGCAACGAAAATAAGAGCAGTGTCTATCCCCAGTCCGCGGATTTTACATTTTATGGAGGCCTATACCGTGGGGTAAATCTCATCAGTGTGCCGCACACGCATTTTGAGCTGGAGCACTGGGGAACCAGCGGCCTGAGTGTTACGGCCCTTCCCGACGGCCGGGGCGGGGCGGAGTTTGCGCTGGAATCGGAAATCCGGGGCGGAGACGAGAACTTCACGGTTATGTACCGGATCTGCAATGCCGAGGGGAGAGAGGTGGCGGTAGCCATTCGCCCGGCAGACGCCGCGGCGGTAAAGATCTCGGTGCCGGAGGTTACCCTATGGGACTGCGATCATCCCTATCTGTATACCGTTTCCGCGGTGCTACAGAGACGCAATGAAGCGTATGATGAGGTATCCGCGCGGATCGGCGTCAGGAGCTTTTCCTGCCACCCGGAGAAAGGTTTTATACTGAACGGAGTGCCAACACCCCTTCGGGGCGTCAGCCGTCATCAGGACATGCTGTATAAGGGAAATGCCCTGACGAGGGAGGACCATTATCAGGACGCCAGAATCATTAAGGAACTGGGAGCCAACACGATCCGGCTGGCACATTACCAGCATTCCCAGGATTTCTATGATGCCTGTGATGAGCTCGGTTTCATTGTATGGGCGGAGATACCCTTTATCAGCATTATGAATCAGGATCCTGCGGCCCATGAGAATTGTATTTCGCAGTTAAAGGAGCTTGTGATCCAGAACAGGAATCATGCCAGTATCTGTTTCTGGGGAATATCCAATGAGATACTCATCGGCGGCATATCGGAGAAGCTGGTGGAAAACCACCGGGAGCTGAATGCCCTCTGCAAGGAGCTGGATTCCACCCGGCTTACCACCATCGCCCATGTCTCTATGACGCCGCTGGACAGTCCGCTGCACGGCATAACGGATGTGGAGAGCTACAATCATTATTTCGGATGGTATGGTCAGAAGATGGAGGATAACGGGCCATGGCTGGATGACTTCCACCGGATGCATCCTGACATCTGTCTTGGCCTGTCGGAGTACGGATGTGAGGGGATCATCACCTATCACGGCCCCGACCCGGCGTGCAAGGATTACAGCGAGGAATACCAGGCCCTATACCATGAACACATGGCCAAGGTATTAAGCAGCCGCCCCTGGATCTGGTCCAGCCACGTATGGAATATGTTTGACTTTGGCTGTGCGGCAAGAAATGAGGGCGGTGTCTCCGGCAGGAATAATAAGGGACTTGTCACTATGGACAGGAAGACAAAAAAGGATAGCTATTATATTTATAAGGCGTACTGGAACCGTGAGCCAATGGTTCATCTGTGCGGACGGCGCTACGCCCAGAGAGCGGGTGATACGACGGAGATCCGGGTGTATTCCAACCAGCCGGAGGTATCCCTTTTTCTGAATGGAGAACTGGAAGGGGTGCAGAGTGCGGACAAGGTTTTTGTGTTCTCTGTGGCATTGAAGCCGGGATTTAACCAGATAACCGCGGCAGCAGGGGAATGCAGGGACAGCATGACCATCGAGAGGGTGGAGAAGGAACCGGAGATCTATGTCCTTCCCGAGGTAAACGAGAGGGCGGAAGGGGTAGCGAACTGGTTCAGCCTGATGGGAGACCTGGATCTGAAGGCGCCGATGGAATTTCCGGAAGGGAAATATAATATCCGGTGCAAGCTGGAGGATATCGCCAGGTCGCCGGAGGCCATGGAGGTTACGTCGAAGGCGGTGAAACTGGCGACAAACTTTGAACTGGCGCCGGGTGTTGGCATGTGGGACATGATGAAATCCATGACGCCGGAGGCCATGGTGAAAATGGCGGGGAGCATGATGCCGGA
Source organism: Eubacteriaceae bacterium (assembly GCA_910574015.1). Lineage (GTDB taxonomy): Bacteria > Bacillota > Clostridia > Lachnospirales > Lachnospiraceae > Eubacterium_F. Next base: position 84,009 of record CAJSYQ010000010.1, on the reverse strand, counting down.
AGGGTTTGCCGAAAGCCTCAATGCGCAGCTGATCCAGATCGATAAGCCAGAGTGAAAAGAACGCGTTGTTAGAATGGAAAAATTCATAGATGGATGCTATAATTAGCTCAATGCGCCATTGAGCAACGATTGTAAGGATAGGATACAGAATGCAGATTCCTATCAGACGTTCCGCGACGTGTGGCTGGAGGTGAAAAATGAAATAGAATATATGCTATTTCAGGAAGAAATTATTTATATTCGCTATTTGTGCGGAATTGATTACTCATACAGTATGGAAGAGGTGAGAATGCAGGGTATGGAGGAGCCGCCAGTCTATGCTCTGCGGGATGAGTGCGATAAGATGACAGTTATATTGATCTTGGATATCGCATCCAGGGGCGTCAGGATTATGGAACAAAAGAGATTGAGGAGTTCCGCAGCAATATCCGGAAATATGTAACTCCTGCCATCGCTGGGATAAAGGCGGCGGATTGGAAACAGGATATGCTGTCCATGAATTCGGCCATGGCTTTCGCTTTTTATACGGCAGCGGGAAAGCAGCGGTTATATGAATTACACCGTTCCTCTCCGGCGGTGAATGAAATACACGCCAAGACAATGGAACACTTTATGTACCCCTATTTAAAACTGTTTATAGGAGATCAGGAAAAAGAATATAAATGCAGTCATCTGATGCAGCAGCTTGAAAATCTTCCTTATCGATGCGCGATTGATGAATTTGAACATTTGATGTATGACAGGAAGTTGACCAGAGTACAGCTTTGTGAACTGTGGGCAGATATTTCGGGTAAATATATGCCCTGGCACAACATATCTCTGGAGGAAATTCATCAGGGAATATGCTGGCCCCGCCAGACACATATCGTGGAAACTCCATTTTACTATATCCAGTATGACATTGCACAGATGAGTACATATGAGTTTTATCTCAGGATGAAAAATAACCATGAGCAGGCATGGTCTGATCATACGAAGCTGTGCAGCGCAGGGGGAAGTAAGTCCTATCTGGAATTACTTAAAACTGCTGCCTTGTCTAATCCCTTTACAGGCAAAACATTGGAGAATATATCGATAACAGCTATACAGCAGGCAGTACGTTATATGGAAGAACATATTTGTGAGAATATTAGTTATGTGGATGCCGCAAAAAGCGTGCACATGTCAAGCTACAATTTTCATCGGACCTTCCGCTTTATTGCAGGAATGACGGCGAATGAATACATTAGAAAACGACGGCTTACATTAGCGGCCCAGGAGCTGCAGACAATGGATATATCGGTGATTGACGCGGCATATAAGTATGGCTGCCGGTTTTTTACGGAATTTGTTCCACAGACCGGTTATACGCAGACAGAGGATACCGATTATGAAATATATTTTGAAAAAGGTGAGAGCGGCCTGTTTTGTGAGCTGTGGGTTCCGGTGAAACAAATTTAAGGGAGGAAGATATTGCGGATGGAATCTCTGTATCCCTTAATGGGACTCCAGATATTCAGTAATTTCATTTCGCAGTCCGAGAAAGACCGCTATGAGCTGGGGACCAAAATGAGTGCCGGCAGAGCGTTTCAGTTCTGCAAAGGCCTCCTCCAGCGGCATGGCGGACTTGTAGCAGCGTTTGGACACCAGGGCGTTCCAGCAGAAATCAATTCTTTATACAAATTACCCGATATATTCGGTATAATATATAGTCATCAGGATGTAAAGGAGTGGGACGGTGCGGATTGGAATATGCGACGACCAGCAGGAGATACGGAGGCAGATGGCAGAACGGATACGGTGCCGGTATCCAAATGATACGATAGTACAATATCAGACCGGGGAGCAGATCCTCAGCGAAACGATACGGCCGGATATCCTCCTTCTGGATATCCGGATGCCGGGAATGGACGGAATGGAGGCGGCCCGGCGGCTCCGGCAGGCGGAATCGGATATGATCATTATCTTCGTTACCGCCATGGAGGATTATGTGTTCCGGGCATTTGACGTAGGGGCCTTTCATTATCTTGTGAAGCCCTTTTCCGATGAGAAATTGTATGAAGTCCTTGCGCGGGCGGTCCGGAAACGGCAGGAGAGGGCGGCGCCGGCCGCCCCGCCAGGCGGGGGCGAAGTCCCGGCGCTTGTGATAAAGTCGGGGGGCAGGCACTTCAGCGTTCCGATTCGGGATATTGTATACGCCGAGGTGTTCGACCGCAAGGTGATCATCCATACGATGCATTCTGATATTGAATACTATGGCAAGATGAAGGAACTGGAGGAGCGGGCCGGCAGTGATTTCTTCCGCCCCCATCGCTCGTATCTTATTAATTTCCAGTATGTCAGAAAATACGATGCCGGAACGATCTGGCTGGAAAAGGGACAGGTGCTGATGGCAAAGCAGAATTACCGGCAGTTTGTGAAAAGCTATTTGCGGTATAATCAGAGAGGGGGGAGGGAATAGATGGAACAGGGCGAAATGTGGGCGGAGGCGGTATCGCAGGCTGCTGTGGCGGCGGAAATGCTGGCGGCGGGATATGTCCTGTACCGCTTTTTCCGGCCCTTTGCAGAAAAGAAAAGGGGGGCACTGGCCGCCGGCACGGCGTATTCCGTTGCTATGCTGGTGTTATACATTCTGCCGAAGAACTTCAGCCGGTTTTCGGCGTATGGTATGGGGATCCTGGCGGCTCTGGCCGTGTTCAGCCGTTTGGACCGAAAGAGGTACGGGCAGAAGGTGTTTCTGGCGGCGGTGTTTTTTTCCCTGCGCTGGCTTACCTGGGGTGCGGCAGAGATCCTATACGATAAGCTGTATCGTTTGGCCGAGGAGTCCCGGTTTATGCTGGATCACCCGGACATGTGGCTGCCGCTGTATGCGGTGATGTGCCTCTTTTATGTGGCGGCGGGGACGCTGTTCACGGGGATGGCCGTCTGGTCTGTAAGCCGGGCCTTTGCAGGCAAATATTCCGACATGACAGGGAAGGAACTTCTTGTGATGTCATCCCCTGCTTTTGTGGGAGTCGTGGGTTATATGATCCTGTGGTATTACCGCAGTTTTTATATCCGGACCACCGGGGAGATGCCGGAGTTCTATGATATTCTGACACTGCTGTATTGTCTGGCGGCGGTGGCCGCCATGGCCGGCTCTGTCGTTCTGTATGAGAAGATCCGTGCGGGGCAGGATGAGAGGCTGCGGAATGAACTGCTGGCGGCACAACTGGACAGCATCCGCGGCCACATCGCACAGGTGGAGGAACTCTATCAGGATATCCGGGGAATCCGCCATGACATGACAAATCACATCCTCACACTGGAGGGGCTGTATCAGATGGACAGAGCGACGGAGGCGGAGCGCTATGGCAGGGAGCTGAAAACGGAACTGTCGGCCATGGCGGGAGAGATTGGAAGCGGCAACCCGGTTACGGATGTGATACTCCAGGGGATAAAAAAGGAGTCGGAAAAAAGGGGGATCCGGTTCGAATCTGGTTTTCACTATCCAGAGGAATCGGCGATCAATGCCTTTGATGTCAGCGTGATCCTTCACAACGCCCTCCGGAATGCGGTGGAGAATGTCCCGACCACCGCAGGGGGCACAGAGGAGCCCTATATCACGATCCGCTCCTATCAAAGGAGAAATGCCTTTATGATCGAGGTGAGGAACAGCTTCTGCGGGAGTCTGAGGTGGGACAAGGAGACAGGGCTGCCCGCCACCTCAAAGAAACGGGCGGAGGGGCACGGCTACGGTTTGATCAATATTCGCAGGGTAAGTGAGAAATATTTTGGAGATATCGATGTGGAGCAGTGCGGCGGCGAATTCCGCCTCAGTGTTATGCTGATGCTGGAGTAGATCTGGCGCAGGTGAGCCTGACCTGGTGCGGAGCCGGGGTTCACAGCAGAAAAAGGCGGTTTCACAGCAAATCCCTTAAGTCGGCATGCAGATATCCCGATGAAAGAGGTAGGGGTGGGGATCCGTTAAGGAAAGGAGTGAAAGAATATGATGATCGACAGCGTAGGGTCAGGACAGGGCGCCGCGGTACAGGCCGGATCCGGTATGACCAGGCAGTCAGATCCTGTCAGCCGGAACATTCAGGCACAGATTGGGAATGCGCAGAAACGGCTGCAGGAGCTCTCTTCCAATGATACGATGAGTGTGGAAGAAAAGATGAAGAAGAGGCAGGAGATCCAGAAAGAGATCGCCTCACTGAACCAGCAGCTCCGTCAGCACCAGATTGAAAAGAGAAAGGAGCAGCGGGCGCAAGGTACATCCATGGATGATATGCTGGGCGGCGGCCACAGGACGGCGAAGAAGGGGAAGGAAGGCACGGGATTGTCCCAGGCAGGAATGCAGGCGATGATCTCGGCAGATTCCTCCATGAAAGTGGCGGACGCACAGGGCAGTGTGGCGGTTCAGATGGATGGGCAGGCCCGTGTCCTGCAGTCGGAGATCCGGATGGACAGAAACAGCGGGGTATCCACGGAAGAAAAGGAAGCCCAGCTGGCGGATCTGCAGGCAAAGGCGCAGTCCGCAGAAACGTCACAGATCTCTACTCTGGCAGAGGCCGGCCGGGTGATCAGGGAATCGGGAGAGGCAGAAGAGGATACAGACCGGACGACAGAGAGGGATGACGACAGAGCGGAGAGCCGCCGGAAGAGTGAGCCTGCCGGGGACGCTGACCGGGAGGAATCCATGCCGGCGGCATATGAGCCAGTAAATATTCTGCTGTAGTTGTGGGAGGCACCGGCGTCCCGCCGGAACGGGCCGGGATTGCAAAAGCTCTTGTATTCTTCCGGGAAATCCTGTAAACTGATACAAAGCTTACAGAACATCCCATTGTGAAGGAGTGAGGGTTTGAGTTTATATCCCACAAGGCTGACTGAAAAATTGAAAGAGGCATGGAAGGCGGTGCTGCCTATTATCGGCATCGTGCTTCTGCTGAGTTTTACCATCGCGCCGGTTCCACCGGGTATCCTGCTCCTGTTTTTGTTTGGGGCGGTGCTTCTGGTGGCCGGCATTATTTTCTCCCTGCCGGTGACCAGTACGGCAGGACTGCGCCTGCGGGAGGAGGAAGAGAAATAAGTTGACATTTTACTGCCCGGGATAGATAATAAATAAGTGATACTGCCTGGCGGAGCCGGATGGGAGCTGCCGGGCCGGGGAACTGTCAACTATAAATCTTTATGGAGGAGGTTTGTGGCGCACGCCCGAACTTCGCTGCACGCAAATGGAGGAAAATATGAAAACGAACAAGAGGAAACAGAGAAAGAGAATCCTGGCTGCAGGTCTTTCTGCGCTGATGGCCGGGTTTCTCTTTTTATGCACCGCGGTTTTGATGCCGGCAGGAGCAGAGCCGGTGAGCGCTGCCGGCCAGCAGGAATTTATCGTAGGCTTTGACGCCGAGTTCCCGCCATATGGATATATGGACGAGGACGGCAGCTATGTGGGCTTTGATCTGGACCTTGCGGAGGAGGTATGCAGGAGGAATAACTGGAAGCTGGTAAAGCGGCCCATCTCCTGGGATGCCAAGGACTCGGAGCTGGATACGGGCTCTATCTCCTGTATATGGAATGGGTTTACCATGAACGGCAGGGAGAAGGACTACACATGGTCTACCCCTTATGTGGATAATTCCCAGGTAGTCATCGTGAAAAAGGATTCGGGAATCGCTGCCTTATCCGATCTGAAGGATAAGGTACTGGTAGTACAGAGCGATTCTTCTGCCCTGGCTGCCCTCACCGGCGAGGACGCCACAGACGAGAATAAGGCGCTGGCTGCCAGTCTGAAGGAACTGCAGCAGGTGGGGGATTACAATGCGGCCATTATGAATCTGGAGAGCGGTATGGTGGACGCCGTGGGCATGGATATCGGTGTGGCGGCCTATCAGATAAAAGGAAAGGAAGACTCCCTTGTTATGCTGGAGGAGCATATATCCTCCGAGGAATACGGGATCGGCTTTAAGCGGGGGAACAAGGAGCTGCGTGATAAGGTTCAGAAAACATTACTAGAGATGCTGTATGACGGAACCTTTGCTGCCATAGTGAAGAAATGGGGGCTTGAGGACAGCGCCAGTCTCAGCATGGAAGATAAGACATATATCGACGGGGGAACTGTCCCTGCAGTGGATACAAGCGCCCTGTCCACACCGGCGCCCTCTGAAGCCGCACCGGCAGAGGAGGGAGAGAGCGGGACAGAGGCTGCGGATAACAATACATCCTTTACCTTTACCGGGATCTTAAAAAAGCTGGCCGGGGGAATGCTTGCCACACTGGGGATCTTTCTGCTGACGATCCTGTTTTCCCTGCCTCTCGGGCTTGGCATCATGGCAGTGAGGATGTCCCGGTTTCGGATCCTGCAGTGGATCGCCCGGATCTATATCTCCGTGATGCGGGGAACCCCTTTGATGCTGCAGCTTTTCGTTATCTTCTATGCGCCGTATTATGTATTCGGTATATCGACGCCGTATTCGTACCGGTTCTATGCTGTGATCATCGGATTTTCACTGAACTATGCGGCGTACTTTGCGGAGATCTACCGTTCCGGCATCCAGAGTATTTCCCGGGGGCAGAAGGAGGCGGCGGCAGTGATGGGATACAGCCGGAGCCAGACATTCTTCCGCATCCTCTTCCCGCAGATGGTGAAACGGGTGCTGCCGCCGGTGACCAATGAGGTTATCACACTGGTAAAGGACACCTCTCTGGCATTTGCCATCGCCTATACTGAGATGTTTACCATCGCAAGGCAGATCTCGGCGGCCGAGAGATCGTTGATGCCGCTGTTTATCGCCGGAATCTTTTATTATGTATTTAACTTTATCGTTGCCTTTGTTATGGAAAAGATCGAGAGAAGGCTTGATTACTATCGATAACGGGAATGGAGGAGAGAAATATTATGAGCGTACTGACGATTCAACATATAAAGAAAAGCTTTGACAACAAAGAGGTATTGAAGGATATCAGCCTGCATGTGGAGGAGGGAGAGGTAGTCTCTATCCTGGGCCCCTCCGGATCCGGTAAGTCGACACTGCTCCGCTGCGCCACATTTCTGGAGCGGGCAGAGGGCGGGGAGATTGCCTACGGCAGTGAGAAGATCGTGTCCAGTGACGCCGCCGGCAATGCCGTATACCCGGGCCGGAAGGAGCTGCAGAGAGCCCAGTCTAATTTTGGGCTTGTGTTTCAGGACTTCAATCTCTTTCCGCACTTCTCCGTGATGAAAAACGTCTCGGATGCACCGGTTACAATTCAGAAACGGGACAGGGAAGAGGTATACCGGGAAGTGAGGGAGCTGCTTGCCAAGGTGGGGCTGGAGGAGAAAGAGGATTCCTATCCCTGTGAACTGTCCGGGGGGCAGCAGCAGCGTGTGGCTATTGCCAGAGCGCTGGCGCTGAAACCGAAAATGCTCTTCTTTGACGAGCCTACCTCGGCGCTGGATCCAGAGATCACCGCCGAGATCCTGCGGGTGTTGAAGCGGCTGGCGGCGGAGAAGATGACCATGGTGATCGTGACACATGAGATCGAGTTCGCAAAAGCGGTATCCGACCGCATACTATTTATGGATGAGGGAATGGTAGTAGAGGAAGGCACGCCGGAGGAGGTCATCGACCATCCGAAAAATGAGCGTACCCGAAATTTCTTAAAAAAATTCCAGGTGTGAGAGGTGAGTACATGCGCGTGCTGGTGGCAGAAGACGAAGAGGATCTCTGTGATATCATAAAGCAAAAGCTGATGGATGACGGGTATTCCGTGGATACCTGTTACAATGGCGGGGATGCCCTCTATTATATGGAACAGCTGGAATATGATGCGGTGGTGCTGGATGTGATGATGCCGGTGCTGAGCGGATTTGAGGTGCTGGAGAAATACCGCGCCGGAGGCGGAATGGCACCCATCCTGTTCCTGACTGCCCGGGATGCGGTGGAGGACAGGGTCCGGGGACTGGATCTCGGCGCCAGCGACTATGTGATCAAGCCCTTTTCCTTTGATGAATTAATGGCCCGGATCCGCGCTATGACAAGAAAGACAGCCGCCGCTGTTATGAATGTATATAAGGCGGGGGATCTGTCCATGGATGTGGCTGCTCATAAGGTGATGCGGGCGGACAGAGAAATCCATCTCTCGGCAAAGGAATTTTCCCTGCTGGAATATCTGCTGCGGAATAAGGATAAGGTGGTGAGCCGGGAACAGATTGAGAACAGCATATACAATTATGATTATGAGGGCGGCACCAATGTGGTTGACGTGTATATCCGGTATCTCCGCAAAAAGATTGATGAGGGATATGACAGAAAACTGATCCACACAGTCCGGGGACGCGGCTATGTGATACGGGAGGAAGAATAGAGTGACAATAAGGGTAAAGATTACATTATGGTTTTCGGCATTGATGATCGTGATCTTTGCCATTATGTTTTCTATGATATTTATTATCAACCGGTATGTTCTTTACAGTGATGTAAAAGGGACGCTGCGTACCGTAGTGGAGGAAAACCGGGATGAGATTGAGTACACAGAGGACTTCGACAGCGATGACGTGGAGCCGGGGGATCACTATATCCTGTATGGGGACGGTTATCTTGAGATCGACGATGATTTTATTCCCGAGAGGAAAGGGGTATATTCCGTGCTGCTGGACGGGGACGGCAGGACCATTTACGGGAAATCCCCAGTGGCGATTCCTTTCTCAGACAGAGAGGGGATCTGGACGCAGATGGCAGGCCAGGAGAAATATTATGTGTGCCAGGTGAGGCTGGCAGCGGAAGAGATGGAGGGGCTGGTACTGCAGGGGATCGTGAATGAGGATGCCTCCGAGACGATCCTTGGCAGGATGGCGGAATTGACACTTCTTGTGGCGCCCCTGCTGGTGCTGGCAGCCATTGTGGGAGGGTTTCTGCTGGCGGGCACATTTTTGCGTCCCATCCGGAAGATGACGGAGACGGCAGAGAGCATCAATGACGGAGCCGACCTGTCCCGCCGGATCGAGCTGGAAAGAGGCAGAGATGATCTGCACCAGCTGGCTTATTCCTTCAATCATATGATGGACCGGCTGGAGAGATCCTTTGAAAATCAGAAACAATTTACCTCGGATGTGTCTCACGAGCTGCGGACGCCGGTTTCTACTATACTGGCGCAGACGGAGCTGACATTGGCCAGAGAGCGGTCACCGGAGGAATACAGAGATGCTCTCCGGCTGATCCAGCGTCAGGGGGGCTATATGAAACGGCTTGTGAACGGGATGCTCCAGTACTCCCGGCTGGAGAGACTGGAGGTGCTGCCGGAAGAGGAAGAGGTTGACCTGTCTCAGCTGGTGGAACTGGTCTCGGAGGAACAACTGCTGAACAGCCGGAAGGGGATCACGCTGGAATGCCGCGCGGAACCGGGCCTTGCCATCAGGGGAAATACCGAGCTTCTGGTGCGGCTGCTGACCAATCTGATCTCCAATGCCTACCGCTATGGGAGAGCCGGCGGACATATCATGGTAAGTGCCTTTGGCAGGGACGAAGAGATCTGTATCAGTGTCCGGGATGATGGGATTGGGATGGAGCAGCACGAGATGGATCGGATCTTTCACCGGTTCTATCAGGCAGACGCCGCCAGATGTTCCCAGGAGCATTCCCTGGGGCTGGGATTATCCATGGCGGCGGAGATCGCAAGACTGCACCATGCCAGGATATCCGTGGAGAGTGAGAAGGGAAAGGGAAGCGAATTTTTAGTTATTTTTATGAAACGCTGATTCTTTAATTTTATTTTAATCTTTTGATGGTATGATGATGCCAGGGTCGACAAGGAGCAGATGGACGGTCTGAAACATCCATTGGGGCCATAAAAAAGAAAGCGAGGGATTTGCCATGAAAAAAATAATGTTGAGATTACTTGCGGCAGCAATGCTTTTATCCGCCATAACGGTGACGGAGGGGGCCGTGACTGCCGGGGCGAAGAAGATTGGGAGCTTTGCGGCGGCAAAGAAGCTGGCATTAAAAAAGGTTCCTTCCGCGGCGGTGACGGAGCTGGATACCGATATGGAAAATGGTGCGATGGTATACGATGTGGAGCTGGTTCGGAAGAATAAGGAATATAAGCTGAAATACCGCGCGTCAGACGGAAAACTTCTGGAATATGGCTGGGAGACGATGCATCCGGCGGTTACGAACCAGAATAAGAAAAACCTGTCTCGTAAGGCCATGACGAAGAAGGCAAAGAAACAGGTGAAAGGCGCATCGGTCCGCAGTATTAAGCTGAAATTTGACGACGGCATGTCGCAGTATAAGATTAAAATGGTCAAGGGCAGCAAGAAATATGAGCTGGTATATAACAGCAAAACCGGTAAGCTGCTGGAATATGAGTGGGAGATCACCGTCAGCGGGAAAACGGCGTCAAAGAACAGTTATATCGGCGTGGAGAAAGCAAAGACCATCGCCCTGTCCAAGGCGCCGGGGGCCACTGTGGTAAAAGTAAAGTTTGACAAGGACGATGGAGTGGCTGTCTACGAGGTAGATATGGTTGAGGGCATATATGAGTATGAGGTGGAGATCAATGCCAGGACGGGAAAGATCATAAAGTTTGAAAAAGAGATCGATGACTGATTTTAGAAGAAACTGCAAATCGAGAGGAAGCGTGAGATCCGCCAGGCGGATAAAAGCTTCTCTTCGATTTGTAGTTTTTTTCAACTCTGTACCTATAGGAATTCACACAGGAAATAGGGCTCCCCCTCCCGGTCTGTCAGGGTGGCATAAAAACGATCCTCCGTAACAGCAGTCCGCAGATGGAGTGTGTTCCCCAGCTTTGCCGCCAGACGGAACTCCGCCCGGAGCTGCTTTACCGGATAATTCATGGGGAGGGCGTTTGCCGCCAGGCGCACATACTGCCCGTTGTTGACATGATCATTCGTATCCAGATAATTCGGAGACACCTCGATCACCTGCTTTAACTCCATGTCTTCCGGGCAGTTCACCTTCCGGGGGGCATGTTCCATCTCATAGGGCGGCTCGGTGGGATAGACCTCGATCTCTTCCCGGTCAATGCGTGCCGGGCGCCCCGCTGCGGAATCAAAATAGAACCAGCGGGAGTCCGCATAGGCGAGAACCTCATGTTCGGGAGTTTCCATTAAGAAATTGCGGCTGCCAAAGATACCCTTGAATTGATAGGGCCATGTGTGGATGCTGATGTATTCCCCCAGGGTCGGCCGGCGGCGGAATACGACATGCCAGGAGCTCACCAGCCAGGCCCGGTCTTTTTTCAGAAGTTCCAGGGCAGAGTGCCCTGCATCCTCTGAGTGGAACATGCAGCAGTCCTGCAGGCAGTCCACAACATTAGATATGCCCATGAGGCCGTCCCGGTCTATGCGGCTGTAGGAGACGCGGTCATGAATGGTATACATAAAAATCACCTCTGATTTGATATTTTTCATTCCTTATAGTATACTATACCCAGATGTGAAAAACCAGTCTGGGAGGACAGATTATGCAGAATTTTCTGATCGTAGTAGATATGCAGAAGGATTTTATAGACGGAGCGCTGGGATCGGCAGAGGCGGAGGCGGTGGTGCCCCGGGTGAGGGCAAAGATAGACAGCTTCTGCGGAAGGGTGATCTATACGAGAGATACCCATGACAGCGGCTATAGCCGGACGCAGGAGGGACGGAGGCTTCCCGTCGCCCATTGCATCCGGGAAACAAAGGGATGGCAGATCAGCCGGGAGCTGCCGGAGGGGGAGGCGTATAAGGTCATAGATAAGCCGTCCTTCGGATCTGTGGAGCTGGGAGAGCTGCTGAGGGAGGAAGACCGAAGGGAACCCATCGGGCAGATCACGCTGGTAGGGTTGTGTACCGACATCTGTGTGATCTCCAATGCCCTTCTGGTAAAGGCATTTTTGCCGGAGGCGGAGATTGTGGTGGACGCCGCCTGCTGTGCGGGCGTTACACCAGAAAGTCATAAAACGGCGCTGCAGGCCATGAAGAGCTGTCAGATCACGATAGAGAATGATCAGGCATAGAGCAGAAATGGGGGAAAAGAGTGAGACATAGAATGACGGAAAAGGATGCGATCATGATTTCAACCGTGTTGGGAGCGGTTGTTCTTACTTTTGTTTTGGTATTGTGCCGTCCCTTCTCCTGGGGAAGCGATACGGAGGTGGCGGTGTCCGGCGGTTCTGCCAATGCTTCCCAGGTGGCGGTGTCCGGCGGTACGATATTTGGCGGCACAGTGTCCGGCGGTGTGATCGGGGCCGGCGGCGGTGAAATTATCAACGAAGAGGGAATGACTCTGGAGACCAGGGTAAATCCGCCTGCGGGGTTTCAGAGGGTAAAGGTGGGCAGGAACAGCTTTGGCAGCTTTCTGCGGGGATATAAGCTGAAGAAAGCGGGAGCTAAGGTAAAACTCTATAACGGGAAAAATAAACAGAATCAGGATGCCCATGCAGCCGTGTTTAAGCTGCCCATTGAAAAGGAGGACCTGCAGCAGTGCGCAGATTCTGTTATCCGCATGTATGCAGAATATTTCTGGGAGACCGAGCAGTACGATAACATATCCTTCCAGTTTGCAGACGGGTTCCAGGCGGACTATATAAAATGGCGTCAGGGATACCGTATCCGGGTGGCACAGAGCACTTCCTGGATATCAGGCGGAGGCTATGATGCCTCTTATGAAAATTTCAAGAAATATCTCCGGATGGTCTTTGCCTATTCCAGCACCCTGTCCCAGGAGCGGGAGTCAAAGAAGATCCGGCTGTCGGCGGCCCGGGCAGGGGATATCTTTATTCAGGGGGGCAGTCCGGGACATGTTGTTATGATCGTGGATGTCTGTGAGGATGCTGCGGGGAAGAAGGCATTTCTTCTGGCCCAGGGATATATGCCTGCACAGCAGTTCCAACTCTTGAAAAATCCGGCCCATGAACAGGACGGGGATCCGTGGTACTATGAAGACGAGATCCGCTATCCTCTCCAGACGCCGGAGTATGATTTCAAAAAGGGAAGTCTGAAAAGACCAGAATATCTAAGTGAATGATGGATCAGAGAAGCTTCTTTAACGGCCCTCCTACAAATCTCTCATCCGTGATATAGCTTTCATGCAGTTGCTGCATGAAGTCGTAATCCTTTGCCTCATTATAGATCACCAGCTCGCACATATCGCCGATATAGGAGGGCTGGAATACATCGCCGCCCAGTACGATCCGCTTGACATAGCGGTTTGTCGGTACTTCCTTGATTATTGCCAGCACATCTCCGTTGACAAAGAAGGTGGCGATCTCTGTGTTGGCATTGTAGGAGATGATCACATGCCACCAATATTCTTTTTGGAGCTGGCAGGAATTCACGTCATACCAGCCGTTAATCTCCCGGGAATCCCGGATACGGAAATCAGAATGGCCCTCCCAGGCAAGGGGGCAGATACTGAAAAATCCCGTCTCAAATTTTACATACAGGGAGGAAGACCATTGGTGCAGTTCTTTTGGACGGAGCCACATGGAAATCGTATAGCTGTCATTGACTATGGCTTCTGGCGGCAGCTCGATAAGATTGGTCTCCGTCTTTCCGCCGGGGAAACAGATGGCCTTTGAATCTGAGAAGATGCCGTCCTCATACCGCATGCCCTCGCCGCATACTCTTCCCTCCATGCCGCCGTCTTCTGACTTTAAGCTGCCGTTAAACCGGAAGGTAAAGTCATTCTGGATATTTGCCAGATGTTCTTTTGCGAAGACGACAAATTCATCCGCGGGAACCGGTTTGGAATAATAAAAGCCCTGGCCGATGGGACAGCCGCTCCTTGTGATAAAGTCGATCTGCTCCTGGGTCTCGATTCCCTCTGTCACCACGTCGATCTTCAGGTCGCGGCACAGGGCGATGACATTTCGCAGTACCTTTCTTCCCCGGAAGGTGTCAGAGGAAGAATGTAAAAATTCTTTATCAATCTTAACAGTATTCACGGACAGATCCTTGAACAGGTTCAGTGCCGAATATCCAGATCCGAAATCGTCGATGGACACCATAAAACCATGAGCCTGAAGGATGTCGATCACCTTAATGAGCTCCGCATTATCTTTTATAAAAGTATTTTCGGTAATCTCAATCTCCAGTTCCTGAGGCGGGATATTGTATTTTGCGGCGATTTCCATCAGATCATCCACAAAATGCTTGTTGTACAGATGAAGTCGGGACATATTGACGGAGACTGGTATGTGCTGGTATATCTCCCCGGTCCAGGCGGCTTTCAGGCGGCAAACTTCTTCGTATATATACAGATCCAGCTGAGTGATGAATCCGTTTTTCTCGAAAAGTGGAATATAGGAGGCGGGAGGCCGGATTCCGTCTACCGGGTGAACCCACCGGGACAGTCCTTCGGCGCCGTAGAGCCTGCTGGATACCATGTTTACCTTTGGCTGCAGGTATACCTGAAACTCGCCGTTTTTCAGGGCGTCTTCCATCTCCGCCTCAATGTTGCGGTTAATCTCCAGTGTCTTATCTTCGGCACTGTATATTGTATATTTATTCTTTCCGTCATACTTCGACTGATACATGGCGGCGTCGCATTTGGCCAGAATATCATCTAAGGGCTGGGATGCTGTCTGGGAAAATACAATTCCGATGCTCAGTGAGACAAGAGAGAGGATATCGGTGCGGAAATCAATGTGTTCCATATTGCTGATGAGCTGGTCGGCTGTGTGCTCCACTTCCGCCGTGTCCAGTTCACCGTCCAGCAGAACGACATATTCATCACCGCCGATGCGGGCAGTAAACCCCTGGGCATGGTTCTGGATCAGGTGGCTGATGGCGATCAGCAATTTATCCCCCATGCTGTGCCCATATATATCATTGACGCGCTTAAAGTTGTCAATATCAATAAACATGGCATGGACAATGCGGTCCTCCGCCAGGGAATCATAATGATCATAGAGACCACGGCGGTTGGCCAGGCCGGTGAGATAATCGTGCTCGATCCCTGTGTTCTGTGTTCCGTTTTCCGGATTTCTGTTGGATTCTGCCATTCCCATAAGTTCTCTCCCCTTTGCATAATGAAATCTGTTCGTACAATAATATTCTATTAGAATTATAACATAGGTTATATAATTTTGATATGTTTTTTTACATATTTTTGTGATAAATTATTAAATAAAGTGACGCGCTGCCCGCCCTGCCCGGGATGAGGTGGTAAATGTGCACAAAAAAGGCGTTGCTTCTTTCCCTTCATTTTGGTATAATAGCATAAGAATTGAAAATTACAGGAGGTTGATCATGAAGAAGAGAATAAAGACAGCAGTCAGTCTGCTGACCGTTATGGCAGTCCTGTTTACCGGCTGCGGCAAAGCGGAAAAACAGTCTGCCGGATCCGGAGGGGCAGTACAGGAGGAAAAATCCGGAACACTGACCCCGGAAGATAGAGCGGAGAGGGAAAAGACCGCCCAGAGTGAGAAAGCCGCCCTGAAAACAGATTTCAAGGTGGACATGAAGGATATTAAGACCAGCTTTATCGAAGGGGGAGAGGCAGTTCATGATCCCTCGATCCTGGAAGTGGACGGTACTTACTATATCTACGGCTCCCATATGGCATCGGCAAAATCAAAGGATATGAGAAAATGGGAGTACCTCTATCGGGGGGCGCCGGAGGATAACCCGATTTTCGGTGATATTTACTCCAGCAAGGACGGAGCACTGGCGTTTACCGGCAGTACGGAGAGTGTGATTCCCGCCTCTGGCACAAGCATATGGGCGCCGGATGTGAAGTACAGTGAGAAGCGGAAACTCTATTATATGTACTTCTGCACCTCCTCCAATTTCTATACCTCCACCATCTGCTATGCTACGTCGCCTTCGCCGGAGGGACCTTTTAAGTATGAGGGGAATCTGATCTATTCCGGCTTTAACGAGAACACGCTGGATAAGACCAATGTAGAGGAAGTGGTGGATAAGGATACCGCCATGAAGACATATACGCAGGATGAAGGTATCAGCTATGACTACAGAAGGTATCCGAATGCTCTTGATCCTACGATATTCTGGGATAAGGACGGAAGGATGTGGATGACCTACGGCTCCTGGTCCGGCGGCATTTTCCTGCTGGAGATCGACGAGTCCACTGGAAAGGTGATCCACCCAAAAGCAGACCCGGAGAAGGATGTAGATCCTTATTTTGGAAAGAAGCTGCTGGGCGGCGGACATGTTTCTATTGAGGCGCCGTATATTTTATATGATAAGGAATCGGATTACTATTATCTTTATGTTTCCTATGGCGGGCTGGAGCAGAAGAAGGGATACCAGATTCGGGTATTCCGCTCCAAAACACCGGATGGAAATTATGAGGACATGAAGGGGGAGCACCCGGAACCAGGGGCTGGAAGCCACAACAATTTCGGGCTGAAGCTATCCGGAAATTACCGGCTGCCTTCCCTTGACCAGGCATATATGGCTACCGGTCATAATTCAGCCTTTATTGCCAAGGACGGCAAGCGCTATATCGTGAACCACACTAGGTTTGAGAACAGAGGAGAGCAGCATCAGCCCCGTGTACACCAGTATCTTCTGAATGAAGAGGGATGGCCCTGTATGCTCCCCTATGCCACAGATGGAGAGAGCGTGTCGGAGAAGGGATACGAAAAGAGCAAAGTCGTGGGCGAATATTATATGATCAATCAGGGGACGAAGATTGGTTCGCTGATCGCAGAGCCGGAAAAGATCGTGCTGACGGAGGGAGGAAATCTCTTCGGTGAGAAGATACAGGGCATGTGGAAGGCAAAGGATGGTTCCTATTATATCCATATGATCGTAGACGGCAAGGAGTACAGCGGCGTTCTGTGTGAGATGAACGATGAGGCCGGAACGAAGACAATGACGTTCTCTGCTGTGGGAGAGAACGAGAGTTTGTGGGGTGTTAAGTATTGATCGAAAGAGAAGTGTCTGAACAGACGCTGCGAAAAGAGCATACGATGGAGATCCTAAAGGATGCTGTGGGCTGGGTAGTGGTAACCGCGCTGGCATTTGTGTACTGGCTGGTGATGCTGCTGTTTGCATCTCTGGTACTGATCAGCATCTGGAATCCCACGTTTGACTCGCTGCTGGAGTATTCCATTATACTTACCGTGCTGTCATCGGCGGCGTATCTGATCTATATTCTATATAAGAGATTTCATAAAAACTAGGCAGTTCGGTTTTGGATGGACCGTCCGGCTGAATGACTGAATGAAAGAGAACTTTCTTGATCTATGAGAAGAAAGTTCTCTTTATGTGGTGTAAGGGGATAATGTGCATAATACACGAAAAAAAGTGAAAAAGGCGCCGTTTTTTTATCAAAAAACAACAATAAAGCCGGCGCGCTCTATTGACTTTTGCCTTATATCATAGTATTATTAACTATACGGTAGTGTTTTATTTTTAGAATGATTGACGAATAAAAAGGATAAGGAGGATGTTATGCGACGCAAAATTTTCACAACAAAAGTCAGGAAAACTGCAGCATTAGTGCTGGCAGCGTCGCTGATCGCCGCATGTGTGGGACAGCGTGCCAAGGCTGACCCGGTGACGGATCAGACCCAGCCTGAGGACATTACAGAACAGGCTTCAGGCAAGGCCGGGGAAGACTACTCAAGTGAGCGTATCAGCACGAACTATACTGTGGTCAGTAAGAAGTACTCACTGCCTGATTACAAGGGGGATGCTGTGAACTTTGAGATGAAGGATGCAGCAGTTGGTGACAGTAAGGACAAACTGACAAATGAAACGCAGGGCTATGAAGGCTCCGCACAGGTTTTGAAATTGTCGACGGGTGACACGGCGCAGGCAGAGATAGATGTTCCAGAAGATGGACTTTACTGTCTCGATATGGATTATCTCTCTTACGATGAATCGATTCTGCCTATCTCCCTCGGCATGCAGGTTGACGATGCCTATCCGTTCTATGAATGTCGCAACATGGAACTGGAGACGACATGGAAACTTAGCGCTGAACCGTCCTATGACCGCTACAACAATGAAGTGGTGGCGATCCCAGACAAGGATATTAAATGGGAGACACAGAGTCTCATGGATTCCAGCTACCGTCATTCAGATCCGCTGAAACTGGAATTGAAGAAGGGGAAACACACTCTGAAATTTACCATCAAGGAAGGAAATTTCCTGTTTGGTAAAATGACTCTGAGGGCGCCGGAAACGATCCCGGCATACTCCGGTTCTGAGAAAGCAGACGGGGACGCCCTGATCACTGTTCAGGGTGAGAAGTACTCCACCACCAACAGTTCTTCCATCCATGGTGTTGTGGAATACGATACGGCTCTGGATCCCTATGAAGTAGATGATACTGTCCTGAACACACTGGATTCGGATTCCTTTAGTGAGGCGGGCCAGAAGGTCACCTACAGCTTTGAAGTAGAAAAGGAAGGGAATTATAACCTTGCATTGAACTATCGTCAGTCAGAGAAGACCGATTTTCCGGTATTTGTGGATGTAGAAGTGGATGGAAAGATCCCGAATGATGCTTTTCGTTCCTATGGAATGTCCTATTCCACAAACTACCAGACGAAGGCACTGACAGATGCGGATGGAAATAATCTTACCGTCCATCTGACACCGGGAACCCATACCGTATCCTATACGATCAGTATGGACAATATCCGTTATATTATGGAGGGGCTTGACCGGATCATGTCCGATGTCAATGACCTGGCGCTGGAGATCACCAAGGTTGCCGGAACAAATGCAGATAAGTACCGTGACCTGAAACTCTCCCGGTACATACCGAATCTGGAGAAGACGCTGAATGGCTATGCGGATGCACTGACACAGCTGGAAGCCAGCGCAGTGAAGTGGAGCGACAGCGATAAGAACGTAGCGGTTATGTCCTCCATGCTCATCGCAGCGCAGCAGCTGAGAAGCCTGGCAGACAGCCCGGATGAAATTCCGTACCGTATCGCAGAGCTCTCCACCAGTACGAGCTCTGTCAACCATCATCTGGCCACTACCATTGATAATCTGATCGCGAACGGACTGGCTATCGACCGTGTTTATATTTATCAGGACGGCGCAGAGCTTCCATCCAAACCGGGCTTTTTCGGTTCGGCGTGGATGAATGTAAAACGTTTTGTTTCATCCTTCACCAATCAGGATTACAATGCCAGCAGTACCAACCGGGAACACCTTCAGGTATGGGTAAACCGCTCCAGTCAGTATATCCAGATTATGCAGAAGATGATCGACGAGGACTTCACACCGAAGACCGGCATTGAGGTTGACATCAGCGTTATGCCCGACCAGAACAAGCTGGTACTGGCAAATTCCGCGGGGAATGCACCGGATGTTGCCACTGGTATCAACTATACGATCCCGTATGAGATCGGCATCCGTGGAGCCCTGGTGGACATGGCTAAATTTAGCGATTTTAAAGAAGCGGCAGCTCCTTTTGAGCCGGGCTTCTTCCTTACCGGGTCCATCGGCGACGGGGTATATTCCATGCCGGAGACCATGAACTTCTGGGTGCTGTTCTACCGTGCGGACGTACTGGAGAAGCTGGGGATGAAGATTCCGGAGACAATGGAGGATGTCATCGATATGCTGCCGGATCTGCAGATGAGGGGATTGAATTTCTATTATCCCACTGCCGGCATGATCCTTATGAGAAACTTCCACGGCACGACGCCGCTTATCGTACAGAACAACGGATCTCTGTACAAGGCTTCGGCTAACGATGGTACAGCTTTTGGGGAAGAGAATACGGTAAGCGGTTTTACCACGCTGACAGATCTCTTTACCGTTTACAATATGCCTGTCAATATGGATAACTTCTACCAGCACTTCCGCAACGGCGATATCCCCATTGGAATTGCCGATTATGCAACCTACAATATGCTGACTAACGCGGCACCAGAGCTGGAGGGGTCATGGCAGATCGCACTGACGCCGGGAACGAAGAAAGAGGATGGCTCCATCGACCGTTCCGTCTGCGGCTGTGCGGAGAGTTCCGTTATCTTTAAGAGCGATGAAGAGCGAGAGAAGAAAGCCTGGGAATTCATTAAATGGTGGTCCTCCACAGAGACACAGGCTAAGTTCGGACAGACGATACAGATTTCTTATGGTGATGATTACATCTGGCCGACGGCGAACATGGAGGCGATGGAACAGCTTCCTCTCGAGTCAAACTCGAAGAAAGTAATCGTAGAAACAGCTAAGAATGTAGTAGACGTGCCTCGTGCTCCGGGTACCTATCTGCTTGAGCGTGAGATCAGCAATGCCTTCAATGACATTGTAGTAAACGGTCAGGATGAGCGGACACGGATCGACAAGGCGGTCAAGAATGTGAATCATGAGTTTACCCGCAAGCTGGAGGAGTTTGGTTATCTTGACAGTGAGGGGAAGACGATAAAAGATTACAACATTCCGACTTTGGAAACTGTCAAGAAATTGCTTGGGAAGTAAGAGATGGAGTGGAATATGGCGAATAATAAAACGAATGCTGCCGCAGTGGCAGCGCCTAAAAAAAGAAGTAATATCCGAAGGAGAGAACGATCCAACTGGCATGGATACCTTTTTATGGCACCATATGCACTTGTGTTTATTGCATTCATCTTAGTGCCGGTTATCATGGCAGTCATCCTGTCCTTCACAAATTTTAATGCAATTCAGTTTCCAGAGTTTACCGGATTTCTGAATTACATAACACTGATAACCAGTGACGAAGTCTTTATGCAGTTTGTATTGCCGAATACCGTGATCTATGCCATCATAGTCGGCGTGGGCGGCTATGTACTATCCTTTATACTGGCATGGGCTTTGTGTAACCTGACAAAACTGCCGCGAACAATACTGGCGTTGATCATCTACTCACCGAGTATGACAGGTCCTACCGCCATGACAGTATTGTGGAAGGTTATTTTCTCCGGTGACCAGACTGGTCTTCTGAACAGCTGGCTGATGAACCTGGGCCTGATCAATGAGCCCATTATCTGGCTGGTGAATGCGGATTACCTGCTTCCGATCGTAATCATTATCGGACTGTGGTCATCCATGGGTGTCGGTTTCCTGTCCATGATCGCCGGTATCCTGAATTCTGATGAGGAACTGTATGAGGCAGCAGCCATCGACGGCATCAAGAATCGTTTCCAGGAAATGATCTATATTACAATACCGCAGATGAAACCGCAGATGCTGTTTGCTGCCGTTATGGCTATCGTAAACGCATTCCAGAATGGTTTGATCTCGACACAGCTGACTGGTAACCCGTCGCCGGGTTATTCCGCACAGCTGATCGTAAACCACATCGAAGACTATGGTTTCCTTCGATGGGAAATGGGTTATGCGGCTGCGGTTTCGGTAGTGCTGTTGTTGATCGTACAAATATTCTCGAAATTCTGTAATGTACTACTGACAGAAAAAGATTAAGAAAAGGAGGGAAAATAATGGCATATAAAGGAAAGCGTATGAATCCGCAGAAGTTTGACAAAGGCCAGATCAAGATCCTGCTTTGTCTGCTTCCACTGACGTTATTTATGTTTCTGCCGATTCTTTTTATTGCGAATCATGCGTTTAAACCAATGGATGAACTGTTCGCATTCCCGCCGACGTTCTTTGTACGGAATGCAACACTGGAAAACTTTACGAAATTAGCGAAGTTCAGCCGGAATTCGGGTATCCCCATGAGCCGTTATGTGTTTAACAGTATTTTCGTAACGGTGGTAACGGTTGGATTGTCCCTGATCTTTACAACGATGGCGGCCTTTGCCCTGTCCAAGTTGAAGTTTAAGGGAAGGAACCTGATGATGAGCATCAACCAGGTAGCCCTGATGTTCGTGGCTACTGCCGTACTGATCCCGAGATATCTGGTGATCAGTAATCTGGGAATGATCGACAGTATGTGGTCGCATATCCTGCCCCTGATGGCGTATCCGGTGGCGCTGTTCCTTGTGAAGCAGTTCGTTGAACAGGTTCCGGACGCCCTGATCGAGGCGGCGTATATTGACGGAGCCACAGACTTTACCGTGTACCGGAAGCTGATCATACCAATGATCATGCCGGCCATGGCTACCGCCACGATCCTGGTGTTCCAGCAGGTATGGGCAAACATGGAGACGTCGAACTATTACATCAATGACGACGGGCTGAAGACCTTGACGTTCTATATGAACTCCCTGCTGAATGCGAATAATACAGTTGCCGGACAGGGTATGTCGGCAGCAGCAACTCTGATTTTGTTTGTGCCGAACCTGATCCTGTTTGTCATTCTGCAGAATAAGGTTATGAATACGATGGCGCATTCAGGTATCAAATAACAATTGCAAAAAGGCGAAGAAAAGAGGCATTATGAGAAGAAAAATGAAAATCTTGAAGCTGATGGCTTTGCTCTTAGTTGCAATGAGTATCATCACTTCAGGGATGAACAGTGTAATTTCATCCGCTGCTACGCCGTATCTTACCTATACCGTCGATGGATATGGTAGGATGGAAGAGACACAGACAGGTTATCTGGCACAGGACACCATTATTAAATTCGGAAAAGAATTTCTGAGCGGTGCCAACGATATGTGCGTGACTGACGACGGAAAGATTTATATTGCGGATACCGGAAATGCCAGGGTGCTGGTGGGAACTACCGAAGGAAAGCTGATCAAAACCTTCGGTATGGGAACGTTAAAGCGTCCGATGGGTATCTTTGTCACAGATACAAAGCATGTCTTTGTGGCAGACCGCGACGCACAGGCAGTGTTTGAGTTTGACGAGAGCGGCAAAGTCCTGAATACATATGGCAAACCGGACAGCCCATTATATGGTGAGGGAGTGGAATTCCTGCCGCTGAAGGTAGTAGTAAATAAAGCGGGCATGATGTTTGTTGTCTGCGAGTCTAACACGAATGGTATCGTAGAGATCTCACCGGCAGACGGCGGCACATTTCTGGGGTATTTTGGAACCAACTATGCAGCGGTCAGCCTGCAGCAGATCATCTACCGTGCCATCCTGACAGATGAACAGAGGGCGAAGATGGTTAGCAATATCCCATCCACCCCAGATAATCTGGCCATCGATGCCAAAGGACTGATCTATACAGTAACCCGGGGCGACGATGAAAAGACGGTGAAGAAGCTGAATATCGCCGGCGCCAATATGCTTCGGGCAGAAAATTACGGGGTATATGACCTCTCTCCTGCCGCAGTGGCAGTGGGAAATCACGATAATGTGTATGTGGCCTCCCAGGAGGGTTACATCTATGAGTACAACGATCAGGGCGAACCACTGTATGTCTTTGGCGCCAAGGACGATGGAACGCAGCGTGTTGGTCTGTCGTCAGCTCTTACCAGCATTCAGGTCGGGGTGGACGATTCTATCTATGTGCTGGATTCAGACAAAAACCAGATCCAGGTATACCGGCCCAGTGAATTTACCCAGAAGCTGCATACGGCGCTGAATCTGTACGCACAGGGTAAATATACCGAGAGCCGGGAGCCTCTGGCGGAAGTGCTGAAGATGAACAGTATGTTTGATTATGCCAACAAAGCAATGGGGCGTGCTTTCTATCAGGAAAGCAATTATGAGGAAGCGCTTCATTATGCAAGACTTTCCAACGACAAGGCCGGCTATTCCGATGCGTACTGGGAGATCCGGAACGAGTGGCTGAAAGCAAATATCGTAAAGGCGCTGCTCTTTATCGTGGGATTGTGGATCCTGTATTTAGTACTGCGCACCTTAGACCGCAAAAAGAAGATATTCGACGGTGTGAGGAAAGCAAAGGCCAGGGTGAAGGAAAACAGGTTTATATCTAACTTTATGTATTCCGGATATTTTATGCGGCATCCCATCGATGGATCCTATGGCATTGCCCGTGAGGGAAGGGCGTCCTGGAGCGCTCCGAGTCTGATCCTGCTGATCTTTATGATCGAATATGTCGTAAATAAATATCTCTGCGGCTTTCTGCAGAAGACGGTCCGTGAGGGAAGATATGATATCGGATCGGATATCGGGATCATCGTTGTTGCCATTGTAGCATTGACAGCATGTAACTATCTGATCTGTACCATCAACGAAGGAGAGGGCACGATTAAGAAGATCTATACCTACTTCTGCTACAGTCTTCTGCCATATGTCGTGCTGACACCCATCGGATTTGCCTTGTCCCATGTGCTGACAAACAACGAGCAATTCCTTGTTACGCTGATTAATGTAATAATCTATTCATGGGTACTGATCCTGGCTGTTCTAGGAATTAAAGAGGTAAACAACTATAGTGTGAAGGAGACAGTGAAGATCATATTCCTGACTATATTCACCATTTTGATTATTGCATTGTTAATATTCATTATATATGTACTGTGGGCTCAGGTATTTGACTTCATAAGTGCAGTATTTGGAGAGGTGGTGTATCGGCTTGGTTACTAAGAGATGGAGAAAAATGGTTGCCCTGCTTACTGCTGTGACAGTGATCACCGCGAGCGTTATCAACGTTACCAGCTATGTGGCGGCGGCGCCGGCAGATTCGGCAGAACAGACAGATACAGCTGACGGGGCCGGTGCAGAGACGGCCAGCGGCAGTACAGATACGGCAGATAAGAAAGAAGACAATAAAGACGAAGAGAAACAGAATATCGGAGAGGACGGCCAGGTAGTTATGGATGGTGCCGTAGGCAAGATCGATCCGTCCAAATGGATCACCATCAAGGATTATGAACTGATGGCAGAGAGTGATACATACAAGCTGTATTTCTATGAGCCGAGATTTTCCATTATTCTGGAGAACAAAACTACGGGAAAGATCATCGAGTCCACATTGAGTGACGAGCAGGACGATGGCGACAGCAATGCGGGATGGAATGCAAGAATGAAATCCGGTCTTGATATTTCTGTGATCAAGGGAATTCAGAACACGCTGCAGGCGAATATGAATTCCACAGAAAACACTGTTCAGACCACAAAGATCGACAATGGATTTTCCTCTAAGATTTATTTCACGCCATATAAGTTTGGGTTTACCGTAAATGTCACCATAGAAGGCAGTGACCTGGTGGTGACGATTCCGGATGATTCGATTATTGAGGAGCAGGAGGGAACCTATATCTCCAGTATCAGCGTATTCCCGTTTATGGGATATTCTTTCCTGGATAAGCAGGAAGGCTATATGCTGATCCCGGACGGAAATGGCGCCCTGATC
Organism: Eubacteriaceae bacterium; assembly: GCA_910574015.1. Classification (GTDB taxonomy): domain Bacteria; phylum Bacillota; class Clostridia; order Lachnospirales; family Lachnospiraceae; genus Eubacterium_F. The sequence continues at coordinate 58,936 of CAJSYQ010000010.1, read as the reverse complement.
GATCTGGACAATAAGGAAGGACGTTATGTTACCGGTTTCTCTCAGATGATCTATGGTTCGGATTCCGGGTTTGTGGAGTCGGATACAAAAACCTATCTGTGGGAAGAGCTGGATATGCTCCAGGATGCCAGCCAGGTGATCGCACCGGTCTTTGGCATGGCCCATACGAAGGATCAGAAGGGGTATCTTGCCATTGTGGAAAAGGGCGAGAAACGTGCGTATATTGAGGCTCAGCCCAACGGCGCCATGGTAAACTACAACCGCTGCTTTGCCAGATTCCTGATCCGTGATCTCTTTGTACAGCCGCTGAATAATTCCAATACCGGAACTGTGCCGCGTGCGGAGGAAGACCGTACCCATTCGGATCTTCAGGTGCGTTACATGCTGCTGTCCGGTGATGAGGTGAATTATTCAACGATGGCGGCGAAGTACCGTGAATACCTTTTAAATAACGGCTCACTTGTTAAGAAGGACTCCTCCTATAATTCCAGGGTGGATTTCCTTGGTACGGAGAGGGAGAACTTCCTTCTGGGGACCAGAGCGGTTACCATGACCACGACAGATGATATCAAAAATATATTTGGTGAGCTGAAGAGCAGCGGTGTGGAGAGCCTGTTGTCCGTATACAAGGGCTGGCAGGACGGCGGTCTGTATGACCTTCCTATGAGCAAGTACAATGCAGACGGCCATATCGGCGGTGATTCGGATCTGAAGGATCTCATCAAGGATTCCGAGAGCTCCAATTATAAGATGTATCTGTACAACGATGCGCTCCGCCTGAACCCCAGTACCAATACCTTTAACTTCAATACGATCAAGAAGGTAAATAAGAGGGCCTTTGAAGAAAGAGTATGGGCTGATGTATACAAAAAGTTTAATTACCTGACACCGGAATCATCTGTGGAGGATTTCACGAGCTTTGTGGAATCCATGAATAATAAAGAACTGAACAGGGTAGCTTTGGCAGGGATCAGCAACACGCTGTTCTCCTACAGCTATAAGTCGTCCTATTATACAAGGAATAACACGGCAGATGCCTATACAAAGGCAGTGAGTGATCTGGATGACAAAGCGGATATGGCCATGGAGGCACCGAATGCGTATATGTGGAAAAATGCCGACGCATTTCTGGATATGCCCCTGGGATCCTCGGATTATATGTATGTGGATCATGAAATTCCGTTCCTTTCCATGGTGCTGAAGGGTGTTATGCCGATGTATTCGGAGTATATCAACTTTGAGGCGAATAAACAGGAGTTCTTCCTCCAGATGGTGGAGGCAGGGGTATACCCGTCCTTCTATCTGACAGCAGAGAATTCATCTAAACTGATCCGTACCAATTCAGCCGATTTGTACAGTACAGAGTACACCACATATAAAGATGCTGTGATTGATTACGACAAGAAGCTCAGGGAACTGAATGCACAGCTTGGCGATGCAAACATCGTAAAGCATGAGACAAGAGGGGACGGAATCAAGGCAGTCACCTACAGCAACGGTGTAAAGGTTTTCGTAAACTACACAAATACACAGCAGATAGTAGACGGTGTTACAGTAGAGGCAATGTCCTATTCCTATAAGGCAGGTGAGGCTGAATGAGTAAGAAAATAAAAGAAAAGAAAGTAAAGAGGGAAAAAATCAAAGCAGGCCGTCTGGCGAGACGCGAGGCGTGGATGGGCGTGATTTTTATATCACCATGGATCGTGGGTGCATTGCTGTTTCTGATGTATCCACTGTACGAATCCTTTACCTTTGCCCTGAATAATATCCGTATCACGACGATGGGATACAAATTTAACTTTGTGGGCTATGGAAACTTCACGCAGATCCTTCTGTCGGATCAGGATTTCCTGCCGAACCTGGTGGATTATGTCGTATCAACCGTTATATCGGTGCCGGTTATCGTCGTGTTTGCACTGATGATAGCCATTATGCTGAATCAGAATATCAAAGGAAAAGGAATTTTCCGTCTGATCTTCTTCCTGCCGGTTATCATTGTGAGCGGTCCGATTCTGACCATGCTGAATGAAGAAGGGGCGGGGAGCATTACGGCGCTGGACACGGAGTCCATCGGCAATGCCATTAAGAGTTTCCTGCCGTCCATGCTGGCGACACCGATTGCGGATCTCTTTGAGAACATGGTAACGATCCTGTGGTACTCCGGTGTACAGATCCTGATCTTCCTGTCAAGTCTGCAGAAGATCGATCCGGCCATGTATGAGGCAGCCAAGATCGACGGCGGTTCTGGCTGGGAATGTTTCTGGAAGATCACACTTCCTACGATCAAACCGATGATTCTGCTGAATCTCGTATATACTATTGTGTTTATATCCAACAATGATACAAACCCGATCATAGGACTGATAAAAAATGCGATGTTCTCCGGTACGAAAGAGAAAGGATACGGATATGCGTCGGCCATGGCGTGGCTGTATTCTGTAGTGGTGCTGCTGATCGTCGGAATCTTTGCCCTGTTGTTTATGGCGAAGAAGGATGTCTATGCAAAACAGGTGAAGAAGGCGAAGAAGCAGAGGAAGAAAGAAGAGCGGGAAATTAAGAAAATAAGAAGGAGGAGTGCAAGAAATGCGGCTAAGCAGGCAAGAGCGGAAAGCAAATAAACAAGCAATGAAAGCCTTGGCAGCTAATGCGACAACGACGCAGCCTAGATTTACGAAAGAAAAATTTAGGAAATTTATGCTGGGCTCTAAAGAGAAACAAGGTTTTTTGAAACCGTTTTGCATCTATGCATTACTGATCTGTGTCGGATTCATCTATCTGAATCCAATCCTGCATATGATCAGTACCGGTTTCATGACACTCGATGATCTCTTGGATTCATCCATTAACTGGATTCCAAGTTCTCCTACGGTTGCCAATTATCTTCAGGCGGCTAAGAGTATGGACTTCTGGGCATCCTTCGGCAAGAGTATTGTCATCGCCGGCGTGCCTACCCTGTGCAACCTGATATCATGTTCCATTATTGGCTATGGACTGGCGCGTTTTGAGTTTCCTCTTAAGAAGCTTGTACTGGTGATCATTCTCTTCACCTTTATCCTGCCAACCCAGGCTACGATGATCTCCACCTATGTACTGTATTCCAACATGGGGATCCTGGGAACACTATGGGCTTTTGTAGTGCCTGCCCTGCTGGGGCAGGGGATCAATGCGCCGATCTTTATCCTGATCTTCTGGCAGTTCTTCCGCCAGGTACCGAAGGTGTTGATCGAGGCAGCACAGATTGACGGCGCCGGATACTTTAAATCCTTCTTCCGGATCTCGCTGCCATCGGCAGCCCCGGCATTTATTACCGTATCACTGTTTTCCTTTGTGTGGTACTGGAATGAATCCTATCTTACACAGATGTATGTGGCGGGCGTAATGAAAGAGACCGGATGGACTTCGCTGGTGATCCAGCTGAGCAATTTCGCACAGAATTACGACAAGTATTCCCAGACGGCGGTTAATGCGGCCACCAGTATCAATGAGTCCATCAATATGGCCGGTACGATGCTGACAGCCCTGCCGCTGATGCTGATGTACTTTATACTCCAGAGATACTTTGTAGAGAGTATTGACCGAACCGGTATCACAGGAGAATAAAAAATGCAGCAATCTTGTACAAAAACTGTAGAACTATTATGGCAGTTATGTTATAATAAGCCATAATTGATAAAAATTTCTTATAAAGGAGGAAAATCATGAGGAAAAAATTATTGGCCATGGCGCTGGCTGTAACTATGGTTATCGGTCTGACAGCGTGTGGCGGTAAAGGCAACGAAGGCAAAGGACCGGATAAACCAAGCGGTGAGATGAAGGTTTCTGGCGAGACTGAAGAAGTGGAACTTCATGGCATTAAGTATAAGAAGGCGAAGGACATCACCACAGAGAATATTGAGCTGACTTACTTCCATTTCGATCAGGATGAGACCGTTCAGTATCTGGCAAACCGTTTTATGGAGATTTATCCGAATATTAAGGTAAAACCGGTATACGAGAATGTATCAAGCTACAACGACACCCTGAATTCACTGGTAGCAGATAAGAATTCCCCGGATGTTATTATGTTCTCGGATGCAGACTTTGCCCTGAGCAACACACTTCTTGCAGATATCAAGAATCTTTGGGATTCCGATCCTGAGACTAAAGAACTTGCATCTACCATTAACGATGCCGGCATCGGTACATTCCAGTCCGGACACAGATATGCCGTACCGGTCAAGTTCTTCCCGGGCGTTATGTACATTGACCTGAACGTTCTCAAGAAACTGAATATTCCTGTACCGGATAGAAACTGGACATGGGATGATATGATCGAACTGATCAAGAAAGCAACGGTAAAAGATTCCTCAGATGGTAAGGCGTACTATGGATGCGGATATTACAACAGACTGGATTCCTATTATGGAATCGCTTCTTCCCAGAAGGTCATCGGTGAGTTCGGGTTTGACGGTGAGAAATTCGACCTGAGTGCATGGGCGATCGGTGAGCAGCAGTTCGCAGAATTGAAACAGGGCGGTTATATTGCTCCGGTTACAAACACTCCGGCTATGGAGAACTGGCTGGGCGACTTCGAGGGATGGTGTGGTGCATCTGAGCACGTGGCACTGTTCACAGAGGCGTTCTGGACATTCCAAAATACATGGAACACAGAGGCATATAAGAAAGATTACAACATTGACATTATTCCTTATGTAATTCCTTCTGTAAGCAAAGAGGATGCAAAGGCTGGACATCACAGCATCGCCACCATCGACTTCGGTGGTCTGACACCGGCATGTGAGCATCCGAGAGAAGCATATGAGCTTCTGAAGTTCATGAGCTTCGGACAGGACGGATGGAAGACAAGAATTGAGCTTTACAACGATGAGACGCAGCAGAATGCCAACGGACTTGCTCTGAAATATGACGTAATGCCGGCGCCGATTACCACAAACCAGGAAGTATGGGATGCTTATATCGACATGTACTGCAAGGGTATGGACGATACAAATGTAGGCTACTGGAAAGAGTACTTCAAGAGCTGTCTGCAGCCGATCCCATATGGCTGGACCAGTATTGCAGGATATTGGAATTTCTGTGACGAGTACTTTAACAATATCGGTATCCATGATCTTGTGGACGGTGGTACAGCGAAGGCTGCCGACTATGTAGATGAGGCAACCTCCAAGGCAAACTACTTCCATGCAAAAGCGATGATCGACTACTTTGGACCGGACGGATACAATGTACTTTCTGATGCAGATATCCAGAAATACACCACAATGGTTGAAGAGAATTCATGATCATAGCGATGTGAGATTATCAAAAGGGCAGGACAATAAGTCTTGCCCTTTTTTCTATTTACGGTTATAATGGAGATAATATTATTTATCAGAAAAGGAGGCTGTGATATGTCAGCAGAAAAGGAAATAAAATATAACGAACCGTGGATTTTGCAGAGAGCGGATCCCTTTGTATGTTTTAAAGACGGATGGTATTACTTTACTGCTTCCGTTCCGGCTTATGACGGAATTGTATTGCGCCGTTCCAAAACCCTGGACGGCCTGAAGGAGGCAGAGGAAAAATATGTCTGGAGAAAACATGAGGATGGTTTGATGTCTGCCAATATCTGGGCGCCGGAGATGCATTTTCTTTTTGGAAAATGGTATATCTATTATGCTGGCGGCGAGGCCGATAATATCTTTAATATCCGTCCCTATGTCTTGGAATGCCAGGGCCCGGATCCAATGGAGGACGAGTGGGTGGAGAAAGGTAAGATGGGACGCGCCGAGGGAGACTTTTTCTCTTTCGAGGCTTTTTCTCTGGATGCCACAGTTTTCGAACAGAATGGAAAGCATTATTATGTGTGGGCGGAGAAGGTCAGCGTAGGTCCGCAGATTTCCAATCTGTATATCGGGGAGATGGAGTCCGGTTATAAACTTAAGACAATCCAGGTACTGCTGACGACACCTGATTATGACTGGGAGCGCCACGGCTTTTGGGTGAATGAGGGACCAGCTGTGATCAAGCATAACGGGAAGATCTTTCTGACATATTCCGCCAGCGATACCGGAGTGAATTATTGTATGGGAATGCTGACAGCGGATGAGAATGCGGATCTGCTGGATCCATTGTCATGGAAGAAGGAACGCTATCCGGTATTGAAGACGGATAATGATAGAGAAATATACGGACCGGGACATAACTCCTTTACGGTTGACGAGGAGGGGAATGATATTATGGTGTATCATGCCCGGAAAGAGTCTGTGATCGAAGGGGATCCTCTTTACAATCCAAACCGCCATGCGATGCTGATGAAGATAAAATGGGATGAAGAGGGACGCCCGGTATTTTCCTATGAGGATTAGAAAAGGAGAGGAAATCGTGGCAAAGTTAATTATTAACGAAGAAAATAAGAAGAGCCGGATCGAGCCGGAGGTATATGGTCACTTTTCGGAGCATCTGGGAAGATGCATCTATGAGGGCATCTATGTGGGAGATCACTCGGAGATCCCCAATGTAAACGGGATGCGCATTGACGTAGTGGAGGCACTGAAGGAGCTGAAGGTGCCGATGCTGCGATGGCCCGGCGGCTGTTTTGCGGATGAATATCACTGGAAAGATGGAATCGGTCCCAAAGAGAACCGTAAGAAAATGATCAATACCCACTGGGGCGGCGTTGTGGAGGATAACAGCTTCGGCACACATGAGTTTATGGAATTATGCCGTCAGCTGGGATGCAAAACATATGTAAATGGAAATCTGGGGAGCGGTACTGTTCAGGAGATGTCTGAGTGGGTGGAATATATGACCTTTGATGGGGTATCTCCCATGGCAGACCTGCGCAAGGCAAATGGACATGCCGAACCCTGGAAGATTGATTTTTTCGGCGTGGGCAATGAAAACTGGGGCTGCGGCGGCAATATGACGCCGGAATTTTATGGCAATGAATATCGCCGTTATCAGACCTATGTTCGGAATTATGACAAGAAGAAACCGATCAAGAAGGTTTGCTGCGGTGCCAATGTGGACGACTATTTCTGGACAGAGGGCGTGCTTAAGACTGCATTTGCCAATACGAAGGAAGAGGATCAGCAGCATGGATTTATGGATTATCTCTCCCTTCACTATTATGTACATCCAGAGGGCTGGAAGATCAAAGGAAGCTCTACTGACTTCAACGGTGAGGTGTGGTATAAGACTCTGGGAAAAGCATTATATATGGATGAACTGGTGACCCGTCATGGCACGATCATGGATTACTATGATCCAGAGAAAGAGATTGGCATGTGTGTGGACGAATGGGGATCCTGGTACACGGCAGAGCCCGGAACGAATCCTGGTTTCCTGTATCAGCAGAATACCATCCGGGATGCATTGATCGCCGGTATTACCCTGAACATCTTTAACAAGCACAGCGATCGTGTGAAGATTGCTGCCCTTGCCCAGATGGTCAATGTACTGCAGGCTGTCCTTCTGACAGAGGGCGGACAGATGATCAAGACACCGACCTATCACGTGATGCATATGTACCGTTATCATCAGGGGGCGGATCTTTTGGAAAGCGCTCTGTCAGGCGTATCGGAGATCGGCACAGAGGAATGGCAGGTGCCCCAGATCACAGAATCCGTATCGATGGATCAGGACGGTGTCATCACTATTACACTGAACAACCTCTCCATTGAAGCGGCGGAGGATCTTGACATTCAGTTTGCCGGCAGGGATTATAAGGTGGTGGAAGCAAAAGTGGTGACCGACGCGGATATGCATGCCATGAATACCTTTGAAGCGCCGGAGCAGGTTAAGGAATCGGATTTTTCGGATTATACGGTGAGTGCGGAGGGAATCCGGCTGACCATGCCAAAGAACAGTGTCATCGCTCTGCGGGTTTCAAAGTGATATGGGTGTAAGGATTTGCAAAAAATGTCTGCTGCGGGAGATGGCAGAAGAAGATGTGAAACAGATTGAGAGATACCGGGACGCCATAAAAGAGGCAGACCGGGTAAGCGGGACAGAATATGAGAGGCGTCTTGCCGTCTGTAAGGAATGTGATCTTCTGAATGCCGGAACCTGCGCGGCCTGCGGCTGTTATGTAGAGCTGCGGGCCTTAGCGAAAAGCGGACGGTGTCCCCACAAGAAATGGAAGCTGGAAGAAAACTGTTAAGCGAATCGAATAAAAAGACTGGAGAATGAAACTAAATTCTCCAGTCTTTTTTTCTCTTCTTGAAAGAATCGTTATTTTACTTTTACCTTAACGGTAACCTTTGCCTTCTTATAGCTTGCGGTAATCTTAGCGGTTCCTTTTTTCTTAGCCGTCGCCTTGCCGGTCTTTTTATTGATCTTCAGCACAGAAGCTTTGGAAGATTTGAAGCGGACAGAGGAAGCCTTGATTCCATATGCCTTAACCCTGTATTTGTATGATTTCTTTACCTTCAGCGAAGTTTTCTTCTTGCTGAACTTCAGATAGGCTTTCTTGACTTTGATGGTCTTCGACACAGTTTTGGTGCTGTTTCCTATCTTTATAGTGGCAGTGATCTTGGTTGATCCCTTCTTCTTAGCTGTTACCTTGCCCTTTTTGCTGACAGAGGCTACGGAAGGCTTAGAGGATTTGTAGGATACGGTATAAGCCGATTCAGCCACACCATTCAGCTTGAGCTGTACTGTCTTATCCTTATTGCCGCCGGTGTAAATAGTTGACTTGGGGGCGGAGAGTCCCACTGACTTCTTCACACCAAAGACCGTCTGGTTATTTGTGCCGATGGCAGAGAATGTCATAACCTGGGCGTCGCTGGTTTCCTTTGTCTGCTTCAGGAATACGCCGCTGTAAGTAACGCCGTCGGTCTTGACACTCATATGGTAGGTTCCTGCCTTTGCGGTCCAGGTTCCTGTCACATCCCCGGTAATGGTCCCGTTTTTCTTGAGAACAATATTTTTGGCTTCATTCACTGTGGTCCTGTCAGAGGTAATGCCGTGATTGACAAATGCGTACTCACCGACTACTTCATCCGTTGCATAACCGGTAGGAGAGATGGACTCCCCGGTGTACTCATACGGAGCGGTGACCGGCCAGCCCTGTTCATTCAGGAACTGCTGGTGCACGCGGAGCTGGTGGACTTCGCCGCGCCCCTGAAAACGTGTATGGTAGATCAGGAAACGTTTGCCTGTCTTTTCGTCGATAAAGGCTGAGTTGTGGCCGGGTGCTTTGTACGCATACCAGATATAAGGAAGGTTGTAATTTCCCATAACCTTGATTCCGTTATTCATGTAGTTTGTTGACATGCTCTCCAGTGCGGCGTTGTTCCCAGCAGCATCGGTATAGGGTCCATCCGGATTCTTGGAACGGAAGAGACGCATATTGTAGCCGCCGTCTACCCCGAGCCATTCATAGGAGACATACAGATAGTAATAATCGCTGTCCTTATCATAGAGGATGTAAGGGCCCTCTCCGGATTTGGCGAAGCCGCCGGAGATCCTTGTCCCGAAATACTGATCTACAATGCGGTTGCCGGAAGCGGTGCCGTTCTTGCCCGGATATTTTACATCGCCGGTGGCAGGGTCAACTTCCAGGATATAGATACCGCCGGACCAGGAGCCGTACGTCATCCAGAGTTTGCCGTCTTTGTCCTCAAAGATGGTGGGATCAATGGCGTTGGGGGCATAGCTGTTGTTATAGGTAGTATTGCCCCGGAACCAGTTGTCGTTGAGACCGTCCTTCAGTGTTCCGTTTGCGATGAGCTGGCCGATGTTGGTGTTCGTATACTTCTTATCTACCCTGCTTCCGCCATCCTTGGCGCTCTCCTTGGTAAATCCTGAGTAGATCAGGGATTTTTTGTACGTATAAGGTCCCTCAATGTTCTGGGATGTAGCAAAAGCGATCACAGAGCGGACTGCAGTGGAAGTGGTACAGAAGTACATCATATAGGCGCCCTTGGTCCCGTCGCCATTGTCATATCTTGGATTCCAGAATACATCCGGAGCCCAGATGCTGTAGTTTTTGGCATCTACATCATGGTCTCCCGCCCATTTAAACGGCTCGGCAAGATTCTTTGCCATGTCGCCGAAAAGTTTGTTGTTCGGGGTAGTGTAACCATTTGTAAATGTCTGCCAGTTGATCAGGTCTGTTGATTTGGCAGCATCAATATGTGATCCAAAGACGTAGTATGTACCTTCCTTGGATACTGCGATGGACGGATCATGTACCGATACATGGGTTTTGATCTGTGCCTGTGCAGTCGGCGTACCGGCGGGGCTCAGCGGAGCCATTATGGATGTAGCCATAAGAGTGGCAGCCACAAAGCAGGACACCGTGCGTTTCAGGTGTTTTCTCATTATTTTGACCTCCCTTTTTGGTGCAATGGTTTTGCTGTATTGCATATTTTCTTAATATCCATTATAATTCAGAATAGGATTAAAGTCAAAAGAATTAGTGTGTCAAAAATTTGTAATTTTTATGCTGCCAGGGTCAGAAGGTTCCAATATTTTCCACGCCTAAATGAATCCGCAGCATATGCTACAACAAGGAAAGGGGGATTCCATCAGAATGAAGAGAAGAAAGCTTTGCGCCCTGGTGCTGGCGGCGGCACTGTCCGGGCTGACGGCCTGCTCCGGAGGAGAGAAGGAAGAGGGTACGCAGACGAAAAAGCAGGAGCCGGTAATGACAGCGCTGGAGAATGGCGAGGTGTCGTTACAGAAAAGCACCGGCGGAAATCCGTTGGTGGGGGACAGTGAGACGGGAGACTACCAGTATGGCGGTGACCCGTCGGTGCTGGTGGACGGCGATACGGTATATCTGTATACCGGACATGACCTGTCCACGGACAGTGAAGTAAAGCGGGCCATATACAATATTCCGGAGTATGTGTGCTATTCCACCAAGGATATGAAAAACTGGAAATCCGAGGGGACAGTGATGAAGGTAAGCACGGATGAGGTTGACTGGGTCACAAGCTCCACCACTGCCTGGGCGAGCCAGGTGGTGAAGCACCGGGACGGAGAAGCGGGAAAGGACCGCTGCTATTTATATTATTGTTCCTGGGATAAGACGTCCTCTGGAAAGCAGTCCATCGGTGTGGCCGTGGCGGACAGTCCCACCGGCCCGTTCAAGGATATTGGAAAGCCGCTGGTACAGGGAACGCTGACGGAACCCCAGCGGAGCAACTGGGACGATATTGATCCGACAGTCTGGGTGGAAACCGATGATTCGGGAGAGGAGCACCGCTATCTTGCCTGGGGGAACAGCCAGTATTATATCTGTGAGCTGAATGAGGATATGATCTCGGTAAAGGATCTGAACGGGGATGGGAAGATCACCTGTGGAATGACGCCGGAGGAGGCGGATGTGCTGCACCACCAGACCGGCCTCACCTCCTTTACGGAGGCGCCATGGATCTACCGGAGAAAGGATGCGGAGGGGAAATATTACGGGAAATATTATCTCTTCTACGCTTATGGGTGGCGGGAGCGCATGGCCTATGCCACGACGGATGATCTGCTGACGGGTTCCTGGAAATTCGGTTCGGTTCTTATGCCTCCCACTGCCACCTCCAATACGAATCATATGGCGGTCTTTGATTTCAAGGGAAAAACGTATTTTGTTTATCACAATGGTTCCCTTCCGGGTGGAAACGGCTACCGCCGTTCCGCCTGCATCACGGAACTCCGGTTCGACGATAAGGGAAAGGTGGAAGTGATGTCGGAGACGGCGGCGGGACTGAACGGTACGATCATGAAGATCCGGGATGGAGCGGGAAACAGCCTGTTTCATGAGAATTTTATGAATTCCGGCAATGATCAGGAATATCCCTACAAGGATATCGCTGTTCTCGCCGGAACTCCCGAGACGGAACGGGATGCGGAATGGGTGCTGGCCAAAGGGAAGGCGGATCCGGGGAAGGATGCCTTTGTATCCATTCAGTCAGAAAATAAGCCGGGGCTTTACCTGACAGCCGGGGAGGACGGAACCGTGACACTGGCACAGGACACAGATGCTTCGGAAGCTGCGGCGAAGCGGCAGACCTTCCGCACGGTGGCGGGAATGGCTGATGCCAGGGGAGTATCCTTTGAGAGCATATCGCAGCCAGGGAAGTATCTTACCGTGAAGGAACAGAAGCTCTGCCTCACGGATGGCAGCGATAAGAAGATGGCCACTTTTTATGTGGACAGGAAGGAGAAATAGTATGGAGATGATGAAGAAAATGCTGGCGGGACTGCTGGCGCTGAGTCTGATAATACCAGTGCTGCCGGGAACTGCGGCAGGTTTCACGGCGAAGGCGGCGACAAGGGAAATTACTCTGGAGAAGAGCACAGGCAACCCCATTGCCGGCTTTGATGCCGCCGGCAGGAGAATGTATGGCGGCGATCCATCCGTACTGGTGGATGGGGATACGGTTTATCTCTATGTGGGCCATGACACTGCCACGAATAATGCGTATAATATGCCGGAATGGGCGTGCTACTCCACCAAGGACATGCAGACATGGAAATACGAGGGCGTCATTATGAAAGCGGACAACACCTCCAGCATTCAATGGGCCAGTACAAGCAACTCTGCCTGGGCGGGACAGGTCATGAAATACCGGAACAAATATTATTTTTACTACTGTACCTGGGCGAAGAAGAGTGTGGACAATGACAAGCAGTGCATCGGCGTGGCGGTATCAGACAGCCCCACCGGTCCTTTTAAAGATAAAGGGGAGCCGCTGGTAAAGGGCTCTATGACAGAACCCCAGACCAGCAACTGGAACGATATCGACCCGACGGCCTGGGTGGAAACCGATCCTCAGGGTGTGGAGCACCGCTATCTGGCCTGGGGAAATGGAAAATATTATGTCTGTGAGCTGAATGAAGATATGATGTCGGTGAAGGATCTGAATGGGGACGGGAAGATCACCTGCGGCACATCAGTGACCTCTGCAGATATTGTGGATAAGACCGCAGGACTGAACTCCTTTACGGAGGCGCCATGGATCTACCGCCGCCAGAATGCCGACGGCACCTATTATGGAAAGTATTATCTCTTCTACGCCTATGGATGGCGGGAGCAGATGGCGTATGCCACCACAGATGATCTTTTGACCGGCACATGGACATTCGGAGGTATCATTATGGGGCCTGCCGCCACCTCCAATACAAACCATATGGCTGTGTTTGACTTTAAGGGCAGGACATATTTTGTCTATCATAACGGCTCCCTGCCGGGAGGGTCCGGCTACCGCAGGTCGGCATGTGTGACAGAGCTGAAGTTTAATGCAGACGGCAGCGTCGTACCAATGGAGGAGACGGCGGCGGGGCTGACGGGGAAGGCGACAACGATCTATACGAATATGGGAACGCCCCTGTCCCATAAGAAATTCGCCAATTCTGTCTCGGATTCCGCTTATCCCTATACGAAGGTAAAGGTGGGAGCCGGGCTGAGTTCGGCAGCAGCGGACCGGAAATGGGTGATCGGGCCGGGAAAGGCAGATAAGACGAAGGGGTCCTATGCATCCATCCAGTCGGAGAATAAACCGGGACTCTATCTGACCGTGAACTCCAAAAAGTCGGTGACGCTGGCACAGGATACCGGGGCCACCACGTCCATGGCGAAGAAACAGACCTTCCGCACGAGAGAGGGGCTGTCTGACAGCAAAGGTGTTTCCTTTGAGAGCATATCCCTTCCCGGATATTACCTGACCATGGTGAATGGCACCCTGACGGTGACAAAGGGAAGCGACAAGGTTGCCGCCACATTTTATACGTCGCTGGATTCTTCTGATACTTCCCTGCGTTCCATTGGCGTCACCATGAGTAAGAATGAATTCTTTACGGGAAGTAAAGTGTCGGCGAAAAAGGCGGTTGTCCGGGCATTTTACGCCAATGGGCTGACAAAGAAGGTGACGAAGTTTTCCAGCAATGCGGCGAAGATCAGCACAAAGAAACCAGGGACCAAGACTTTGAAGATCACATATAAGGAGGATGGGGCATCCCTGACAACAACAGTGCCGGTGGTGGTGAAAAAGAAACCGGGCCGGGTAACAAAACTGAAAGCGGCTGCAAGAAATAAGAAAAGCGTCAAGCTGACGTGGAAAAAGGCGCCGGGTGCCGCTGGGTATGAGGTGGCATTTGGCAGGAAAAAATCGAAACGCGGTTATTACACTACAGTGAAGTCGGCGAAATGTACAGTGCCGATGCTAAAGAGAGGGACGGCTTATTATTTCCATGTGCGAAGCTATGTGAAGATAAACGGAAAGAAATCCTTCAGCAGATACAGAACCATCAAGGCGAGAACAAAGTGACCCGAAGGGTCCTGCCGCCACAGCGGGAACGGGAAAAAATAACAGCGGCAGAGATTTATATTTAAGTAGACTTTTGGCGGTTTTCATAGTAGTATAATAATATAATTCAATTCGTGAGGATCAAAGGAAAGGCGGGCATGGAATATGAATGAAGATCAGAATTCCTCTCCAGGTTCGGAATTTTCCATGATGGAAAATTCACAGTATATAGAAGAACAGAGTCAGGAGATTCTTCTCGGAAAAGAAGAGGGATTGGATGTTTCCATCTATTCCAATCCCGAATTTAACTGGCTCCAGATGGAACAGATCCGGATGGGGATCAAGGATAAGGTAAATGTGGCAGCCTATGCAGATCCTTTATACAGCTATGAGACGATGAAACAGATCCGGCTCTCTTTCTACTCATCCTGTGATCTTGTCCCCTATCTGGAAAGGGGGTTCGTGGACGACGAGCTGGAACAGATCCGCCTTGCCCTGGAGGAAGGACTTCTCATAGACAGATGGCTGACGGACGATATGTATGTACAGCAGATCTACGAGATCCGGATCGGTCTGTACGAGGAGCTGGATGTCTCATTGTATGCAGATTCCCAGTATAACTGGATGCAGATGAATGAGATCCGCCTGGGACTGGAGAAGAAGCTTAAGGTTTCCTTTTACACCAATTATCTTTTCAGCCACTGGCAGATGCGGGAGATCCGTCTTGGACTGGAAGCGGGACTGGATGTATCATCCTATGCCAAGCTGATCTTCTCCGGTACGGATATGAAGGAGAAACGGCAGGAGCTTTTGAAGAAAAAAACGGAGAAGCACACGGTAAAGGAAAAGCCCGGCATCGACATCAAAGCCCTGACGAAAAAGGAATTCAGCATATTTGTTGAGGATAATGGAAATAAGGCATTTGCCTTTATATCCTGGATTCCCGGTAACTTCGTTTCTGAGGAGGACATCTATGAGGCGATGGAGCAGCGTGGGATCGTAGTGGGGATCAAGCCGGAGGCCATTACAGATATGATCCGGCAGAGAAGGATGAACGAAAAGATACTGATCGCAGAGGGAACTCCGGCAGAGGCGGGCAGAAACGGCTGGTTCGAATTCTTTGTCCGGCTGGATCTTCCGCGCATTCCGGCGCCGCTTCCCGACGGGGGTGTGGATTATGTCAATATCGAGGCGTTTGAGATGGTGGAGGAGGGAGAGAAGCTTGCCGTCTATCATCCGGCAGAGAAGGGCGTAGACGGACAGAATGTTTTTGGCGAGATCCTGCATGCCAACAAGGGCATTGAGAAAAAGCCGTTAAAGGGAGAGGGCTTTACCATAGCACCCGACGGCGTCACGTATCTTTCCCGTCTAAACGGCAAGTTTGAATACCTGAACGGAAGAATGATCATCTCCAACATGATCATTGTGCGGGAGGATGTAACGGCTGTCACGGGCAAGCTGGAGGTGGACGGGACGGTTTATGTCATTGGCAGCGTCTATTCCGGCGGCAATATCGAAGCGACAGGCGACATTATCGTTGAACATAATGTAGAGGCGGGCAGGCTGAAGGCCGGCGGCAATGTCATGATAAAGAAGGGGAGCTGTTCGAAACATGACTGCTTTATCCAGGCTGGCGGGGAGGTGTCCGGCAGCTTCTTTGAGGCAGCCACTATTGATGCCGGCGGCAATGTCAAGGCAAATTATATTATGAACAGCGTTATCAATACGATGGGGAAGGTCATCGTATCCGGCAGCAAGGGAATGCTGCTGGGAGGCAGAGTCTGTGCCGTGAGAGGCGTGGACACCTACAACCTGGGAAACCGGTCTCATATAAAAACCTATCTCGAGGTGGGGCGAAATGCGCTGTATAATAAGCAGCAGGCGCTGTTTGCACAGAAAAGAGGACAGCTTCTGGATGAACTATCCATGCTGGAGGATCGTTGGAACAAGGTGCTGCAGGTGCTTCCGCCTGACAAAGAGAAAGCGGCAGAGCTGATCAAGAAATTGAATGCCACCATCGTGGCAAAGGATCATGAACTGGCGGATCTGGATGCGGATATTTCCAAACTCGCCAATATTACGGATCAGGAGATGAAGGCTGTCGTTGTCAGGGGGAATGCCTATGAGGGCAGTATGATCGAGATCAATACTGTAAAATATATGCTTCCATCTTATGTCAGCAGAGTTGCTTTCAAGCTGAAAAATAAAAATGTTGTACTTGTCAAATTATAAAAAAGAAAAGGAGACATTGTCAGGAAATGATACGTGATACCATTTTAATTCTTGAACAGGATCAGGCCAGCCAGGCGCAGCTGGCAGAGATATTTCAGGACAGATATAAGATATTGCAGGTTTCAACCGAAAAGGAAGGGATAGAGATACTGCGGACAAGTGCCGCTTCCCTTGCCGTCGTTCTGGTGAATCTTTTGATCCCTGCAAAGGACAATTTTCAGATTCTTCAGCGGCTCAGTGAAAAGAAGTTTCTGGAACGGATCCCCTTTATCATGATCACAGGAGATAAAACGCAGAAATATGAGAAAAAAGGATATGAATATGGTATCGTTAGTTATATCAAAAAGCCCTTTTACCCGGAAGTAGTGAGACAGTTGGTGGATAATGTTGTCCAGGTGTTCCAGTACAAGGTGCAGCTGGAGCTCACAGTGAAGAACCAGACGGAAAAGCTGAAGAAACAGAACGCCATGCTGAAGATGATGGCGGAGAAACAGAAGCATGCCAATGAGGTTATGATTGATTCCCTGAGCAATATTGTGGAATTTCGAAATCTGGAATCCGAACAGCATATCCGAAGGATCCGGGAATTTTCCCTCTGCCTTGGGAGGAGCGTAATGAATCTGTATCCGGAATATGAGCTGACGGAAGAAAAACTGGATGTGATAGGCTGGGCTTCTTCCCTCCATGACATCGGCAAAATCGTGATCCCGGATCACATCATATTAAAGGCCGGCAAACTGACAGAGGATGAATACGAGGTGATCAAGTCCCATACCACAAAGGGGGCGGAGATCATTGAGAGGGTGATCCATCTGGACAGCCAGATGTTCTGTGACTACGCTTACGATATCGCCCGGCACCATCACGAGAAATATGACGGCAATGGTTATCCCGACGGGCTGAAGGGCGAGGAGATCAGTATTGCAGCCCAGATCGTATCCCTGGTGGATGTTTACGACGCTTTGACCTCTAAGAGGGTGTACAAGGCGGCATACAAGACAGATAAGGCATTTCAGATGATCATCAATGGACAGAGCGGTACGTTTTCTTCCAAACTTCTGAAAGCTTTTACCGAAGCCAGGAAGGACTTTGAGATCATTGTTACGAAATATTGTGACGATTGACGAATCCTTCAGTCACGACATTTTGTCTCCCTGCGTAAACTGAAAGAAAACGCAGGGAGATTTTTTATGCCTTGTCAGGACGTTGTGTATTCAGAGACAGCACTGGATTATATTATAGGAAATTATGGGGGAGAAACTTATATACAGGAATTTTACAATCCGGACTGCTTTATCCGTCTGGATTCACTCCAGGCGGTGATCTATCAGGAGCTTCCCTCGGTGGGCAGTGAAATGATAGAGAAATATGGTTTTTCTGCCATCCCCAACGTATATGGCCTGATGAACGAAGAGGCGCTGGAGGCCAGCGGGGTGCTGCGGATCCGCAGGCAGCCTTACGTGGATCTGTACGGCAGCGGCATTTTGGTGGGATTGGTGGACACGGGCATCGACTACACTCATGAGGCATTTATCAATGCAGACAATACAAGCCGGATCCTGGGAATCTGGGATCAGACGGTACGGGAAGGGGAAGGGGTGGGGCGTTTTCAATATGGACAGGGGTACAGCCGGGAGCGGTTAAATCAGGCGCTGCGGAGTGAGGATCCCTATTCCGTCGTTCCGGAGAGGGACGAATCGGGCCATGGCACCTTTTTAGCCGGGGTGGCCGCGGGAAATGAGAACCGGAGTGCCGAGTTCTCCGGGGTGGCGCCGCTGTCGGAGCTGGTCATAGTCAAATGCAAACAGGCAAAGCAGGCATACCGGGACTATTACGGCATACCGGATGATGTGCCGGCGTATCAGGAAAATGATATCATGGCGGGGATCATGTATCTGCTGGAGGTGGCGAAGGTACAGAACCGGCCTATCGTAATCTGTGTCGGCATGGGGACCAGCATGGGAAACCACAGTGGTGCCAGTAATCTGTCGGTACTGATGGACCGCTACATGACCTATCAGGGAATATCTATTTTTACCTCTGCGGGGAATGAGGGAAATGCCCGGCATCACCATCGGATCCGCCAGAAGGATGAGACCATCAATATCAATGTAGAAAGAAGCATGAAGGGATTTATGGCGCAGCTATGGTGGGTGACGCCGGGCAGGCTTACCCTGGATGTTATTTCACCGGGAGGGGAGGCATTCAGCGGGATCCGGGCGGTATCCGGGGTGAGGCAGCAGCATCGCTTTTCGCAGGAAAATACGGAGATCGAGATCTACTTTGGCGTGTCACAGGGACAGACCAGGGAACAGGTGGTGGTGTTCCGCTTTATGCAGCCAAAAAGCGGCATATGGAAGATACAGACCCACTTTGAAACAGACGAACCAGGCTTTCACATGTGGCTTCCCATCCGGCAGTTTCTGGAGCATGAGGTGGTTTTTCTGGAGCCGAGTCCCGATTATACAATATGCAATCCCGGCACGGGTCAAAATATGATCACCATATCGGCTTATGACTCTGCCAATGGCGCCCTGTATCTCCAGGCAGGCCGGGGGTTTAACACCGCTGGGGATGTGAAGCCGGATGTGGTAGCGCCGGGGGTGGAGCTGACGGGCCCGTATCCCCGGGGGCGGTACGGCAGCATGACGGGAACCAGTGCGGCGGCAGCGCTGGCGGCAGGGATCGGAGCATTATTTATGGAGCATGCCGGAGGGGATGGTATCACTGGCATCGCCATGCGGGAGATGTTTATCCAGAGCGCCGTTCCCCGTGGGGTTCCCTCGCCCAATACGGAATGGGGATATGGCATTGTGGATGCCTATGCGGGAGTGACAGACTATTGACAGACCCGGAGGAATGGAGTAAATTAGAAAAGCAGAGAAAACGCCCTGCGCGGCAGGGAGCGAAGGAGAGGAAGATATGAACAAATGGGAAGAAAATATCCGGAAGGTGGAACCATATATACCGGGGGAGCAGCCGCAGGAAAAAGATATGATCAAACTGAACACCAATGAAAATCCATATCCCCCCTCGCCTAAGGTAGTGGAAGCACATCAAAATATGGATACGGACCGTTTCGCCCTGTATCCGGATCCGTCCTCTTCGGAGCTGGTACAGGCGCTGGAACGGTATTATGGCCGGGAGTCAGGACAGGTATTCACAGGGGTGGGCTCGGATGATGTACTGTCCCTTGCCTTCCTCACATTCTTTAATTCAGACAAGCCGGTGCTGTTTCCGGATGTGACCTACTCCTTCTATCCGGTGTGGGCAAAGGTCTATCAGATTCCCTATGAGTGTCCTCCGTTAGATGAGGATTTCCGGATCCGGCCTGGGGATTATATGAGAGAAAATGGAGGCATCGTTATAGCCAATCCCAATGCCCCCACCTCCATTGGTATGCCGCTCCGTCAGGTGGAGGAGATCATACGGGGGAATCCGGACGTGGTAGTGATCATTGACGAGGCATATGTGGACTTTGGCGGGGAGACCGTGCTGCCTCTGCTGGACCGGTATGAAAATCTTCTGGTGGTGCGGACCTATTCGAAATCCCGTTCCCTTGCTGGAATGCGGATCGGTTTCGCCATGGGAAGCAGGCGGCTGATCCAGGCGTTGAACGATGTGAAGGAATCGGTCAATTCCTATACGATGAATATGGAATCCATCCGGCTCGGGGCGGCATCCCTGGAAGACGAAGAGTATTTTCAGTCCTGCCTGGACAGGATCGTTGGGACAAGGACCCGGGTGAAGAGGGAACTGGAGGGCAGAGGATTTATCTGCCTGGATTCCTGTACCAACTTTCTCTTTGTACGACACGAAAGGAAATCCGCCGGCATCCTATTTGAAGAGCTGCAGAGGAGAAAGATATTTGTCCGTCATTTCGGTGGGGAGAGGATCCGGGACTATCTGCGCATCACCATCGGAACCGACCAACAGATGGACAGGCTGCTGGAGGTATTAGACGAGCTATGAAAACGATCATGATCATTGATGACGATGTCCATATTGGTAATATGCTGGAAGAGGTTCTGACAAGGGAGGGATACCAGGTGTCCCGTGCTTATTCCGGGACAGAGGCGCTCCTTGTTCTGGCGGATCACAGACCGGATCTTGTCCTGCTGGATCTGATGCTGCCGGGGCTCAGGGGCGAAGAGGTGCTGCCTGAGCTGAAAGGAATACCGGTGATCGTTGTCAGTGCCCGGTCGGATGTACAGGATAAGATTCAACTGCTGCTGGGCGGGGCGGCGGATTATGTAACGAAACCCTTTGACACCAGAGAGCTGCTGGCCCGGATCACAGTCCGGCTCAGAGAGGTACCGGCGGAGGGTGCGGCAGAACGTCTGGTCTTTGATGACATCGTAATGGATACAGTGTCTCATTGTGTGCTGATCCGGGAACAGGAGATCCGTCTTACGAGGACAGAGTACGCCATACTCCGTCTGCTTATGCGGAATCCGGCGCAGGTGGTGACGAAATCTGTCATGCTGGACCGGATCAGTGAGGATACGCCGGACTGCATGGAGAGCTCCCTTAAGGTTCATATCAGTAATCTACGGCGTAAGCTCCGGGACGCCGGGCACAAGGATTATATCGAGTCGGTGTGGGGCATTGGCTTTAAAATGTGCGATATTTGATGATTCCCATTGGCGGTGACGCGCCTGTCTGACGGTGCCGATACCTTAACTTTTTCTTAACTCTTCTCTTAACCGTTTTCTTAACTATTATCGGATATACTGGGAGCATCAGATAAAAAAGGAGGCTTTACTATGGAGTATGTACTGACGACGGATGCTCTCAGTAAGCGCTATCGCCAATTTAAGGCGTTGGACGGACTTTCCATGCATGTCCCCAAAGGGGCTATCTATGGGTTTGTCGGCAGGAACGGAGCGGGGAAGACTACGCTGATCCGGCTGATCTGTGGATTGCAGGAGGCGTCCTCCGGCGGATATGTTTTATATGGAAAGACAGATTCAGAAAAAGAGATCCACAGAGCGCGGCGCAGGATGGGGGCAGTGGTGGAGACGCCGTCCCTCTATCAGAATATGACGGCGGAAGATAATCTGAAGGAACAGTACCGCACCCTGGGACTTCCATTCTTCAGTGGGATCCCGGAGTTGTTGGAGCTGGTGGGACTGCAGGATACGGGGAAGAAGAAGGTGAAGAATTTTTCTCTTGGCATGCGCCAGCGTCTCGGCATCGCCGTGGCACTTGCGGGAAATCCGGATTTCCTTGTGCTGGATGAGCCGGTGAACGGCCTGGATCCCCAGGGGATCATCGAGATCCGGGAACTGATTCTGAAGCTGAACCGTGAACAGCAGATCACGGTACTGATATCCAGCCATATCCTGGATGAGCTGTCCCGGCTGGCCACACACTATGGGTTTATCGACAGAGGACATATGGTGAAGGAGATCAGTGCAGAGGAGCTGGAATCTGAGTGCAGAAAATGTACCCGGCTGGAGGTTACCGATATCAATACCCTTATCCGGGTGATGGACAAAATGGGCTGGGAATACAGTATATTGTCCGGCCGGCAGGCGGATATATTTGCCAAGGTAAATATATCCCAGCTGGCACTGGCACTGGCAGAGGAGAGCTGTGAGATTCTTTCCCTGCAGGAGCGGGACGAGAGTCTGGAGAGTTATTTTGTCAATTTGATCGGAGGTGTGGGAAATGAGTAGACTGTTACATGTGAACTTTTCCCGAATGTGGAAGAGCAGGCTTTTTTGGGGGGAAATGATAGGCATGTTTGCACTGGGAGTACTTTTCGTCATCTCGGCCCTGCGCATGACTCAGTGGGATGCTTCGGGTGTCGGTCTGGATAATGTCATCCCCGGCTATCTTACGGTAATCGGTGTGATCAGTGCTCTTTTCTGCGGTGTTTTCTGCGGGACGGATTACAGCGATGGAACCATTCGTAATAAACTGATCGCCGGACATACAAGGCTGTCCATCTATCTATCCAATTTCATCACCCATGCGGCGGGGGCGTTGCTGTGCTGTGGCGCCTATTTTCTGGCAGCAATCTTACTGGGGCTTCCCCTTCTCGGCGGTTTCCGGACAGCGGCCGGGACGCTTGCCATCATGCTGCTGGGGAGTACTGTCACGGTACTGGCCTTTTCCGCTCTGTTTACTCTGGTCAGTATGCTGAGCCAGAGCAGGTCTACGGGGGTCAGCATCTGTCTGATTTCCTTTTTCGTGCTGTTTTTCGCTGGCATGATCGTGATGCAGCGGCTGCAGGAGCCGGAAATCTTTGATGCATACAGTTATATGGATGAGGACGGTACGATGGTGCAGGAAGATGCCCAGCCGAACCCGAAGTATCTCACTGGGACGAAACGGAAATTTTATGAATTTCTCAATGATGCCAATCCCATGGGCCAGATGGTCCAATATACAAATATAGAGGTGGAGAACCCCGGGCTGTTGATGCTGTATTCTTTTGGGATCATTATTTTGTCCACGGCGGCGGGAGTAGTAATATTTAGAAAAAAGGATGTGAAATAGTTGTGGGTTCTGATCATGGTTTTTCTGATTCTGGTAATTGCTGTACTGGGCCTTAAGGTCTGCCTGCTCCGCAGGTCAGCCCGGGAGATTGAACAGGCATTTCGTGACAGGCTTGAGACGGAGACGAATAACCTGATCGATATTGCCAGCCGGGATGGCTGTATGCGCCGGCTGGCCGAAAGCATCAATGAGCAGCTGCGGATATTCCGGGGTGAGCGGCACCGCTTCCAGCAGGGAGACAGGGAGCTTAAGGAGGCGGTGACGAATATTTCCCACGATCTTCGGACGCCGCTCACCGCCATCTGCGGCTATCTGGATCTACTGGAGGCGGAAGAAACATCCGACACGGTTTCCCGTTATCTTGATGTGATACGGGAGCGGAGCGGGGTGCTGACACAGCTGATGGAGGAACTGTTCTGCTATGCCGTGGTGACGGCGCCCTCGTATGAGATGGAATATGAGGAGGTGGATGTAAATCAGGCTCTGGAAGAGGCGCTCTCAGAATATTATGCGCTGATCCGGTCCCGGGGAATCAGTCCTCAGGTTAAGATGCCGGAATACAGAGTGGTGAAGAGGCTGGATCGCAAGGCGGTATCCCGTATATTTGGAAATATCATAAGCAATGCCATAAAATACAGTGACGGGGATTTTTCTGTCACGCTGACTGGTGAGGGTGAGATTACGTTTTCTAACCATGCCTCCTGCCTGGATGAGGTTCAGGTGGGGAGGCTGTTTGACCGTTTTTACACGGTGGAGGATGCCTCGCATTCCACCGGGCTGGGATTGTCCATCGCAAAGACACTGGCGGAACAGATGGGGGGAGCATCGGAGCAGAGTACAGGGGAGGAGAGGTCAGGTTCAGGGTCTGGCTGACCAAATAGAATGACACTGATTTCATAAGAAATTTGTTGACAACAGGAGAATTCTATAATATAATAGGTTTTGCGTCACGGCAGAGGGCGCCGAATGGTATTTCAGATACCTGGAACGGGGTGTGGCTCAGCTTGGCTAGAGCGCTTGATTTGGGATCAAGAGGCCGCAGGTTCAAATCCTGTCACCCCGATTTAAGATTTCCATTCCAATAGAATATGCGGGTGTAGTTCAATGGTAGAACACTAGCCTTCCAAGCTAGATACGTGGGTTCGATTCCCATCACCCGCTTACGGGTGTATTCACTCGCTTACGGGTGTATTCACTCGCTTGTGATTGCATTCGTCTGCATTGGTGAGATTTCAGTGTCAGTAGCTCAGTTGGATAGAGCAACGGCCTTCTAAGCCGTGGGTCGGGGGTTCGAATCCCTCCTGACACGTTTATGGTGGGTATAGCGCAGTTGGTTAGCGCGTCAGATTGTGGCTCTGAAGGCCGTGGGTTCGAATCCCATTACCCACCCATATCAATGTCCCGCTTTTTGGCGGGACATTGAATTTATATAAGAACATAGTGGGCTATCGCCAAGCGGTAAGGCACAGGACTTTGACTCCTGCATTCGTGGGTTCGAATCCCGCTGGCCCAGTTGGGAACTGTTATCTTGCCGGAGGTTCCTCCGGTGGAGGACAGTTCTTTATTTTTTTTAAAGAAATACTTTGTTTTTATACTTTATTGTGGTACAATCTTACATATAGGACTACAAAGGAGATATGTGTATGCATGAGTTACATAATGTAATGGAGGATTGTGTGGAACAGAAATTGAACAGTGTACTACCTCAGATGGAGCAATACTGCAGATGCGATAAATGCAGGCGGGATATGGAGGCATATGCCCTGAACCGCCTTCCTGCAAAGTATGTGCTCTCGGATAAGGGAGTGGTATACCAGAAGTTCGATTCGCTGTCTGTCCAGTCGGATGCGGAGATAACGACAGCCGTTATCAAAGCGATTGAAACAATCGGTAAGAATCCGAATCATGCCGAAGATTAACAGAGAGTACGTTTAGGGGAAACGTACTGGTTTATTTTTGCGCGCTATTTTTCTGTTTTTATTATTCAATGGAAAGAGAAAAGTATTAAAAAACAAAATGGAGGGTACGAATATGTTAGTATCAGCAGAAGAAATGCTTACAAAGGCAAAGGCCGGCAAATATGCAGTCGGCCAGTTTAACATTAACAATCTGGAATGGACGAAAGCGATCCTGCTTACGGCACAGGAGCTGAATTCACCGGTTATCCTTGGTGTGTCTGAGGGCGCCGGCAAGTATATGTGCGGTTACAAGACAGTCGTTGGTATGGTGAACGGCATGCTGGAGGAACTCAATATCACAGTCCCGGTTGCCCTGCATCTGGATCACGGCAGCTATGAGGGCGCGAAAGCATGTATTGAGGCAGGCTTTTCCTCTATTATGTTTGACGGCTCCCATTATCCCATTGAGGAAAATGTCCAGAAGACAAAAGAACTGGTTGCTGTCTGCAGGGAGAAGGGAATGTCCATCGAGGCGGAGGTCGGCTCCATCGGGGGAGAAGAAGACGGGGTCGTGGGCGCCGGTGAGTGTGCCGATCCAGATGAGTGCAAGATGATCGCCGATCTTGGTGTGACGATGCTGGCTGCCGGCATTGGGAATATTCATGGCAAATATCCGGATAATTGGGCGGGACTCAGCTTTGAGACGCTGGATGCAGTACAGCAGAAGACCGGTTCCATGCCTCTGGTTCTTCATGGCGGCACGGGGATTCCGGCGGACATGATACAGAAAGCGATCTCCCTGGGAGTATCCAAGATCAATGTAAATACAGAGTGCCAGCTCTCCTTCCAGGAGGCAACCCGGAAGTATATCGAGGCAGGCAAGGATCAGGAGGGCAAAGGATTTGACCCCCGCAAGCTTCTGGCGCCAGGGACGGAAGCCATCAAAGCCACAGTAAAAGAAAAAATGGAATTATTTGGATCAGTAGGAAAAGCTTGACAGTAATCCTTGCGCATAGATTTTCCTTCTGGTGAGATACTACCTTTGTAACGAGTAAAAGCACTGCGGTGCTTTACAGACAGGAGGCAGTATCATGGCTAGAAATTTTATGGATGAGTTTAACGAGAGCAATTCTACCAATTGCAGAAATGCAAGCAACAGCAGCAAGAATTCCAGCAAGAACACAAGCAGCAACAGCAGCAGGAATTCCAGTAAGAACGCAAGCGGTAACAGCAGTAAGAATGCAAGCCAGAATGCAAGCAAAAATGCTAGTAGAAACAGCAGCAAGAACACTTCGAACTGAGAGTAAGACTGCTTGAGGCCAGGGACCAGACCGGAACGGGATGGTCCCTTTTATTCTATTACAGCACATCGGCGGGTTTCAATGGGCGCCGCCCCGCCGTGTCCATATTGTTTTCATGGGATTAATAGTATGATAAAGGTACTATTTTTTCTTCCTGGGGAATAGAGTGTAAGAAAAAGGGTTTAGCTATGAGACCACAGTTAGTGCCATGGGAACAGATTTCCAAATATATATACAATAGCGATTCGCTGTTTGTTGATCTGAGAGATAAGGAAGAGTATGATATGGGACATGTCACGGGAGCGTGGAATGTTCCCTATGAGGTTCTGGAAGAACATATAGAAGATTTCAGGGGGTATGCCAGGGTGATATTTTACTGCGACCGTGGCAACCACAGCCTTTCCGCGGCACGGATACTGGCGAAGAGAGGGCAGCAGAGTTTCAGCGTGGCGGGAGGTTATGATGCTCCGGAGCGGAAGGAGGTTTTCCGTTCTTTCTTTAAAAACCATTGACGGGGGGAACCGGGGTGCCGTATAATGATATAAAAACGGCTTGGCCGGTGAAGGATAAAAGAGGGCAGGATGGAACGATATGAATTGACAGCGCCATGCCATTTTGGCATGGAGGCAGTACTGAAGAGAGAGATTACGGATCTGGGTTATGAGATCGTGGATGTAGACAATGGCAGGGTGACATTTGCCGGGGATGCGGCGGCAGTGGCAAGGGGGAATATGTTTCTCCGGACCACCGAGCGGATCCTTCTGAAGGCGGCGGCATTTCGGGCGGAGACCTTCGACGAACTGTTTGAGCAGGTGAAGGCGGTTCCTTGGGAAAATTATATTCCAAAGGATGGAAAGTTCTGGGTTGCGAAGGCGAATTCCGTCAGCAGTAAATTATTCAGCCCGTCTGATATTCAGAAAATTGTAAAGAAGGCCATGGTGGAGAGACTCAAAGGCATTTATCACACAGACTGGTTTGAGGAGAGCGGGGATCCGTATCCCCTGCGGATCAGCATTATAAAGGATATGGTCACCATTGGCATTGACACTACGGGGGAGTCTCTGCACAGACGGGGATACCGCCGGTACACGGCGCCGGCCCCTGTGACAGAGACGCTGGCGGCCGCCATTCTTCTCCTCTCTCCCTGGCGGGCCGACCGGGTTTTGGTGGATCCCTTCTGCGGGAGCGGCACGATCCCCATCGAGGCGGCGATGATCGCGCTGGATATAGCGCCAGGGCTGAACCGGGATTTTACTGCCCGGCGCTGGCCGCATCTGGTGCCGGAGAAGATCTGGTTAGAGACAGTGCGGGAAGCCCGGGACAGGATCCGCCGGGATGCCGTCCTGAATATTCAGGGCTACGATATCAGCCATGAGGTGCTGAAGATGGCCCGGTCCAACGCGGCGCTGGCAGGCGTGGCGGAGCATATACATTTTCAGCAGCGGGATATCCGCGATTTCAGCAATCCGAAGAAGTATGGGTTTGTCGTAACCAATCCCCCGTATGGGGAGAGGCTCTCTGCCAGGGAGGAGATGTTTCAACTGTATCGAACGCTGGGCGGCGTGATGGATGCCAATGACACATGGTCATTTTTCCTTCTCAGCGGCTATGAGGATGCACAGAAGGCCGTGGCTGCCGGCGGCCGCCGGGGAAAGGCCACAAAGAACCGCAAGATCTACAACGGGATGATGAAGACATATCTGTATCAGTATATGGGAACAAAACCACCGAAAAATGGAGGCAGGAAATGAGTAAGACACGTTTGGTATTTGCCACGGGCAATCAGGGAAAGGTGAATGAATTTCGCCAGATGCTGGGAGAGGATTATGAGATCCTGTCCATGAAGGACCTGGATTTGGAGATAGAGATCGTAGAGGACGGAAAGACTTTTGAAGAGAATGCCGTGATCAAGGCGAAGGCGGTAATGGAGGCCACTGGAGAGATGGTGCTGGCAGATGATTCCGGCTTTGAGGTGGACTGTCTGAACAGGGAACCTGGGATTTATTCCGCCCGTTATATGGGGGAGGACACGCCGTATTCTCTTAAGAATGCCGAACTTCTCAGACGGTGCCAGGGGGTGCCGGAGGAGGAGAGGGGCGCCCGGTTCGTCTGTGTGATAGCATGCGCCTATCCGGATGGAACCGTAGACACAGCCACTGGGGTCATCGAGGGCAGGATCGCCCAGGAACCGAAGGGAGAAAACGGTTTTGGATACGATCCGATCTTCCTCCTGCCGGAACGCGGATGTACAACCGGTGAGCTTCTGCCGGAGGAGAAAAATAAGATCAGCCACCGGGGAATTGCGGTGCGGAAAATGGTGGAAATATTAAAGAAACGGGGAAGTGTATGAAGAAAGCGCTGATATTCAGTGATTCTCACGGCCGGCTGGACAACCTTCTGGAGGTGCTGAAGCGGCAGCGGGATTTTGAGGCGGTCTTTCATATGGGGGATATTATGGAGGATGCTGACCGTCTTCGCCGGGCAACGCCGTATCCGGTCTATCTTGTCCGGGGAAACTGTGATTATGATGGCAGACTGCCGGTACAAATTGTTACAGAATTCGGGGGAAAGAGGATCGGCCTGTGCCATGGCCACCGGTATCTGAACTACAGCGGCATTGACGGACTCCGGTACTGGGCGCTGGAGCAGGGGGTGGATATAGCGATGTTTGGGCACACCCATGTGCCGTATCTTGACCGGTCCGCCCGCCCGATTCTGCTGAATCCCGGGAGCATATCCCGTCCGCGGCAGGAAAAAAAGATCCCCACATACACGGTAATGAAGATCCGTGATGATGGGGAAGTGGATTTTGAAATGTGTGAGTTTAGCTCAATGCCGCCATTGAGCTAAGAAATAGCAGTTCTGATCTCGTGTCAGAACAGGGCAGCCAGGGCGCCAAATAGTCCGGCGCTGGCGGCACCCATAATGATCCCGGCCAGCAGCACCCCGCCCATGGCGGCCAATACGGTGGGTTTAAAGTCCATATCCAGGAAGCTGGCGGCCAGAGTGCCGGTCCAGGCTCCGGTTCCCGGCAGCGGGATCCCTACAAAAAGCAGCAGGGCAAGGAACAATCCGCGCCCTGCTTTTTGCTGCAGTTTTTTTCCTCCGCGCTCACCCTTGTCCAGACACCACGTAAAAAAATTCCCGATATATTTTTTGTCAGCCCCCCAGACCAGTATCTTTCTGGCAAAGAGATAGATAAACGGGACCGGCAGCATATTGCCCAGAACGGCGATAATATAGGAAGGGAGCAGCGGCAGTCCCATGCCCACGGCATAGGGGATGGCGCCCCGGAGTTCTATGATGGGTACCATGGATACGAAAAACACGATAAGATATTTCACTAACATTCAATTTCTCCTAATTCTTTTCTTCATTATTATAGACAACATTCTAATCCTACATGAAACTAAATTCCTTGTCAATACTTCTTGACAATATCTTCTCCCCATAGTAAGATAACTGTATCACATCAACTGGTACACTTGGTACAGAGAAAGAAGGAGGGATAGCGTGGTTCAACTGGATTTTCGCAGTTCCCAGCCCATTTATGAACAGATTGTTACCCAGTATAAATATAGGATGCTTCAGGGATATCTGAAAAAAGGCGATGCGGTTCCGTCTGTTCGCAGGCTGGCACTGGAACTGAATGTCACTCCGGGGACTGTGGCGAAGGCGTACCGGGAACTGGAACAGCAGGGACTCATCGAGACGGTGCGGGGGAAGGGTACATTTGCTGTCGGTGTGGCGGAGAATATAAGAAATGAGGGAGTGATCCAGAGAGTGAGGGAGGAATTGAAGGAGAGGTGTATCGAATTGGTCTGTCAGGGACTGGACAGGGCGGAGATCATTGGTCTCGTGGAGGAGATTATGGAGGAGCTGAGAGGAGGTGCCGGGGATGATCCAGGTGAGAAACCTGTATAAGGGCTATCAGAGTAACCATAATTTTGTTTTAAAGGATGTCAGCTTTCGTGTGCAGAAGGGTACGGTCCACGGTCTGATCGGCCATAACGGCTCGGGAAAGACAACCACCATCAAATGCCTGACAGGTATTTACCGGCCGGATAAAGGGGAGATCCTTATAGACGGTCAGCCGGTGTACGACAATCCGGGGACGAAGGAGAAGATCGGTTATGTGGCGGACAGCAGCCAGATGTTTTCTTATTATAGGGTAAAAGAGCTAGTGGAGTTTTATAACCGGATTTTTCCGGGATTTTTAAAGGAAGATTTTCTGGCGCTGAATCGTATCTTCCGTGTCAATATGTACAGGAAGCTGGGACAGCTGTCCAAGGGGCAGAAGATGAGGGTCTCCTTTATGTTAAACCTGGCCAGGAATCCTGAGGTGATGATTCTGGATGAGCCCACATCTGGACTAGACGCCATGGCCAAAAAAGATCTTCTGGAGCTTCTTGTCACCACGGTAGAGAACAGGGGAATGACGGTACTCATCTCATCCCATCATCTGAGTGAACTGGAAAGAATCTGTGATACAGTTACAGTACTGACCAGAGGCGCGGTTCAGGTGGATGACGCACTGGAGGAGGTAACCGGGCTAGTGGCGAAATACCAGGTGGTATTTCCCCAGGGGGCGCCGCCGGAGCTGTACAAGAGACAGGATATCCTGGGGCTCTCCAATGTGGGAAGTGTATATACGGTTGTGCTGCCGGGGGCATCCGCAGAATTTGAAGAATCGGTGAAGAGGGCGGGAGCCGTTCTTGTGGAGCAGATGGCAGTGGGGTTGGAAGAAAGTTTTGTCTATATCAATCATAAAGAGGAAGGAGGGAGAGCCGATGGATAGGATACGTGCGCTGGCGGCATATGAAATCAGGAGGATGAAAGGGGTGATCGTGGTAAGCCTGCTGTGCCCTCTGTTCTTTCATCTGCTGCTTTATGCCCAGGTGGGAGGGCAGAGAGGGATATTCTGGTCTAACTATGAAAACTGCGGCAGCTACTTCAGCGAGGGGCTCTTGAACCTTTTTCAGACGATTCACATATATGTATGGTTCCTTTTTGCCATCATGGTTTTTTTGCAGTTTTCGGATCTGCATCATAAGAGGACGGAGGAGTACATGTGTTCGCTCCCCTTTACAAGACGGCAGCGTTTCTTCGTAAAGATTTTCATCGGTTATGCCGTTATTCTTATGGTATGGTTAGTAATGACAGCCGGAACCATACTGATCCGTCAGAGTGTCATTACCGGGATGCAGAAATTAAATGTGCTGTATTCCTTTAGCAGAGAACTCTTTGCCAATGAGACGGTGTGGCATACGCTGCGGACGCTGGGGGTGTTTGGGATGGAGCTTCTGGCAGCCTATTCCATCTTTGTGCTAATGCACCTGGTGGTAAAGAGCAGTCTGGCAGCCACCGTTTTCTCACTGGGGACTATGGCGTTTCCCTGGGTTCTGGGCCACGCTGTGCAGAGATGGCATTATCTCCTGTCTGGTAAAACACTGGGAACCGGATTCTGGTCCCAGATGGCCGGGATATTTACAGGAGACTCCATGGCGGCATTTGACGATGGAGTAAGCTGCTTTATAAATGCCGGGGAGGGGTACGGCTTCACCTATGTCGTGTATGGAAATATGTGGACGGTCTTTATCCTCCTTTTGGCAGTGATCCTGGTGTGTGCTTTCTTTATATGGAGATGTTCCGCCGGGGAAGATCTGGCGGCTTGCGGCAGGCTTGTCCCGGACAGACGGGCAAGGCTGGTTCTGACAGCGGGGATGGGATTTTGCTTTGGAGTGGCTGTCTCTGTGTTTTATCCCTTTATATACATGGAATCACAAGGACTCCGCTTTATCATAAATGAGCTGGTATGGACGGCGGTATTTACGCCTGTGTCATGGAAACTGCTGGGCAGGCCGGCGAAGGGGGTATGACTATGAAGAAGAAAATATGGATGGCGGCGTTGTGCGCGACAATGCTGCTGACGGGATGCGGCATTCCAGACGCCGTAGCGGATGAGTGCCGGAGGGTGGCACGTTCTGCAGGCTTTGCCGGAAGTGCGGAGGACAAGGCGGCCTTTCAACGGGCAGTCCGCCGCAGCGAGGGGCAGTGGGAACCTGCGGTGATCTCTGCAGATAGGGAACAGAAAATCGACAGCTTAGTGGAATTTCTGGAGAAGAAAGCGGCGGCAGGGACGATTCGGCTGCTGGAGAGCGCCTTTTCCAAGTCGGACATTTCTGATGCAGGGGAAGAGGATGAGGACGACGCGGAGGGAGACCTTTCCGGGCTCAGGACCTGGAAAACCGATATAGAGACAGAGAAAAAGGTATTTCGGGGGGAGGGGGAGCTTCTGGAGGGATCCTTCTATGTCAGCGGGGATCAGATGCCGGAGGTAATACAGGGCTTATCCCGCATCGGGTTTGGACCGGTGGAGCTGCCGGATGCCGATATGGAATATTATAGCCAACAGGTACTGGGCGGGGTGGGGTTTACTTTTTCCTATGATACGGATAGAAAAGAATATTCCGTATATCTGGAATTGAATACGGACAGCCTGGTCTATCCGGAGAGATATGGGGAACTGCTGGAGAACCAGATGCGGGATGCATTTATGGTCAGCCGGATTGTATGCGGGGGAGAACTGGAATTTATTGCCTTCCAGGGCGGGGATGATCCCGCGGGGAGCAGCTATTCAAAGGATGTGGAACTGTTTTTTAAGGAGGGCCGCGTGCTGCAGGCAGAGATTGGGCTCCGGCAGGACTCCTTCCGCAACGGGAGCCTTCTGTTTAATGAAGAGGAGAGACGGGATCTCACAGGACTTCTCACATGGTTTGCCGGGGATGCCTGGGAGGCGGAGCGTTTTCTGACGGATTTGGAAGAAAAGAACGGAAAAGAGGGAACGATCGGCAGCGGCCGGTGGTACCGGTTCCGGGAGGGCATGGAGGGAGAAGAGAGGGTTCGGATCATCCTGGAATAATTTTTGACCCGGCGGGCAGGGGGGCGGCAGCCGCAGACAGAAAAATCATGAAAAAGGTGCGGTTCCCCTCTTGACAAGCCGCCTCTTTTTGTCTATGATAAAGGGGATTTGTAAATCTTTGTATGAAAGACGCTGAAGGAGAGAGTACCCACAGCTGAAGTGCCGCAGTGAGCCGGGGAAAGTGTGAACCCGGTGCCAGTAGGCTTTGGTGAAGATCACTCTGGAGTTGCAAGGCTGAAACGGAGCTGACAGTAGGCCGCGCCGGAATCCCCCGTTAGAAGGATACATGTTATACTTAGAAGAGCATGGATACAGACAGGTGGTATAAATGAAAGCATTATGGCTCTCATCCTCGTTTGAGATGGGCGCCTTTTTTGTTTGAGGGAAACATTCCCGTTGCACCGCCTGAATCAACAGTGCGCAGGGAGCTGCGCAGAAATGGAGAATGAGAGATGTACAAAAAAGTATCAGCAGACATGAACTTTGTTGAGCGCGAGAAAGAAATCGAGAATTTCTGGAGAGAAAATGACATCTTTGGGAAAAGCATCAGACTGCGCCAGGGCAGCCCTACTTATATGTTCTATGACGGCCCTCCTACAGCCAATGGCAAACCCCATATCGGCCATGTGCTGACCCGTGTGATCAAGGATATGATTCCCCGCTACCGCACAATGAAAGGGTATCAGGTACCGCGGAAGGCCGGCTGGGATACCCATGGTCTTCCGGTGGAGCTGGAGGTAGAGAAGCTTCTTGATCTGGACGGTAAGGAACAGATCGAGGAATATGGATTGGATCCTTTTATCTCCAAGTGCAAGGAGTCCGTGTGGAAATACAAGGGTATGTGGGAGGAATTCTCCGACGCGGTAGGTTTTTGGGCGGACATGGAAGATCCCTACGTGACCTATGACGATAACTTTATTGAATCAGAGTGGTGGGCATTGAAGCAGATCTGGGATAAAAAGCTGCTGTACAAAGGGTTTAAGATCGTGCCCTACTGCCCGCGATGCGGTACGCCGCTGTCCTCCCATGAGGTAGCCCAGGGCTACAAGGCAGTGAAGGAGCGCTCCGCCGTTGCCCGTTTTAAAGTAGTGGGTGAGGATTCGTATTTCCTGGCATGGACCACCACACCCTGGACGCTGCCCAGCAATGTCGCCCTCTGTGTAAACCCGGAGGAGACTTACTGCAAAGTAAAGGCAGCAGACGGGTATACTTATTATATGGCAGAACAGCTTCTGGACACCGTGCTGGGTGGTCTGGCGGAAGAGGGCAGTGCGTATGAGGTTCTGGAGACTTATAAGGGAACCGATCTGGAGGGCAGAGAATATGAGCCCTTGTTTGACTGCGCGGTGGAGATTTGTGAGAAGCAGCACAAAAAGGCATATTACATTGTCTGTGATACCTATGTTACCATGACGGATGGTACCGGAATCGTTCATATCGCCCCGGCATTTGGTGAGGACGACGCCCAGGTGGGACGCCGGTATGACCTGCCCTTCGTACAGCTGGTAGATGGAAAGGGAGAGATGGCGGAGGAGACGGCTTACGCCGGGGTCTTTGTGAAGGATGCGGATCCTCTTATACTGAAGGATCTGGATGCCAAGGGACTTCTGTTCTCGGCGCCGAAATTCGAGCATGATTATCCCTTCTGCTGGCGCTGTGACACGCCGCTGATCTACTATGCCAGAGAGTCATGGTTTATCCGGATGACAGAGGTGAAGGCAGACCTGATCCGCAACAACAACACCATTAACTGGATACCGGAGTCCATCGGAAAGGGGCGTTTTGGAGACTGGCTGGAGAATATCCAGGACTGGGGTATCTCCCGCAACCGCTATTGGGGAACTCCACTGAATGTATGGGAATGTGAATGCGGCCATCTGGAATCGGTGGGCAGCCGTGCCGAGCTGGCAGAGAAGAGTGGGGATCCGGAGGCGGCAAGGGTTGAGCTGCACCGCCCGTATATCGATGAGGTGACGATCCCCTGCCCGAAGTGCGGGAAGCGGATGCACCGGGTGCCGGAAGTGATCGACTGCTGGTTTGACTCCGGCGCTATGCCGTTTGCCCAGCACCACTATCCCTTTGAAAATAAAGAGCTTTTCGAGGCGCAGTTTCCCGCGCAGTTTATCTCAGAGGCGGTGGATCAGACCCGGGGCTGGTTCTATTCCCTGCTGGCAGAGTCCACACTTTTGTTCAACCGTGCGCCCTATGAGAACGTGATCGTACTTGGACTAGTGCAGGATGAAAACGGGCAGAAGATGAGTAAGAGCAAGGGAAATGCCGTGGACCCCATGGAGGCGCTGGGCAGATTCGGCGCCGATGCGATACGCTGGTATTTCTATGTAAACAGCGCTCCCTGGCTCCCCAATCGTTTCCATGACAAGGTGGTGACGGAGGGGCAGCGCAAATTTATGGGTACGCTGTGGAATACCTATGCTTTCTTTGTACTGTATGCCAATATTGACCAATTTGATGCCTCACAATATAAATTGGAGTATGACAAGCTGTCCGTAATGGACAAATGGCTTCTTTCCCGACTGCATTCCACCGTGAAGGAAGTAGACGACAACCTTGAGAATTACCGCATCCCTGAGACGGCAAAAGCGCTGCAGCAGTTTGTGGAGGATATGAGTAACTGGTATGTGCGCCGGTGCCGCGACCGGTTCTGGGCAAAGGGGATGGAGCAGGACAAGATCAATGCCTATATGACGCTGTATACGGCGCTGGTCACCATAAGCAAAGCGGCTGCGCCGATGATCCCCTTTATGACGGAGAGCATTTACCAGAATCTGGTATGCGGTCTGGAGACGGACGCGCCGGAGAGCATCCATCTCTGTGACTTCCCGGCTGTCGTGCCGGAATGGATCGATGCCGATCTGGAGCAGAAAATGAAAGAGCTCCTGGATATCGTTGTGCTGGGGCGCGCCTGCCGCAATACGGCGAATATCAAGAACAGGCAGCCAGTGGCGAAGCTGTATGTCAGGACCGACAGAACCCTCTCGGAATTTTACCAGAAGATTATGGAAGATGAGCTGAATGTGAAAGAGGTTATCTTTACGGATGACGTCAGGGAATTTACTTCCTATCGCTTTAAACCGCAGCTCCGGACTCTGGGGCGCCGGTTTGGCAGCCGTATCAATGCCTTGAAGGAGGTGCTTGCCGGTCTTCCGGGGAACGAGACCATGGATACGCTGAATGAGAAGGGAGAGATCACGGTCTGCCTGGAGGGCGTGGATGAGGTTCTCACAAAGGAGGATCTGCTGGTCGAGTCAGCCCAGATGGAGGGCTTTGTCAGTGAGACCGATCACGGCATTACTGTAGTGCTGGATACAAAACTGACAAAGGAGCTGATCGAGGAGGGCTTTGTCCGGGAGATCATCAGCAAGATCCAGACCATGCGGAAAGAAAATGACTTTGAGGTGATGGATCATATCCGTCTCTATCAGGATGCCAACCAGAAAATCCATGATATTATCATGAGGAATGCCGAGCAGATCAAATCCGAAGTTCTGGCGGACCGTATCTTCCTCGGGGAAATGAGGGGGCATACCGCCACATGGAATATCAACGGAGAGAGCGTTATGTTTGGTGTCACAAAGGTTTCCATATAAAAAATCGAAGGAGTGTATGAATTATGTCATTTTTAACTGAGAAGGAAAAGAAGAAGGAACTGAGATCGGACATTGAAAATTATATGAAGCTGTTGTTCCGCAAGCCGGTAGAGGAAGCAACTTCCCAGCAGCTGTTTCAGGCAGTGGCCTATGCGGTGAAGGACATCGTGGTGGATGACTGGATGACGACGCACAAGGCGTATGAAAAGAAGGATGTCAAAACGGTTTATTATCTGTCCATGGAATTTTTGATGGGCCGTGCCATGGGAAATATTATCATCAATCTCAAACAGGATAAGGTAGTCCGGGAGGTGCTGGACGAGATGGGTGTGAATCTGGATGAGCTGGAGGATCAGGAGCCGGACGCAGCGCTTGGCAACGGCGGTCTGGGAAGGCTTGCCGCCTGCTTCCTGGATTCCCTGTCCACCCTGGGATATCCCGCGTATGGCTGCGGCATCCGCTATAAATACGGAATGTTTATGCAGAAGATCGAGAACGGTTATCAGATCGAGGCGCCGGATGACTGGTTGAAGGAGGGAAATCCTTTTGAGATGAAGCGTCCGGAATATGCTGTTGAGGTGCGCTTCGGCGGTTATGTGGCAGTGCGCAAGGATGAGAAGACCGGGCGGGACCGTTTCGTGCAGGAAAATTACCAGTCTGTCCGTGCCGTTCCCTACGACCTTCCGGTGGTGGGATACGGCAATAAGATCGTCAATACTCTGCGGATCTGGGATGCGGAGGCGATGAACACCTTCAATCTGGACTCCTTTGACAAAGGGGATTATCAGAAGGCAGTGGAGCAGCAGAATCTGGCAAGGACGATCTGCGAGGTACTTTATCCTAACGATAACCATATGGCAGGCAAGGAGCTGCGTCTGAAACAGCAGTACTTCTTTGTCTCCGCCAGCGTACAGCGGGCCGTTCAGAAATATATGGAAAAGCACGATGATATTCACGGCCTGCCGGATAAGGTGTGCTTCCAGTTAAATGACACCCACCCGACCGTAACTGTACCGGAGCTGATGCGCATCCTTCTGGATGAATACGAGCTGGACTGGGAGGACGCATGGGACATCACTTCCCGAACCTGTGCTTATACCAACCATACGATTATGTCGGAAGCGCTGGAGAAATGGCCTCTTGAACTCTTCTCGCGTCTTCTTCCCCGGATCTATCAGATCACGGAAGAGATCAACCGCCGTTTCCAGGCAAAGATCCAGGAGACCTATCCGGGCGATTTCGAGAAGGTAAAGAGCATGGCCATCATTTACGATGGACAGGTGAAGATGGCGCATCTTGCCATTGCCGCAGGATTTTCCGTAAACGGCGTGGCAAGGCTTCACACAGAGATCCTGAAAAATCAGGAGCTGAAGGATTTCTATCAGATGATGCCGGAGAAATTTAACAATAAGACAAACGGCATTACACAGCGCCGTTTCCTGCTTCACGGCAATCCGAAGCTGGCAGCCTGGGTGACGGATAAGATCGGTGATGAGTGGATCACAGACCTCTCCCAGATTGATAAGCTCTCCATCTATGTAAATGACAAAAAATGCCAGCAGGAATTTATGAACATCAAGTATCAGAATAAGCTGCGTCTGGCAAAATATATCAAAGAGAATAACGGCGTTGAGATCGACCCGCGTTCCATCTTTGACGTGCAGGTAAAGCGTCTGCATGAGTACAAGCGCCAGCTTTTGAATATACTGCACATTATGTACCTGTATAATGAATTAAAGAAAAATCCGGAAATGGATATGTATCCCCGTACCTTTATCTTTGGTGCCAAGGCATCTGCGGGATACCGCCGTGCCAAAGCCATCATCAAGCTGATCAACAATGTGGCGGAGGTGGTGAACAACGATACCGCCATCCAGGGAAAGATCAAGGTGGTGTTTATCGAGAACTACCGTGTATCCAACGCCGAGA
This sequence comes from Eubacteriaceae bacterium, assembly GCA_910574015.1. Lineage (GTDB taxonomy): Bacteria > Bacillota > Clostridia > Lachnospirales > Lachnospiraceae > Eubacterium_F. Next base: position 20,308 of record CAJSYQ010000010.1, on the reverse strand, counting down.
TGATCTTTGCCGCAGCCGATGTGTCCGAACAGATCTCTACGGCGTCGAAAGAGGCGTCCGGAACGGGAAATATGAAATTTATGCTGAACGGCGCACCGACACTGGGCACCATGGACGGCGCCAATGTAGAGATCGTGGAAGAGGTGGGAGAGGAAAATGCATTTATCTTCGGACTCTCATCCCAGGAGGTCATTGATTTTGAGCACAATCACCAGTACGATCCAAGAGAGATCTACAACATGGATTCCGACGTCCGGGCTGTGCTGACCCAGCTTATCGACGGAACATATTCTCAGGAAAATCTGGAGCTGTTCCGTGAACTGTATAATTCACTTCTGGAGAAAAACGGCGGTGAGCGGGCAGACCAGTACTTCATTCTGAAAGATTTCCGCTCCTATGCAGAGGCCCAGAAGAAAGTTGAGGAAGCTTACCGGGATCAGGACAGATGGGCGAAAATGGCCATGCTGCAGACAGCAAAATGCGGCAAGTTCTCCTCTGACCGCACCATTGAGGAATACGCAAAAGAAATCTGGCATCTGGAGAAAGTAACCGTATAAAATAAGGCAATCAGGCAATACTATCACCATCAAGAAGGAACGAGGTGATAGTATTGTTTTATAAGGAAAAGGGATTCTATATATCATTGGCATGCGGCATTGTGGCACTGGTGGCATTTGCCGCCATCTGCATGAATCTGATGAACGGCGATACGGGGAATGGGGACGAGAGCCCCATTGTGGCAGAGAACACGCCCACGCCGTCTCCCACCAAAGAGCCTGACACCAAAGAGGTTTCCTCCCAGGATGTGAAACGAAAAGAGGTGGAGCCAACAAAGAAACCAAAGCCCTCCGCTACGCCCAAGGCAGTGGAGACAGATGTTAAGCCCGTTAAGAATAAGCTTCATTTTGACCAGGAGACAGGGCTTCTCTGGCCGGTGAACGGGGAGATCCTGATGGAGTACAGCGCTGATAAGGTCGTATATTTTAAGACATTGGCTCAGTACCGGACAAATCCCGCCCTGCTCATCGCGGCCAAAAAAGGGACAGAGGTGAAAGCCAGCGCTGACGGCGAGGTCACCGGGATCACCACCTCGGAGGAGACAGGGCGCACACTGACCATGGATATCGGGGACGGCTTCAGCGCGGTCTACGGTCAGCTATCGGATATCACTGTACAGAAGGGCGACCGGGTCTCCGAGGGACAGGTGATAGGGAAGGTGGCGGATCCAACGAAATATTATACGATGGAGGGCGCTAACCTGTATTTCCAGATCCGGGAGAAGGATCAGACTGTGAATCCTATGGTTCTGCTGCGGTAGAGACGGAACTGTGAATTTTTTGTGAAAAAATCTTGAACTTCTACCTGAAAAGCGCTATAATATAAATGTAAAGCTGGCTGTATAAATAACAATTTTATTACAGCTGGCACAATAGGAGTAAGGTGTACCAGTAAACTGGAGGCCAAGGAAGGCGCGTGATCAATATGGTAGAAGCATACAATTTTTATTTGGGCGGATACCTTCCAAAGGTATCCCCGAAGACAAACGTTCACAACAAGCATGAACTGAAAACAAAGTATAAGAACATTCTGAGTCTCAATAATGCGATACCTCTCGTTATGGTGAAGCTCTCAAATGACACACAGTCCTATGCCCTGAAGGTAAAGGAGTTGTCCATGGAACTCGGAGAGGTTGCGGAGGATGCACTGGAGGGCCGTCAGGCAGATGTGCCGGATCATCTGGGGAAGATGACGGATATTTTTAATGATCTTCTGTCCCGGAGCGACCGGTATGGCGAGAAGACGAGGAAACCGTCAAGACCAGGCGGAGAGCTGCGCAATCTGGTAGAGAAGAATGCCGGAGAGCTTATCGAGGCGGGATTTTCCATTGATGAAAAAGGGTTTCTGACTTCCCCGACGGAGGAAGAGGCAAAGGTTCCGCAGAACTTTATGGAACAGCTGGCGGATAAATGCGAGCATATGAGCATGAATCCCATGGAATATGTGGAGCAGAAGGTATACAGCTATGCCCATCTCTACCGAAACGATATCGGAACGGCGTATGAATCTTCGCTGTACAGCGGAATGCTGTTTAATTCCTACTGCTGATGATGTGCTGCGGCAGCCGCTGAAGGCAGAGAGAGGCAAGAAGGCCTATGAGGACGCCGGCGGTGAGACCGGCGAAATATAAAAAGGGCAGATAGTGCAGGATGGCAGAATATCCTACCAGACAGACTGCGGTGATGAACTGCCCGATATTATGAATGATACCACCCACGGCGCTGACGCTGGTCAGAGAGAGCTGTGGGTGCTTTTTTGCATATTTCAATAAAACTGCCATGGCAGGCAGGCTCAGAACAGTTCCGGCAAGACTGTAGAACAGGCCGAACAGGCTGCCGAAGGTCAGGGCGTTCAATACATTCCGCACGATGGAGACGGCGAAGGCGGCGCTCAGTCCCCGGCGGCACAGGAGGATCACGAGTATGAGGTTGGCAAGGCCCAGTTTAATTCCCGGAACGGGGATGGGCAGCGGGAACAGGCTCTCAATATAGCTGAAAAGAAAGGCGGTCCCTGTAAAGACAGCAAGCTCGGCCATGCTCTGTGTTCTATGGTTCATAGTACTGCGCTCCTTTAATGGACTATGGCATCCGGTGTATTTTCTTCGGCAGGACTGTCGGAGGAGGTGATCTGAAGCACCAGACGGTGCGGCAGGCATACGATGGATTCGCCGGTGCGGGAAATACTTCCTGTTCGGAGGCAGGTACGGTCTCCGCAGTCGGCGTCCAGCATGGCGGCGGCCCCGTCCCGGATACGGAACTGGTTGAACCCGCCGTTCTCGTCTTTCATGGACTCCTCTGTATCGGTATCCAGTGGCAGTGTCATAACCAGACGGCCATTCTGACGAACCTCCAGCCGGGAGGCGGGACCTTCTGTGGGAAAATAGACCCATATGGCCAGGGCTATGCCGGCCAGGGTGAGCAGAGCCAGAACTACCCGGTCCACTCTGGTACAAAAGGGGGTTCGATTCTCTTTCGGCATCCTGCCACCTCCTGATCTCTCTGACGGCCCCGCCGCGATCTTATTTAATATAATTAAGAGGATACCAGATTTGGGAGCAAAAGTCAAAGTACTCCAGTCCGGGGGCACAGCACGGCAGGGCCGCAAGATTTTTTTTCACGGGGCAGGGAATCTCTTGACATGCCCATTGGTATGTGTTATAGTGATTGAGCGATGAGTTAGGTCTTTTTTTTATGCCTAAATTTTTAGAACAAAATATCACGGAGGTGACAAGATGCGTACTAAGATTACTTTGGAGTGTACAGAGTGTAAGCAGCGCAATTACAATCTGACCAAAGACAAAAAGAACCATCCGGACAGAATGGAAACAAAGAAGTATTGCAGATTTTGCAGGAAACACACATTACACAAGGAGACAAAGTAAGGTCCGTGTGATGTTTCGGAAAGGATGTGTGTCATATGAGTGAAGCGGAAAAGGCTTCCAAACCAGGATTCTTTAAGAATCTGAAAAGCGAATTCAAGAAGTGCACATGGCCGAAAAGAGAAGATCTTATGAAACAGTCCGGGCTTGTGATCGTAGTGTCCCTGATACTGGGCGTAGTGATCGCCGGTATCGACTGGGCAATACGGTATGGCCTGCAGTTACTCAACATTGTTTCATAGGAGGTTGCCATGGCAGAAGAAGCGAAATGGTATGTAGTCCACACTTATTCGGGTTATGAGAATAAGGTCAAGGCGGATATTGAGAAAACAATCGAAAACCGCAACCTGCAGGAGCAGATCATGGAAGTCATGATTCCGCTGCAGACTGTTGTGGAGGAGAAGAACGGCGAGAAGAAGCAGGTTCAGAAGAAAATGTTTCCCGCCTACGTTCTGATCAATATGATCATGAATGACCAGACATGGTATGTTGTGCGAAACACGCGTGGCGTGACAGGATTTGTCGGTCCGGGATCCAAACCGGTTCCCCTCACGGAGGAAGAGATCACCAATATGGGCTTTCTGGCCCAGGCAGAGGAATCTCCATTTTCTGTGGGAGATCATGTCGTCGTCACAGAGGGAGTATGGCAGGATACAGACGGTGTCGTTCAGGAGGTTCATCCGGCAAAGCAGATGGCCGTTATCGTCATCGATATGTTTGGCCGCGATACGCCGGTTGAGATTGATTTCTCTGAATTGAAACAGGTTTAACGTTTAGATGGAGGTAAAAAAATGGCAAAGAAAGTTGAAGGATATATTAAGTTACAGATTCCGGCAGGAAAAGCGACTCCGGCACCGCCGGTAGGTCCGGCGCTTGGTCAGCACGGAGTAAATATCGCTCAGTTTACAAAGGAGTTCAACGCAAAGACCCAGGGACAGGAGGGCATGATCATCCCTGTTGTCATCACGGTATATGCAGACAGAAGCTTTAGCTTTGTGACAAAGACTCCGCCGGCAGCTGTTCTTCTTAAGAAGGCCTGCAAGATCCAGTCGGGATCCGGCGAGCCGAACAAGAAAAAGGTTGCCACGATTTCCAAAGAAGAGCTTCAGAAGATCGCGGAGACTAAGATGCCAGACCTGAATGCCGGGAGCATGGAAGCGGCTGTCAGCATGATCGCAGGTACGGCAAGAAGTATGGGTATCACAGTAGAGGAATAACCGGACCGCAGGGAACCGGGAAAAATAGTAAGACAGGCATAAATCGCAGAGAACTAATGTCATTAGGACGTTGTGGGAGACATGGCGTTTTTTTGAGAAACGCATTTGAAGGATCGAGAGATTCTTCCCGCATATCGGACGGGGAGTCTGATAAAATGTTCGTTAATACCACCAGGAGGTTTGTAAAATGAAAAGAGGGAAAAAGTATACAGAGGCTGCAAAGCTGGTTGACCGTATGACCCAGTATGACGTGGCCGAAGCAATTGACCTTGTGAAAAAAACAGCAGTTGCAAAATTCGATGAAACCGTAGAGACTCATATCCGTCTTGGCGTAGACGGACGTCATGCAGAGCAGCAGGTGCGCGGTGCCGTTGTTCTGCCCCATGGAACCGGAAAGACTGTCCGGGTTCTCGTGTTCGCCAAAGGCGACAAGGTGGCGGAGGCAGAGGCAGCCGGCGCAGACTATGTCGGCGGCGAGGAGCTGATCCCGAAGATCCAGAACGAGGGATGGTTTGAGTTTGACGTAGTTGTGGCAACTCCGGATATGATGGGAGTTGTAGGACGTCTTGGCCGTGTTCTCGGACCAAAAGGTCTGATGCCGAACCCCAAGGCCGGTACGGTTACAATGGATGTTACAAAGGCTGTTAATGATATTAAAGCCGGTAAGATTGAATACCGTCTGGATCGTTCCAATATTATCCACTGCCCAGTTGGCAAGGCGTCCTTTACAGAGGAGCAGCTCACGGATAATTTCACTACTTTGATGGATGCCATCATCAAGGCGAAGCCGGCAAGTGCGAAGGGCACTTACCTGAAGAGTGTCACCCTCACTACTACAATGGGCCCTGGCATTCGGGTAAATACACTGAAACTTGGCTGATCTTTGACTTGACAGAACGTGCAGCATATGCTACACTATCAAAAGTTTATAACTGCCGTAGACAGCAGGTACCGGTAAATCCGGTGTAAGCAGTGCGCCTGCCGAGGAGGATTATATTTATCGGAATAAGTGTAATCAGGACTCTCTGTCTGCGAAAACGGGCGGAGAGTTTTTCTATACAGGCAGCTTATAAAATATATAGCGCAAGCTGAAATTTTATAAGGAGGTAAAATCCCATGGCTAAAGTCGAATTAAAAGCGCCGATCGTTGACGAGATCAAGGGCTATGTGGCGGATGCAAAATCAGCGGTACTGGTAGATTACCGCGGTCTGACTGTGGAACAGGATACAAGACTCCGCAGACAGATGAGAGAGGCAGGCGTTGTATACAAAGTATACAAGAACACGATGCTGCATCTCGCTTTCGACGGCACGGACTATGCCCAGCTCGACCAGCATCTGGAGGGACCGACTGCCATCGCATTCGGTATTGAGGATGAGACCGCTCCGGCACGGATTCTGAATGATTTTGCAAAAGAAGCAAATACCCTTCAGTTTAAAGGTGCCGTTGTAGACGGAACATACTATGACGAAGCTGGCGTGAAAGTACTTGCAACAATCCCATCCAAGGAAGTTCTTATTTCCAAACTGTTGGGAAGCCTGCAGTCACCGATCACAAATCTTGCCCGTGTACTCAAGCAGATTGCAGAGAAACAGGGCGAAGCGGCAGCAGAGTAACGCTGTATTGTAATTGTAAAAGACCGGTTTTGCCGGCAGCTATTATTATTAAATGGAGGAAGTTAAAATGACGACACAGGAATTTATCGACGCTGTCAAAGAGATGAGCGTAATGGAATTAAATGATTTAGTAAAAGCATGTGAGGAAGAGTTCGGCGTATCTGCAGCAGCAGGCGTAGTAGTGGCAGCAGCAGGCGGAGACGCAGCAGGCGGCGCTGCAGAGAAGGATGAGTTCGATGTAGAGCTGACAGAGGTTGGCGCAGCTAAGGTTAAAGTAATCAAGGTTGTACGCGAGGTAACCGGCCTTGGACTGAAGGAAGCAAAGGAAGTAGTAGACGGTGCTCCTAAAGTTGTGAAAGAGGGCGCAAGCAAGGAAGAAGCAGAAGAGATCAAGGCTAAGCTTGAGGCTGAGGGCGCTAAGGTTACATTGAAATAATATGTGATTTTGTCAATAAGGAGAAGCTCCGGTTTATACCGGGGTTTCTTTTTGAATTTTGGGGGTGCTGTGAACAATGACATCTTTTTGACAAAACTATATTCTAAATTTTCATTAGGAAACTAACTCAACGGCGCCAATTTGGACCCGCCGCTGAACTAACAAAAAGGAGGTATTATTATGGGCAATGGAAAAAAGTTACTGGCGGTTCTGCTGGTGGCTGCGCTCCTTCTGCCGGGAATCCCGGCGGCAGTACAGGGGGCAGAGAGGACGGATTATCTGACGGAAGAGGAGGTCGGCAGGCTGTACACGGAGCATTCAGCAGACCCGGGATACAGCCGGGTTTCCGTGCATGATCCTTCTATCGTAACGGGGTATTACGAGGGGGATACCTACACATCCTCCGCGAGAGTGTATGGAGAGCAGAATGAGGCGGGGACGAGAAAGAAAATCTATTTTATCTTCGGCACACACCGATCCTTCGCCTATTCTACTGATCTGAAGAATTGGAAGGATTTTACCAATAATATCAACAATGACCAGACGGTGCATACTTTGTTTGCCGATGGGGAATCCTGGTCCAAGAGAGGGGATTCCGTGTACTCCCTGGCGTCAAGGTGGGGTTCGAATCTGTGGGCTCCCGATGTGATCTGGAATCCGCATTACATAAACAGCGATGGGTCAAAGGGGTGCTGGATGCTATATATGAGTGTAAACGGCTGTTCCTGGAATTCCTCCATTGCCCTCCTGACGTCCGATTCCCTGAATGGGAACTGGGAGTATAAGGGGACGGTGATCTATTCCGGATTTGACGATGGCACAACCTATGATTACACGAAGACCGATTACCGGGAGGTGACAGGGGATGCTGTTCTGCCTGACCGATATCTCGGCGGCGCCTGGCAGTGGTCTGATGGTGACACAAAGTGTACGGCCTCCCGATGGAATACGGAATATGGCGCCCACGCCATCGATCCGTGCATTCTCTTCGAGGGCGATGACCTGTGGATGACATACGGCTCCTGGTCCGGCGGGATCTATATGATAAAGATGGACAAGGCCACCGGGCTCCGGGATAAGACGGTGAAATACGAGTTAAAGAGCAATCAGTCCGATCCCTATATGGGGCTTAAGATCGCTGGCGGGAGCTTTGCTTCCGGTGAGGCGTCCTACATTCAGAAAATAGATGGGAAGTTCTATTTGTTTATTACGAACGGAGGACTGAATGCAGATGGCGGATACAATATGCGGGTATTTTCCTCTGCCAGCATAACGGGGCCGTACAAGGACATGTCTGGAGATGACGCCAGATTTGCGAAGGGGAATGTGGCGTCCCAGTATGAAAAGGGGACTTATAATCTCATTACGAATAATGAAGATAACATCAATGGAACGATAGGGAACCGGCTGATGAGCTATTACAAATGGGACTTTATGAGTGACGGACACACGGCCCAGGGACATAATTCGGTTCTGGTGGATGACGACGGGAAGAAATTCCTTGTCTATCATACCCGTTTTGTGAATAACTGGTTCTATGAGGACCGCGTACATCAGATCTTTACGGCGAAAAACGGCGGTCTGGTGACTGCGCCTTTTGAATACTCTGGTGAGACGCTGGCGCAGGCGCCATACGACAGGGAGAAGCTTGCAGGGGATTACCAGATTCTTACAATGGGCGATGTGAGATACGGGGCCAAGGAATGTGTGACAGAAAAGACGATTACCCTGGGACAGGACGGAACGGTTTCGGGAGAATATACGGGTACCTGGGTGCAGGGGACGGAGGGACCAGAGGTTACTCTGAAATGTGGCGGCGATACGTATGAGGGCGTCTTTGTGGAACAGGAAATCGAGGGGAGCAAATGGCCGGCCATGTGTCTTACTGTTGTCGGGGACAACGATATATCCATATGGGGATACCGCATCGCGGACGACAGGATGGCGGTGGTGAAAAATGCGGCGGGCTTTCACAGCGGCATAGCAGGCAGCACATACACGGACCTGTCCCTGCCGAAAACATTATCAGACGGGGTCGCAGTGAGCTGGACTTCCTCGGATCCCGATGTCATAGCAAACGACGGCAGAATCAAACTGCCGACGGAGAATACCGAAGTGACCATGACGGCGGTGATAAGCCGGGGATCGGCTGCGGTGAAAAAGGAGTACAGAACGACGGTCTATGCAAAGGGGATGGATGCCATCGACACAGAAGCCGGTCTGGCCGCCGCCTATTCCTTCGATGATGATAAGCTGGTGAACGGAAAAAATCCGGCAGAATCGGCGGAGCTTCTGTCAAGGGGATCGGCGTCCAGACCGGCATTGCGGGAGGATCTGGACAGGGGGAGCAGGGTTCTTCATACCTACAAGGGGAACGACAATTCCAATAGTTATGCCAGGATTCCAAATCCGCTGAAGGGCAGGAATGCGGAAGGCGCCACCGTCTCCCTGTGGGTGAAATGCGATGACAATAATGTCTGGGGAGAGATATGGTCATTCTTTGATGACAATAAAACAAGGCTGTTCCTGACACAGAATGCATTTCTCGGATATAATTACAATGGCGGCGAGGTATATTTTGACTGCAATAACGGAGCCACTGTGACAAATGCAATAGGCAGGGGCAGTTGGAAACTGGTGACAGTAACGGCGGACAGGGATGGATACGGCATCTATATTGACGGCAAAATGAAGTATAACAAACAGCAGAATGCGGCGTTTTCCGGTACCAGCGGCTACGATGAGGCCATGGGGAAACGTCTTCTGGATCTGTTCAACACCTCCGGAAATTTCTATATCGGTTATGGCGGCTACTGGGGATCCGGTGAGCTGTCCGTGGATAATCTTAAGATTTACAGTAAGGCGCTGGGTGATCTGGAGATAGCAAAGCTGTATCAGGAAGAAAAGACAAAGATGGACGCCGAATCGGCGGCGGCAAAGAAGGAGGAGGAAAATAAATTACCCGACAAGCAGCCGGATCCGGTGCCGGGGACAACGAACCCCGGACAGACGGAGGATAAGGTCGAAAAGGCGGTAGTGGGAAAGACCTATACCGTAGGAAAACTGAAGTATAAAGTCACCAGTATGAAAAGCGGGAAAAATTATGTCACCGTCACAGGGGTGAAGTCTAAGAAGCTCACGACGGCATCCGTCGGTGCATCGGTGACAATAAAGGGGACGAAATTTACCATCCGCCAGATTGGCTCCAGTGCATTTGCCAAATGTAAGAAACTGAAAAGCATTACCCTGGGCAGCAATGTTGTTAAGATCGGTAAGAAGGCATTTTATAACTGTCCGAAGCTTAAGAAGATCATGGTGAAGAGCAAGAAGATCACCGGTGTGGGCGGAAATGCGCTGAAAGGGATTTACAGGAAGGCGAAGGTAAAGGTGCCGGCCTCCAGATTAAAGAAGTATAAGAAACTGTTTAAGAAAAAGGGGCAGAAGAAGACGGTGAAGATTGTGAAATAGACAGGTACTGGCCGGGCGGCGGGTTCAAACTGGCGCCGCCGGGCCGCAGGAAAAAAACAGCGGAGGGCTATTGCCTCCGCTGTTTTTAAAATCGGCTATAACAAATTCTGGAATAATGTCTTGACAGTACTCTACAACTGTGGTAAGATGGAAAATGCACTATTGTGGTATGGTAGGCGTACTAGTCCTACACATTTTGAATTATACCACAGTTCTGTAAAAAAAACAAGGAGTGAATCATCAATGGAGAAAAACAGAATACGTCCGGTCCAGGTTGGCGAAGGCGTCAGAATGAGTTACTCGAAACAAAGAGAGGTATTGGAGATGCCAAACCTCATTGAAGTTCAGACAGATTCTTATAGATGGTTTCTGGAAGATGGCTTAAATGAAGTGCTCCGGGATATTTCGCCCATCGCGGATTACAATGGCAATCTGAGCCTGGAATTTGTCAGCTTTGAATTGTGCAGAGACGATGTGAAATATTCCATCGAAGAGTGCAAGGAGAGAGATGCAACTTACGCTGCACCCCTTAAGGTCAAGGTAAGACTTCATAATAATGAGACAGAAGAGATCAGCGAGCATGACATCTTTATGGGAGATCTGCCGCTTATGACGGCTACCGGCACGTTTGTCATCAATGGCGCAGAGCGTGTTATTGTAAGCCAGCTGGTACGTTCTCCGGGAATTTATTATGGAATTGGCCATGACAAGATCGGTAAGGAATTGTATTCCGCTACAGTCATCCCTAACCGCGGTGCCTGGTTAGAGTATGAGACTGACTCCAATGATATATTTTACGTTCGTGTAGATAGAAACAGAAAGGTTCCCATCACCGTACTGATCCGTGCCCTTGGTGTCGGGACGAATCAGGAGATTCTGGACATGTTTGGTGAGGAGCCGAAGATTCTGGCAAGCTTTGCCAAGGATCCCTCGGACAATTACCAGGATGGCCTTCTGGAGCTCTATAAGAAACTGAGACCAGGGGAGCCTCTCGCAGTGGACAGCGCGGAGAATCTTATCAATAGCATGTTTTTTGATGTGAGACGGTACGATCTCGCCAAGGTGGGACGCTATAAATTTAATAAAAAGCTTGCTTTCCGCAACCGCATTCCTGGATTTACCCTGGCGGAGGATGTGGTCAGCCCGGAGACCGGGGAAGTGCTGGCCGAGGCGGGAACGGTTGTCTCGGAAGAGCTTGCCGCTGAGATACAGAATGCTGCGGTTCCTTTTGTCAGACTGGAGACAGAGGAAGGGCATATAGAAAAAATTCTCTCCAATATGATGGTAGATTTAAATACATTTTTGCCGGATGCAGACAAGAAGTCGCTGGGCATTACCGAGGACGTATATTATCCGGAATTGAAGAAGATCCTGGAAGAATATGATACGGAAGAGGACCGCTGCGAAGCCATTCGGAGAAGTGTTCCGCTGCTGGTTCCGAAACATATCACGAAAGAGGACATTTTTGCGTCGATCAACTATAATATGCATCTGGAGTTTGGCATTGGAAATGATGATGACATCGATCATCTCGGTAACCGCCGTATCCGTGCTGTCGGCGAGCTGCTCCAGAATCAGTACCGTATCGGTCTGTCGCGTATGGAGCGCGTGGTGCGCGAGCGAATGACGACACAGGATATTGAGGGCATTTCCGCCCAGTCCCTGATCAATATTAAGCCGGTGACCGCGGCCGTAAAGGAATTTTTCGGAAGCTCCCAGCTGTCCCAGTTTATGGATCAGAACAATCCCCTCAGTGAGCTGACTCACAAGAGACGTCTTTCTGCCCTGGGGCCTGGCGGTCTTTCCCGTGACCGCGCTGGTTTTGAGGTGCGTGACGTGCACTATTCCCATTATGGGAGGATGTGCCCCATTGAGACTCCTGAGGGACCGAACATCGGACTCATCAACTCGCTGGCATCCTATGCCCGCATCAATGAATATGGCTTTGTGGAAGCTCCTTACCGAAAGGTGGATAAAACAGACCCGAAGAATCCCCGCGTTACGGACGAGGTAGTATATATGACGGCGGACGAAGAAGACCGTTATCATGTGGCGCAGGCAAACGAGCAGCTGGACGGCGAGGGACACTTTGTCCGAAAGGTTGTATCCGGCCGTTTCCGTGAAGAGACATCAGAGTTTGAGAAAAATCGCATTGATTATATGGACGTGTCCCCGAAAATGGTATTTTCTGTGGCGACGGCCATGATCCCGTTCCTGGAAAATGATGATGCGAACCGTGCCCTGATGGGTTCCAACATGCAGCGCCAGGCAGTGCCGCTTCTGGTGACAGAGGCCGCTGTTGTGGGAACCGGTATCGAGAAGAAGGCGGCAGTGGACTCCGGCAACTGCGTGGTGGCAGAAGAGGGCGGCGTGATCGAACGCGCTGAGACAAACCGTGTCACCATCCGGAAGGATGACGGCAATCTGGATGAATACAGACTGCAGAAGTTTGTCCGCAGTAACCAGGGTACCTGTATGAACCAGAGACCCATCGTCTCAAAGGGCGACCGCATAGAGACCGGACAGGTCATTGCCGATGGTCCGTCTACTTCCGGCGGTGAGATTGCTCTTGGCAAAAACCCGCTGATCGGATTTATGACCTGGGAAGGTTACAACTATGAGGATGCGGTTCTTCTCAGCGAGAGGCTGGTACAGGAGGATGTGTATACTTCTGTGCATATCAACGAGTATGAGACAGAGGCGCGGGATACGAAGCTGGGACCGGAGGAAATCACCCGGGATGTGCCGGGAGTTGGTGATGACGCCCTGAAGGATCTGGACGAGAGAGGTATTATCCGCATCGGTGCAGAGGTCCGCGCCGGAGATATTCTGGTGGGGAAGGTGACGCCGAAGGGTGAGACCGAGCTGACGGCAGAGGAACGCCTGCTCCGTGCGATCTTTGGAGAGAAGGCCCGGGAGGTCCGCGATACTTCCCTGCGGGTTCCCCACGGTGAATTCGGTATCGTTGTGGATGCCAAGGTGTTTACCCGGGAGAACGGAGACGAGCTGCCGCCAGGTGTGAATCAGTCTGTGAGGATCTATATCGCACAGAAGAGGAAGATACAGGTGGGGGATAAGATGGCAGGCCGCCACGGAAACAAGGGTGTCGTTTCCCGTGTGCTTCCCATTGAGGATATGCCGTTCCTGCCCAACGGACGTCCGCTGGATATCGTGCTGAATCCGCTGGGCGTGCCGTCCCGTATGAACATCGGGCAGGTGTTGGAGATTCATCTCAGCCTGGCCGCCAAGGTACTTGGATTTAATGTGGCGACGCCTGTTTTTGACGGGGCAAACGAGATTGATATTATGGATACTCTGAGGCTGGCAAATGATTATGTCAATACGCCGCTGGAGGAGTTTGAGAAAAAATACAAGGATGTTCTGGATCCTGAAGTGATGGAATATCTGCTGACAAATGAAGAATACAGGAAAGAATGGGCGGGCGTGCCCATCAAAGAGGATGGAAAGGTGCAGCTCCGTGACGGGCGCACCGGTGAATTTTTCGACGGTGAGGTAACCATCGGTTTCATGCACTACCTGAAACTGCATCATCTGGTAGACGATAAGATTCATGCCCGTTCGACAGGTCCTTACTCACTGGTAACACAGCAGCCTCTTGGCGGTAAAGCGCAGTTTGGCGGACAGCGTTTCGGCGAGATGGAGGTATGGGCGCTGGAGGCTTATGGCGCGGCGTATACACTGCAGGAGATCCTGACAGTGAAATCCGACGATGTTGTGGGACGCGTGAAAACCTATGAAGCTATCATTAAGGGTGATAATATATCAGAACCGGGAATTCCGGAATCTTTCCGCGTAATGCTGAAAGAACTGCAGGCTCTGGCACTGGATGTCAGTGTCCTGGATGAAGAGGGGAACGAGGTTCAGATGAGCGAGAGCCTGGAAGAGGGTGCCTCAGAAAATGTCAATGAACTGATGAATGACAAGAATTATGAGCTTCAGGAGGAATCATTCGAAGATGCCGGCTTCCGTGAAACAACCGTAGATGGTCTGGATGATGACAGCAGCATTAGTGCAGATTGATAGAAAGGACGGTTACAATATGTCACAGCTTGTAAATGATACTGTAAATACATTAACGTATGATAAATTGAAGATCAGACTTGCTTCTCCCGACAGGATCCGGGAGTGGTCCCGGGGAGAGGTAAAAAAACCGGAGACCATTAATTACCGGACACTGAAGCCGGAGAAGGACGGTCTGTACTGCGAACGCATCTTTGGTCCGAGCAAGGACTGGGAGTGCCACTGCGGTAAATACAAAAAGGTGCGTTATAAGGGCGTTGTCTGTGACCGGTGCGGCGTGGAGGTAACCAAATCCAGTGTCCGCCGGGAACGTATGGGGCACATTGAACTGGCAGCACCGGTTTCCCATATCTGGTATTTTAAGGGGATTCCCAGCCGGATGGGCCTGATGCTGGATATTTCCCCTAAAGTACTGGAAAAGGTATTGTACTTTGCTTCCTATATCGTGCTGGAATCAGAGACTCCCGAGATCCAGGTAAAACAAGTGCTCAATGAGCAGGAGTACCAGAAAGCACGGGAGACCTATGGGGATCTGTTCCGTGTGGGGATGGGTGCGGAATCTATCCAGGAGCTGCTGCAGCGCATCGATCTGGAGGAAGAAGCGAAACAACTGAAGGTTGAGTTAAAGGAGTCCACGGGACAGAAGCGTGCAAGGATCATAAAAAGGCTGGAAGTAGTAGAGGCGTTTCGTGAATCCGGCAACTGTCCTGACTGGATGGTGCTCACGGTGATCCCGGTGATCCCGCCGGATCTTCGTCCCATGGTACAGCTGGACGGCGGGCGTTTTGCCACTTCAGACCTGAATGATCTGTATCGCCGTATCATCAATCGCAATAATCGTCTGAAGAGACTGCTGGAGCTGGGTGCTCCGGATATTATCGTGCGCAATGAGAAACGTATGCTGCAGGAAGCGGTGGACGCCCTGATCGACAACGGACGCCGCGGACGGCCGGTGACCGGTCCCGGAAACCGTGCGCTGAAATCCCTTTCTGATCTGTTGAAAGGAAAGCAGGGTCGTTTCCGTCAGAACCTTCTTGGCAAACGAGTGGATTATTCCGGCCGTTCGGTAATCGTAGTGGGACCGGAGCTTAAGATCTATCAGTGCGGTCTGCCAAAGGAGATGGCCATTGAGCTTTTCAAACCCTTTGTTATGAAGGAACTGGTGGCCAACGGAACCGCACACAATATAAAAAATGCAAAAAAAATGGTGGAGAAATTGGAGCCGGCAGTATGGGATATTCTGGAAGAAGTCATCCGTGAGCATCCGGTTATGCTGAACCGCGCCCCCACCCTGCACCGTCTTGGCATTCAGGCCTTTGAGCCGACACTGGTGGAGGGCAAGGCCATTAAGCTGCATCCGCTGGTATGTACGGCTTTCAATGCCGACTTCGACGGTGACCAGATGGCTGTGCATCTTCCCCTGTCCGTAGAAGCCCAGGCGGAGTGCCGTTTCCTTCTGCTGTCGCCAAATAACCTGCTGAAGCCCTCCGATGGCGGCGCTGTGGCAGTTCCTTCCCAGGATATGGTCCTTGGAATATATTATCTGACACAGGAAAGACCGGGCGTCAAGGGCGAGGGAATGGCGTTTAAAGATGTAAATGAGGCGATGATCGCCTATGAGAATCATGAGATCACCCTCCACGCCAGGATCAAAGTAAGACGTTACGGGAAAAACATGCAGGGGGTAGTAGAATCCCGTATTATCGAGTCCACTCTGGGCCGTTTTATCTTTAATGAGATCATCAGCCAGAATCTCGGCTTTGTAGACCGCAGCGATCCGGAAAACTTCCTTAAGCTGGAGGTGGACTTCCATGTGGGCAAGAAGCAGTTAAAACAGATTCTTGAGAAATGTATCAATAACGAGGGCTCCATTAAGACGGCGGAGACGCTGGATGCCATCAAAGCTCTTGGCTATAAATTTTCCACCCGGGCGGCAATGACCGTATCCATTTCTGATATGGAAGTGCCGGCGGCGAAGAAAGAGATCATCAAGGGAGCTGAGGACACGGTGGAAGTGATCTCACAGAAATACCGCCGCGGCCTGCTGACCGAAGAAGAGAGATACAAGTCCGTTGTTGAGACCTGGAAGGATGCCGATGATGAGATTACCCATGCTCTTCTTACCGGTCTGGACAAATATAATAATATATTTATGATGGCGGATTCCGGCGCCCGTGGTTCGGATAAGCAGATCAAACAGCTGGCCGGTATGCGCGGACTGATGGCGGATACATCGGGCCGTACTATTGAGCTGCCGATCAAATCCAATTTCCGTGAGGGGTTGGATGTACTGGAATACTTTATTTCTGCCCATGGCGCCCGCAAGGGTCTGTCGGATACTGCGCTTCGTACAGCCGATTCCGGATACCTGACAAGGCGTCTGGTAGACGTATCCCAGGATCTTGTGATCCGTGAGAATGACTGCTGCGAGGACCGGGAGATAAGTGAGATCCCCGGTATGTGGATCAGTGCCTTCATGGATGGAAAAGAAGTGATCGAGACACTGGAGGAGCGCATTACAGGCCGTTATTCCTGCGATACCATACTGGATGATGAGGGCAATGTCATCGTCAAGGCAAATCATATGATCACACCAAAGCGCGCGGCCCGCATTGTGAATACAAAAGCAATTATCGACGCCGGGGACAAAGCCCAGGTTAAGATTCGTACGATTCTGACCTGTAAGTCCCATATCGGTATCTGTGCCAAGTGCTACGGCTCCAATCTGGCTACAAAAGAACCGGTCCAGGTTGGCGAGGCAGTGGGTATTATTGCCGCACAGTCCATTGGTGAGCCAGGTACACAGCTGACCATGCGTACGTTCCATACCGGCGGTGTGGCCGGCGACGATATCACACAGGGTCTTCCCCGTGTGGAGGAATTGTTTGAGGCAAGAAAGCCAAAGGGCCTTGCCATTATATCCGAGTTTGCAGGAAAGGTGCAGCTCCGTGACACAAAGAAAAAACGTGAAGTGGTTGTGACAAACGATGAGACTGGTCAGAGTAAGGCATATCTCATCTCTTATGGTTCCCGCATCAAGGTTCTGGATGGACAGGAGCTGGAGGCCGGTGATGAGTTGACTGAGGGTAGTGTCAACCCGCATGATATACTGAAGATCAAGGGAGTGCGTGCCGTACAGGATTACATGCTCCGTGAAGTCCAGCGCGTATACCGTCTGCAGGGTGTTGAGATCAACGACAAGCATATTGAGGTTATTGTCCGTCAGATGCTGAAGAAGATCCGTATCGAAAACAACGGAGATTCTGAATTCCTGCCGGGCGTAATGGTGGATGCCCTTGAGTATGAGGACGAGGTGGAGCGCCTGACGAAGGAAGGACTTGAGCCGCCGGAGGGCAAGCAGATCATCCTTGGCATTACTAAGGCATCCCTGGCTACAAATTCATTCCTTTCCGCCGCTTCCTTCCAGGAGACCACGAAGGTATTGACGGATGCCGCCATCAAAGGCAAGATCGATCCGCTGATCGGTCTGAAGGAAAATGTCATTCTCGGTAAGCTGATCCCAGCTGGTACAGGTATGAAGCGCTATCGGAGCATCCAGCTTCACAGTGATCTTGTAGACAGCCTTGATCCACCGGATCCGGTATTTGATGAAACGGCCGGAGAGACAGAGGGAGACGAGGATAAAGAAGCGGCATCCACAGCAGAAGAGGCGGATGCAATTCTGGATATGGAGGAAGATGAGGAACTGGGATTTCAGGAGGAAGACGAGGAAGAACTGGTAACTCTGGAAGAATAAGCAGTTATAGAAGTGAGACACAAATACCCCGCAGCGGGGATCTGGGCTGCGGGGTATTTTTATTGAATTAAAGGTTGTCTTTTGGTGTAATATTATGTAAACTATAATTAATAATTTATAACAGACAAAGGAGCAGCCCATATGAAAAAAGCCATGAATCAATCCATCCTTACCCTGATCCTGAATGGAGGATCTATTCTAGCCCTGCTGTTTATGATGTATTCATTATTCACTTACAGCAGAGTAAATGGTCAGCTGAATGAGGCATATAAAGAGCGTTTTGACCTTACATACAATGCCAACCGCTTTATGAACGGATCCTCTTATCTGACCAATGAAGTGCGTGCCTTTGCAGCTACAGGGGATAAGAAACACTATGACAATTACTGGAATGAGATCAACAACCTGAAGAACCGGGATATCGGTGTGGCAGCCATGCAGGAGATTGGGATCACAGCGGATGAGCAGGCGCAGATTGATGAGATGTCTGGGATATCCAACCAGCTGGTTCCGTTGGAAGAGAAAGCCATGGAGGAGGTCCAGGAGGGAAAGAATGAAGAGGCTGTTGAATATGTCTATGGAGAGGAGTACAGCACATCCATCGCCAGGATTAATTCCATTAAGGAGGAGTTTCTTGCCGCCCTGGATACAAGGACATCGGCCAATGTGGAAGTGCTGCACAAAAAAGAGGATAATATCAGGATTACAATGATCGCCGCCCTGATACTGGTTGGAATCATATCATTAGTCAACATGATCGTATCCAGAGTGAAGATCCTCCGTCCGGTTCTTAAGATCAGGGATCAGATGGGTGAGATATCAAAGGGCAAGTTGTCAACAGATTTTTCGCTGACACCAGATACGTCAGAGATCGGTATGCTGGTGGCGTCAATCCATGAGACAAAGAAGGTACTGAGAAAATATATCAGCGACATCGATGATAAGATGTCACAGATGGCGGAAGGCAATATGGATCTTGGCATTGGAAACGATTATCTGGGTGAATTTGTGCCAATCCAGGATGCCATGAGACAGATTCTGGATGCTCTTAACCAGGCTCTCGCGCAGATCAATCTGACGGCAGAGCAGGTATCACAGGAATCGGATCAGATGGCTCAAGGGGCGCAGAGCCTGTCCAGCGGTGTCACACAGCAGGCGGCTGCGGTGGAAGAACTGACTGCCAGCGTGGGGGATATATCGGAACAGGTTACCTCTACCTCCAAAGATGCAGACAATGCCCGCCAGCATTCGGAAGATGCGGCGAAGAAGCTTGAGATCTGTGATGAGAAGATGGCAGCGCTGAAGATTGCCATGCAGGATATTTCCAAAGCTTCCGATCAGATTGGCGGCATTATTAAGACAATAGAAGATATCTCATTCCAGACAACGATCCTGGCGCTGAATGCATCAGTGGAGGCGGCGCGTGCCGGAGATGCCGGCAAGGGCTTTGCAGTAGTGGCGGATGAAGTGCAGAATCTGGCGAATAAGAGCTCGGAATCAGCCAGAGATATCACGGAGCTGATTGAAAATTCCATAGAACTGGTGCGCTATGGTGTGTCACTGTCTGTCGATACACTGGAAGCGCTCTCCTCCGTTGTGTCCAGTTCCGGGGAATCAAATAAGATGGTAGTGCAGATCGCAGCATCGGCAAGTCAGCAGGTGCAGTCGTTAGAGCAGCTTAAACAGGGAATGGGACAGATTTCGGAGGTCGTACAGGATAATGCTTCCACAGCGGAGCGCTCGGCTGCCTCGGCAAGAAATCTGCAGAAGCATGCAGAAGAGCTAAAGATTTCTGTAAACAGGTTCCGCCTTCGCAATACGCCAAAGAGGCGCTGAACAGCAGTCTGACAGGCATCGACAAAAAAAGATAAAAAAAGACAAAATAAGTGTTGACAAAGTCCGTTCATTTTGATAAGATATGATTCGTTGACGCGGTTCGCAGATTGCCGGACAGTCGGGAATGACATCTGAAATGAGCGGACAAATTGCTTAAAAAAGATTTGAAAAAAAGTTAAAAAAAGTGTTGACAAACCAAAAACTTTCTGATAAGATAATCCTTGCTGACGCGGTAATGAAACAAAAGCGAAAGCAGAGAAACAGCCGGTTTACAGCAGGTAGACGGCAGTGAGGACCTTGATAACTGAACAGTGAAACAACCTTGAAAAATTCTAAGACAATTTTTCAGAATTAGGTTTTAAACCAACCCGATTCAATTCCAAAAGGCAGCTTTGAGAGAAGATGCCGGAGGAAAGGTTTCAAGAACGAAACACACAGATCGAACGGATATAAAGAAACGCGCGGTCACTAAAAGAAGTGACAGCTTCGCAGCTTTATTC
>CAJSYQ010000009.1 GCA_910574015.1 Eubacteriaceae bacterium | reverse complement strand
CGAGATTTTGTATTTTTTAGGTCTTGCCATAGGAATCACCGCCGTTTCTTTTAGTATACCACGAAACGACTTGGCAAACCAGTAGTATTTAACTTTTTATCAATGATACATTACACTAGTCTGACGTCATGCGGGGCAGGATTGTTCAGCAGTTCTTTTCTCAGATGAAAGATAGTGGGAAACTGTTTATAATAATCCGCATCCTTATAATCCGGATCGTTGAAAATGCCATTCCTTGTCCTCACCGGTTCATCCTTATCCTCCAGATGGTATTTGCTGTTATCCAGTCTCTGAAAAAACAGCGGATCTTTGCCGGCGATCTCATTATGAAAATATTCTTTCAATAATCCAATGCGGACAAGGGAACGCTGACGTCTCCTCCTGCTGATGCGGTGAGTGCGCCGGTCCACTGCCGTCAAAGCCTCATCAAATTCCCGGATCCCCCAGAGATCCTTACCCTTTGCCCGGAGCAGGCGGTAATTTTCATCTGTCACGGCCCAGCCTACTGATGATGTCCCCATATCCAGTCCCAAATAGTATTTTCGCATTTCTTCCTCCGTTCCGCTGTCTTAACAGCTATTTATTTGTATTTTTATATTGACATTTTTACCATTTTAATGTTATGATAAGAGAGAATTAACAAGACGAGTGCAAATAAGGTTTATCCGGTATCGTCCTATGACCCTGCATGGTGCAGGTTTTAAAAAGGCTTTTTAGGTCGAAAGACTTTCAAGTCTTTTTTTTATGTTTTAGGAGCAATATCTGCCCTGTCAATGACTGATCCTATCTTACCCCTCGCTCTGTCCAAAAGTATGTACTCCTGCATCGAACCTTCGTTCATTTGCCATATTTCTGCCGGAGCTCCCTGCCTATTTCGCGGATCCTTCTGATGACACTTTCAGGACTTACCACCTCCACACCGTCTCCCAGTGCAATGAGCCAGCCCAGAAACTGTCTGCTGACGGCCACCCTTACTTTGACCTCAAAGGAATCCCTGTCCACAGGAAAGAACGTAGTCTCTCTGCCAAACCGGTCAATCACTACCCCGGCCAGTTTATTATCCAGCCGCAGTGTAACCAATTCCTCTTCCCCGTCAAACATACCGAAAATTTTCCTTGTGTATACCGCAATATCGAATTTCCTAAAATATTTACCGCCCTCACGCTTTTCCCTGGCCACCTCCAGATCCAGCATTTTATCTACCCGGTAATGGCGGATTTCTTCTGCCTCCTTGTCATAGCCTACAAGGTAATAATTCTCATCGTCCCATGACAGCGCCCAGGGACTGATGCAGTACCACCTGCCGCTGTGCCGCAGCTCCTGTTCTTTTTTTACATTCCATTGAAAATAATGAAATCGGATCTTCACATTTTTTGCAATGGCCTCATGGATCTTGTCTACATTATAATAGATCGCTTCATTGTTTGCCTTTATCCTTCCCGACACATAAACCTGCCTCTGCAGCTGCTGCCCCTCATATTCACTGGCCAGCCCTTCCAGTTTTTTTATCAGCTGCCGGGATTTCTTTTCTGTTATAAACTTTGCGGACTGTACCGAATCCACCAATAATTTCAGTTCAGCCAGTTCAAATTCCCGGCCGCCCACATGATAATAATAAGTATTGTCCTGCCTTACACCAATAATATCGATCCCGAAGCACTGCAGTGCTTCTATATCGGCATAGATTGTTTTTCTCTCTGCCTCAATGCCATAAGCATTCAGCGCATCCCTCAGTTCCCTCATCGTCAGGCCATGTTCATCGTCCGTCTTTTTAAGCAGAGTCTGCAGAAGATACAAAATTCTCAGTCTCTGATTGCATCCTATCCCCATAGTAAACCTCTTCTTCGCATTATTTCTGATACCAGTATATCATATACAAAACATGCCATAAAGATAAAATATCCCCGCCCCCTTGATTTTTTTCCCGCCAGGTCTTATACTAACATTATAGTAACGGCCGGCGGAACAGCGCTGGCCGGGATTCGATCAAAATTGTGAGAGGAGGAGTCGGTATGGGGATCGGTGCAATATCAGCCATATCAGGATATTCTGGTATCAGCGGTATTTATCCTGCATACAATCCAACTGCCGTAACAGGTGTGCGCGCTGCCAGGGGGGTCAGCCCGGAATCCGACGGAACAGCACAGGCAGCAGTAGACGGGGCAAAGGACGCCGAAAGATCTGGCCGGGTCAAGCAGAGTGAATGCCAGACCTGCAAGAACCGAAAATATGTAGATGGCTCCAATGAAAATGATGTTTCCTTTAAGACACCGGGACATATTGATCCGGGAAATTCAGCGGCAGCCGTTATGGGACATGAGCGGGAACATGTGGCAAACGCAGTTGCGGAGGGAAATAAGGAAAACAAAGAACTCTTATCAGTATCCGTGACATTGAAAACCTCTGTCTGCCCGGAATGCGGCAGGGTATATGTATCCGGTGGAGAAACCAGTACTACCATGCGCACCACACGAAGTGAGGGCGGCCAGAATATGAACCCGTATGCGAAGAAACAGGCGGATCTGGATTATCTCATGGCGGCCGGAGCAAATCTGGACCTGAGCGCATAAATTCCCATTGAGACAAAAGCAGTAAATCCAAAAGGTTTACTGCTTTTTTAATACAGCCCCTAATGAAAAACTAATCAATACCGGTTATCATTAATGACAAAGAATCCCGCCAGGGAATCCAGGGGTCCGGCACCTGATCCTGGCGGGATCGTTCTTTCAGCTGAAAAGAGAGGGTAACAAATATTTGCCGTCAGTCCCTTTCCCTTATCTCTTTCTCTGCTTTCGTATCACATTCTTCATCATCTCCACCTTGGCTCTTTCCTGCGGGTTCATATCCTTTGTAAGGATTTCCAGTAAAATGGCGCTTTCCTGGGGGCTGAAAGACAGGTTATGATTCTTTAGCTTGCTAGTGGCCGCCATAAGAAGCGGTGCGGCGTCCTTCATATCCTTTCCCTGCATTTCTTCAACCAGCTCCTTCATGATCTGGATCTTCACTGGGTGCATCGTCTTGAAAATATCATACTGCTCAAAGATCGACTGGCTCATAGTCTCCTTCTTTCTGCTTATCCTCCGGCATCTCCGGGCTGACATCTTCATCCGGTTCCGGGGAATCTGACATCGCCATCATGGCAGACATCATATCCACCATTCCCTGCTGCTCTGGCGGGATCATGGCTTTCAGCATCTCAAACATAGCAGGTGAGGAAACTGCCCCGTCCTGTCCATCGCCTGTCATATCCCCAGTAAACTGCTGCATCTGCTGCATACTCTGAACCAGCTGCATCATCTCCATCATGCGCTGCATCTGGAAAAACTGCAGGACGACATCCAGCATATGCCCCTCTCTGCCCCGGGCAAAGGGACGGACAGCAGACAAAAGCCCTTCCAGGTCTATCCGCTCTCCCACTGCCACATCAAAAAACGGGATAACCGTTTTCAAAACCTGCACACTGTGATTATCCCGCATACGGCTGTCCCATTCTATCATCGTCATCCCTGCCTTTGAACAAGCTGTTTCTTGTTGGTTTCTATTATACCTATGCAGGATAAGCCCAAAAAATGAATGATTCCGCTTATTATGAATACTTTAGGCGATCCGGTGTGAGTCCGGTCAGCACCTCATCCAGATATTTCCCCGCCACATATTTTGCCATGGGCAGATTCAGATCCAGATAGTTTCCGCATTCCTTAGCCGATGCCCCCGGCACGTCTCCCTCATACCGTGACATAAATTCATACATCTCCCTCAGCAGCGGCACGATCTCCTCCGCTGTATGGTCTCCTGACAGGATCAGATAAAATCCGGTCCGGCAGCCCATAGGGCCGAAATAGATCACTTTGTTTCCCCATATTTCATGGTTTCTGAGGAAGGTAGCCCCCAGATGTTCCAGCGTATGTATCTCCGCCGTATTCATCACCGGCTCATAGTTCGGTCTCGTCATCCTGATATCAAAGGTTGTGACGATATCCTGTCCGGTGCAGTCCCGGCGGCTGACATAGACGCCGGGAAGCAGCCTCATGTGGTCCACGGTAAAGCTTGCAATAGTCTCCATAGTTTTTCCCTCCATTTTTTATTCTCCATAATACAGATCCGGCAGCCTGCTGGGAATCAGGGAATTGATCAGCTCCATTACCCTGCCCGAAGCCATGCCGTCATCAATCGAATTAAATTTGTTATGAAAATGAAGATATTTTTCCTCATATTCCCTTGCATCGTAGTTCTTAATGTCCTCGATCAGTGCTTCCGTGGTGAATGAGATTGGCCCCGGCATCTCTCCCCGATAACTGAAATAGAAACCGCGGAGTTCATTTTTGTACTTATAAAAATCATAGGCAAAGAAGAACATAGGGCGGTTCAGTATGCTGTAGTCAAACATAACCGAGGAGTAGTCCGTGATCAGCATATCGGAAACAAGGAACAATTCAGCGATGTCGTGGCTCTGGTCAAAATGATAGATAAAGCCCTCATAGGGCGACCAGTCCACCGAATCCATAATGAGGTAGTGATATTTTACGATCACCACATACTCGTCCCCCAGTTCCTCCCGCATCTTGTCAAAGGAAATCTGGGGCTGGAATTTATATCGGTCATCCTCCGAATACTCATCATCCCGAAAGGTAGGCGCATACAGGATCACCTTTTTGTCCCTGGGCAGCCCCAGCTCCTTTCGGTAACGGCGTATGCCGTCCGGCGTGTTTTCCCGGAACAGGATATCGTTCCGCGGATATCCGATTTCCAGCATCTCCTTTCTAAAGTCAAAAGCCCGTCGAAAGGTGCTGCTGGAAAATGGGTTCTGTGAGATCAGATAGTCCCAGGTATGCACATTTTTGGCAAAGAGCTCTTTATAGGTGTCGATGTCGCTCTCTCCCACCATAAATACATCTTCCATATCCAGCGCCAGTTTCTTCAGCGGTGTACCATGCCAGGTCTGGATATAGTAAGTTCCCTTACGCCGGATGAGAAATTCCGGCTGCCGGCTGTCAAACACCCATATCTTGGCCGTGGCCATATAATACAGATACCGCAGTCTTCCATACTGGACCTGCCGGCTCATGCCCGGTATACTGTACTTCTCCTTTTCATAAAACCAGATGCAGTCCCATTTCATGTCGCAGCCATTTGCCACAAGACACTCGTAAATATGCCGCGGATTGCCAGCGTAGCTTTTTCCCAGGCTGCTGTCAAAGACCACCCGGTTCTTCTTTACGGGAAAGAGAAAGCACATCATGCGGTAAAATACAACAACCGCATTCTTGGCTGTCTTATAGAGCCGTTTTCCCATGGTATCACCTCTTTCTAAACACCTTTTCTATGATCCTCTCAGAAGCAGTCCCGTTATCCACACTGCAGAAACGTTCATAAAACTTCTCATACCGGGATCGGTATCTCTCGGAGATCTCCTCCAGATGCCGCAGCGCCTCCACCAATTCATCATTGGTGGCAAGAACAGGACCCGGCAGCTCTTTTTCCATATCGATATACAGCCCCCGCAGCTCATCCGCATAGGATTTATAGTCGTAGGCAAAAAACAGGATCGGACGCCTTAGATTGGCATAATCAAAAAAAACAGAGGAATAGTCCGTGATCAGGACATCCGACGCAAGGTAGAGACGGGACACATCCTCATAGCTGCTGCCGTTGTAGACAAAGCCCTGGTAAGCCTCCAGGTTGATCTGCTGGGCGACATAATAATGCGTCCGAAGCAGGACTACCGTATCCTTCCCAAACTCCTCCCTCAGGCGTCCCAGATCCAGGGCCAGTTCAAATCCATACTGTCCCGTAACGATGGCCTGGTCGTCCCGCCAGGTGGGCGCATACAGCAGCACCCGTTTCCCCTCCGGGATGCCGAGTTCCCTCTTCACCCCGGCAGCAATGGTATCTTTGTCCTCACTATACAGTATATCGTTTCTTGGGTAACCGTATTCCAGTATCCGTTCCCTGTCATAGCCAAAAGCGCGTTCAAACACCTCCGTGGAGAAGGAATTGGCGGACACAAGATAATCCCATTCCTTTGCCTGTGTATAAAATACGGTTTTAAATTCCGGATCGGCCGAAAAGACATCCTCCATATCAAAGCCCAGCTTTTTTAGCGGCGTACCATGCCAGGTCTCCAGAAAGACCACTCCCGCCCGCTTTTTGTTCCAGGAAGGCTGGCGCACATTGAAGATCCGGTAGCCGCAGCGGGACATATAGTACACATAACGCAGTGATTCCAGACGGCAGACCGTATGCTTTCCGCTTTTGTCCAGCTCCTCCGAACGGCCGTTCAACACCCAGATGTAACGATACCGGCTGCCGTATGTCCTCTGGAGATACTCGTACAGATACCTGGGGCTGTCCGAATAGCTCCTTCCAAAGAAGCTCTCCAGAATGATCCAGTCCCTGCGCAGGGGAAGCCTGCGGAACAGAAGATGCTCCAGAACCCGGTACCACTGTATCCGGTTTCCCAATAACCCCTGTTTCTTCTTCCCCACCACATAGCATTTGTGGCAGAGACGGGCAATCCGGTTATAACCGGACCTCATGGCATCCAGCATTTTCTTCTGCCAGAACGGCAGTCCCTCCTGCCGTCCCTTCCAGTCTGCCATACGCCGAAAGCGTGGACGGAGGGAGGACATCGCCGTCTGGGACAGAAGGCCCGGATAATGGGATAACACAAACTGGATCAGGCAGTGATCCAATACCTTCTGCAGCTCCTGGTCCCCCTCCCGGATCCACTCCTCCGATGCACGGCAGGCATCCAGATAGTCGTCCCCGCAGTTCCGGTCCTCCGTCTGGCTCAGGGACGGCAGATGGATCCGGTCGTTGTGGTTCCGGCATACATAAAAGCTGTCTCTCAGCGCCCAGACATGCCCTGCGCC
This sequence comes from Eubacteriaceae bacterium, assembly GCA_910574015.1. Taxonomy (GTDB): domain Bacteria; phylum Bacillota; class Clostridia; order Lachnospirales; family Lachnospiraceae; genus Eubacterium_F. The sequence goes on along the minus strand of CAJSYQ010000009.1, from coordinate 96,327 downwards.
GCACTGCAGGACCCGAAGAATAAATTCCATATCGCTATAACGGAATCTTCCGGCATCAAACCGGATCCGGTTTTCCTCCAGAAGGGAGCGCCGGACCAGAAAATGCTGTACCGTCAACCGGTTCTTAAATCTCTGCCGCAGCAGTTCCCCCTGCAGAAGCCCATTTTCTTTGATGCCGGTCTCCCGCCCTGCCTGCTCTGGGTCAAAATTATAGGAGCTGAACCAGCTGCTGTACTGGTTTCCGGTGACGGCGCCTGCTGCCCTTTCCTCCGCCAGATTAAGCATGGGCGAAAGAGTATTCTCCAAAAGATAATCGTCACTGTCAATGAAATACACATACTCGCAAGAAGCGTTGTCCAAAGCCGCATTCCGGCAGAAGGCGGGCCCCAGGGGAGAATCCTCCTGTCCAGACGTCCCTTTTCCTGCCGGAAACCCCGGTACAGCCTCTGCTTTCAGTATTTTTACATTCGGGTTGTCCTGAACCGTCCGGGGGATTTCATCATGTCCCCGGTCACAGACCAGCAGGATCTCGCAGGACACTCCCTGCCGGTCAATGCTCGTGATACAATCCTCCAGATACCGTGCCCCCCTCCAGTAGGGGATCACGATACTCACTTCTTTCCCGTCTCTCATTCCGCGCTCTCCTGTTCCCTGCCAAATACCGCATCCACCACTCTCTGACTGGCTCTTCCATCCTCCCAGCCACAGTATTTATTATAAAATATATTATATTTCTCTTCGTACTCCGCCTGAATCTGATCCAGGTTTTCCACAGAAGCAATGATCTCCTCTGTTGTGAACAGCATCGGTCCCGGCAGCTCCTCTTCCATATCCATATAAAAGCCCCGAAGGATATCGCGGTATTTCTCCAGATCATAGGTGAAGAACAGCATCGGACGCCGAAGGTTCGCGTAATCAAAAAATACGGAGGAATAGTCGGTGATAAGCAGATCTGAGATAAGATACAATTCCGCAATATCAGGGTACCCGCTTACATCATATAGAAAACCGCTGTATTCCGACAGATCCAGCTTCTCCGCCACATAGTAATGGGTACGGAGCAGAAGCACATACTCTGAACCGAGTCCATCCCGCATTTTCTTAAGATCCATCTGGAGACAGAAGCTGTGCTTCGCCGGAGCATAATATTCGTCATCCCGCCAGGTGGGGGCATACAGGATCACCTTCCTGTCCTCCGGAATCCCCAGCTCCTGTCTCACCGCATCCACTTTCTTCCGGCGCCCGCTCTCTTCAAGATACAGCATATCATTACGCGGATAACCAGTCTTTAGAAGCACGCCCTGGTAGAGAAAACACCGGCGGAAAATATCGGCAGAAAACTGGTTTGGCGCGATAAGATAGTCCCATTCGCAGGCGTGGCGGTATACATCCCGCTTGGTCAGCGGGGCCGATGCCATCACCTCTCCCAGATCCAGAGCCAGCTTCTTCAGCGGCGTCCCGTGCCAGGTCTCCAGAAAGACCATGCCGTCCCTTTTCACAAAATCCCTGGACTGCCTGTTGTTAAAGATAAAATATTTCGCCCGGGCCACATAATAAAAATAACGGAAACTGTATCTGGGGATGCACTTCGCCGGAAACGGCAGTTTCCTCTTTTCGTTCAGGATCCAGATATGCTTATATCTGCCGGGATAGTGCCGGCTCAGATACTCAAAGAGAGCCCGGGGGCTGTCCGAGTAGCTGCGCCCCAGAAAGCTTTCGAATACAATCGTATCCTCCCTTAGCTTCATATGGGAAAATACTTTACGATACAGATATTTCTTGGCGGCGGCACGGCTGCGGATCACTCTGCCCAGAGTCCTCCACATCTCAGCCCGCCGGAGCCTTCCGGCGATCTGCGCCGCTCCGTGGCGGGATGCATACCGGATCAATTTTCTGTTATGGGAGGATGCGCGCTCCACTGTCTCTTTAGAGAGAAGCCGGCAGCATTCAGAAAACTCACCGTGCACCTCCTCCGCCTCCGTCCCCTCCGCCGTGACAAACCAGGGCGCGATGTGCCGGGCAAAATAGCAGATAAATCCATGATCCAGCTGTTTCTCTTCCTCACCCCGGAGAAGCTCCTTCATCCGGCGGTATGCCCGCAGCATCTCCCTGATCCGGCCGGTCTCATCCGGAATCTGGCTGAGGGACGGCAGCTGCACCGGATCGTTGCGCCTGCGTTTCAGGTATAGGATTTTTTCCGTGGCGACGGACTTTCCCTGGCCGGCAAGGAGCTCTGCCACGAAAGGAAGATCGGTATAATATCGATATGATTCATCAAAGGTGCAGCCCCGTTCCGTTAGATAATCCCTGCGGATCATCCAGCCCAGGACAGACCATTCCCTGTCTTCCCTCTGTACCGATGCCGATTCGTTATTTCTGGCGTCCAGCTCCTCGCCGTTGTCATAATATACCGCCCTGCCATACCAGGTCTCCCTGACCCCGCACCGGATAAGAGCGGAATCTCCCGCCGCGCATTGCAGCAGCTCAGCCAGTGCCGTCTTCTCCAGATAATCATCGCAGTCAAGAAACAGGATATATTCCCCCCGGCTCCGGCGCAATCCATCGTTTCGCGCCGCCGCCACACCTGTACGGCTGCTCCCGATCTCCAGAATGGTAAGAGGATAAGAGACCTTTTTGCCCTTGAGCCTGTCCAGTGCCTCCCGGCCGCTGTGGTCGCAGACCACCACCGCCTCGAAATCCCGGCAGGTCTGATCCTCCAGACTGTCCAGACAGTCGTCAATATATATTTTCTCATCGACATAAGGAATTATGACGCTGACCTTACATGAACCCTTCTCTTCCATACCATTCCCTTATTTGCCAAATACTGCTTCCACAACCTTTTTGCTGGCATTTCCGTCCTCCCAGCCGCAGTACTTCTCATAAAATACATCATATTTTTCTTTGTATCGATCCACTACCTCCGGCAGCCTCTTTATGGAATCCACAATCTCCTCTGTGGTAAACAGCATCGGTCCCGGCAGTTCCTCTTCCACGTCGATATAGAATCCATGAAGGATATCCCGGTATTTCTCTAGGTCATAGGTAAAGAAGAGCATGGGCCTGCGCAGGTTGGCGTAGTCAAAAAATACCGAGGAGTAGTCTGTGATCAGTATATCCGAGATCAGATACAATCTGGCGATGTCGTTGTAGGTGCTGCCATTGAAGGCAAAGCCCTGATAGGCCGTGAGATCCAGGCTGTCCACGATAAAATAATGGGTACGGAGCAGTACGACATATTCCTCTCCCAGCTCCTTCCGTAGCAGATCAAGATCCAGCTGCAGGGCAAATTTGTACTGGGCGTGGTCATAATACTCGTCGTCCCGGAATGTGGGCGCATAGAGGATTACCTTTTTCCCATCGGGTATGCCAAGCTCCTGCTTGATCTCAGCAGTCAGGGCAGCCTTACTTTTCTCTTCCAGATGCAGGATATCGTTCCGTGGGTATCCCGTGCTGAGCATCTCCCCGTCAAACATAAAGCAGCTGCGGAATACGTCAAGGGAGAACTGATTCGGTGCGATCATATAATCCCAAAGACGGGTCTGGGCATAGATATCCCTTTTGTATCTCCGGTAGAACGGCGACGCCGAGGCATTGTCCTCCATATCAAAGGCAAGCCGTTTGAGCGGGGTGCCGTGCCAGGTCTCAAGAAATACCGTGCCCTCCCGTTTGATAATGTATTTGGGCTGTCTTACGTTAAACACAAAATATTTTGCCCTGCCCATGTAATAGAAATAACGGATGGAGAAACGCTTGATCCGGGTGGCAGGATAGGGGAGGTTCTCCTTCTTGTTCAGGATCCAGACATATTTGTATCTGCCCGGATACGCCTTGTTCAGATATTCATAAATATATTTGGGGTTGTCCGAATAATTCCGTCCAAAAAACGACTCAATGATCACCAGATCCTCTTTCAGCTTCATTTTAGTAAAGATCTTGCGATACAGATATTTCTTGCACTCGGACTTCTTCGTCACCACCCTGCGGAAGGTCTGGAGGGCACTGTGTCTCCGTACCATCTTCGCCACAGCCTTTGCCTCCCTCTTCATGGAGCGCTTCATCAGCCGTCTTGAATAAAGCATCGCCCTCTTCTTCGCCTCTTTGCGGATCAGGGGAAGGCACTTGGCCGCCTCCGTATAAACCTCCTGCGCGTCTTTTGCACCGGCTGTCACATAGTAACGCGCAATCTTCTTCACATAATACCGGATAAATTTACCGTCCACCGCGATCTCCGCCCTGTCGTCCTGTCCTTTCACATGCTCTTTAATGACAAGATAGGCCCGCATAATCTCCATGAGCCGGGTCTTTTCATCGGTAATCTGACTTAGGGCAGGCATATTGATGGGATCGTTGTGATACCTCTTATGATACAGGATCTTGCGCACCTCAAACACCCTCTCGGTGCCGCACATGGCCTGTACAATAAATGGCAGATCCCCATAATACGTATAATCCTCCCCAAAGAGGATGCCGTTCTCTACAATGTATTCCCGACGGAAAAGGATTCCCAGTACAGACAAGCCCGTGATCATGCTGCCGGTCCGGACGATATGGCAGAATACCTTGATCCATTCGGAATCGCTCTCCCTGATCTCCGGCATGCTTCGGTCTGCCTGTGTCTCTTCCTCCTCGTCCTCCTCCGCCTCTGCGTCATTGATTTCTTCCTGTTTCTGAAGATTTTCATAATACGCCTTGCGGCTGTACCATGTGCCGCGCTTGCGCCCATAGACAATGTCCTGTCCCTCGGAACGCCGGATCATAAAATCCAGCGCCGTTTTCTCCAGATAGTCGTCGCAGTCCAGAAACAGGATATATTCCCCCTGGCTGGCACGAATGCCGGCATTCCGGGCCGCCGCCACGCCGCTGCCATCTGTGAGTTCCAGTATCGTCAGAGGAAAAGAGACGGGATGTGCCCGCAGCTCCGCCATAGCCTCCTCACTGCTGTGATCGCACACTACGATCGCCTCAAAATCCTTATTGATCTGCTCTTCCAGACTGTCCAGACATTCATTGATAAATATCTTTTCATTGTGATAAGAAATAATGACACTTACTTTCACTATGGTTCCCTCCATCTTTTATTTGACAACAATATTTATGATACGTCCCGGCACGTAGATCTCCTTTACGATCTCTCTGCCTGCGATCTTATCTGCCACAGCTTCCTTCCCTGCCGCCAATGCCTCTTCCTTAGAAACGTCCACCGCCAATGCTACTGTCGCGCGCACCTTTCCATTGATCTGCACGCCGATCTCCTGTACCTTCTCGACAGTCTTTGCCTCGTCATATTCCGGCCATGCCGTCTGATAGATCCTGCCTTCGAATCCCATTCCCTCCCAGAGCTCCTCTGTGATATGAGGCGCTACCGGATTCAGCAGGACAAGCAGCGTCCGAAAATCTGCCTTTGTCAGTGTCCCCTTCTTGTAAAATTCATTGATCAGTGCCATCATGGCCGCGATGGCCGTATTATATTTCAATGTCTCAAAATCACCGCTGACCTTCTTAATGGTCTGGTGTATCTTCGTCTCAAGATCATCGGAGTATCCCTCTCCCTCCGAAATCATATCCTGTAGCTTCCAGACACGGTCCAAAAATCTCCGGCACCCCTTAACGCCGTCCTCGGACCAGGCAGCCGCCGCATCAAAGGCTCCGATAAACATCTCATAGGTGCGGAGCGTATCGGCACCGTAATCCTTCACAATATCGTCTGGATTGACTACATTGCCGCGGGACTTGCTCATCTTCTCACCGTTTTCGCCAAGGATCATGCCATGGGAGGTCCTCTTCTGATACGGCTCCTTCGTTGGCACTACGCCCTGGTCATACAGGAATTTATGCCAGAACCGGGAATACAGAAGATGGAGTGTCGTATGTTCCATACCGCCATTGTACCAGTCAACCGGAAGCCAGTATTCCAGTGCTTCCCGGGAGGCCAGGGCCCCGTCGTTGTTCGGATCGATATAACGCAGAAAATACCAGGAGGATCCCGCCCACTGAGGCATCGTATCCGTCTCCCGCTCTGCCTTTCCACCGCAGCACGGACAGGTTGTCTCTACCCAGTCGCGCATATTGGCGATGGGGGATTCACCGTTATCCGTCGGCATATAGTTATCTACCTCCGGCAGCTCCAGCGGAAGCTGCTCCTCCGGAACCGGAACATAACCGCATTTCTCACAATGAATAATGGGAATGGGCTCTCCCCAGTAGCGCTGTCTGGAAAATACCCAGTCACGGAGCTTGAAATTCTTCTTCGCCGTGCCGACGCCCTTCTCTACCAGCCAGTCGATCATGGCCTTCTTCGCCTCTTCCACCGTCTTCCCGGTAAGAAAACCGGAATTCACCAGCGTTCCGGTGGCAACATCGGTAAATGCCTCCTTCTCCACATCCCCGCCTGCGATCACCTCAACAATGGGAAGATCAAATTCCTTCGCAAATTCCCAGTCCCGGGTATCATGGGCAGGCACCGCCATAATGGCGCCGGTGCCATAGCTCATCAGTACATAGTCAGAAACCCAGACCGGGATCTCTTGGCCATTCACCGGATTGATGGCGCTGAGCCCTTCGACGGGAACACCCGTCTTATCCTTTGCCAGCTCCGTCCTCTCAAAATCCGATTTGCGCGCCGCCTTCTCACGGTATTCCACAACGGCGTCCCAGTTCTCTATCTCGTCCTGAAACCGGTCAAGATAGGGATGCTCCGGTGATACCACCATATAAGTGGCGCCAAAAAGGGTATCCGGTCTGGTGGTGAAAACCCTGAGCTTCTCCTCTTTTCCCTTCAATTTGAAATCCACCTCGGCGCCGTGGGAACGTCCAATCCAGTTCTTCTGGGAAACCTTGACCCGCTCAATATAATCCAGTCCCTCCAGATCGTCGATGAGCTTATCGGCATATTCGGTGATCTTCAGCATCCACTGGCTCTTGACCTTTCGCACCACGGGGCTCCCGCACCGCTCACACACACCATTGACCACCTCTTCATTGGCCAGGCCGCACTTACAGGAGGTGCACCAGTTAATGGGCATCTCCGTCTTGTAGGCAAGTCCCGCATGGAAGAGCTTCAGGAAGATCCACTGGGTCCATTTATAATAAGCCGGGTCGGTTGTATTTACTTCCCTTTCCCAGTCGAAGGAGTAACCCAGTGCCTGGAGCTGTTTCTTGAACCGGGCCACATTATTCTTCGTCACTTCCTTCGGATGTATCTTATTCTGGATGGCATAGTTCTCTGTGGGCAGGCCAAAAGCGTCCCAGCCCATAGGATACAGAACGTTGTATCCCTGCAGCCTTCTCTTCCTCGCCACGATATCCAGAGCTGTGTAGGGGCGGGGATGGCCCACATGAAGTCCCTGTCCAGACGGATAGGGGAATTCCACCAGTGCATAATACTTTGGTTTGCTATAATCACTGCTCACCTGGAAAGCCTTCTCCTCCTCCCATATGTTCTGCCATTTCTTCTCAATCTCTTTTGGATTATATCTCTGACTCATAGTACCCTCTTTTCCTCCATTCACGCAGTTTTTTACTGCTGTCACTTTATTATCTTTACAGCGGAACCGCTTACTGCCGCCGGGTCCTTCACCGGCATGTCCTTCGACGGTTTCTCTGATATTTTCTTTACGATCACCCGGCAGGCCGCCTTTTTGCCGGAGCCATCCAGGGCCGAAACCCGGATCACCGCCTTTCCCCTTCTCTTCGCCCTCACAACACCTCTGCCGGATACTGTGACTATTTTCTTATTAGAAGAGGTATAACGTACTTTCTTATAAGACGCCTTCCTGGGAAGGATCCTGCTCACCTTCAGACGTCCCCCGGCCTCCGCAGCGGTTCCTCCCACATACAGGGTCATGGACTTCTGGCTGAGCTTCAGGGATGCCACCTTCTTCTTCGGCACCACCTTCCATACAACGGATTTCTCTGCAGCGTGCCGCAGTATATCTGTAACGCGGTAAGTCAGCCGGTAACTCCCGGGAACCTTCGTATCGATCTTTTTTACCTTCTTATACCTATCTTTTGCCAGCGCTCTGTGCCATATACTCACTTTTATCCTGGAAGAGGCATTTTTCCCAAAACTGTCCTTCGCCCGGACCCCTTTCATCAGCCCCGCCTTCGCACCATAGCGCACCGTTTTCTTCCTGACCCCGGACAGCACCGGCTGCTTTTTCCAATATGGATTTGCCGGATCCGGATCGGTGGGGTCCCAGCCGCTGTACCCGCTGACCTTCACAGCCCGCGGCTTGCCAAGAGGCCCCGGATCAGCAGAATTGTAAATCACGACCTTTGTGCCGGAGGGACAATTATCGTAGATCCATTTGGCGTCCCACACAGTCAGCCGGACACAGCCGTGAGAAGCGGTAGTACCCAGCCGGTTGTACTGGATATAGGACTGGGTCCTCTTATCCGGCTTATAATACCAGACGGAGTGAAATAGAATGCCTCCCGTGATCCGGCTGCAGTACTGACCATAGGTAGGCCCCATCAGCTCGTGCCATCTGATCTTCTCCCGCAGAGGAAAGGTTCCTGTGGGAGTGGCCGTTCCGGCAGAGCAGACAAATGCCCGGTGCGGCCTGTATTTCTTCCCTCTCACATGTTTGTACACCGTCACGACATTCTGCTGCTTGTTGATGCGTATCATATATTGTTTCGATGCCTTTTCCTTCGCCTCTGTAGAGATCCCCATCCCGCAGAAGAGGATCAGAAGCCATGCGGCGAACAGCATATTCTGCCATATCTTCATATAAAAACTCTTCCTTTGCCAATTGCTAAAATATGCATACTATCTCATAATACCAACTGTGAAAACCTTTGTCAAGAATACTTCCCCGCTGCCTGACATAGATTATAGCAAGGTTTCTTTTGAGAGGGTAATCATCCAATGTCCTTTATCGAATCAATATTAGCAGACTATGGGCTTCCCGCCATGTTCGCTCTGATCTTTCTGGAGTACGCCTGTTTTCCTGTCTCCAGTGAGATCATACTTCCCCTTGCCGGGTTGGTAGGCGCTGGCTGCGGCATGCCCTATGCCGTTCTCATACTGATCAGCAGCGCCGCCGGACTGGGAGGCACCGCCCTCACCTACGGTATCGGAAGAGCGGGCGGTTCCCCCCTGTTGGAGAGGACCATGAGACGGTTCCCCTCTCTGGAGCGCCCCATCCTTGCCTCGTACCGCACCTTCGGCGACCATGGGAAAAGCGCTGTCTTTCTGAGCCGTATCATTCCCCTGTGCCGGACCTACATCGGTTTTGTGGCAGGAGCCATGAAACAGCCCTTTGGCAGCTACCTCTTCTGTTCTGCCCTGGGCATCCTGTTGTGGAATGCAGTCCTCACCGGGCTCGGATACTACTGCTACCAGTACCGCACCCTGTTCTTCGGTTATTTTGACCGCTATAAGAAATGGATCCTTATCTTCGGCTCCTTTCTCCTGCTGCTGTTCCTCCTTCGGAAACTCACGGCTAACCGTAGAAAAAACGAACCACACCAAGAATGATCAGTACCGCTCCCGCCACGCCGTTCAGCCGTCTCAGATTGCAGGAGATCCTGGCTCCCATCGACAGAAAGGCAAGGCTGGCACTTCCTGTCAGCACCGGAAACAGCCAGGCGGCAGCTCCCATATCACAGATGCCGAGACCCGCGCACGCTCCGTCCAGCGCCAGCGTCAGTCCCAGCATGATCCCCTCATAGGGATCCAGTGTGTGGGAATCATCCCTGTCATAGTCTGCCGTTTTGTTCTCTCCCAGGGCGTTCCAGAGAGTTCTTGCTCCCAGCAGGAGAAGAATGCCGCCTCCCGCTATCTGAAACCAGATTCCAGGGATCATCATCCCCAGATTCTGTCCAAGCAGAATGAAGCCAAATGTCAGGAACATATTGATGACAGAGATGACAAGACGGGTATTCCATGGAATCCGGATCCCGGAGACCGCATACGCCACACCGATGCCCAATACATCCAGACTGACAGATAATGCCAGCAACAATATCAATCCCATATCATAATGATTTTCCTCTATTTCTTACCTTTATCCTATGCAGATAAAATTGGATTGGGGAAATTTTTCGACATATTTTTGATTGCAGATTTTATACTCTGACTAATATTTCCGGAAAGGAGAGTACATATGGAATGGTATTCCCTCAGCGTCACGGAGCTGATACGAAAGACAAAATGCCAGCCAGAAAAGGGACTGACTGACAGGGAGGTGAAGAAACAGAGGCAGCAGTATGGTTTCAATGAGCTTCTTCAGGAGAAAGGCCCCGGATTTTTTACACGGTTTGCCGCCCAGTTTAAGGATTTCATGATCCTCACTCTGCTGGCAGCCGCCCTGATCTCCTTTGTCGCCTCCTATATCAGAGGCGACGCCGATATCACCGATCCCTGTATCATACTGGCCATCGTTCTGATCAATGCCATTATCGGCGTATATCAGGAGCAGAAAGCGGAGCACTCCCTGGAGGCCCTGCGTTCCCTCCAGACGCCGGAAGCTCTCGTTCTGAGAAACGGGGAAAAACAGACGATCCCATCCCGTGAGCTCGTCCCCGGCGATATCGTACTGCTGGAGACCGGCTGCCTTGTGCCCGCCGACGGACGTCTGCTCTCCTGCCACAGCCTGTCCACCGAGGAATCGGCCCTCACCGGAGAGACGGGGATGGTAAACAAATCACCAGAAGCGCTGACGGCGCCCGGCCTGTCTCTGGGAGACAGGCACAACTGTGTGTACTCCGGTACAATGGTAACCACCGGACGCGGCACCTGCTATGTCACTGCCACCGGCATGGATACCCAGATCGGCCAGATCGCCGGTATGCTCTCCCGGGAGGAATCGCCGGAGACCCCACTTACCCGCCGTCTGAATAAGACCGGCCGGTTCCTTGGCATCCTGGCCCTTGCCATCTGCATCGTTGTATTTTTCCTCGGCATCCGAAACAGCCACCCAATCTTTGAGATGTTTATGACCTCCGTCAGCCTTGGCGTCGCCGCCATACCGGAAAGCCTCCCCGCCCTGGTCACCATTATGCTCTCCCTCGGCGTAGAGCGCATGGCAAAGCAGAAAGCCATTATCCGTCATCTGCCCGCCGTGGAAACACTGGGGAGCGCCTCTGTCATCTGTTCCGATAAGACGGGAACTCTTACAGAAAACCGCATGACGGTGAGAAAATATTTCTGTCACGGAGATTCCGCTTTCCTGGCCCGGCTCTTTGTCCTGTGCAACGACAAGACAGGTCCCATGGAGGAGGCCCTGGTATCCTTCGCCGCCTCCCAGGGCGTCGACTTCGATTCAGAAAACACCATTGCCCCCCGTATCTTCGAACTCCCCTTTGACTCGCGCCGCAAGCAGATGACAACCCTGCACAATACGGCAAAGGGATTTCTGTCCGTGACAAAGGGGGCACCGGAAATCCTCCTGGCCAATGCCGCCCAGTACTATGATAACGGACAGTGCCGTCAGATGACCCGTGAGATCCGGGCGGAATTTCTCGCCAAGGCCGAAGAATTTGCCTCCGATGCACTGCGGGTACTGGCAGTGGGTTACCGCCTGTCCGACACCGCGCACAAAAACGCCGCCCTGGAAAAGGAGCTGATCTTCACGGGATTCGCCGGATTTATGGATCCGCCCCGGAAGGAAGCCTTTGCCGCCGTCAGAAGCTGCCAGGATGCCGGCATACAGCCGGTAATGATCACCGGAGACCACCGGATCACTGCCGCCGCCATTGGAAAGGAGCTGGGGATCTGCCGCAATGAAAAAGAGGTTCTCACCGGGCGGGAGCTGGATCTTCTGTCGGACAGCGAACTGGCATCCTGCCTGCCCCGGTACCGCATCTTTGCCAGAGTCTCCCCCGCCCACAAGGTACGTCTGGTAAAACAGTACCAACAGAAGGGAAATGTAGTGGCCATGACCGGAGACGGGGTAAACGACGCCCCTGCCCTGAAAGCGGCAGACATTGGCTGCGCCATGGGACAGAACGGAACCGATGTGGCGAAAAATGCCTCCGACATGATCCTGATGGATGATAATTTCTCCACCATTGTCTCCGCCATCCGGGAGGGACGGGGAATCTTTGAAAATATCAAGAAGGCCATCCATTTCCTTCTTTCTTGCAATATCGGCGAGATTATGACGATCTTTGCCGCCATCCTGTTTGGTCTGGATGTCCCACTCCTTCCGGTACAGCTCCTCTTTATCAATCTGGTGACAGATTCCTTCCCCGCCCTCTGCCTGGGCGTGGAGCCGCCGGATATGGATATCATGCGCCGTCCGCCGGTGCCGGCGGGAAAAGGGATGTTTTCCCCGGACAGGGTATTCCGCATGATACTGGAGGGAATGTTTATCGGCTCCCTGGCGCTGGTAGCCTATATGGCAGGGAATTCGACGATGTGCTTCGCCGTGCTGTCCCTGTCCCAGCTTGTGCATTCCTTCAATATGCGCAGCAGCCGTTCCCTGACGCAGACCGGCATCTTTGGAAATAAGAAACTGTTTTTCTCCGTCCTTCTGTGTATCATCCTGCAGTGCAGCGTTATCACGGTGCCTGCCCTGCAGGGGATCTTCCACACAACCGCACTGAACGGTATGCAGTGGGGCATGGTAGCAGTTCTCTCCCTCCTTCCCATCCCCCTTGTGGAACTGGAAAAACGCACGGGGAAATGCTGACAGAAACGTTTGTCCCACAGGAGAGGTGCCCATCCTGGCTGCAGCAGGGTGGGCGTTATTTATTTCACAATGAGAGAAGTAATCATTTTCCCTCCGCCGTTGAACTGCACCACTCGGCAATATCTCTTATGACAGTCTGGCTCACTCTTCCCTGTTTATCATATTCCTCTTTGTCCTCCTTGCCAGAAGCTGTCATAAAATAATGGTTCAGGTGCTGGTAGGTATGGTATTTCACATGGGAACGCCCTTTCCAGATCTCTTTCCACTGTTCAAAATCATTGATGCTCGTCTGGAAGTCCTCTTCCCCCTGCAGCATAAGCAGCGGGAATGTAGAATTTTCATCCATAAAATAGGCGGCATCGCTGTCAATATTCTTTTCCTCCTGGGAATAAAATCTCTCTGCTGCCGCCACCGGTTTCGCCGCCATCATTATGGCTCCCGTCAGGCGTCTGGGCTTCTTCTTCACAATGCCCGGCATGAGATCCGCCGTGCTCCCCATACCAAGAATAAAAATCTTTTTTCTGTCTACTCTCTGCTCGTTATACATCTGATCCACTGCATACCACACATCCTGAAAAAGTGTTTGATACATACTGTCCTCCGCTGTTACTGCTCCGCTGTATTCATGCCCCCTGCGGTTATACCGAAGGGACGCGATCCCTCTCTCGGCCAGCCCCTGCGCGATGTCGCGAAGCGGTTTGTTGGCATTTTTGCCTATCGTGCCGTCCATATCTGCATCGTCATGATCCGCCAGAAGTATCACCACCGGCGCCTTCCTGCCTTCGGGAAGAGTCAGCTTTCCCTTTAGCACAAAGGGATCCCGGCCAACCGTGATCTCCTCTTCCTTCCACGTCCCCAAGGTTTCCGAACCGGTATCCTCCTCTTTCTTAGAAACCTCTGCCACATCAAACCAGATTCCAGCAATATTCTCATCCCGGTCATAGACAAACCGTATACTGCGCCCCTGATTCCGACGGTATCGGAGTGTGACAAGTACGATATGATAATCCTTGTTATCCTCACTCTGTACATCCTCGATCCCCACGTAGATTCCGGCATCCTCCGCCACACTGTTCCAGGATTCCTGCAGCCCATCTACGGTAAGCTGCGCTGCCAGCTCCTCAGACAGATTTACCCAGAGTTCGGTCATGATCCCACTGACGATCTGCTCTGCATAGCTGCGGCTTCTGCTCTCCATAGACGGCCTATCCGTCACAGATGTTCCCGAAATGGCTGTTCCCGTTACCGGCTGTTCTGGTCTTGTCTCTCCAGAAACTGCCGATCCGGTATCCGGAACCGGAACCCTTTGCTTGTCCCCCTTTTTTCCACAGGCTGCACACAGGGCAGCCGCGGCAAAAAGAGAGAAGGTGATCAGGATAACTCTGAAATTCAATCTGCACTTCAATTTATTTCTTCCTCCCTGGATTTTTCCATAAGAATCTATCCGTTCCTCCAAAACCCGATAAATCTATATCTGACGATAGTTTAACAAAAACCTCCGTATTACACAAGCAGCATTTCACTTCTTTGCAATTTAAATATTTTCCCATTGCATCCCGGCGCATAATTGCTTATAATAGAATTAGCCTAGCAATGCCAGCCGCGGCCGGTTTCATTGATGCCGTGAGTGTAATAATTGCTGTTATTACTACATAAAGGAGTAATCATATTATGACACCTTCAGAATTATTTGCCAAGGAATTGATGACATATGACGTCGGCACGGATTCTCGTGATAAATTCTACAACAGTCTCCCCTACAAAAAGGACTATGACCTGTGCAACTGGAAACCTTTACGGGAATTCAGTGGAAATATTATTAAATATTACCAGTATCAGATGGATAAACCGGTGGTATTATGTACCGATCCCGGGGATGGCGAATTTTCTCCCGATACCGCCTTCGATGATATGCCGGACGATATGGAACCGGAGACAGAGGAACGAACGGATGAAATGTCAGGGGAAGAATCCGAACAGTCAGAAGATTTTGAATAACCGACATCAGCACCGAACTGCCGTTTCCAGGTCAGTTCGGTGTTTTGGTACGCCTTGCCGGGATGAGAGTTCTATAATCCTCCGCCCGGGAATTGGCGCCGTTGAGCTAGCAGAAAGGAGAATATAACAAATGAAACGTACAAAATTTAACAAAATGATAGCCGGCATTTTGACAATTGCTATGGCCGCCGCATTGTGTCCGGTCAATCCGTCAGCGGCAAAGCAGAGGGCAGATCAGAAAATGGTGACGAAGTCCTCCTTTGGCGACGCGGTGACAAAAGCAGTGCCGGAAAAAGAGACGGCAAAAGGGCGGCTATCGGAAGCGAAGGCGGAGGAGGAACCAGATAATGAGACCGCTTATCCATCCGATTTTCGTAAGTTTACAGCGAGATCAGATGGGGCGGCGGCATCCAGCGGGCTAACGGGACAATGCGGCGACAATGTTCAGTATGAAATTGATGCATCCACCGGTCATGTGGTGATTCGTGGAACTGGCGCAATGACGGATTATAAGCATGCATCTTATTCTCCATTTCGCGCACATTCCGGTGAGATCACATCCGTTGAGATCCAAAGCGGCGTCACCTCGGTAGGAGCCAATTCTTTTGCTTTTTGTTATGATCTAGAGCAGGTTTCGCTGCCGGATTCCGTCACGTCTATTGGAGACTATTCCTTTTTGGGATGTGTATCTCTGTGTTCGCTGGACGTATCGGAAAAGGTGAAAAATATTGGCAATCATGCCATCGGATTCTACTGTTCGAGCGGGTCATCGGGGAGTTATAACAAAGCACGCTTTACCTTGTTTGGAAAACCTGGTTCCATGGCAGAGACTTATGCGAAGGAAAATGATCTGACTTTTAAAAGCGAAAAGGATTTAACAGGTACTTGCGGGGAGAATCTCACATGGCAGCTTTCCCTGGACACCGGCGTGCTTACCATATCCGGAGAGGGGGCAATGGATGATTACATCGCATACTATGCACCTCATTTTCCATGTTATGACCGTATTAGATCCATCGTACTGGAGGAAGGCGTGACAGAGATTGGAAATGGTGCATTCCGGGACTTGAAGTATGTACAGGAGGTTACCCTCCCCCAGAGTCTGAAAAGAATTAGCGCCGGTGCATTTGCCGGCTGCGAGGAACTTCAGGAGATTTCCCTGCCAATGCAGCTTACACACATTGGCAGCGGTGCATTTTCCGGGAGCAGCTTGAGGCAGATTTTTATTCCTAAAAATGTATTGGGAATAGAGGGGGCTACGTTTAGCGAGTGCGGTCAGTTAGAAAAGATAGAAGTAGATCCCGAAAATCAGTATTTTGTTTCGGATCATGGCATTGTATATGACAGGGACAAAACACGGCTGGTAATCGTTCCGAAAAAGTCTTCCCTCTCAAAACTGGTGATACCGGATACGGTTAGGGAAATGGACAAAAAAGCAATCGATCACTGTGGGGCTTTAAAATATATCATATTTGAGGGTGGGTCACCTTCTAGATTCAATTCCGAATCGCAGAAACTAGACTATGTTACGATTTTCTATGATTCCTCCAAGGAAGGATGGGATCCATGGGATGTTGTGAAGACTTCATGGCCTGACGGGAATGTGTTCTGGAGGGATACCCTGCATCTAAAGGGCGAACAGAGCCTTGCAATCCAGGCAGATACCAGGCAGTTAGCCGTGGGGGAGGCCACGCAGCTGGTCGCCCTGCTGGATCCCTCTCTGGCGTTGGAATTTACATGGAGCAGTTCCGACCAGGAGGCAGCAGTGGTATCGAATACCGGGTATGTGAATGCAGTGGGACCAGGGAATACGGAAATCAGGGCAGAAAGCGCAGATGGACAGTATTCGGCGAGCATTTCCATTACCGTCACAGGGGAGGATTTTTCAGTCCCGTCCCATGACCTGAGTGATCTGGAAAAGGTGCTGGATTATACATCCAGCTTCGATCTGACCAGACAAATTCCATCGGAAAAGCTGCATGGCGTGTATTTCCTAAATAAAAAGGAGCTTGGCTTTTATTCTCTGGCGAACAAGGAATATCGGAGATTGCTTGCGTTTGGCGATTACACATCTGCCCTTGGCGAATGGATCTCCTTTGATGCATTTACCGCCCACAATAAACTGTATATACTGGGTGACAATATGTGTTATATCTATGATCTGGAAACCCAGTCCATCCTGTCCCGATTTGCCGCGCCGGGATTTCAGACATCTGCCATCGGGGCAGATGATCAGGGCAGGGTCTACATTGCCAGAAAAGTAAACGACTATGGCAAATATGCAATCTCCCTGATGTCAGAAGATGGGAAGCGGATATCGGATCTGACCCTGGGGGCAAATGTATATAGCTTTCATGGTTTTGATGCCGCGACTGGTAATTTTTACATGGAATCCAGATATGAATTTTCTTCCTGGGGCTATGGCCGTCCCGGAAGGGGAATCACCATGGGAAAAGTGGCGGGAAACAAGATGCAGTATATAGAGACCTATACTGAATTTCTTGAGAGCGGTATCATCACCAGATCTCTTGGCTGTCTGGAATTTGTGTGCCAGGATTCCTATCTGCACCATCAGAAGGGGGCCGAATTCCTGGGCGGGAAATATCTGGTTACGACCAGCAATTCTCTGGGGAGAGTCCAGGTGTTTGACTCATCCTCCAGCAATGAAAGCGGGATTTCCAGTGTTCTGACGGTAAGGAGGTCCGCGCAGATAGGAAGCGATGATTCCATGGATTTAGCCAGTATCGGGGTACGGGCGGTGTATAACAAAAACCGCAGCAGCATGATAATCTATGAGAACAACAATACTCTTTTGGAATATGATCTTGCCACCGGCAGGCAGATCGCCACTGGCAAGACAGCACACGATGTATTCGATCTGCTGCAGATGGGGGATCATCTTATCGCCATTGAGAAAGAACAGGATTCTTATTATATGGAGATTTTAGATTGGGGAGATCCGGGACAGATTGGGATTCAGGCAAAAGAAACCACCATGAAGGTGGGCGCTACCCAAGCACTTGCCATTACAGGGCAGGATAAGGAGTATGAACTGCTTCTCGAATGGTCCAGCAGTGATAATAGCATTTTGTCGGTCAATCAAAGCGGAAAGGTGGCGGCATGGAAAGAAGGAACCGCTACGGTGACGGCAAGGGTATCTGACGCGGTCAGTGCCTCCGTGGAGATTAGGGTTACCGCGGATAACATTATTGTTCCAGAAAAGAATGTGGTCACCAGGACGGGCGCGAAAAGCAGCAATTATTCAGACAACAATTATACCGTATATGGAAGGGTTGTAAATTCCTATTTTGTGGAAAATAAAGATCAGTCGCTGACCCGGGTGGAATACATACCAGACATCGGAGTGCAGATTGAGAATTATTCAAGGAACTATGAACTTCTGTCTACTCATGTGCTGACGGCAGAGCTTCCCTATTTTGGCGGATTTTATGCCGGAAAGGATGGAAATTTCCTAGTGTTTGGACAGAAGAACGAGTCGGAGTCGGACAGCAGGGAAGTCATGCGGATCGTAAAATACAGCAAAGACTGGCAGCGCCAGGGACAGGTTTCCGTCAAGGGGGCCAATACCTATATTCCCTTCGACGGCGGCTCCCTGCGCATGGCAGAAACCGACGATGGCAGACTGTATATCCATACCTGTCATGAGATGTATGCGGACAAAAACGGCGTGCATCACCAGGCCAATATGACATATGTGCTAAAGGAAGATTCGATGGAGATCCAGCAGTCCTACTATGACATAATGAATATCGCCCAGGCAGGATATGTGAGCCACTCTTTTAACCAATTTGTCCAGACCGATGGGAAGTATGCTTTCCGCGTAGACCATGGAGATGCCTTTCCCACCAGAGCCGTTACTCTGACCCGCTGCGATGTAAATGGAAAGATTACAAAAGTGGCATATACGCTGCCTCTGCCTATCGAGACCAATGGAAATAACGACACGGGCGTGTCCGTGGGCGGTCTGGAACTCTCTGAGGGGCAATGCCTGATCGCGGGTAACTCCGTAGATCAGACAAAGCAGGCAACGTCCGGGGCTCGCAATGTCTTTTTGACGGTAACGAAAAAATCGCTGACCAGTACCCGCACCATCTGGCTGACAAACTATGCTTCGAACTCCAGCATCACAGCAAGGACGCCGCATATTGTGAAGCTGAATGAGGAACAGTTCCTGATCCTCTGGGAGGAATACAATAGTACCACAAAGGCCGTATCCTTGAAAATGGTAACGGTAGACGGGGAAGGAAACCTGGCGTCAGAAATAGTGGATACCAGGCTTCGGCTATCCGACTGCAAACCGATCATGACATCGGATGGCCTGGTGAAATGGTATGTAACCGAAAATGGCACGATTTCATTCTGCGAGCTGAATCCTTACAGACTGGAAGCTGTGAAGGGCGAGATTTCTATTAGCACGGAAAAGGATTTCGATGATTTCTTCAAACCTGAGGAAAAACCCGGCGGCATTGATAAGCCGTCAGACAGGGTGCCGTTACCCGGTGACAATCAAACGACTGCACCCGCACCCCTAAAGAAGAATAAGACTTTCACTTCTGGCAAACTGAAATACAAAGTGACTGCCAGTGCAAAGAAAAATGTCCCCGGAAAGGTAGTCGTGACAGGTCTTTCCTCATCGGGAAAGAAATCGTCTTCCATCAACGTGAAGAACAAAGTTTCCCGATCCGGCTATTCATACAAGGTAACAGCCATCGGCAGCAGCGCATTTAAAAATTCCGCGAAACTAAAAAAGGCTTCTTTGGGAACCAGCATTAAGAGCATTCCCAAAAATGCGTTTAGCGGCTGCAAAAAACTGGCATCCCTGTCAGCTCCGGGAGCCACAAAAATAAAACAAAGCGCTTTTAAGAACTGCAGGGCTTTGAAGAAATTAACTTTCCGGAAAAAGATTTCCGTGAAGAAGGGGGCATTCAAGGGCTGTAAAAAGACCATCCAGGTGAAAGGCGGTTCCAAGAAAATCGTGAAAGCCAATAGAACGAAATTGAAAAAGAGCGGTTATAAGAAGTTTAAATAATCTGCCATCGGCTTGAAATAACAAACTCCTTTTTGGTAAGAATCAGCACATGAAAATTCTTATCAAAAAGGAGTATTTTTATGCCGGCTGTCGTTCCCTTATATCACGACGATCAAGTTCATACCGCTTTCGCATTTTCCTATATTCTGTTTCTGCCAAACTCAGCGCTGCCGCCCAGCTGCTCTTCTATCCTCAGAAGCTGGTTGTATTTCGCCACACGGTCCGTCCGGGAGGGCGCCCCAGTCTTGATCTGTCCCGCATTCAGTCCCACTGCAATGTCTGCAATCGTCGTATCCTCCGTCTCACCAGAACGGTGGCTGACAATGGCACGCCAGCGATTATTTTTCGTCATGCGTATGGCCTCCATGGTCTCCGTCAGCGTCCCGATCTGATTCGGCTTGATCAGAACCGCATTTCCCGTGTTCATATTGATGCCCTTCTGGATCCGCTCCGTATTGGTAACAAAGAGATCGTCTCCCACAAGCTGGATCCGGTTCCCCAGTCTCTCCGTCAGCTTCTGCCAGCCCGTCCAGTCCTCCTCGGCAAGACCATCCTCAATGGAATAAACCGGATATTTGTCACACAGCCTGGACCAGAAATCGATCATCTCCTCCGCCGTCTTATATTCGCCGGATTTCCAGAACAGATATTCCCCCGTCCTGTTATTTTTCACGGCCTCCTCATACATCTCCGTGCTGGCTCCATCCATGGCAATAACGAAATCCTCTCCCGGACGGTAACCCGCTTTCTCTATCGCTCTGACGATAAAGGCCAGCGCCTCCTCGTCATCCGCCAGCTGGGGAGCGAAGCCCCCCTCGTCGCCTACTGAAGTGGCATATCCGCCATCATGGAGCAGTCTTTTCAGAACATGAAAAACGGTAGCGCTCCATTCCAGACAGCTGTGAAAGGACTTTGCCCCCACGGGCATGATCATAAACTCCTGAATGGTCAGGGAGCTGTCAGCGTGCTTTCCACCGTTTATAATGTTCATCATGGGAACCGGCAGCGTTCTTCCGTTTGTTCCGCCCAGATACTGGTACAGAGGCAGCCCCACAGCCTTCGCCGCCGCCTTTGCCACTGCCAGAGATGTACCCAGTATCGCATTGGCGCCCAGGCGGGCCTTATTCTTTGTACCGTCTTCCCGGATCATTAGAGAATCGATCTCCACCTGATTCAGGGCGTTCTTCCCCTCCAGCACATATCCCAGGGTCTCATTGATATTTTCCACTGCCTTCTTCACGCCCTGACCGCCGTACCGGGGAAGCTGCGGATCTCTGAGTTCCACTGCCTCAAAAGCGCCGGTGGACGCCCCGGAGGGCACAGAGGCCCGCCCCTTAGCCCCGCCGCACAGCGCCACCTCCACCTCCACTGTAGGATTCCCCCGGGAATCCAGTATTTCTCTTCCGTGTATCGTATTGATGCGATATTTGTGTTCCATAAAAAAGCCTCCTGTTTTTATTTAGTATCAACAGAAGGCTTCTCATTTATTCATTTTATCCTATCGTCCTGAAGGATGGCTGTCGTCAGATTGACGCAGTGTGTGATGGCCTTTGCCTCGAAGGCCGGATAATCCTCATGCGCACTGTCGTCTGCCTTATCCGAGATGGCACGGATAATAAGAAACGGAACATTGTTGAGATACGCCGCCTGGGCAATGGCCGCCCCTTCCATCTCCGTGCAGTAACCAGCAAATTGGCTGATCAGCCAGTCCTTCTTTTCCTTGTCGGAGATAAACTGATCGCCGCTGACTACCCTTCCCTCGTGTACATGGATATCCGGATTCACGCGCTGGCAGGCCGCCTTTGCCGCCTCCCGCAGTGTCTCATCCGCCGTAAAGGAAAGTGTGTCCATCCTGGGGATCTGACCTGCCGGATAGCCGAAAGCAATGGCATCCATATCGTGCTGGAGCGCATCCGTGGAGAGGATGATATCGCCGATATCAATCTCTGCCCGCAGCGATCCGGCAATGCCGGTATTGATCACCGCAGAGATATTGTACTCATCCACCAGAATCTGGGTACAGATACCCGCATTGACCTTTCCAATCCCCGATCGGACCACCACAACCTCTTTTCCCATCAGCCTGCCTCTGCAGAATTCCATGGAAGCCTTTGTCCTCACCTCTGTCCCTTCCATCTGTTCCTTCAGACGCGCCACTTCTTCCTCCATGGCGCCAATAATTCCGATGATTCTACTACTCTCCATAAATGTTCTCCTGTTCCTTTCCGTTCACACTTCTGCCCAGCAGCACCGGCACGGAAAAATATTTATTGAAAAATGCAATGACCGGCCCAAGCCCGAAGGCGCAGAACAGCATACCAATCCCCACAACGCCGCCGGCCAGAAAGCAGACCAGGGCGCACACGGCATCACAGAACATGCGGCACCAGAAATACGGAACCGGGGTACGTTCCTCACCAATGACAGCAAGGGAATCATAGGGTGCGATACCCGCATCCGATGTCTGGTAGACGGAACAGGCAAAGCTGATCACAACAACGCCCAACAGCGCCAACAGCAGCTGCTGCCACAGGGCTGACGGCGGTCCAAAGGTATGATAGACAAAGGGATAAAAGGTATCCACCACGGGTCCCAGCAGAAACCAGTTCACAATGGTTCCGGGCCCAATGTATTTCCTCCCCCAAAGGATCTCAATAAGAAAGATAAAACAATTCAAAAAGATCAAAAACGTTCCATAACTGACCCCCGTCACATCCGCCAGCGCCATGACCATTCCCGAATAGGGATCATTTCCCGTGTGGGACCACTTCAAAATACTGATTCCGATGGCAAGAATCAGATTCCCTGACACCATCCCGATCCACCGCCTGGGTGTGAGACTCTTTATCCTGGTGATGAAATTCTGTTCACTCATAGTTTCTTCTTCTTTTTCTCTTTCTTTTCAAAGCTCTCATCCAGCTGCTGAAGAATTTTCTTCTGCTCCTTGGACAGGCTGACTGGCACATCTACGATGAGATCTACATAGTGGTTTCCTCTCATCTTCTTATTCCGAAGGGAGGGAACGCCTTTCCCTCTGAGACGGACCCTCGTGCCGGTCTGAGTTCCCGCTTTTACATTATAAGCCACATCCCCGTCAATGGTATGGATTATAATGTCCCCGCCAAGTGCCGCTCTGGGATAGGAAATCTTCACGGTAGAGTAGATATCATAATCATGTCTCTGGAATTCCTTATGATTCTCGACATAAACCTCCACCAGCAGATCTCCCCGGGAACCACCGTTTTTGCCAGGCTCTCCCTTGGCGCGCAGGCGCACGCTCTGACCGTGGTCGATACCGGCCGGAATGGTAACCTGCAGCTTCTCTTTCTTGCTTGTAAAGCCATTTCCATGACAATCCGGGCATTTTTCCTTAATGATCTTTCCCGTACCGCCGCAGGCCGGACAGGTGGAGACGTTCTGCACCATGCCGAACAGGGACTGCTGGGTATGCACCACCTGTCCCCTGCCGTTGCACTGCCCGCATGTAACCGGCTGCGTCCCCGGTTTGCATCCATTGCCGCCGCAGGTCTTACACTCCACCTTCGACGGAATCTCAATCTCTTTTTCAACACCGAAACACGCCTCTTCGAATGTGATCTTCACCTGTGTCCGGAGATTTGCCCCCCGCTGAGGTGCATTCGGGTCTGCCCGCCGGCTTCTTCCGCCAAAGCCTCCCCCAAACAGGTCTCCAAAGATATCTCCAAAGCTTCCAAAAATATCGTCCATATCCATCCCGGAGAAACCTCCGCCGCCGGCACCGCCCTCAAATGCTGCATGACCGAACTGGTCATACTGGTGCCTTTTGTCCGGATCACTCAGAACGGCATATGCCTCCGATGCTTCCTTAAACTTTGCCTCGGCCTCCTTGTCACCGGGATTTGTATCCGGATGATATTTTTTGGCAAGAACACGATATGCCTTCTTCAGGGCAGCATCATCCGCATTTCTGTCCACCCCGAGAACCTCATAATAATCCCGCTTATCTGCCATTTCTTTCCCTCCATCCACGCAGGATTCCTGCGCATTATACAGACGAATGACTCGCACCCCGCAGGGTACGAGTACATTCCGTTACTTTATCATCTACATTTTCAGCTGTTACAGCGTAAGGTATCGTTTCGGCCCATCTGTCTCTTACAGTTCGCGGAAATCTCCGTCCACAACATCGTCCCCGCTGTTGTCCTGTGCCGCACCTGCTCCGGCACCTGCCGCACCGCCCATATCCGGGCCTGCGCCCTGGGCACCTGCTGCCTGCTGCGCCTGTTCATAAACCTTTGCGAAAACCTGCTGGGCATTCGTCATCAGAGACTCCTTTGCTGCCTTCAGCTCATCCACATCGGCATCGCTCATATTGTCCGGCGTCGTTCGCTCCAGGATCGCTTTCACCTTATCGATCTCGGCCTGCACTTTTTCCTTCTCCGCAGCATCCACACCGTCGCCTACATCATTCAGCGCCTTCTCTGTCTGGAATACCATGCTGTCCGCCTCGTTGCGGGCGTCAATGCCCTCCTTGCGCTTCTTATCCTGCGCTTCGAACTCAGCTGCCTCCTTTACCGCCTTTTCTATCTCATCATCATTCATATTCGACCCTGCCGTAATGGTGATATGCTGTTCCTTGCCAGTTCCAAGATCTTTAGCAGATACATTTACGATGCCGTTGGCATCGATATCAAAGGTAACCTCAATCTGCGGTACTCCGCGCATAGCCGGCGGAATCCCGTCCAGACGGAACTGTCCCAGTGATTTATTATCTCTGGCAAACTGACGCTCGCCCTGCACTACATTGATGTCCACGGCAGTCTGGTTATCTGCAGCTGTGGAGAAAATCTGGCTCTTCTTGGTAGGAATCGTCGTATTTCTCTCGATGAGTTTGGTCGCCACGCCGCCCATTGTCTCAATGGCCAGTGACAGCGGTGTTACATCCAGAAGAAGGATATCCCCGGCGCCGGCATCACCGGCAAGCTTGCCGCCCTGAACAGAGGCGCCCAGCGCTACGCATTCATCTGGATTCAGGGATTTGTTGGGCTCATGCCCTGTCAGCTGCTTTACTTTATCCTGAACCGCCGGAATACGGGTGGAACCGCCCACCAGCAGTACCTTTCCAAGTTCGGATGCTGTGATCCCGGCATCCTTCAGCGCGTTCTGTACCGGAGTCGCCGTTCTCTCTACCAGATCTGATGTCAATTCATCAAATTTGGCACGAGTCAGGTTCATGTCAAAATGCTTCGGTCCCTCGGCTGTCGCTGTAATAAACGGAAGGTTGATATTTGTTGTGGTAGAAGCGGAAAGCTCCTTCTTTGCCTTCTCAGCAGCCTCTTTCAGACGCTGCATCGCCATCTTATCGGTGGAGAGATCCACTCCTTCCGCATTTTTAAATTCTGAAACCATATAGCTGCAGATCTTGTCATCAAAATCATCACCGCCGAGCTTATTGTCACCAGAGGTAGAAAGAACCTCGATAACGCCGTCACCGATCTCAATGATCGATACGTCAAAGGTGCCGCCGCCCAAGTCGTATACCATGATCTTCTGCTCGCCCTCATTGTCAAGTCCATAGGCAAGTGCTGCTGCCGTAGGCTCGTTAATGATACGCTTCACATCCAGTCCCGCTATCTTGCCCGCATCTTTAGTTGCCTGACGCTGTGCGTCGTTGAAATACGCCGGTACCGTAATGACAGCCTCCGTCACCTTCTCGCCGCCCAGATAGTTTTCCGCATCTCCCTTCAGTTTCTGAAGGATCATGGCTGAGATCTCCTGCGGGGAATACTTCTTATCCTCAATGGCTGCCCGGTAATCCGTTCCCATATGTCTCTTAATGGAGGAAATGGTGTTGTCGGCATTGGTCACTGCCTGACGCTTCGCCGGCTCGCCTACCAGTCTCTCCCCGTTCTTTGTAAATGCCACAACAGAAGGTGTTGTTCTCGCTCCCTCTGCATTTGCGATAACCACCGGTTTTCCACCTTCCATCACTGCCACGCAGCTATTGGTGGTACCTAAGTCAATACCAATAATTTTACTCATGATATGCCTCTCTTTCTGCCGCTGTCCGCGGCCGTCAACTATATAAAATTTAGTTCAGAACCTTAACCATACTGTGCCTTACTACGCTGTCTTTATACAGATAACCCTTCTGAAATTCTTCGATGACCTGATTGGTCTCCTCCGAATCATCTTCGTCGTGCATCACCGCATTGTGAAGATTCGGGTCAAATTCCTGTCCCACTGCCTCGATGGGCTTCACACCCACCTCCTCAAACATTGTCTGGATCTGCTTATATACCGCTTCGATCCCCTTTACAAAAGGCGACTCCCGCTCTTCATCCGAGAGTCCGTCAAATCCCCTCTCCAGATTATCCACCACCGGAAGGATCTTCTCTACAATGGACTTGGCACCCATATCGAACATAGCGCTCTTTTCTTTTTCAGAGCGGTTGCGGAAATTCTCGAATTCAGCCAGATTTCTCATCAGCCGGTCGTTCAACTCTTCTATCTTCTCATCTCTTTTATCCTTTTTCGGTTTCTTCTTAAGCCCCTTCTTTTTTTCCTTCACCGGTTCCCCGTCTGTTCCAGTTTCCGTGTCTCCGTTGTCTGCGGGCCCGGTTTCCTCTGTGTCTTCCGCCGGTATTTCCTCTGCCGCCTCGGATGCGGTCTCCGTATCCTGCGCCGCTTCCGTTGTCTCAGGCGCCGCCTCCTCCTCCTTCGGAGCATGGTTTTTCACCGCTTCCTCCGGCGTCTTCTCATTCTTTACCTCTACCACTTCTCATTCCACCTTTCTATCTTTTCCTGTATCCAACTTAACGGTGCCAATTTGAACCCGCCGCTAAACTAGGCTTTCTTTTTGAAAATATCATCCAACTGCTGCATACAGTTCTCCAGAGCACCAACTACCTTTTCATAATCCATGCGCTTGGGCCCCACAATGCCGATTTTTCCGTACACACCCTCTTCTATCTTATAGGTCGCCGTCACCACGGAACAATCCTTCATAGACTCCACCGGTGACTCTTCCCCGATATAGACCTGTATGCCATGCTCCTGCTCCGTATCCGGCACTCTCTTGTCATTGGCCCACGCCGCCAGCATCTGCTTTTCCTCAAAGGTGGACAAAAGCTCCGTCATGTTCTCTTTGTCCGTAAGCTCCGGATACTTCAAAATATTTGTGGCGCCTGAGGTAAATATTTCGGAATCATCCTCTTCCGACATAACCTCGGATATGCAGTCCAATATACTGGAGGCAAGATCTACATAATCCCCTGCCTGATCCTTGATCTTCTGCATGATAGCCATATTGATCTCCGTAAAGTCCAGGCCGTTCAGCGCTGTATTGATCAGAAAATTCAACTGGGCTGCCACCCCGTCATCCAAACCAGATTCCAATTCAATAAACTTATTATTTACATGATTGTTGTCCAGTATGACCAGTACCAGAAGCTGGGTATCCGAAATCTTGTTGAGCTGTATGAATTTAATCTTCTTGTGCTCATACTTCGGCTTGGTTACCATGGAAGTATAATTGGTATTCTGTGCCAGCAGCTTCGCCACCTGTTTCAGCAGAAGATCGATCTTATCTGCTTTCTCTACCATCAGTTCCCGCATTTCCTCCACTTCCTGATCCTTCCGCTGCAGCATCGTATCTACATACAGGCGGTATGCCTTGTCGGAAGGAATCCGGCCGGCAGAGGTGTGAGGCTGCAGGATATATCCCATCTCTTCCAGATCCGCCATCTCATTCCGTATCGTGGCCGAACTCAGATTCAGGTCTGTATATTTGGATACCGTTCTGGAACCAACCGGTTCGCCGGACTCCATATAGTTCCGTATGATCGCTTCCAGAATCTTCTGTTTGCGCTCACTCAGCTCCATACTTTCCCTCCATTGATAATATATGCTTTTTTACTGTTAGCACTCACTAAAAAAGAGTGCTAATGAATGACTACAATTAAAATACCACCTTGCGGTGGTATTGTCAATAGCAAATTTGTAAAAAGTGGAATTACCTGTTTTTGAACCGCTGCATAAAGTTCTTTTTCATAATAGTACCGATCTCCAGGATGGCCTCAGTTCCCCGGAGATACATATACCTCCCCGGCGAATCGATCTTCTCAATATAGGCCATATTCACAATGGTTCCCCGATTGCACATCTCAAAATCCTGGGAATCGATCTCCTCCAGCACCTTTCTGCAGGATCGGTACGGCAGTGTGATCTCATCCTTAGTAGTATGTACATACAGCCGGTGGTGCCGGCTCTCAATATAGATGATCTCCTTTACCGGAACCGATCCGATCAGTCCTTCTGAATGAAAGATAAATGACTTGTCCTGCCCCTCCGCCGTATGATAGCGCATGGCCGCCGCTATCATACGGCGGGTTTTGTCCATATTAAAGGGTTTCTCTATAAAACCATAGCACTGGACCGTACTGAACATACACATCTTGGCATCATACAGGGTGGAAATGAAAATGATCGGCGTAAAATTATACTTTTCCACATTTCGAATGTTACATGCAAAGACAGCCCCTGACTGGTCACCCATCCGCTCCGGGTGGAGTATGATATCCACCAGAAATACATCGATGGATCTCTTCATTGCAATGGCATACGCCTCGTCCTCGTTGGCCACGGCAAACACGGCGGCGCCGGCATCAATCTCTTCCACCATCCGGACCAGCACCTCCCGGGACTGCCATTTATCTTCCAGGATCAGTACCTTTGTCATATCTATCCCTCTTTTCCTCTCAAGTAACATCCCATCCGGACAGGTTACTTCCCCTCTGCCAGGGCGTTTGCCACGGCCTCCCTCTCACTGTAGTGGTGCTTCACTCCATTGATCTCCTGATATTCCTCATGTCCTTTGCCAAGCAGTATGATCATATCGCCTTTCTGCGCATGTTTCACCGCATGATTCACGGCCGCCTGGCGATCCGGGATCACGATATACTCCCCGTCCGTCTTTGCCAGTCCAACTTTAATGTCCTCGATAATGTCCATCACATCCTCTGTCCTTGGATTATCGCTGGTGACAATGGCCAGCTCCGCCAGCTTCCCTACCGCTTCCCCCATCTCATAACGGCGAAGCTTGCTGCGGTTGCCGCCGCAGCCAAAGATCGCGATGATCCGGCTGGGATGGTATTCCCGGAGGGTGCGAAGTACGCTTTCCGTACTGACACCATTGTGCGCAAAATCAATTAGTATGGAGAATCCCCTGCCCGTAGGAACATGCTCTACGCGCCCCCTGACTTCCACATGCTCCAGGGCATGCAGGATCACCTCCTGCGGCATGCCCAGCAGCGCTCCGGTACATGCGGCGCACATCCCATTGTATATATTAAAGCGGCCCGGAAGACCCACGATAACATCTCCCTCCAGCAGGCCGCCGGCATGAAATTTCATGGAAAGATCGCCGTCCTGATTGATGTGTTCGATATCTGCCGCCGTCATATCCGCCTGAGAGGTTCCAAAGGTTTTTAGTTCGCAGGATGCCTCCCGGACGATCTCTCTCCAATGCGGATCGTCCGTATTTACAATACCAACATCGCACATCTGGAACAGCCGGCTTTTGCAGTGCAGATATTCGTCAAAATCTTTATGTTCATTGGGTCCGATATGATCCGGGGACAGATTGGTAAAGATCCCATAATCAAAATGCATTCCCGCCACCCGGTCCATCTTGATTCCCTGGGAGCTGACCTCCATCACCATATATTCGCAGCCCGCCTCTGCCATATCGGCAAAAGCCTTCTGCAGATCGTAGGACTCCGGCGTGGTGTGCTCTGTGGGCGTAACCGTCCCGTTGATATAGATGCCAATTGTCCCGACAATGCCGCAGGTCTTTCCTGATTTCTCAATGATATCACGGATCATATACGCTGTAGTAGATTTCCCTTTGGTCCCGGTGATGCCGATGGATATCATCCGTTCCGCAGGATAGCCGAAATATGCCTGTGACATCCGGCTCAATGCTTCACGCCCATTTGCCACCCGGATCACCGTAATCTCATGATCCGGTATCTCCGTCTCCCTCTCCACCACGATCACCGATGCACCCCGCTGTATCACATCTGGTATAAATTTATGTCCGTCCACCACAAATCCGGCAATCGCCACAAAAAGCATCCCCGGCGTGACCTGGCGCGAGTCATACGCCAGATCCTCCACCTCCGTATCCAGGTTCCCCTGGATCAGTTGATAGTCCATTTTTTCCAGTAGTTCAGCAAGCCTTACTGCCATTGTGCCAGTCCCTCCTTATATCATTCCAAACTTTTTCAATGCCTTTTCTATGCCATCCTCCATAACGGATGCCGTCACATAATCCACCGATGGGAAAATATCAGGATTTCCATTTCCCATGGCCACGCTGATCTTCGTATACTCCAGCATGGGCAGATCGTTGGTGCTGTCCCCGAAGCCCATGGTATTCTCCCTTGGGATTCCCAGCCTGCGGCAGAGAAATTCTATTCCTGTGGCCTTGGAATATCCCTTTGGCACAATCTCATAGAAGGTCGGATCCCGCAGGATAAAATCAAACCGATCCTCGTATTTCTCTTTAAAGCCCTTCATGTCGCTGCTCTCATCGAACCAAAGCGCCATTTTATCAAACTCCAGTGTTTCCTCCTGGTCCCAGAACAGCTGGCACTGCACCGAAAAGATCCCGTTTTCCTTATGGATTCCCTGTACCACCGGCATCCAGTAATCCTGCCGAAAATAAGTTTTATCCCGGCCTTCCAGCACACCGTCGATGTGAAACCGTGTCAGGTCATCGGCAATCTCTCTCTGGAGCGCCGGATCCAGACTGGTGTGTAAAAGCTCCTCTCCCCGATAGAAGATATTCGTCCCGCAGCCCCCCACCACACCGTCAAATCCAATCTCCATCACCTCAAGGGGCCAGATATTTCTGCACCGGCCCGTACAGACAAAAATCTGATGTCCGTTTTCTTTGGCCTGTCGAAGGGAACGCACCGTGCTTTCCGGTACGGTGCGGGTATCCTCATCCAGAAGAGTACCGTCTATATCAAAAAATATCATATGCGTGTTCATGACAAATCATTCCCTTTCCATTCTTTTCTCCATACCGTCAGTACAAATAAAATGCCTGCCGTCACCGCCGATATCCCGTCGGCCAGCGGTTCTGCCCAGTAAACGCCGTCAACCCCCATAAACCTCGGCAGGATCAGCGCCAGCGGAATCAGCAGGATCACCTTCCTCCACAAAGCGATAAAGAGGGAAATCTTCGCCCTGCCAAGACCCATAAAGGTGCTCTGGCAGGTCATCTGTATCCCAAAGATCAAAAGCCCGGCAAGAAACAGCGGCATCTTTGCCTCCGTCAGGCGGAGGAGCTGGGCATCGCTGGTAAAAAGCCCGGCAAAGAATCCCGGAAACAACATGACAATGCCGGTAAAAACAAAACCAAACGCCCATATTGCCGACAGCGACGTCTGAAAGGTCTTTTTCACCCTGGCGATCTTCCCGGCACCGAAGTTGTAGCTGATGATAGGCTGAACTCCCTGTGAGAACCCCTGTACCGGGATAACGATCAGCTGCAGTACGCTCTGCATTATAGTCAGCGCCCCCACATAAAGATCCCCGCCATAGTTCCGCAGGCTGCTGTTCAGCACGATATTGATCAGGCTCTCCGTAGACTGCATGACAAAGGGCGATATGCCCAGAGCCGCAATGGCTCCGATAATCTTCCCGTCGGGACGGATATTTTTTCTGCGGATATGAAGCCCTGTTCTCTTAGACAGGAGAAAGGACACGACCCAGACGGCGCTCACTCCCTGAGAGATAATAGTGGCCAGGGCGGCACCCTGGATCCCCATGCCAAGGCCAAAGATAAAGAGGGGATCCAGCCCGATATTCAGCACCGCCCCGATCAGCACGGATACCATGGCCGTCCTGGCATGTCCCTGGCAGCTGATATACATATTCAGCCCCTGATAGGCCATGACAAAAACGGTGCCCGCCAGATAGATGTTCAGATAATCCTGTGCGTAGATTATAGTGGCGTCACTGGCTCCGAACAGATACAGCAGCGGCGTCTTGAAGAGATAAAAGCCCGCCGTCAGGACAACCGCAAAGGCAGCCAGCATCGCCACACTGTTTCCCAATATTTTCTCCGCCCGGTCTCTGTCCCCCCTGCCCAGCTGGATGGACGCCTGCGGCGCGCCTCCCATCCCCGCCAGCGAACTGAACGCCTGGATCAGCAGGATCACCGGCAGAGAAATCCCAAGCCCCGTCAGTGCCTGGGCCCCCGCGCCGGGAATATGACCGATATAAATACGGTCCACCATATTATATATTACATTCACCAGCTGCGCCGCCACAGAGGGCAGCGCCATACTGATGATCAATTTTCCCAAAGGTTCTGTACCAAGTTTTTCATCCCGATTGCCCGCCATTGTCACTTTGACCTCCTTCAGTCAAATTTCTTACATCTCTATAATAACAGGATAGCCCAACGACGTCAGGCTATCCTTATCTTAACACTTTTAAATTGGAAATACAATATTGTTACTGCCATATTCCAGCTCAACGACAGGTTCAAATTGGCGTCGTTGAGCTATTCTGTCCTCAGCGCCCTCATAGAATTCAGGATAGCGAGGACGGAGACCCCCACATCGGCAAATACGGCCTCCCACATGTTGGCGATGCCAAAAGCTCCCATCAGCAACACGACGGCTTTGACTGCCAGGGCAAAAACTATATTCTGCTTTACAATGCGCAGTGTCTTGCGGGAAATCCGCACAACAGCGGCAATCTTCCGGATATCGTCATCCATCAGCACGACATCCGCCGCCTCGATGGCGGCATCCGAGCCAAGGCTTCCCATGGCAATCCCCACATCCGCCCGGGTCAGCACCGGGGCGTCGTTGATGCCGTCCCCCACAAAGGCAAGCCGCCCCTGCTCCTTCTGCCGGTCCAGAAGCTCCTCCACCTTCGACACCTTATCCGCCGGCAGCAGCTCCGCATGAAATTCATCCATACCAAGCTCTTCTGCCACCACGCTGGCAGCCTCCTGCCGGTCTCCGGTGAGCATTACCATCCTCTGCACGCCCACCTGTTTCATATCCCGGACCGCATCGGCAGCTCCCGCCTTGATCTGATCCGAAATCACGATCACGCCTGCAAAGCTCCCCTCCTGCGCCACATAGACCACAGTGCCTGCCGTCTGACATTTCCGATATGAAATATTTTCTCTCTCCATCAGTTTTTCATTGCCGATCAGGGTTCTTTTGCCGTCTACCATAACCGCTATCCCATGGCCGGCAATCTCTTCTGCCTGTTCACAGCGGCTCAGATCCGGTTCCCCGCCAAAAGCCTCTTTGATGGAACCAGCAATGGGATGACTGGAATACCCCTCTCCCAGAGCCGCCGTTTCCAAAAGAGCCTGCTCCGTGATCCCTATTTCCGGAAGAACCTGTGCGACCCGGAACTCCCCTTTCGTCAGTGTCCCCGTCTTGTCAAATACCATCGTGGACACCTCTGCCACGGCCTCCAGATAATTGCTTCCCTTCACCAGCACACCCAGCTTTGATGCGGCGCCGATCCCCCCAAAGAAGCCAAGGGGCACCGAGATCACAAGGGCGCAGGGACAGGAGATCACAAGAAAGATACATGCCCGCTGGATCCACTCCCCCCATCCTCCGGCAAATAACGGCGGCAGAAAGGCAAGAAGAACTGCCGCAATGGTGACAAAGGGAGTATAATACCGGGCAAACCGGGTGATAAAGTTCTCCACATCTGCCTTCTTGCTGCTGGCATTTTCCACCAGCTCCAGTATTTTGGACACAGTAGAATCATCAAATTCCTTTGTTGTACGCACCTTCAGCGTGCCGCTTCCATTGACACAGCCGCTGATCACCTCATCTCCCGCTTTCGCTGACCGGGGAACGGCTTCCCCTGTCAGAGCCGCCGTATCGATCATGGATTCCCCTTCTTCCACAACCCCGTCCAGCGGGATCCTCTCCCCGGGCCGGACGGTGATGACCGTACCAATCTCCACCTCATCCGGATCCACCTGGACCAGTCTTCCCTCCTCTTCCACATTGGCATATTCCGGACAGATATCCATCATATCTGCGATGGACTGGCGTGACCGGCCCACAGCATATCCCTGGAACAGCTCTCCCACCTGATAGAAGAGCATAACTGCCACCGCCTCGGCATATTCCCGTACGCCAAAGGCCCCAAAGGTGGCAAGCATCATCAGGAAATTTTCATCAAACACCTGACCCCTGGTGATATTTCTGGCCGCCTTAAAAATAATATCATAACCGATAACCAGATAGGGAACCACATATACCACGGGCAAGACCCAGGAATCCTCCCGGAGCCCAGGCATCCCCGCATGCTCCAGGACAAGAAGCACCGCAAAAAGTACGGCTGTCACGACAATACGTACCAGCATCTTTTTCTGCTTCGCTGTCATAATCACACTTCCTTTCCGGCACAGCCTATATCAGGATCCGGCAGTCCGGCTCCACCTTTGCGCACACCTTCACTATCTCTTTCATAATGTCGTCGAACCTTCCCTCCTCTGCGTCCACCGTCATTTTCTGTGTCATAAAGCTGACGCTGGCGTCATTGACGCCCTCAATCCTTTTGATGGCATTCTCCATCTTTGCTGCGCAGTTTGCACAGTCCAGATCCTGCAGTTTAAATTTCTTCTTCATTCTCATACCTCCTAGTTTTCTTTGGGCACATGCCGTTGCTTATTCTCCAATATGTTCGATCCCCTGGGCAATCATCGTCCTCACATGTCCGTCCGCCAGGGAATAAAATACGGATTTTCCCTCCCTTCGGCTCCTTACCAGCCTGCTCTGCTTGAGGATCTTCAGCTGATGCGATATCGCCGACTGGGTCATATGCAGCGCCTCCGCCAGATCGCAGACACAGACCTCCGCTTCAAATAATACAAACAGGATCCGTATGCGGGTGGAGTCGCCAAAGACCTTAAACAGCTCTGCCAGATCATATAATTCATGTTCTGCCGGCATCTTCTCATTTACGATCTGAAGGAGTTCTGTGTGAACTTCTGTATCCTCACAGCATTCCATCCCATGCTCTTCTGCCATATCTTCCTCCTTTATTTATTCATATGAACAATTATTCATATGTTCATCTTACTCCTTTTATAAACGATTGTCAATGGATTTATACATATTTTTTTCCCGATCTCATACATTATACCAAAAACCTTGAAAAGAGGTAACGATGAATATAAAGATCGAACGGGAGAAGCTGGTTCTTTTCACCAAGGTGGGGGCCATCGTACTGACGTCCATCGCCCTGCTTTCTGCCAGTTTCCTCATCTATCCGAAAACATCCGAAACCCTCAGCAGTTCCCTTGTTCAAGAAAAGGAGCTTCCCATTTACTGTGTAGAGCAGCAAAAGCCCCTGATCTCTATCTCCTTTGACGCTGCCTGGGGAAATGAGGATACCCCGCAGCTGCTGGAAACTCTGAAAAAGCACAATGTAAAAGCCACCTTCTTTATGACCGGAGGATGGATTGAAAAATACCCGGAGGATGTAAAGGCCATCGCCGCCGGGGGGCACGATCTCGGAAACCACAGTGAAAACCACAAGCACATGCCGCAGCTCTCCCCGGAGCAATGTAAGGATGAGCTTATGAAACCCCACGAGAAAGTAAAACAGCTCACCGGAAAGGATATGATCCTGTTCCGCCCGCCTTACGGCGATTACAACGATACCCTGATAAAGGTGTGCCGGGAAAACAATTATTATCCCATTCAGTGGGATGTAGACAGTCTCGACTGGAAGGATTATGACGCCGCCACCATTATACGGCGTGTCACAGAACACAAGCATCTCGGCAATGGTTCCATCATACTCTGCCACAATGGCGGGAAACATACCGCCGAAGCTCTGGATGAACTGCTGGCCACGCTAAAGCAAAAGGGTTTCCAGCTAGTGCCCATCTCCCAGCTGATCCTGAAGGATCATTACACCATCAATACAGAGGGCCGGCAGATTCCTGCGTGACAGGGCATATCAGGA
Source organism: Eubacteriaceae bacterium (assembly GCA_910574015.1). Lineage (GTDB taxonomy): Bacteria > Bacillota > Clostridia > Lachnospirales > Lachnospiraceae > Eubacterium_F. The sequence goes on along the minus strand of CAJSYQ010000009.1, from coordinate 60,621 downwards.
GGCCTATTGACATTTTCCGCTCCCCTTGATAGAATCCCCTCATAGGAGGCGATAATACTATGCATTATGTAAAAGAAAAGAATCAGATATATGTCTATGCACTGCCAGTACTGGATTCCCGCATGTATATTGTCATCCATGATGAGGATCCGGGCAGGGCACTGATCATCGATCCCCTTGTGGCAGAGGAAGCCGTGCCTGTCTTAGATACACTCTCCCATGCTGACGTTCTTCTGACGCACTCTCACTGCGATCATATCTCCGGTGTGAACTGGCTGCGCCGCAGGGTAAACAGTACCCTTCTCTGCTCGGAGTGCTGTGCCGGGAAGATCCTTGATCCACACAAAAATCTGGCGGCCTTTGCATCCATATTGGTGATGGATAAATCCCAGGAGGAGCAGAAACTGTTTACGCAAATTATGGATCTGGCGTATACCTGCGAGGCGGATCAGACATTTGACACGGAAACAAGTTTCCGCTTTGGCAGCTATCTAACAGAAATCATACATACCCCCGGACATTCCGACTGCAGCCAGTGCATCCGCCTCACTACAGAAGAAAAAGGGCTGTCGCCGGAGATCGTATTTACCGGCGACAGCCTTGTCAATGGTTATGATGTCATTACACGCCTTCCCGGCGGAAACAAAAAGGACTACCAGGCAATTACCAGGCCCTGGCTGGATGCTCTGGCTGACGACACGCTGATCATGCCGGGACACGGGGACTGGGGAACCAAAAAAGAACTCTTCCGGGGCTAATTTTTCTTTAGCCGCCATGTCCTGCTCTGAAAATCCCCAAAGCAGTCCACCACCAGACCAATCTCCATAAGCTCATCCCCACGATAGCAGCAGCCCTCTCCCACCACCTCATAGACGGCATCTGGATCCAGGGCGGTAAATTTCATCCGGCGGATTCCCGGATTGACTTCACAAAGAATTTCAAAATAGGCTGCGAAAATGTCATTCCCATCCTTTGAGACAAACATCCAGGCGGTGTGATTGCCATCAAAGGGGCTCAGCAGCCGGTACATATCCGCAGAGGGGACAAAGGTTCGCAGATCCTTATACTGTCTGATCTGTCCCCGCACCATCTCTTTTTCCTCCACCGTCAGCCTCATGAGATCCAGTTCATAACCAAAGTTGCCGCTCATAGCCACATCTCCGCGCATTTTCAGAGAGGTGACCCGGCCGGCCTGATGATTCGGCACCGCCGACACATGGCTGCCCATGGTGCTCACCGGATAGGCAAGGCTGGTGCCATACTGGATGGAGAGTCGCTCCACTGCATCGGTGTCATCGCTTGTCCAGGTCTGGGGCATATAATAGAGCATTCCCGGATCGAATCTTCCGCCCCCGCCGGAGCAGCTCTCAAACAATACATCTGGATGGGAGGAAACGATTTTTTCCAACACCTCATAAAGGCCCAGCATATAACGGTGCGGCATCTCTTTCTGTCTCCTGCTGTCCAGCCCGGCGGATCCCAGCTCCGTCATATGACGGTTCATATCCCACTTTACATAACCAATTTCCGCCGTGTCCAGTACATGGGAAACCGCCGCTACGATATGATCACGCACTTCCTGCCGGGACAGATCCAGTATCAGCTGGTTCCGGCACTCCGTCCGCATCCTCCCCGGCACATGGATACACCAGTCCGGATGACTGCGGTACAGGTCGCTGTCCGGCGAAACCATCTCAGGCTCAAACCACAGTCCAAATTTCATGCCGTATTCCTTGATCCGGGACGCCAGACCCGCAATTCCCCCCGGCAGCTTCTCATCGTATACATACCAGTCGCCCAGGGAACAGTTATCATTGTCCCGCCTTCCGAACCAGCCGTCATCCAACACAAACAACTCAATCCCAAGATCCGCCGCCTCCTTTGCCAGAGCAAGGATTTTTTCCTCATCGAAGTCAAAATAAGTGGCTTCCCAGTTATTGGCCAGGATTGGCCGGACCTCATCCCGGTACCTGCCTCTTACAAGGCGGCGCCGGTACAGATCGTGAAGGATGCGGGACATCTTTCCAAAACCGCCGTCAGAATAGACAAGCACTGCCTCCGGCGACTGAAAATCCTGTCCCGGCTCAAGGGTCCAGGAGAAATCATACTCGTTCAGTCCTATAAACGCCCTGGCCTTAAAGAGCTGATCCACCTCCACTCCCGCCGTAAAATTTCCACTGTATACAAAATGAAAAGCGTATACGTCCCCGGAGGTCTCAGTGGCGTCCTTCCCAGCCAGCGCCATAAAAGGATTGTTCTGATGGCTGGACGCACCTCTCCGGCTCTCGATGGACTGGACACCGCTGCGGAGTGTTGTCCTCTCAATATGGCGCTCCCTTCCCCAGGCGCCGGGCAGGGTGATAAAGTCAAAGTCCGCCGTCTCGAAATCCACACTGGCACTGAGGACCTTCTCCAGAACCACATCCTCTCTTCCCTCATTGATCACACGGACACTTCTGGTAATGACATCCCGTTCCCGGTATGCCGTGTACATCAGATCCACCGACAGCTTCTTTAGCGGATCGGAAAGCCGGATCACCAGCGTATCCGCCTCATCCTCCCGCTCCACATAAACAGCTGGCAGTCCCGGCAGTCCGGGTTTCCCTGCAGTAATATGGTGCTCCTGGTACAAAAGCTGTACGTTGCGGCTGCCGTCCCCATACACTGCGGATACGGCAGGAATCCGAAAGTCCGTGCCACACCCCGTGGGATACTCCTGGCATACAAAATCCAGGCTGTAGGTCTTATCCTCATTGTCTGTCGTCGCACTAAATCCGATCAGCCAGTTCAACTGTGCATTTTCCATCTCCGGCGTATGGATTTTCTTTCCCCAGTAGACATGTGACAAGTAATTATTTTTCACAATTCTCATTATGTAACTGGTACTTTTTGTCTGCAGATGAAAAACCTTCTGCTCCTTTTCATAAAATATGCTCATATTTACCTCATTTCTGCAAAATAGTCTTCCTTCACCATGATTGATTGTTCCAACCGGAATTCTCCCGGCTGTCTTCATTATAATATAATATAGAAAAAATTCCACAAAAAATATATAAAAATTGTAAAATTATTGCCATATTTTACTAAATATGTTAAAATGTTAATAATTTTATACTACAATAAATCATGATAAAAGGAGGAAGTTCAATGGAACTGGAAATCTTAAAAAATGAAGAGAAGCAAATGAATCTTATTATGTTTCTTTTTATTGCAGTGATCCCCTGCGTTGCGCTGGGATATGTTCTTTTATTCAATAACGGATCGGCAAGGGACTGCATCGTCCTGTCCATGGTGGGCTGCAGTATACTGGTGAGATTATTCGAAAAACTGCTTGGAAAAGCTGCCAAATATCTTTATATCTCCATACTTCCTATAATGGGTATGCTCACTATCATACTGGGAAACCCCGCATCCTTTGGCGCCATGGCAGAAGCTTTTTTCCTTGTTCTTTTTCTGGCTGTACCCTATTATGACGAATCGCTTGTCTGGGTCTGCACCGCCGTCACGATCATCCCCAACTTCATTGCCATGTTTGTGTTCCCTGAAGCATATCTGGCCATGTACACCCAGTCAATCTGGATATTCGTATGGATGGTTTATATACTGGCTTCCATCGTGGCTCTGTTTATCATTAAGAGGGCACGCTCCCTGTTCCTGAAGGTAGAAGAAAAGGAACACGAAATGGAGGGAATTCTCACCAATGTCCGCCATGCTTTCGATGGTCTGGAAGAGTCTTCGGGAAATATATACGATTCCCTGCATAATTTTGAATCCAGCACAACCCAGATCGCTGCGTCCACAAGCCAGATCGCTGACAGCGCCGATCTGCAGATCCAGCAGGTAAGAGGCAGCCTGGATATATTCAACGACCTGGACTGCAAGATCCAGAATTCCGAGTCCCGGGTACTCCAGACAATGGAAACCATCCGGCTGCTGAAGGAAAAAAATGACGAGGGGATCCAGGCTATCGAAATCCTGTCGAAGAAATTCAGCGAGAACATTGCATCCACCCGGGTGGCATCGGAAGGCGCCGCATCACTGGTGGAAAAATCCAAGTCCATCGGAGATATCATAGAAAGTATCAGTCAGATCGCCAAGCAGACCAATCTTCTTGCCCTGAATGCCGCCATTGAAGCAGCCAGAGCCGGAGAGGCAGGAAAGGGATTTGCCGTTGTGGCAGAAGAGATCAATATGCTGTCAGGAGAATCCTCCACCGCCACCCAGAAGATCGATTCCATTCTGAAGGATGTGATCTCTACGGTAGATGATGTAAATCGTGTCATTGATACAAATAATACCATCGTGAAGGAGTCAAACGAAAAGCTGAACGATACGGTGAAGATCTTTGAGAGTATGCTCCACTCCTCCGAAGAAGTGATCAGTGTCACGGAGCTGCTGCAAAAAGAACTGGTAAACATTATCGATATCAAGGAACGTCTGTCGGAAGCTATGGATCAGGTAGAACACATCTCTCAGAATTCTGTGCAGACCACCGGAGAGATCAGCGCTTCCACTGAGGAACAGGCATCTGGCGTAGAAAACATAATGAAATCCATGGAAAATGTACAAAGCGGTATGGAACAGCTCTCCAGTGTATTAAATTCCAATACAGAAAACTGATCCCTTTCAATATCAATAACAAAACACCTGCTCCGCGCAATACCGGTTCCGGTATCCCGTGGAGCAGGTGTTTTCCTGTCTGGCGGAGGGACTATAGGATAACCCGGTTCCGACCCTGTTGTTTTCCCATATACAGCTTTTCATCGGCTCTCTTTATGACCTTTTCATAATTGCTCCCCGGCAGTCCCGCCGCTATCCCGCCCGTAACCGTCACGCGGATCTTCTTTCCGTCAGTCTCTATCACCATATCCTCGATACGTCTCCTCAATTGTTCGGTTATCCGGTATGCCTGATCCTTCTTCATACCCGGGAAATACAGGATAAATTCCTCTCCCCCCCACCGCACTGCCATATTGTCTTCTCCCGCTGTATCCTTTAGACAGGATGCCACCCTGGTCAGGACCACATCTCCCGCCTCATGGCCATATGTATCATTGACCTTCTTGAAAAAATCAATGTCCATCATACAGATGACAAATTCTGTTCTCTTCCCCTCCGGCAGATGCCGGATCTCATCCTCCAGAAAACGCCGGTTATAGAGGTCTGTCAGCGCATCATGATGCATATTGTAATTCAGGGAACCCCACACCACCTCAATCTCTTTGGAATATAAAAAGGCTGCCGCCAGAACTATGGTGGCCGTAATCCCGATATTGCTGAGGAATACCGCCGGCTGATACGGTCCTGCAGCGCTCCGGATCCCGTCGAAACGGATCCCCGTAAGCATAATGACGGCCTCCAGTATAAGAACAAGGGCAATTCCGGCAGACTGATAAAGAAAACGCTTATTCACATAAGAGGGGAGCAGATAAAACACCGAGGCAGACATTCCTATGATATAAAGATAAAAGCCATAATCCGGTCCCAGTGCCAGTTCACTCATCACGGAAAAGAACAGTATCTCAAAATATGCAGCAAGCATACTTCTCTCTGAGGTATCTCTCCTGATCACAAGAAAGAAAAAATAGAAACAACAGCTGAATAGATTCAGCGCTGTCAGAAACCAGATGCCCGCCCAGTGAAACAGTCCTGCATACACGGCATGGATCACCAGACAGGCAATTAGAAACAGCTTATTTCTGTGTTCTGTGACCCAGTTTATCGTTCGGATAAAACGTATCTTTATTTTTTCCATTTGCCGTCATTTCCCATCTATCAAGTATTATGCTTCTAGTACAACAGCGCCAGCTCACCCGCCGTTAAACTAACTATATTGCAATTCTACCCCAGTGGGAAGGTTAAGTCAAGAATGGGATGACATTATAAGGCTTTCCGGTTAAAGCAAAACACTCCCAGTACATTGGTCAATACGATCAGGATCGCAGCGGCGGCCATACTGGCAAAATAATCTCCCGGGACACCTGCCCCCTTCAGAAGAACCATGCCGTCCAGAAGGCGGATGGGGAGATACATACTAAATTTGGGAAACAGACCCAGAAGATACATTCCCAGCACCACGGCGCCGGTCCCCAGAAGAACCTGGCTGCCGCTCCGCGACACGGCGGAAAAGAAGATCACAAGCCCGGTCACCCACAGTCCCAGCAGCCAGGTGAGAAATAAGGCTAAAAAAAGATGGTCTGCTATGCCATTGTCCCAGAAATATGCATTATACGCATAAGTAATCCCGGCACACAAAATGTATAACCCCGTCCAGACAGCAGCCATCATCGCCGATTTTGCCAGAAGGATCTTCCGTCGGGGCAGTCCCTTTGTCACTGCCGGGATCAGTGTCCCTTTCTGATACTCCGAGGTAAAGCTTCCACTACAGAGCAGTACGAATACGATCAATCCCATCGGAATATTTTTATAGAACTGGGTCCAGGAAACCATGGCGTCTACCGTCACATCAGTGACAGACACCCCCGTTTCCGCCAGAGATTCCGACAGTATTTCCATCATCCATGGCGTCAGCCTGGCCAGCGCCGGGTTCAGGATTCCCAGCACAGCAAAAACCAGCACCAGGACAAGCAGACGCCCGGTCCGGCCCCATTCCATCCATTCCTTCTTCATAAAAGCCCTCATTTTCCCACCACCTCCATAAACAGATCCTCAATGGTCATCTCCTGCCGCTCCAGCCGCAGAAACGGTATTTTATTATTGGCAATATAATGTAAAATCTCCGGGAGCATCTCTGCCTTCTCCAATAAGATACGGTTATGTCCCCCGGATCTCAAATAAGAAAATATCTTCAGGAGCATTTGGGCGTCCTCAGCCAGTTCCATCTCCAATACAACATCGGAGCTTTTCTTTTTTTGACGCAAGTTTTCAAGAGTATCCTGCCGTACTATCTTTCCATTATGAAGAAAGGCAAACTCATCACAGATCTGTTCCACATCTGAGAGAATATGAGTGGAAAAAAGTACGGTAGCCTGCTCCCCGGCCATTTCAAGAATGTCCAGAAGCTCCCTGCGGCCCGCCGGATCCAGAGCAGAGGCGGGCTCATCGCAGATCAGCAGCTTCGGGCGGCTGAGAAGAGCCTGCGCCACCCCCAGCCGCTGTTTCATACCTCGTGAGAAGCCCCTGATCCGCCGGTCTTCCTTTTCCAGTCCGGTAAGGCAAAGCAGCTCTTCCGTCCGGGCGCTTATTTCTTTTGAAGGCATTCCGGTAATTTCCCCGCAGAATCTCAGGTATTCGGATGGCGTCATATATGGATAAAATTCCGGGACATCCGGCAGATATCCGATATACTGGTTCGTATCCGTATCTCCATACCGAACCGGCCTGCCATTGACACAAATTTCACCGCTGTCGGGGGTCAGCAGGCCAAGGATAAGCTTCATGGCGGTGGTCTTTCCCGCTCCGTTTTGCCCCACAAAGCCAAAGACTGTATGCTCCCGAACAGAAAAGCTCACATCCTGCAGCACCTTTTTGTGTCCAAAGCACTTATTCACATGAGAGAGCGTCAGCATATCCATTTCAATCATCCTCCCTCCCCAGAAGAAAATACAGAATCGGACCGATAAACTGCATTCCGATCAGTACCACAGCAATCCAAATTCCCCGGCTTCCCCGCTTATACGTTTTATGAGTCAGGATATGATGGATGGTATATCCAAGCAGAACAAACTCTGCCGCTGCCAGCGGGATCAAAAAGGGCAGCAAATCTTTTATATTTAACATAGTGCACCTCCATTCGTCAGTCTTCTGATAAGATTTTGATATTCCCTGTCCTCCCTCACACAATCAAAGGCCGGCAGGGACAGAGATTCCAGTATATTCTGCCGGATAAGCGCCCTGTCTCTGGGAGCCATGCTTCCAAGGGGGAGCTGATCGATCCAGACGTCCAGCAAATCGAAATAGCTATCGCCATGAAGCAGGATCTCCTCCGCACCCAACAGCACATTTATGTCTCTCTCAAATGAAAACAGCGCCTCCATCACCTTCTCTTTTTTTCCATTTACCGCATACACTGCCGCTGCCTGATAATAAAACTGCGCCGCAATATTGGGATGAAGCTGTTCCAGCTTATACAATTCCAGCAGCCCCGTTACCCTCCGGATCGTTTCCTCACATCGTTCCAAATCGTGCTCATACAGAGACAGATAAAGTACCGCATCCCCTATCAGATCCAACAGACTCAGATACTGATTTGTCTGTGCAAAGCTCCGGGCCCTCTCCAGCTTTCCTGCCATCTGATATGCCTGGATCAGTAATGTCCTGTTCTGCCCTGCAAGACGGCCGGGTTCTGCCGACGGCTCCAGCGCGCGGATGGTTTCCTCCGGCCTCCCCATCTGAAGATACAGTCCCGATCTCAGCACCAGGGCATCACTGCACACCTCCACATCATTACAGTTCTCCAATATCCTGTCGCACCATCCGACAGCTTCCTCCAATGTCCTGCCCCGCTCCTCCTCCGTATCCGCCAGCATATAATGATTCCAATATAGAACACCCAGCTGGAGCAGCAGCGGATAACAGGCATAATACCGGTGGGCAAGATCCCTTACCCTCTCCCGGGCCTCTTCAAATGGCTGGCTGGCAAAATCCCTTCGCAGTCCGGCATAGCACCGCCGGATCTGCTCACTGGAAAGCTGGGCCTCGTATCCAATCAGCTCATCTATCGTCACGCCAAAAAAGGCAGCAATTTGCGGAAGAAGTAATATGTCCGGTGTATTCTGGGCATTTTCCCACTTGGAGACAGAAGCTTTCGTAACCCCGAGAAAGTCGGCAAGTTCTTTCTGGGTCAGCTTCTTTTCGTGCCGGAGGCGGATTATATTATGAGATAGCTTTAATTCACTCATAGCTCAACTCTCCTGTTCCTCTCTTCCATTTTTCTCTTAGCTCAATGGCGCCATTGAGCCACTTGATATCATACAATTATTATAAAAGCATGGCGCCCTAAGCGCAATGGAATGTCTCTATATTTTAGGCAATAAAATCAACCAAAAGGAAACCTCTATTGATATTCTATCTGATTCCTCTGTATTTAATTATGGCAAAATTTACATTCCGGTGATATAATGGAAATAAGAAAAAGCATTGCTTTACAACAAGGAGGTAAAACGTGGATCAAATAGTATGGCAAGACAAGTATAAAATTGACGTGGACTTTATTGATGAAGAGCATAAAAAGCTTTTTTCAACCATGAACCGACTTCTCAAAATCAGTCAGGATGAAGAAAAAAGTGAATGGGGATGCCGGGAGGGCGTCAAATATCTTAAAAATCACACGATAGAGCATTTCGAACACGAGGAAGGCTATATGCGTTCTATCGACTACAGTGATTACGAGATCCATAAGCGCCTTCATGATAATTTCCGCTTCAAAACACTTCCGGCACTGGAGGAGGAATTGGTCAATACAGACTATTCTATCGAATCCATACGGCACTTTCTCGGCGTGTGCATCGGCTGGGTGATCGCGCACACACAGACAGAGGATCTGGCGATTTCAGGAAAGAGCACTACCAAGTGGATCGATATTCCTCATGAAGAAGAAAAAAATGCGCTGGAACAAACCATCGTTCAGCTTTTCAACGATATATTCCACATGAAGCCAAAGATGATCAGTGAACTGTATGCAGGGGAATATTTCGGCGGAGTTGTATGCTGCCGTTTTATTTACCGCAGCCAGGATAAGGAAAAATGGGAAATCACATTGGTTTACGAAGACAAACTGCTGCTGAAGATTATCAATGACATACTGGACTCCCAGCACTCGAGGGTGGATGATATGGTAATCAATGTGATCCGGTATCTGTCAAGACAGTTTCTGGAGCAGGTTAGGGAAAGCATCCCCACCATCGATCTTTTTGAACTGGAAAAAGAATCTCTTATGACCTATGAACAGCTCTCGGATTCTTTTGAACGTTCGAAACCATCCTGCAGTATGCTGTTTGATGCGGGAGAAGGATATTTTGCGTTCTGTATCTCTTCCTCCGATTCCATCCAAGGCAGGATTTCTTCCAGTATCACGCCAGACAATGTGCTGACTGCGGTGAGCGACTACCTGAAAAAAGAAAATACCGATCAGAAAAAGAAAATCCTCATTGTAGACGATTCCGACTTTATGCGCAAGAGAATCATCCAGTTGCTATCCGACAGCTATGAACTGGTGGAAGCCGGTTCCAGCATATCGGCGCTGAAGATCATTACGACCGCTCCGCCGGATCTGGTCCTGATGGATTATGAAATGCCTGTCTGCGACGGCAGACAGACTCTTGAAATGATGCGCTCAGACCAGGATACAGCTAAAATTCCGGTTATATTCCTTACCGGTAAGGGCGACCGGGAGAGCGTCAGCAAGGTTATGTCATTGAAACCGGAGGGCTATCTTCTCAAGACTATGCCAGATCAGGACATTAAGCAAAATATCCATGATTTCTTTGCCAAAAGTAAAACGGCAGAACAGTAGTGGATCATTATAAAAAGGAGAAATCGGCTCATGCCGATTTCTTCTGATTTTATAGGTTCTCTATTTGAGAGACCTTTATATACTCCATATCCAACTACTACTAACCTATTTAAGAATGGGCAATCCCGTTCAGGACTGCCCATTCATTCTGCTTATTATGGAATTTTTTCACCTTATGCCAGTGTCCGCAAGCGCAAACCGCCGCAAGGCTCATTTGCTCATCTTAATAGAGCTTCGCACCTGCCGGAATGCGGTTGTCAACCATCAGGAGATTCAGTCCTTCACGACCATCTTCCTCGTGTACTGCTGATATCAGCATACCCTCGGAGTCAATGCCCATCATCTTTCTAGGAGGCAGATTTACGATAGCGATACAGGTCTTTCCAACCAGTTCTTCCGGCTCATAATACTCGCGAATACCACTTAAAATCACACGGTCTTTGCGCCCGCCGTCATCCAATGTGAACTTGAGAAGTTTCTTTGACTTCGGTACTGCTTCACAGGCCAGAATCTTCACTGCTCTGAAATCAGACTTAGCAAATGTATCAAAATCAACCATTTCTTCAAAGATTGGTTCAATCTTCACATTGGAGAAATCAATCTCTGCCGGCTCTTCTTCTACATTTTTTTCAGGTGCTTCAGAAGCCTGTTTTTTTACATCATTTTTCTTATTTACACCATCTAAAGACTTCAGCGTCGGGAAGAAAAGCACATCTCTTATGGCAGGTGAATCCGTCATCATCATCACCATGCGGTCGATACCAAATCCGATTCCTCCCGTAGGGGGCATCCCGATATTCAAAGCATTCAGGAAGTCCTCATCGATGTGGTTTGCCTCCTCATCCCCCTGTGCGATCAACGCTTCCTGCGCCTCAAACCGGGCTCTCTGATCGATGGGATCATTTAACTCAGAATAAGCATTCGCCATCTCCCAGCCATTCATAAAGAATTCAAATCTCTCTACGTAATCCGGGTTGTCCGGCTTCTTCTTCGTGAGCGGGGAAATCTCGATGGGGTGATCCATCACAAAGGTGGGCTGGATCAGATGCTCTTCCACATATTCCTCAAAGAAGAGATTAAGAATATCCCCCTTCCCATGCCGCTCTTCATATTCGATATGATGTTCCTTCGCTAACTTCTTCGCCTCTTCTTCATCCTTTATCTCATTAAAATCCACGTTTGCATACTTTTTCACAGCATCTACCATGGTAATTCTCTCGAAAGGCTTCGACAGATCCATCACATGCCCGCCATAGGTGAGGATCTCTGAACCAGTGACCTCTTTCGCCACATAGCGGTACAGATTCTCGGTAAGATCCATCATGCCGTTGTAATCAGTATATGCCTGATACAGCTCCATCAGTGTAAATTCCGGATTATGTCTCGTATCGAGTCCCTCATTGCGAAATACACGGCCAATCTCATATACCTTTTCCATGCCGCCGACAATCAGTCTTTTTAAGTACAGTTCCAGAGATATCCGAAGCTTCAGATTCTCTCCCAGCGCATTATAATGGGTCTCAAAGGGCCGGGCCGCCGCACCGCCGGCATTCTGCACCAGCATCGGGGTCTCAACCTCCATAAAGCCCTGTCTGTCCAGGTAATTGCGGATAAAGTGAAGTACCTTTGACCGCTTTATAAAGGTATCCTTTACATCCGGATTCATAATGAGATCCACATAGCGCTGACGGTAACGAATATCCGTATCTGTCAGGCCATGGAACTTCTCCGGTAAGATCTGAAGGCTCTTGGACAAAAGGGTAACTGTCTGGGCATGAACGGAAATCTCGCCTGTCTTCGTCTTAAAAACCTCGCCTGTGATCGCCAGCAGATCGCCCACATCATACTTTTTGAAATCCTTATAGGGTTCTTCCCCAACGCTGTCCCTTGCCACATATGCCTGAATATCTCCCTGCAGATCCCGCAGATTACAGAAAGATGCCTTACCCATTACACGCTTAAACATCATCCGTCCCGCGATGGTCACTGTTTGTCCCTCCAGGTCATCGTAGCGGTCCTTGATGTCTATGGAATGATGTGTCACATCACACCTTGTTATCTGAAAGGGATCTTTTCCCGCCTCCTGAAGCCCGGCAAGTTTCTCCCTTCTCACCTTTAATAACTGATTGATATCTTCTGCCACTGTATTCTAATCCTCTCTCTTAATTTTTATGAAAATCCAGAATCTCGTATTTGATCACTCCTGCCGGGGTCTCTACTTCGACCACAGCCCCTTTCTGGGCGCCAATCAGCGCCCTGCCTACTGGCGACTCATTGGAAATCTTCCCCTGAAGGCTGTTCGCCTCTGTAGAACCGACAATTTTATATTCCATCTCTTCATCAAATTCAAGATCTCGTATTTTTACCTTGCAGCCTACATTGATAATACTGGAATCCGTGTCATCATCCACAACCACTTCCGCATTTTTCAGTATCTTGTCAATCTCTTCAATGCGAAGCTCAATATCGCGCTGCTCTTCCTTCGCTGCGTCATATTCCGCATTCTCTGACAAGTCCCCCTGTTCTCTGGCTTCTTTAATTTTCTGCGCAACTTCCCTGCGGCGGTTTACCTTCAATTCATGCAATTCATCTTCCAGTGCTTTCAGGCCCTCGTAGGTCAAAATATTTTTCTTAGTTTCTGCCATAATATTACCTCCTAGGATTTTACATCGTTTTATTATAGCGTAAGAGAGCTGAATTGTCAATTATTCCGCAATCTTCACGGCAGAACCGGACGGATTTACCGGATCCTTATCCTCATCCTTCTTCTCCCCGATAGGGCGTTTATCACTCTTGGAATCGGTGCTGTTTTCATTCTCCCGGATCACGATATACTGGTACTTCTCATCCGAGATATTAAACACATTATTGTCTTCCATCATCTTCCAGTTATCCTCGGAGATGGAGCATACCGTATCCGGATATCCCGCCTTCACGGCCTCGTCTGTCGTGGCCTCACAGGTAAGCGTAACGCGGATCGGATAATAGTGAAGTGTATCAAACGTATTTTTTGTCACCAAAGGATTGATCACACCTCGTAAAAATACCGCCACATACCGGGTCTGATTCCCCTTATCGTTGAGCTTGCCATCCTCCAACGACTGAGTGTTTTTGAAAACGTTATCCCGGATCACGCAGTTCTTCCAGTTCAGGGCACGGACTGCCGCATTGTAGGTATTATCAATGACATTGCCGGTCACCTGTACATTTTCATGGTAGAGCAGCTGACTGCCGTTTGCCGAGTAGGTGTGGCTTCCCACCGCTGTACCTATATTGCGGAAAGAATTGTTACGGATATAAATATCTTTGCACACCGTCTTGTCATGAGCAGACCAGTCATAATTAAAGCCTTCCGTCACCTCGTCCGTCCCATCCACATTGATACACTCCTTATAGCTTCTCTTCTGGGCGTCGGGGCGGAACACGATAAAGGAACAATTCTCTACTACAACATTATTGGAAGAATTCAGTTCGATAAAGTGAAGCCCATTCTGATTTGTAAAGGTGATGCCCCGTATTGTAACATTTCTTGTGTGTCCCATTACGATCGCCATGGAACTCACCACATCCGCACAGTCGATCCGGGCGCTTCCCGTTCCCAGAAGCTTCACATTGTTGGAACCATTATACCCGGTCACGGTGGCCTTTGTTCCATCCTTGGAAGGCGGAACCAATGTAAACACAGATTTCGCATAAGCCACATCCGCGGTCTTATTGGTTCCCTTCCTCATAATAACGCCATCCTTCAGATTCACGATAACATTGGAAGGGATACAGATATTATTAGTCACCTCATAGGTTCCCGGCTCCACAGTTACCGTACCACCGCCGGCATATTCAAGCTGCTCCATATAGGAACGGAACACATAATATACTTTCTTGCTGGCATAATTCGGCTCGTCCATATATTTCTCGCGATAAGGCAGCGTATTCATAGAAATGGTAAAATTCTTATCTGTCTTATTCTTAAAATAGAACAGTCTTGCACCATTCAGCGGCACATAATAATGCGTCAGATTGGAAATCGTATTATTTTCCATCTCAAGGGCAGATGCCGGTGAGATTACCGAGGTATAGGGTGCCATGGAGCTTCCTGTACCACTGTTCTTTGCCGTATCAAAATACATGGCATATTCACAGGATGTGATGATGTTGCTCTTGATCAGCGGATTGACCATCCCCAGTCCCCGGACAAAATTAACCGCAGGAGCCTTTCCCGCCGTCTTGATCATTTTATTTCCAGTAATGGACGGAGTATACCAATCAATGCCATAAACAACATACTTTGCCGTATCCCGGAAGGTATTACCAGTGATACTAATGCCTTTCTGATAGGAAACTCCCTTGCCAGATACTGACACATGCTTCGTTGTGCCGATGCAGGAATTCATAGCGTAAAATGTATTGCCGCTGATATTGATCTTATTGTTCACGGTATTGTCCATCTTGCTCCATTTTCCAGAAAACCCGTTGATGGTCTTATTAATGGTCTCCAGTCTTATGGCCAGCTGGGATTTTACAGAAGTCTTGTCCGTTCCACCATAAAATTTACATTTAGTAACAGAGATGTTATTCGACCCCTCAATCCAGATATAATTGCTATTATTCTTATTTCGGAACTGGATATTCGATACTGTAAAGCCTTTCGCGTGTCCCGCATAGATCGCCGTGGCACCGCTGATCTTCCCCATATCAATTTTTACTGTGCCGCTGCCCTTGATGCTGACATTGGCCGATGCCTTGTATTTAGCGGTTTTCGCTTTCTTCTTAGACTTACTCTCCGATATGAGCTGAAACATAAATTTCGTACTTTTCAGTTTCTTTGTGCCGGTTTTGCTGGTCTTGAGCAGCTTCACCCCGGAATTGCACTGTATCTTTACATTTGACGGCACATATAAGGTACAGGGTATCTTGTATGTACCCTTCTTGAGCTTCAATGTTCCGCCCTTCTTGCTCAGCTTATTGAGATAGGACTGGATCGTATAATAATGCTTTGTATTTTTATTATACGTCTTTTTCTTCTTAATCTTTTTGTCAATTGGAGTCGTCTTGGTAGAAATTGTATATTTTTTTGCCTTTGCCTCCGTCGGATTCCCGACAGCAAGAAAACACATGCACACTACAAACAGTACTCCCATTAACTTCACCCATATTGTTTTCATCGCTTTTCCCTCTTTTCTTGAATATATAAAATCTGGTTCCCAGTATAATAAGAAAATGCGTCATTTTTGTTACGATATGATAAATTTTACACACACCCGGATCTACTGCACCCGCTATAAATCCAACAAGAGGACACAGATGCTGCCTGACAGCTCTACGCCCTCTCTGGTATTACATCTATTTCATTTTATGATATCTTGCGTTTCAGTTCCCTAACGTCAGTTTCCAACATGCTAACCTTAACTGCCAGCATTTCAATTTCATTATTTGGTTTCATAACTTCATGAAGATTTCTTGATAGATCAAGGTGCCCCTCTGCCACACGCTGAATGTTTGTCCTGATTTCATTTTCCAGGATAAGTCTGATATCTCGTATGTCATTTTCAAGATGACACACTCTTTCCTCCAGCTTGTCAAACCTTTCCTCCAGCTTGTCAAATCTTCCCTCCAGACCTCCTACTTTATTCAGTATAAGGTCAAGCTTTTCACTATCCGTCATACTGTCACTCCTCTCCTATTTGGTTAAACTCTGTTAGCTCCATGGTGCCACTGAGCTAGTAATCGTATTATATCACGTACCCCTGCTGTCCGCAAGGACAATATCCCCTTCACCCTTATATTATGTATCGCATCCCTCCTCTCGTCCCCGCTTATGTATGAACCGCAAAGGGATCTGAACATGGAAAGAGGACAAGCCGCAAAGCCTGCCCTCTTATCAATTGTCTTATCAAAGAATAATCTTAAACTATCTGGCCGCTCTGTCTGCAAGTGCTTCATACTTCGCCTTTGCATCCTTCTCTGCCTTATCGAAGAGCTCCTTTGCCCTCTCTGGATTGGAACGGGACAATCTGTTATAACGTACCTCGCCCATAATGAAGTCCTGATAGCTTCCCTTCGGCTCCTTGGAATCCAGAATAAATGGATTCTTGCCTTCCTCAGCCAGAAGCGGATTGAAACGGAACAGATGCCAGTAGCCACTCTCTACCGCTTTCTTCTCTTCTGCCTGGGCATTCTTCAGTCCACCCTTGACACCATGGTTGATACATGGAGCATAAGCGATGATCAGTGACGGACCAGGATAAGCCTCAGCCTCCACAAATGCCTTCATCATCTGATTCATATCAGCGCCCTGGGCGATCTGTGCCACATAGATATAACCGTAGCTCATTGCGATGCCGGCAAGATCTTTCTTCTTCACATCTTTACCGCCTGCCGCAAACTGTGCGATAGCACCAGTAGGAGTTGCCTTAGAAGCCTGACCGCCTGTATTGGAGTAAACCTCTGTATCAAATACAAGTACATTGACATCCTGTCCGCTTGCCAGTACATGATCCAGTCCGCCATAACCGATGTCATATGCCCATCCGTCACCACCGAGGATCCACTGGGATTTCTTGGCAGCGAAATCTTTCAGCTGAAGGATCGTCTGTACATTTTCATTCTGGCATCCGCATGCCTCCAGTGCAGCGATCATCTCTTTTGCTGCCTTTGCATTGGCTCCGCTGTTCTGAATAGTATCCAGATATGCCTGAACCTTTGCCTTAACCTCTTCCTTTTCAGCCGTCTTTACAAGTTCTTCTGCTGCTGCAACTACCTTCGCTCTGTTAGCTCTCTGGCCTAATTCCATACCGAAACCATATTCCGCATTGTCCTCAAAGAGAGAGTTTGCCCATGCCGGACCTTTACCCTCATGATTTACCGTATACGGAGATGCTGGAGAGGAACCGCCCCAGATAGAGGAACATCCTGTCGCATTGGCAACATACATTCTGTCACCGAAAAGCTGTGTCATCAATTTCGCATACGGTGTCTCGCCGCATCCGCCGCAGGCGCCGGAGAACTCTAACAATGGCTGTTTGTACTGACTGCCCTTTACAGTTGATTCCGGGAACTTGTCAAGTACAGCCTCTGGAGCATCAATGGTTACGCCGTAGTTGAAGAATTCCTGCTGGGAAAGTCCCTCGGCATAAGGAACCATGGAAAGAACGTTGTTTTTCATATTACCTGGGCATACATTGGCACAGGAACCACATCCAGTACAGTCGTCCGCAGATACACTCATGACAAACTTCACGCCATCCACACCCTTTAAGTCAACAGCATTGTTGGCAGGTGCCTTGGCAAGCTGGTCAGCATCCATGGCAACCGGCCGGATGCAGGCATGAGGACATACATAAGAACAGAAGTTACACTGGATACATCCTTCCGGATTCCACTGGGGAACATCCACTGCCACACCGCGTTTCTCATAAGCAGCGGAGCCGCTTGGCAGAGTACCATCCACATATTTCTCGAATGCGGATACAGGAAGATCGTTACCGGTCTGGCTGTTAATGGCATTCTGTATAGTATTCACATAATCTACAAGATCCTTTCTGTCTCCTGTCACAGTTACAGACAAATCTTCGTCTGCTGCATCCTTCCAGGAAGCCGGAATCTCAATTTTAACATAATTCTTTGCACCAGCATCGATGGCGTCGTGATTCATCTTAACGATGTCATCACCCTTCTTGGAATAAGAAGCAGTAGCTGCATCCTTCATATACTGGATCGCATCCGCCTCCGGAATAATGCCGGAGATAGAGAAGAATGCGGACTGAAGGATCGTATTGATACGGCCGCCAAGACCGATTTCTTTGCCGAGTTTGAAACCATCAATGGTATAGAAATTGATGCTGTGTTCTGCCATATATCTCTTCACCTGGCCCGGGAGATGCTTTTCAAGCTCGTCCATATCCCATGCACAGTTCAGAAGGAAAGAACCGCCATCCTTCAGATCCTGTACCATATTGTATTTTCTGATATAAGCAGGCATGTGGCATGCCACGAAATCAGCCTTGTTGATCAGGTAAGTAGACTTGATCGGGCTGTCACCAAAACGAAGATGGGATATCGTAACACCACCGGATTTCTTTGAATCATAGTCAAAGTATGCCTGTGCGTATTTATCTGTGTGGTCACCGATGATCTTGATGGAGTTCTTATTGGCACCTACCGTACCATCCGCACCAAGTCCCCAGAACTTACAGCTTGTGGTTCCTTCTGGAGCAGTCACCGGATTCTCATTTCTGTCAAGAGAAAGATTGGTGACATCATCCTTGATACCAATCGTAAACGTCTTCTTGGAATCATTTCTGAATACGGCAATAATATCAGACGGAACCGTATCCTTGGAACCAAGGCCATATCGTCCGCCAAGTACCTGTACGCTGTCAAATTTCGTGCCCTTCAGTGCAGATACCACATCCAGGAACAGAGCCTCGCCCTGAGCGCCCGGCTCTTTGGAACGATCCAGAACGCTGATCTGTTTTACGGTGTCAGGAAGTGCATCGATCAGGTGTTTTGCACTAAACGGACGGAACAGACGGACTTTCACAAGACCTACCTTCTCGCCCTGGCTCATCAGATAATCAATCGTCTCCTCTGCGGTATCGCATACAGATCCCATAGCGATGATAACCTTCTCGGCATCCGGTGCACCATAGTAGTTGAACAGCTTGTAGTCGGTGCCGATCTTTTCATTGACCTTGTCCATATACATCTGAGTCAGTTCCGGAACGGCATCGTAATACTTGTTGCATGCCTCTCTTACCTGGAAGAAGATATCCGGGTTCTGAGCCGTACCACGCTGTACCGGATGATTTGGATTCAGCGCGCGGTCACGGAATGCCTGTACGGCTTCCATGTTGCACATTTCCTTCAGATCGTCATAATCCCAGATCTCAATCTTCTGGATCTCATGGGATGTGCGGAAACCATCAAAGAAATGCATAAATGGAACACGTCCCTCGATGGCAGTGAGATGAGCCACTGCACCCAGATCCATTACCTCCTGCACATTGCTGGAGCACAGCATGGCAAAACCAGTCTGACGGCATGCATATACATCGGAGTGATCACCGAAAATAGACAATGCGTGACTAGCCAGTGCTCTGGCCGTTACATGAACAACGCCCGGAAGAAGCTCACCAGCAATCTTGTAAAGGTTTGGCACCATCAGAAGCAGACCCTGGGATGCTGTATAGGTAGTTGTCAATGCTCCTGCCTGGAGAGAGCCGTGAACAGCACCTGCTGCTCCTCCTTCTGATTCCATCTCAGACATCATTACAGTCTGTCCGAAAATATTCTTCCTTCCCTGAGTAGCCCACTGATCCGTATAGTCGGCCATTGGAGAAGATGGTGTGATAGGATAGATCGCAGCAGCTTCCGTAAACGCATATGACACGTGTGCAGCGGCTGTGTTACCATCCATAGTTTTCATTTTTCTAGCCATTTTTGTCTATGTCCTCCTTAAATATTATTCATTCTATTATTCTATCACTTCCCCTTAAAAATGTAAAGAATGCTTTTCCAAAAAATAGGGTAATCGCTAAAATATGCCAAGGCGGCAGTATGACACCTGCTCCGGCAGTATTTCTACTGAAATTCCAATGTTGCATCCTCCATGTTCACTGCCAGCGGTGATAACAGCTCCCGATAAGAATTGCAGTCAGCAGCCCTTTTCTTTTTCTGGTTGTCCTTCAGCTGATCCCAGATGTCCAGATAGAGCTTCTTCGTAATATGCGTCCGGTAAATAATGCAGGGCTCCTCCTCGTTGTACAATTCCCTGCTTTTCTCTATAATATATTCCTCCTTCACTGGAAGCTCGTTCAGGGGACCTTCATATATTATAGCTCCATTCCGCGCCGTAACCGTTATGTTCTTCCATTTCATTTTTCCGATCTTCCTCCCCGCTGTCTTGGTCAAACCAGGATCAGATAAACTGCCATCGCCACAAAAAGAACGGCGCTGATCAGTTTGATCACAGGTATCTTCTCCAGCACGGCCTCTGACATTCCAAAGACCTTTTTGCCAAAATAGATGACGATCATAATAACGAACAGGGGCACGACAAACGCCGCGCTGTATACGGCCAGCAGCAGTGTCGGCAGCATGCCGCCGGTTCCCTTCTGCACCATAATAACAATGGAAGACAAATAAATCTGCCCCGTACACAGAAATTCTCCCGTGGCCACCGCCATGCCGATGCCGAACATAATGACGGCACCCAGCTTTGCCGCAGTAAATTTATTGCCCCAGCGAAGCATGGAATGATTCATTTTCTTCACCCTTCCTGGCAGCTGGAGATTCATATCACCGTAGCGCTCTGCCCGCGCCTTATAGAAATCCAGCAGATTTAAAAGAGCAAAGCAGACGGCAAATATGATCATAAACAGATCGATCCACTTTGAAAATACTGTCATATTTATGGAATTCACCACATTATACAGAATGGTTCCCAACAGAAAGAACATAACCGCCTTTCCCGTCAGAAAAGAAAATCCGCATCGCATCATCTTCTCTCTTCCTGTCAGCATCAAGGACAGCAGAAACAGAAAAATCGACAGGCTGCAGGGACTCAGGCCATTTACAAAGCCAAGACCAAAGGCTGCCGCCAGATGCAGAAATATATTTTTATCCTCTAACTCCCCACTCTCTTCCCCACTTTCCAGAATGACAGTGGCCTGATTCTGCGGATAGTCTTTCAACAGCGCCTCCAGTTTCTGCTGTATCTCTGCCCCCAGGAGCACCTGATCAGATATAAATACGCTGGGGGTAAATCCTCTTTTCTCCTCCGGCAGCCGATACACCTTCCCATATTCTACCAGAAGGTCATAGTTGGCGGTGGAGTAGATATCATATTTTCTTATATTCAGATTCGGAAAACGGCTCTCCAGCTCCGCCAGATATTCCTGGATCCTGGCGCAGGAATCGCAGGTTGCCGAATAGAAATATACGGCCTGTATCAGATTGGAGGAAACCGTTATCTCTTTCTTTTCTTCATTCACTTCCACCTGCAGGCCGATATTGTGAAACAGATCCACCGGAGAATATGTACTTCCATCTATCTTCGTATTTTCTGCAGACAGCTCCACCACCTGATCGCCTACGCTGTAGCTCAATAGGTTCTGATACCAGTTAATGAAATAATGCCCCTTTTCTCCGGCATCTTCATCGCTTTTGTTGTATACTTCATCCTTGCCGCACCTGGAGCATTCTTCCAGTACATAACCTGCCGGTTCCACAATCTCTTTTACTGGCAATAATAATACGCCGTCACCGTTTCTGTACCCGCCAACCTTTCCCGACGAATTATCGATCCTGCTGACCAGCGTGTATTCCTCTTTTTTGTAGTCAGCTTCCTCTGCATTGGCGCATATAGAACTGCCAACGGCAGCCATGCATATAAACGCCAGCAATATCATTTTTATAACTCTTTTTCTCATGTTTGCCTCCTGCTGTCTCGGCCGCGTCAGCCGGTTATAAATGATATCCATGGCAGCACGCCGTAAATTAAAATCTCGCACACAGCCGGTCAGGGCCATGTGCGAGGAGTCTTAATCATCAATATGTCGGCCAGCCATTCCGGAAATACAGATCACTGATCAACAGGGTTGGTGTACCATTGTTGTATGCATCATAAGCATGACGCGCCATCACATAACCCATGGAACTATTACGGAATACATCCTGTCCGCCAGGACCTCTCCATCTATCATTTCCGGAATCCATTATCGTTCCGCCGCCGTTCAGCAGATTTCTTCCATTCTTATCTAAATATGGCCCGGTAATGCTTCTGGAACGGCCGTACATAATTTTATATGTACTATTGACACCGTTGCAGCATTTTCCAATGGATGTAAACAGATAATAGTAACCATTGTTGTACATGATACATGGTCCTTCAATACCGCCGGACCGATAAGCGATCCTCACAGGAGCAGCGGCCGGTTTCATGGTAGACTGGTTCAGACGCACAACATAAATCCCGTCAAACCAGGATCCATAAACGAGCCAGGGTTTCCCGGCTGCATCCACCACCAGATTGGGATCGATGGCATTAAAGGTATCTCTTCCTGCCTTGGAAGAAACAACAACTCCGTCGTCTCTCCAGTCGCCTCTTGAAATACTTGAGCAGGATACTAACCCGATGGCCGAATTGTTCTTTCCAAACTCAGACACACTGTAGAAGCAGTAATATCTTCCTCTGTAATACTCGAGATCTGGTGCCCACACATCATTATTTGTCATTCTCGGCGCATACTGCCTCCACCATGATAACGGCTGTGCAAAGATGGGAAGTCCATCTGTCCAAGTCCGTCCATTGTTGGTGGAATACTTCATTCCAATGCCCTGTCCCGTGGAAGCAGACCACCAGGTGGATCCGCTCTCTCTGATGATCGTAGGATCATGAGTCACCACTCCTCCTGACAGGCCCCAGTGAGATGCCTGTGCACCTGGCACAATAACAGCCATTGCTAATGCCATTCCAAGAGCAATTAATTTACTGGCTCTCAACAGCTTCTTCTTAAACATAATTACCTCCTTCATTCTCCTTATTTTTCCGACACTTATTGAATCGAATTCGATTTCTAATTGCGCAATTTATACATATGATAATACAATCCTTCTGGTTATTTGTCAATAATAAGTTGTGAAATTCCGGCATTTTCAAATAACTTTTGTTAATATTACACAAAAAGAATATGAAAAATTATACAAAACGGAAAAAATACTTGACATTTTCACCAATCGGTGTATCATTGTATTATACACTTAATACATCGGTGTACAGCCTTATCAGAAAGGAGGATATTATGCCCTGGATGTTATCCAACGAAAAGCCTATCTATCTCCAGCTCATCGACCAGATCAAGCTGAAAATCCTGGCCGGCTCTTATGAGAGCGGAGACCGTTTCCCCTCGGTGCGGGAGCTTGCCACAGAAGCCGCTGTAAATCCCAATACGATGCAGAAAGCGCTGGCCGCACTGGAACAGGAAGGACTGCTGGTAGGAAGCCGCACCAGCGGAAGGATCGTTACCACAGACCTGTCGCTGATCCGGACCATGCGCGAAGAGCTGGCGGGACAGGCGCTGGAGCATTTCCGCCGCTCCCTGTCAGAGCTTGGTTTCAGTGAGAACGAGATACTGGCATATATTATCAAAGAATATCAATTATAGCAATTGCCGCAAAGGCAGAAGGGAGAATATATGATTCTACTTGAAGCAAAGAATCTGAGCAAGAATTTCGGCGCATCCAAAGCTCTGAGCGATGTGAACCTCACTCTGGAATGCGGCAGGATCGTCGGTCTGCTCGGACCAAACGGAAGTGGAAAAACCACTTTCCTGAAGATCATTAACGGTCTTCTCGTACCGACCTCCGGCTCCGTCTGGATCGGCGGCGAAACACCCGGCATCATTACAAAACAGCATGTGTCTTACCTGCCGGATACCACCTTTTTTCCCAAATGGATGAAGGTCTCCAGACTCTTCGACTATTTTGAAGACTTCTACATGGATTTTGACCGGGCGAAGGCAAAAGAAATGCTGCAGCGACTGGGGATCCAGGAGAGCATGAAGCTGGGACATATGTCCAAGGGAACTCTGGAAAAGGCCCAGTTAGTCCTTGCCATGAGCCGGGACGCCAATCTGTTCTGTCTGGATGAACCCATCGGTGGTGTTGATCCGGCCACCAGAGACTACATCCTACAGACAATCATCAATAACTACAGTGAAAACGCTACTGTCCTTATCTCCACCCATCTTATCGCGGATGTGGAAAGCGCACTGGACGAAGTAATCTTCCTGCAGAACGGCCAGATTCGGCTGCATGCCAATGTAGATGACATTCGTGCCAAAGAAGGTCAGTCTGTGGATTCTTTATTCAGGGAGGTGTTCCGATGCTAGGAAAATTATTGAAACAGGAATTTGGAGCTACTGCAAGATATTTTATTCCATTATATGGCATAATACTTGTACTCACACCGCTCTTCGCGTTAATGATGCGGATGATGCAGCAGCTGGATATGGACTCCGCTGGACTCAATGTGCTCTCTGGCATGGCAGTATTCGGCATCCTGGGCTATTCCTTTCTTATCATAGCCATCTTTATCGCCACACTGATCCTTATCGTGATCCGCTTCTACAAGACAACCGCCACCTCTGAGGCTTACCTCACCTTTACGCTGCCGGTAAAAACACATCAGATTATAATTTCCAAAACACTGGCGGCCGTGGTCTGGGAAATCCTGGCCAGCATCATCGCTGTCTTTTCTGTTATAGTTATGTTCTGTCTCAGCGGTTTCGTCACCCTGTCTGAAATGCTGGACGGACTTCGTTCCTTCCTGGACAGTTTTTTGTTCCACATGAACGGCAACGATTATCTCACCTTTTCCCTGATACTGGTGTCCCTCATTACAGGTGTATTCGCCAGCATTATGAAGGTATACTGTTCCATTGCCCTGGGACAGCTCTTCCGCAGCCATCGGATCCTGATCAGCATCGGTCTGTACTTTGCCATCTATTTCGGCCTCCAGATCGTCTCCATGATCCTGTCCGTGGGAGGAATCATGATCCTGCAAGACGACAGCTACAGCCAGAGCTATTTTAACTTTACCTATTTGGTCTCCATTTTAGAAAACATTGCCGTCAGCGCAGCAGGCTTTATTGTCACCACATATATCATGAAAAAACATCTGAATGTGATGTGATAAGAGAAAACAAAGAGGCTGTCGCTTCAACGAATATAAATGAAAATTCGTGAAGCGACAGCTTAATTTTTGATGTCTTCCTGTCGTATTAACAACTGAAACATTTCTATTACACCTCATTCATTAGCTAAATTCACCTTTTTCTTTATTTCCTCAACTAACTGGTAAACTGTCGTACATGGGCACATTCCAGATGGGGTTTCTTTTCCTTCCCGTATACACTGCTCATACTTCTCTCCTGCTATTCGTAGAGCCTTTTCTTCATCTCCAGTCCGGAAAATCTTTTCATACAATCCTGCATCTGATTTTGAATATTTCTGACCAGTTTTTCTTTGAAAAACCTTTTCAAACTCATCACAACATACCCAAGATTCCATAATGGCTGGCATTGCTCCATAATAGCAGTACATCCATATTTCAAAGCAGGGATTTGACCAACCCACATTTATACCTGATGCTTCTGCTTCTTTTATGATCTCATCAAAATCCTTTACCTGATCCCTGTCAAATACAATCCAAGGCATACGATATTGCGCATCATATGCCGCCATTTCCAGACACTTATCAATCATTGCCCTTGTCCTGGTTTCCACTACCTTGATTACTAATTTGTTCCGTATCCTTTTCGGGAGTTCTTTATGCAATCCCTGAAAATAGCATCTTTCTGTTGCCTCTGTATCTGTAACAACCAAATAATAACCCAATTCCGGAATCCTTAATGGCTGCCTCTGCTTTCTGGTTTTTCGGTTACCAGTCCTGTCTTTTCTTGCCATATATGTTCATCCCTCCTTAAAGAGATCAATACTCTTTAATGTTGGAACCGCACCATATTTTCCGATAAGATAATTTTTTTCGTAGCTTTCATCTTTTCGAATTCTGCCACCAGATTCATCTACAAAATCTGCCAGAGAATACAATTTTGAAATCCCCTGTCCATCTTTTTCTGTAAACCACACCTCATCCCTCCGAAGAAGCTGATTAGACAACTGCCATGTATCATGTGTTGTGAAAATCAACTGTGCATGATTCGTATTGATTTCTGGATTCAGGAAAGTAAGTAAAAAGTTCCGAACCAGCAAAGGATGTAGACGAGCATTTAATTCATCAATAAAAAACACGCTTCCCTTTTCCAGAACATCCTGCAATTCGGGATACAATGCAAACATTTTCAATGTCCCCGCCGATTCCATGCCCAAAGGAATAGCTGCATAATCATCAGAATCTATTTTTTTGTGCAGTGCACTAATTTTATATGTCTCTTCTTTTATTTCAGTGTCATGCGGTACCTTTTCTATCTCAAAATTTTTAATGTGCTCATCAAAAGAAGCGAAATACTCTATCACTTTCTTTTGCACACAATCATCCTCTACAAAGCCTTTCGGCAAACGATGTGACAAGAAGAAATTGGTAAATGGATCCCCAAAATCTGCGAACTCATTTGCCAGAAACCAGTCCCGGATGTCTTTACACTTATTCACTTTCAATTTTGCTCCAAGTGAAACAATTAAAACCTGCTTCTCCAATGCCACCTGAATATTATCCTTGCTGCTCTTTGGAAGACCTGACAAATCCAGCAAATTTTCTTCAACAGAACGATAAAAAACAGGCTTAAATTTACGCGCCGTCTTAGCTTTTGAATTGAGCCACTCCTCTGTAACTCCATGTCTGTCAACACAAAAACCATAATTATATATTTTTTCTGTCTTTTCCCCTGAAATCGTAAAATATATTTCAAAACTAGACTCAGCATTACCTGAAACACTATCAAATAAAAATGGGGTCGGCCGGTATTCCTCGAATTTTTCTTCTTCATCTCCATATTTGAAAGATTCAATCACATAATTTGCCATGTATTCAAACGCATTATATATATTCGACTTTCCACTAGCATTTGCACCATATATAGCCGCCATAGGCAAAATTTTTTCATTTCCTTCCGAAATCACCCTGCCGGAAAATTCCGTCATCTTTGCAGCTGATAAGTCCAAAATTGCTTCATCACGAAATGATTTAAAATTCTTAAAATTAAATTGAATAAGCATAATTGCACCTCGTATTCTTTACTAATTATTATATCACCTTTTTATTATTTTCCAACAATTTAATTTGATTTCTTCTCATTTACATGTATTTTATTGTTGCATTTTAGTGAAATTATGCTTGCCTGTCCATAATTTTTATCTAATCACACAATATACATCCAAAAGGAGCTGCGCACTTATTCACTTAGTGCGACAGCCCCTTTTTTTACAATATAATACTATCCAGTGTTTCAAGAAGCGTCTTTACATCAATGGGCTTCGATATATGGCCGTTCATTCCACATTTCATGGCCTCCTGTTTGTCCTCCTCAAAGGCATTGGCCGACATAGCCAGAATGGGTATGGACGCCAGTTCTTTATCCTCCAGCCGGCGGATCTCCCTGGTTGCCTCATAGCCGTTCATCTCCGGCATTTGTATATCCATCAGCACAAGCTGATAATAACCCGGTTCCGAACGCCTAACCATATCTACAGCGATCTTTCCGTTCTCTGCAACCTCGGTGGAAAAACCAGACTCTTCCAAAATAGTCACCGCAATCTCCTGATTCAGTTCGATGTCCTCTGCCAGAAGAATACGGCCGGAATGGGATCGAAAAGAACCTTTCTTCTTTTCCCCCTTCTCTTCCGTTGTGGCAGCGTGGTGTTCCGCCGCCTCTGGATCAAGTCGGAAGGTAAAGGAAACAGAAAATTCTGTGCCGACTCCCTGCTCGCTGCTGACCTTGATGGATCCGTTCATCATATTCACAATATTATTTGTAATAGCCATCCCCAGTCCGGTTCCCTGAATTCCGCTTATAGTTGAATTTCGTTCCCTCTCAAAGGGCTCAAAGATGTGTTTCACAAAATCTTTGCTCATACCGATCCCGGTGTCCCTGATCAGGAACTCATAATTTGCCGAGCCGGCCGGCGCTCCCGGATGTTCCACCAGGGTCACAGTCACCATACCGCCCTCATCGGTATATTTAACCGCATTGCTCAGAAGATTCAGCAGCACCTGATTCAGCCGTAGCTTGTCGCAGTAAATATCCCTGTCCATTACATTGATCGTCTCAATCTTTAACTGCAGCTTCTTCGCTGAAATGTCTGCCTGCAGTATATTCCGCAGATCCTGCAGAACCTCGGGCAGACAGCACGGTTTTTCCTCCAGATGCATCTTCCCGCTCTCGATGCGGCTCATATCCAGCACATCATTGATCAGGTTCAATAAATGATCTCCGGATGATTTGATCTTATTCAGATATTCCTCCACCCGTTCCTTTTTATCCTGATGGGCCAGTGCCAGTGTGGTAAATCCCACAATGGCATTCATCGGCGTGCGGATGTCATGCGACATATTGGAGAGAAAAACACTCTTCGCCTTATTGGCCTTGTTTGCCTGGAGCAGTGCGTCCTCCAGAAGGCTCTTTTTCTTCATTTCCTCCCTTGTCTCCGCATCTACACTCCGGAATCCGATTACGATGCCCCGGTTGCCGTCATCTGCTCCGGTACGGACAACCTTCATCTGGTAATATTTCATTCTGCCCTCGTCCGCAACACGATAATTCACATAATACAGATCCTTTTTCTCCAGTTCTTTCTTAAGCATTTCCTGAGAGGAGGCTTCCCGCATCATCTCCCGGTCCTCTTCATAGACAAATTCCTCTATATATCGATCCAGGCTCTGCCGCATGGAAACCTTCCTGCTGTGTGAGAATTCAAAAGTAGGAATATCATCCTCATTAATGCGAAGAGGCATCCCCATCCCCGAATCAAGGTCAAAGAAGTAGACAAGATTGAAGTCAATGGAAAGAGCATGGATCAGTTCCATCTGGCGCTTCTCGGCCTCCTCCTGTCTCTTTTTCTCCTGCAGCTTCTGGGTAGTGCAGTCCAATAGAAACCGCTGGTAAAACAGCATACCGTTCTCCTCTACCAGCTTTACATTACCCATTACGTGAAGAATCTCTCCATTTTTATGTCTCACACGATACTCGACGCTGACATTATCCCCTTCTTTTTCCAGACCGTCAATACTGTCCCGGAGCCCATCTTTGTCTTCCTCCAGAACAGAGGAGGCCACTGTATCAAACCCATGTTCCATCAATTCCTCTTGGGATTCATAACCCAGAATCTTAAGCGCCGCTTTGTTGATGCTGATGATCTGGGAACCATCTATCGTATGGCATATCATTCCACAGTCCATGGTGGTAAAGATCATCTCCAGAACATGGTTCTTCTTTCCGATCTCTCTCTCATACGCCCGCTCCTGCGTAATATCATTCGCCACCCCGACTGTCCCCATCACACTGCCGTCATAATCATACAGGGGGGATTTATATGTAGTCAGGATCCGCATGCCGTCCCCTGTCTGAATCGTCTCCTCTGACACAAAGGTCTTACGGCTCCTCATAACTTCATTCTCGGATTCTATACAGACAGGATCGTCCTCCTCCACATCCCAAATATAGGCATGTCTCTGCCCTTGTACCTGTTCCTTTGACTTATTCACCGTCCGACAGAAGCTGTCATTTACCTTTTTATGTACCCCATCCTTATCCTTATACCAGATCAGGTTCGGGATATTGTTAATGGTGGACTCCAGATACTGGCTGGTCTGCCAGAAATCCGTGCCCATCTTAAAGTTCTGCTGCCATCTCAAAAAACGGAACTCGATCTCCTCTTTTGATGCCGGCATAATCCAGATATCCGTAATTTCGGACATACAAGCCAAAAGGGATGCCACCTTTTCTCTCCCAGCCAGCACAATAAGCTCTGTTTTCTCTTTCTTTTGCCGGATCAGTTGTTTTATCGTTTCCTCCGCGTCCAAATCCTGCAATCCCACAAAAATTACATCCGCCCCGGCAGTCAGTGATTCCTCCGGGGTTCCACTCTCAGAGAATCGGTGTGTAAAATGCTCCAGCGGCGGCATTTTTTTAATCAATTCAAAAACGTCCCTTTGATTACCTGTTAAATAGAATTGAGTATGGCAATGATACATTTTGATCCTCCCCATGCAATGTATATTCTTCTGTAATATATTCTAACAATCAGGCACGGATATGTCAATCTTTGAATGTCTTTCTAGTTCCTGCCAAATTCACTTAAAAGTAGTCCCTCGTTCCGTTCCAGAGCCGTCTGTACACTCCAGGGATGGGTGAAGAGCAAAAGCGGTTTGTCGTGCAGGTCCTTCACCTTCTTCGTATCTGATGTAACAGACAGGCCGGCCACATCAATCTCTTCATTTTCAATCCATCTCACATGCTCATATGGCAGCTGCTCCATGCGGATTTCTACATTATATTCATTTTCAAGACGGTACTGGAGCACTTCAAACTGCAGCACGCCAACCACTCCCACAATAATCTCTTCCATCCCGGTATTAAATTCCTGGAAGATCTGAATGGCTCCCTCCTGGGCAATCTGGCTGATCCCTTTCATAAACTGCTTGCGTTTCATTGTATCCACCTGACGCACCCTGGCAAAATGCTCCGGCGCAAAGGTGGGGATTCCCTCGAAGCTCACTGGCTCCTTTCCCTTATAAAGAGTATCGCCGATGGAAAAAATACCCGGATCGAACACGCCGATGATATCTCCCGCGTAGGCCTCTTCCACATGCTTTCTCTCCTGTGCCATCATCTGCTGAGGCTGGGACAGCCGTATCTTTTTGCCGCCCTGCACATGCATAACCTCCATACCCGCCTCAAACTTTCCAGAACACACTCTCATAAATGCGATCCTGTCCCGGTGGGCCTTATTCATATTTGCCTGTATCTTAAATACAAAGGCCGAAAATTCATTAGAAAAGGGATCCACCTCTTCCCCCTCTGAGGTTCGCGGCAGCGGCGGAGTCGTCATATCGAGAAAATGCTGCAGAAATGTTTCCACGCCGAAATTCGTCAGTGCCGACCCAAAAAAGACCGGCGAGAGTTTTCCTTCCCTCACCCGTTCCAGATCAAACTCGTCGCTGGCTCCGTCCAGCAGCTCAATCTCCTCTCCCAGCTGATCATGATATTCCTTCGTGATCAGCCCATCCAGGCCGGGATCTCCCAGCTTCGCCTCCACCGTCTCCACCTTGTGTCCGTTATCCCCGGCGATAAAACGGGATATCATCTCTGTACTGCGGTCATATACTCCCTTGAAGTTCTTCCCTGACCCGATGGGCCAGTTCACGGGGCAGGTGCGGATCCCCAGCACATTCTCGATCTGGTCGATCAGTTCAAAGGGGTCCATGGCCTCACGGTCCATTTTGTTGATAAAGGTAAAGATGGGGATGCCCCTCATAACACATACTTTAAAGAGCTTAATGGTCTGCGCCTCGACACCTTTGGATCCGTCGATCACCATAACTGCCGAATCCGCCGCCATCAGCGTCCGGTATGTGTCCTCGGAGAAATCCTGATGCCCCGGTGTATCCAGAATATTGATGCAGAATCCATCATAGTTAAACTGAAGGACGGAAGAGGTCACGGAGATTCCCCTCTCCTTCTCAATCTCCATCCAGTCCGATACCGCATGCTTCGCGGCCTTCCGTCCCTTGACAGAACCAGCCAGATTGATGGCCCCTCCATATAAAAGAAACTTCTCTGTCAAAGTAGTTTTTCCCGCATCCGGATGGGATATAATGGCAAAGGTACGGCGTTTTTCAATTTCCTGTCTCAATGAATCGCTCATAAAAACCCTCATTTCCTACCATGGTCCGCGGATCATACGAACTGAATCCCGTCAAACCCTAATCATAATATAACAAAAGCCCTGATAACTATCAGGACTTAAAAACTGGGCTACTAGGATTCGAACCTAGAAATGCTGGAGTCAGAGTCCAGTGCCTTACCATTTGGCGATAGCCCAATCACAACCACAAACGTTATTATACATGAATCATCTGGAAAATGCAAGAGGAATTTTTAATTTTTTTAATTTTTTTGCATTTGCCAATTTTTTTGCATTTGCCAATGTTAATTGGCATTTTTCCCCTCTGTGTCATGAAAAGGGGATCCGAAATGCCGGAAATGGCCGGAAATCGGTTAATTCTGGTATATCCCTTCTTCCCCCATAGGCAAGGAAACAGTCGCAGGCACGCCTCGTACACACCTTCCCCGCCGTCCCCTCCAGTCCGTCTGCATACAGATTTCCCATCTTCTGATGGCAGATGCCGCAGGGCAGGATCGTGCCGTCCCCCCGGATCATTACCGATGCACTGCACGCCCTGGCATCCGGCCTGAAATAATGCAGCTCCAGTGGAAAATGCGGGTCAAGGGAGCAGAATGCCCGGATCTCATCCTCACGGTACCGCCGGCCCAGCCCGTCCATCTTATTGATCCACATATAGATCCCGTCGTCCAGCCTCCGGCGCAGCTCGCCAAGGATATCCATGTTCTCTGGAACACCGACGCCGCCTGCGCAAAACCGGATGCCGCTCTCCCGCAGCTGCGTGCACACATCAAGAAAGGCCTCTACAGACACCATCCCGGGATGAAAGGTTCCCCACAGCCGGAGCTTGTCCCCGTCTCCGCCATACTTTTTATAAAGGGCCGTCATCCTCTGGGCCGAAAAACTAAAATTGCTCTGGGCACCTACAGCCCGGATCCTGCCACAGCGGCTGAGCTGCGCCAAACCCTGCCAGTAGTACTCATGGATCAGCGCCTCTCCATACGGAACAACCTGTACCGCCCCGTCGAAGCTGCTGGCAGCTATGTATTCCACAAACCGAAACCATTCCTGCCGGTCCCTGGAGATCCGTCTCTCACTGCCCTTCTTCTTGGCAAAGGGGCAGTATGTACAGGAATAATTACAGAAGTCCAGACTGCCCCGGTAATATATCTGCCTGATCATATACCTATCCCTCCAGCATTGGCGAAATTTCAGAGTGAAGCATCTTCTCTCTTACCTCATCCGAGATCAGCATCGGCCCGAGATAGTCTGACAGACAGAACCCGTCCTCCGTCAGCCGGATCCATTCCCCATCCGACTGCGCATATCCCTGCCGGATCCACTCTGTCAGCACCGGAAATTCCTGCCGGAGATCTGCCTTAAAGCATTCTCTGTATTCCCCAAGAGAAAGCCCGGATGCAAACAGGATATTCTTGATCACATATCTGCGCCGCCTCTCTTCTTCGCTCAATAGGTACCCATGCCGGACCGAGAGATAATCCTCTTCATCCATATACGACGTCAGGATCTGTCTGCACTGGCTCTGCCTGACCCCGTACGGCATGCAGAAATGGAGTTCATCAATATAAGTACGCCCACCACAGCCAATGGAAAGTGTATTTTCAAAGCCGCATCCCGTCAGTCCGCCGGCGTCGCCCCCCCGTACAAACCTTCTCATGGAATAGGGAACATAGCCCTTTTCCCTCAGATACTTTCTGGCGGCGCCATACATATGAAAAGCATCTTCCTGTCTCATAACCGATTGGGAGGACAGAAAAGTATCCTTTTTTATGTAGAGGGGATATAGGAATAGTTCTTCCGGATCATATGAAAGCGCCTGTTTGACGGAGGACAAGAGGCTCTCCTCCGTCTGCCCGGGGATGCCATAGATCAGATCCAGATTCATGCAGGGAAAGTCCGCCCTCTTAATCAGTCTCACGGCGTCCCTCACCTGTTCCACTGTATGGTTCCGGTTCAGCCTCGCCAGCTCCTCCTGAAAAAAGCTCTGAACCCCCATGCTGATCCGTGTCGCACCATGTTCTTTCAGAAGTTCCAGCTTCTCCTCTGTCGTCTGGGCAGGCGACGTCTCCACAACCACCTGTCTCCTCTCCATCCGAAATCCCAACTGGCCGGCAATCCTGAAGACCCGTTCCAGCTGCGGGACAGAAAGCACCAGGGGCGTCCCCCCTCCCAGCGTCAGGTCAGAGAACTCCACAGAATCCGGCAGTATACGTGAAATCTGGCCGGCATGCCGCTCCATGGCATCAATATACTGCTCCATAACGTCATATCCCTGCCCCACCACGGAAAAAAGGTTGCAGTAGCCGCATTTGCTCTGACAGAAGGGAATATGAAAATACAGGCTGGTCCCGCGGCCCGCCAGCCGCTCCGCGTAAT
Source organism: Eubacteriaceae bacterium (assembly GCA_910574015.1). GTDB lineage: Bacteria > Bacillota > Clostridia > Lachnospirales > Lachnospiraceae > Eubacterium_F. Next base: position 26,390 of record CAJSYQ010000009.1, on the reverse strand, counting down.
CCGCAAGGCTCACCCCAAAAAGGGCGCCGTAGGCTGTCTTATGCGGATAGCTGTACATATACTGCTGATATGGATTCATCGGCTTCCTCCTGATCCGGTAAAGTTGATTGGTAATTGACAGAATGTTATAAAATAAAGTGTTTGTACGGCACGGTATTGACAAGGGGATGGTTAAAACCATGATAGAGATATCCGTCCTCTCCATAGCAGGTCCCATGGTCGGAACAGCAAATACAGAAGGTATCCCCCTTTTCCTGAAAAGCGCCAAAAAGCCTGCCCAGCTCACCGTCCACATAACGCAGTGCCGCCGCGTGGGCCTCCACACTATCCCTCTTTGCACCTTCTATATAGAAATAGTTCGGATAATGTATGGCAGAAATATTGATATACATCATAACCCGCCGTTCCTTCGGAATATCCCGCAGCTTATCAACAGCAAAACGGATCTGGTTGGCAGCGGACTCCTTTACCCGGCAGCCAAAAGAAGGATGCCAGTAGCTGTTTTGGAAAAAAGAAGGCATCACCCGGCCAATGTCTGTCCTCTTGTCAAAGAAACTCAGACCACCGATGCAATAGGTGCCATAGCCCTCCCTTTCCAGACCTTCTACAAATGTAGAGCCTTGAAAACAAAAGGATTCCGGCGGCGCCTTCCGCCCCATGCCGATATCCTCTGAAAAGAACAGCTTCTCCCGCTGCTTCATATCACGCACCGCGGTATCCACCGGAAGAAATCCGGCAAACATGGCCTGATGGGAAGGATAGGTAAAATTTCCCGGCGCCTGGCATTTGCGCCATCTGCCATACTGATTTAACACTGGGGTCCCGCCCCGCTCTTCCTCCTGTACCGCCACATCATACCGAAGGGAATCTATACACACAAAAAGGATGTCATATTGCCCGACGATTTCATTCATATTCAGCATTCTACAAGCGTCTCCTTCACTCCGGCAGAGCTTTCCCCGCCGCCAAATACCGGACCTGTTCCTGATATATCCGGTTTTCACAAAAGATGTCCTGATACATCAGGTCTCCCTGTCCGTTGATCTCGATAATGCGCGGCCGCATGGACCCCTTCTCCAGCAGAATATCAATTCCTGCCATGGCAAGCTCCGGAAATACAGACATCGCCGCCAAACAGACCCCCTTGATCTCTGAAAGGGTATTCTCCGGAAGAGAGAGACGTTCCACCTCCAGGGCAGCATTATTCAAATGGAGATTGGTCACCGGCCCCCGGGACTGCCTCACCACCATAAAAGCAGCTTTTCCGAACTGCCATACCACCCGGAGATCATAGCTCTTTCCCCGAAAGGCAGACTTGGGATACCAGCGCTCTACTACTGCCCCCAGGGAAAGGACCGCGTCCAGCAGGCGGCGGATCTCACCAGAATCCTCTGTGCGGTACAGAGTCTTGGTATTGATAAGTTCGCCTCCCTCCAGCCGGCAGGAGGCGTAAGCAGCCTCCCGTTCTCTCCCCGGATTCATCCGGTAGGCCATCACCCCGGCGGCGCCGGAGCAGAATACCGGTTTGACAAATACTGCATAGCATCTGTGCCGTTCCATTGCATCAGACAACTCTGCGGCGTTTCCAATCTGCTCCGAAAACATCTCTGTCACCGGCACGCCGTGCCTGGCAAGCTCCTCCTTACACGCCCTCTTGTCCAGAACGCGGCAGATCCCGCCGGGCGGATTCAGAAAGCGGCATCCCCTATTCTCCAGCCCTCTCAGGGCATCCATATACTCCCTGATCCTGTCATTCATTTCGAAGAGATCCGTCGTCTGATAGGAAGGTGGATCAAGCTTCACCACCTCACCGGCCAGATCCACCTGATCCACTTCGTTCCAGTCTGCGAAAGAAACTGGGATATGTAATTGCTCCGCCGCTTTCAGAAAGTAATCTGTCCGCTTTGTCTGACGTTTCCCAACTAACCAGATCCCCATTATTCTGTCAGCATCGGCCAGCGGTAAATCTCACCATCGTACTCATCGTCTTCCTGCTGATCCTCCACATTGACAGGTACAGCCAGCCCCTGCAGCTTCTCCATCATCTCATCCGACATATAATGATACTCCAGATTCACCGCCTCAATATTTTTATGCTTTGGAAGTTCTTCCAAAAGGATCCCGCCGCCCTTGTCCGAAAGGGAGCCCATGGACAGATCCAATGCTTTAATCTGATCGATATATTTGGATTTTACAACTACTTCTGTAATCTCATCCTGGATCTCACTGTCCATGATCCCCAGCACTTCCAGCTTTGAAAAATTCGATTTGGACAGCATGGACTCAATATCCGACACATCGCCGTCAAAACCATAATCCTCCACCCCGATGTACAGGAGCAGATTCCTCAGCTCCGGCAGCTCTGCCTCTCCGATGGCCGCCAGTATGCTGCTGGGCAGTCCGCCGCAGATAATCTGGAGTGATTTCAGGTTCTGATGCTTGATCTCTCCCAGTATCAGTTTCATACTCCCCTTAATGGTAAGGCTCTCCAGCTGCGGCAGGGCTTCCCACAGCTTCGAATAATCCCCCTGCTCGATCCAGGAAACCTCACATTCATCGTACTCCATATCCCCGATAAAAAGGCTTTTAATATGAGAGAACTTATCCTTATGTTCCACGATGCCGTCTAAGATCGCCTGGGCATCGTTGTCCCAGGACTCCCCCCAGCATCCCACAATGATCTCCTCCAGCTCCGGCAGCTTCGGATCCTCCAGAATCTCCTGGAACATCGTCTTGGCATCCTTATTTCCGCCCTCGTATTCATCCCAATCATACGTATACTTTTTGCTCCTGTCCTCTGCATAAGTTAGTTTCATTCTACACAACCTCCATTTCCTGTTGCCCGGCAGCCTGCCAGACAGAAATAACATCATTTACTGACATCAATTGTACCATATTCCGGCAGATCTGTCACTAGCTTCCTGTCCTGTCGGCTCTGATCCTCACCGCCGTACTTTTTTCCACATCATACCGATATACCTGCCCCTCTGCAGGGAACCTCATCCCCAGCCTCCTGGCCTTTTTGTAAAGCGCCTTATAATCCACCATGACGTTCTCTCTCTCCCGTTCCCGTATCGCATTCTCTTTCTGCAGTCCCTCAATCTCACTTCTTAAGACATAATTCTGTTTATCCAGCATGGTGGATGTATTGTGCAGTTTTACTATATAGAAGCAGCACCCCAGAAAAACAATGCTGGCGGCCAGTGTGACCACGATCACTTCCAGAAAATAACGTTTCTTCCTTTCCTTTGCAATATCTATTACTTTAATCCTCTTACCCGTATTTACAATCTGGATCGCAGTATTCCCCACTATATAATCCGTCGTTATCTTCATCCTGTCCTCCGTCGTTCCACCGTTTTTCCTTTGTCTGAGCCGTCGTTTCGGCATATAAACCTGGAAATTATTATATATGTTAAGCGTGTGTAAATCAACATTTTTTTACAAAAAAGGTGCTTTTGCAGGCATCCTTGAACTCATTAAAAAATAAGGAGACCACTGAATGCATCAGGATCTCCTTATTTTTCTAAAAAGCGCGAGACGGGACTCGAACCCGCGGCCCCAACCTTGGCAAGGTTGTGCTCTACCAACTGAGCCACTCGCGCAGACAATGTATTATATGTCAGACACGAGTAATACTTTACCATATATTTCAAACATTGTCAACTATTTTTTTCAATCTCTCATATAACTGGTGGACCGGCAGCCCCATTACATTGTAATAGTCCCCCTCGATCCCCCGGATAAACCTTGCAAAGCTGCCCTGGATTCCATAGGCGCCGGCTTTGTCATAGGGCTCCTCCGTTGCAATATACTTCTCAATCTCTTCCCCGCTCATGGGGGCGGTGATGACCTTCGTCCCCTCGGAGAAGGTCTCTGCGCGGATCCCCCCGCTGTCCTTTACTAAAATGGTAACGCCTGTGTAGACCATGTGATCCCTTCCCTGGATCGCACAGATGGCAGAACGCGCCTCTTCTGTATCCTTTGGCTTTCCCAGTATCCGGCCTCCCACCGACACAACGGTATCTGCCCCGATCACGACGGCCTCTTCCCCATCCGGAATGTCGGCGGCGGCAGCATGCGCCTTCTGCCGGGACAGTTCTTCCGTTACTGCTGCCGGATCACAGCTTGTAATAATCTCCTCTGCATCCGATGTCATCACCTGGAAGGGGAAACCGATGAGTTCCATCAGTTCCCTCCTTCTGGGGGACTGGGATGCCAGTATGATCCGCCTCATATTACCTGAAATAATTGACGCCGCTGAGGAATATCTTCTGGTCCTGGTCTCCATAGATATTCACTGCCACGCCATCGCCGCGTCGTTCGGAATGCGCCATCTTACCGAGAACCCTTCCGTCCGGACTGGTAATTCCCTCGATGGCCATATAGGACGCATTGGGATTGTAATCCTCATCCATTGTGGGACGGCCCTCCACATCCACATACTGGGTCGCCACCTGACCATTTTCAAATAATTTCTTCAGCCACTCTTCGTCCGCCACAAAACGGCCCTCTCCATGGGAGGCCGGAACCGCATAGATTCCACCCAGTTCTGCCTCCTGCAGCCACGGGGATTTATTCGTTACTACCTTTGTATAGACCGACTTAGAAATATGACGTCCGATGCGGTTTGTGGTCAGGGTGGGAGAATCCGCAGTCTGTGTGGTAATTTTCCCATAAGGAACCAGTCCCAGCTTCACCAGTGCCTGGAAACCATTACAGATACCCAGGATCAGACCGTCCCTCTCCTCCAGCAGTCTGTGGACCGCCTCCTGAATACGCTCATTTCGGAAAATGGAGGTGATAAACTTCGCCGATCCGTCCGGTTCGTCGCCGGCGCTGAATCCACCGGAGAACATAAGGATCTGGGATCCGTCAATGGCTTGCTCAAATGCCGCCACACTGTCCGTGATATTCTTCTCCGTCATATTTTTAAACACAATACTCTCCGTCCGTGCGCCTGCCGCCTCAAATGCCCTCGTCGTATCGTATTCACAATTCGTACCCGGAAATACCGGAATAAACACCTTCGGTTCCGCCACCTTGTGCCTGCACACATAGATATCGTCCGCCCGATAAACTCCCCTGTCAGGCCGGTCATCCCTACCGTCGCCAGCACCAGAGCGGGTGGGGAATACCCCCTCCAGAGTTCCAGTCCATGCCGATAGTGCTTCTTCCATGGAAATCTCTTCGGTATCACAGACAAACTTCGGTTCCGGCAGCACCTTACCAATCTTGTCGTATGCCGCTCCAACCGCATCCAGCTTATCCAGATCCTCTTCTCCAATCTCCGCAATAATCTCACCATAAGCCGGAGCGAAGAAATACTCTTTCGGTTTATGCCGGCAGAAGCGGACTCCCAGTTTGTTGCCAAATGCCATCTTTGCCACAGCATCCGCCACGCCATTTCCGTCCAGCGCGCAGGCTGAGCGGATCACCCCGTCCCGCATAAGGGCGGTGATCCTGCCATACTGCTCCATAACCGACGGGAAATCTGGAAGATCATACTCATTTTTCTCAATAGTAAATTTCACCAGACGGCTGCCCGCCTGCTTCAGTTCATTCGTGACAACATCGGATAATTTCGCCACATCCACGGCGAAGGAACACAGTGTGGGCGGCACGTCGATATCATTAAAGGTGCCCGACATGCTGTCCTTTCCACCGATGGACGGCAGCCCAAGCTGCATCTGGGCATCGTACGCACCAAGAAGGGCTGCCATGGGCTCACCCCAGCGCTTCGGGTCTTCCGTCATTCGCTTAAAGTATTCCTGGAACGTGAAACGGATCTTTGTGTGATCGCCGCCGGCTGCCACGATCTTCGCCACGGAAGTCAGGACTGCATATTCCGCACCGTGATAGGGGCTCCAGCTCATCAGATACGGATCCATCCCATAGCTCATCATAGTCACCGTATCGCAGGCTCCGTCCAGAACCGGCAGCTTGGCTGTCATGGTCTGCACTGGGGTCAGCTGGTATTTTCCGCCATAAGGCATCGTCACGGTGCATGCCCCGATGGAACTGTCAAACATTTCCACCAGTCCCTTTTTGGAACAGGCATTCAGACTCTCCAGTTTCTTTAACAGGGCTTCCTTAAAGGATTTTACCGGTTCTACCTTTGTCAGATAACTATCCTTCTTCCCTGGAACAGACACGACTACATCTGTCTCCTGATGTGCTCCGTTGGTATCCAGAAATGCCCGGGAGATATTAACAATCTCCTTCCCTCTCCATTTCAAAACAAGGCGCGGTATCTCTGTCACTTCGGCCACACAGACCGCTTCCAGATTTTCTTCCTCGGCATAGGCAAGCATCCGGTCTGCATCCTTAGGATCTACTACTACCGCCATACGCTCCTGTGATTCGGAGATCGCCAGCTCTGTCCCATCCAGGCCGGCATATTTCTTTGGTACTTTATCCAGATCCACAGTGAGACCGTCAGCGAGTTCGCCGATGGCCACCGATACACCGCCTGCGCCGAAATCGTTGCATTTCTTTATGATCCGGCTTACCTCCCCCCGGCGGAACAGTCTCTGTATCTTCCGCTCTGTGGGAGCATTTCCCTTCTGTACCTCGGCACCGCACGTATCGATGGACGCCGTGTTGTGAGCCTTAGAGGAACCCGTCGCGCCGCCGCAGCCGTCACGCCCGGTCCTGCCGCCCAGAAGAATAATGATATCACCGGGGTCGGAATTTTCACGGATCACATTGTTCCTGGGAGCCGCACCCATTACCGCACCGATCTCCAATCTTTTTGCGGCATAGTCGGGATGGTAGATCTCGTCCACCAGGCCGGTGGCAAGCCCAATCTGGTTGCCGTAGGAGCTGTACCCCTGGGCCGCCCCGGTCACGATCTTTCTCTGGGGAAGCTTTCCTTCCATCGTCTCCTTCAGTGGTCTTGTGGGATCCGCTGCACCTGTTACACGCATTGCCTGGTATACATACCCCCGCCCGGAGAGCGGATCGCGGATGGCGCCGCCAAGACAGGTGGCAGCGCCGCCAAAGGGTTCGATCTCCGTAGGATGGTTGTGTGTCTCATTTTTAAAGAACACCAGCCACTCCTCTGTCTCCGGGCCGCTGCCCCGGTCGATCTCCACCGGAACGACGATAGAGCAGGCATTGATCTCATCGGATTCTTCCATATCCTCCAGTTTACCTTCCGCCCGGAGCTTTTTCATACCAAGAAGGGCGATATCCATCAGGGAGACATACTTGTCCTCCCTGCCCTGATACATTTCTTCATGGGCTTTTTTATAGGCGTCAAAGGTATCTTTGATGGGTTTCGTATAATCTCCCTCTTCAAAGGAGACATTTTTTAACTCCGTCAGAAAGGTAGTGTGACGGCAGTGGTCAGACCAGTAAGTATCCAGAACCCGGATCTCTGTCATGGACGGATCGCGTCTCTCCTCCCCGCGGAAATAATTCTGGATATGAAGAAAATCCTTGAAGGTCATGGCAAGGCTCAGGGATTCATACAGAGTCCGCAGCTCCGGCTCCGGCAGCTCCGTAAAGCCCTCGAAGATCGTTACGTCCGCCGGCTCGTCAAATACAGTGACCAGCGTATCCGGCACCGTCTCATCTGTCTCTCTGGAGTCCACCGGATTGATGCAGTACTCCCGGATCCGCCGAAAGTCCTCATCCGTCACCCCGCCGCTGAGAACATAAGTTGTGGCAGAGCGGATGATGGGTTCCTCCTTTTCATTCAGCAGCTTCACGCACTGCTCCGCAGAATCTGCCCTCTGGTCAAACTGCCCCGGAAGGTACTCCACAGAAAAGATCCGGTCCTCCGCTTTTCTCTCAAAATCCCCCTCATACACAAAATCCACCGGGGGTTCTGAAAATACAGTCACTAGCGCCTTGTCATAGGTGGCGTCGGACAGTGCCTCCACATCATAACGGATCAGTACACGGACATCCTCCAGCTCCCTGATATCCAGATACTCTCTCAATTCCTGCCGCAGCTCCTTAGCCCGCACCGCATAGGGCTCTTTTTTTTCCACATAAATCCTCTTTACGTTTGCCATGATTTCCTCCATTCCAGATCAAATTGTAAGTCAGCAGCTTCTATCCCTGTTTATTCCGACGCCGAGCCCGAGGCTGCGGAACCGGAAGCCGTATCATCCTCGTCCTCCTCTGTCTCACTGCCTGCCTCCGGGTCATAGGTCAGATAACCGAGAGTCACACGTCCCTTCCAGTAGCTCTGTGCCTTGGCCGTATAGTTGTTCTTTATTTCATTTTTGTATTTGGTATTAAACTGAGAGGTTTTCTCATCCTCCACAGCCTGTGTACACTGCTGCTCATATGCTTCCTGGTTGTTGTTGTTCACCATCTTCACTACATAGAAAGCATCGTCGTCTTCCAACACACCAGAAATCTCATTATTTTTCATCTTTTTCACTGCCTTCAGCACGTCAGCCGATGCAAAATCCGTATCATTGCCCAGCAGATCCTTGGTGTTATAAGAGATGCCTGTTTTGTCATCCTTATTGTCGTTGTCAGAATCGGTCAGGATCCCCTTTGTAAAATCCTTTGCCTTCGCCGCTTTTTTCTGCAGCTCTTCCATATTCTTCTTGTCCTTTTTCAGCTCCTCAGCACTTTTCTTTTTGCTGTTGTCCTGATCGTCTGTCACAGACTTCTCTATCGTATAATATTGAAGATCATACTGGCGGTAGTCCTCCCTGCTTACGCCTGCCTTAATCGCGGCCTCATCGATGCCCAGTCCGTCTATGATCTGCTGTTTATATTTATCTGCAAGAGCCTGTTTTTCAATAACGGTACGAACCGTCTTCTCATCCAGCCCAAACATCTCCTTCTGCTTCTTTGACAGTCCGTCGCGGAAGGTCTTTACGTCCGTCTCCACCTTGGACTTCTCCTCCTCGGTCAGGGCTACGCCGTTTTTCTTGGCGTCCAGATACAGGATCTCACGCTGTTTCATATTGCTCATAAGCTCCGCCTTGGCAGCGGCAGCACCGTTATTTCCTTTGCTGTCCACATTCTGCGCCTCCCAGAAGGTGGAGCCGTAAAACTGCTGATAGAGCTGCGCCATGCTGTTATACTGCATCTCTGTATTATAGATATCATACATTGCTTCCTTGTAATAAATCGTATGGGTGGTGGTACTTCCATTCGCCTCCTTCGCCTCTACTTTTAGTATCGCCCGGGGACGCAGATTGATATAACAGACAGCGCCCACCAGAGCCGCCATGATCAGAAGGCCGATGATCAGAAGCACCTTGTTTTTCTGCAGGATATTGGACTCTGCACGAACCGTACGCTTCTCACTCTTTATCCCCTGATTCTTCATGATTTTCTTTGCACTATTCATTGTTTCGCCTCCAGTATAAATAGATATTTTTACTTAATAAAATACCTTTGTATTTTAGCACAAAAAAAAGTCCCCCGCAATATAAACAGGGAACAATTCATGAACATTTCACTATTCTGACTGCCCGTTCCTCTATCAGAGACCCGCAGCCTGATCGGTGTCTGCCGCCGGCACATAAAAGAACCGTACACCATCATCGACGGCAGCATCGTATATCAGGACCGGCACAGCGATGGTCGGTAAGATCAAAGGAAAATGTACTTGCATACAAACAATACCGCCAGCACGTACATCAGCGGCGTGATCTTCTTTGCCTTTCCAGACGCGAGATTGATGATAACATAGGAGATTACACCGATGGCGATGCCCTCTGAAATGCTGTACATCAGCGGCATGGCAAGCATACACAGGTATGCAGGTACCGCCTCGGACAGATCCTCAAAATCCACGCCCACGATGGCGGATACCATCAGGAATCCCACAAAGATCAGGGCCGGCGCCGTGGCAAAGCCGGGAATGGCACAGAATATCGGGGAAAAGAATATGGCCAGGAGAAACAGGAAACCCGTCACCACAGAGGAAAGACCGGTTCTGCCGCCGGCAGCTACACCAGAAGAAGATTCTACAAAAGTAGTAGTGGTTGAGGTTCCCAGTACGGCGCCTGCGCTGGTGGCCACCGCATCTGCCAGAAGAGCCTGTTTGATCCGGGGAAGCTTCCCTTCCTTATCCAGCATGTCCGCCTTATCCGCTACACCGATAAGCGTTCCCAGCGTATCGAACATATCCACGAACAGGAATGCCAGAAGCACTACGATAAAGTTTACGATACTGACATTGGAAAAATCCGCTGTGAAGCACTGGCCAAAGGTTTTGCCAAGATCCGTCAGATCCACCAGCCCCCATGCCGGGTACAGGGAGTAAAAGCCCGCCTCCGCATCTGGGACATAGACACCCACCGCCTGCATAAACATACCCAGGATCCATGTGGCAAGAATGCCGATAAGGATCGAGCCCTTTACTTTCTTTATATACAGGATCGCCGTCAGAAACAATCCTGCCAGTGCCAGGATCGCCGCGATACCCTGGGTGTGGATATTTTCCGCAAAATCCACATAGGAGACAAGGGTAGAATCATTCTTTACTACCAGATGCGCCCCCTGTAGTCCCACAAAGGCGATAAATAACCCGATGCCGGCACTGACGCCCTTTTTCAGTGTAAAGGGGATGGCATTGAAGATTGCCTCCCGGACATTGGTGAGAGACAGGATGATAAAGATAATCCCTTCCACGAACACCGCCATCAATGCCACCTGCCAGGAATATCCCATGGCGCCGCACACGGTAAAAGCAAAATAGGCATTCAGCCCCATACCGGGAGCCAGGGCAAAGGGGTAGTTGGCCAGCAGCGCCATCACCAGAGTCCCGATAAAGGCGGCAAGGGCCGTAGCCAGCAGCACAGCATTTTTGTCCATGCCGGAGGCAGATAAAATCGTGGGGTTCACTGCCAGTATGTATGCCATTGTCATAAAGGTAGTGATTCCTGCGATCACCTCTGTCTTTATATTGGTTTCGTTTTCCTTGAGCTTAAATAATTTTTCCAGCATAATTCTCCTCCATTCTCGTATACTATTTCCCCTCATAAGTAATGATAGAAGCCACATTATATTCTTTCAGCCTCTCCCGCCCCCGGAGCCCGGCAAGCTCCATTAGAAATATGATCTTCTCCACAGTGCCACCCAGCTGTTCCACCAGGCTGGCACATGCCTCAATGGTGCCGCCGGTAGCGATAAGATCATCCACCAGCACGGCCTTCTGCCCTTCCTTGATGGAGTCCCTGTGCAGCTCGATGGCCGCCGTTCCATACTCCAGATCATACTGTGCCGTCACCGTCTCACAGGGAAGCTTCCCCTTCTTCCGGCAGGGAATAAATGGTTTCCCAAGAGCGTAGGCGATAGGAACGCCAAAGATAAAACCTCTGGATTCCGTGCCCACCACCACATCAAAATCTACGCCTTCTAACTCCGCCAGCATGGCATCGATGGCAAGTTTCAGTCCCTCTGCGTCCTGCAGCACCGTAGTGATATCACGAAAAATAATCCCCTCTTCCGGAAAATCCGGAATGCTCCTCACATAAGACTCCAGTTTCTTTCCATAGTCCTTATCCATGATCTCCTCCCGTTTTCTCAACATATTTCCATAGTAAATGAATAACGGATATCCGTTTCGCCGCTGATCCGGTAAGCCCGTTCCACATCCGCTCCCCAGCTGTCAATGCCGCCAACCCCTCTCACTGCCCCCAGTACACAGAGCACGGTCCGGCGCACGGGCGGCAGTTCCTCCTGATGAGTGGCGTTCTCCAGTTCTTCCGCGGTATAGGGGAGACAGGAAAACGCAAACGGCCTGTCCACCATGCGGAACCGGAGACCGGTTTCCTTCCATTCCTTCCGGCGGTTATCCAGCTCTGTCTTCCGGCTGACCTCCAGCCACTCCGTCTCCACATGCATCCCGCACTCCTGCGGCACAAGATACGGCGTTACCGGAAGTCCCTTCACCTCATAGATCCCTTCCACGCCTCCTGTCCGGCGGTCCGGATAGGTTTCCCCAGAAAGACCCTTGTAGCGGTATCCCTCCGCCGCCGTGGGCATAATAAACCGCATGCCGAACACGGGCAGCTCCGGCAGCCCCTGCCTTCCCTGATAATGGACGTCACACTGTATCCTGCCGCCGGCATCCACCTGGTAAGCTACCGTAACGATTGTACTGGGGACGGTAATGGTCTCATAGACAAAGGTCACCGTCACCTCCTCTGCGAAGCAGTCCTGCCCGTACCGATTATTCTCGGGAGCGATAGGAAACGGGATCTCCTTTCCATCCACCCGCACCAGTCTCTTTACTGTGCGGATAAACATATCCGCAGAGAGCCACATACCAGACCGCAATGGAAATTCATTCCCTCTGTCGTTGTCTGTCACGGCCCGCCAGAAGGTTGGTTTCGGAGTCCGGTACAGCCACTCCTTCCCTCCGGCATGCAGAGACTCCAGCCCCCCGGAGGCATAGGAAAAGATATAGCGGTAATCCTCTCCCTTCACCCCCAGCGTAGCATCCCCATAAATAATCTGAAGCCTGTCAGCGGTATTTTCCATAAAGATATCTCACCTCCTGTAATGCCGGCTTTTCCCGGCGGTCTGCAAAAACGATGCCATCCCCGGAAAATTCATAATCTGCCGGTCTCTCGTCAAAATCTGCACCGTATCGCAGAACCTTCTTTCCTGTGACCATATCTGTGACAAAGAGTGCCTGGTCGATGAAATCCCATATAAATCCGCCCTGGTACATCTCATACTCATCCAGCAGCTCCATATATGACCGGAACCCGCCCGCAGAATTTCCCATACAGTGCATAAACTCACTGAGGATAAATGGTTTCTTTGGGTCATGATCCAGATACTTCCGAATCTCCCCAGGAGGCGCATACATCCTGCATTCAATATCAGAAACCGTATCTTCATAAGCACGGTTATAGATCACGCTTTCATAGTGGACGAGACGGTCGGGATCCCACTCCTTATACAGGCGGTTCATCTCCTCCAGCACATCTCCCACATAGGACTCGTTTCCCAGCGACCAGATCAGTATCGCCGTATGGTTTTTAAATACCTCAAAGTTGCTCCGGGCGCGGTCAAGAGTCACCTCCCGCCACGCCGGAAAGCTGCCTGGCAGGTTCCATGAGACATCCATATTCCCCCACTTCTGCCAGGAGCCATGGGTCTCAAGATTGGTCTCGGCGATCATATATATCCCGTTTCTATCACACATATCATACCAGGGGATCTGATCCGGATAGTGGCAGGTACGGACGGCATTGATCTCATTTCTCTTCATGCACGCCATATCCCATTCCATTTCTTCCCTGCCGATGCAGCGCCCCGTCTCCGGGCTCCACTCATGGCGGTTCACTCCACAGAACACCACTCTCCTGCCATTCAGAAGGATCACCCTGTCCCGGATCTCAATCCTGCGGAACCCAAATTCCCAGGGCACCACCTCCGTCAGCCCGCCCTCTCCATCATACAGGCGAAGCTCCATATGATACAGAAAGGGATTGTGATTGTCCCACGGCTCCACCAGCTCCGGCATCTGCCAGGCCGCCTCTGCCGTTTCCCGTGCGGGAAGTGTTTCCTGCAGATACGTCTTTCCTCCGGCGTCCCTCACCGTTACCTGCACCCTGCCGCCTTCCGTCTGTCCGGTAAGCTTCATACGCAGCCGGAGTTCCCCCCTCTGTGTCTCCGGTTCGTACAGCGGACGGATCCAGAGATCCTCAAGGTGGAGATCCGGTCTGGCGATCAGTGATACATTGCGGAAGATGCCAAAGAACCGGAAGAAATCCTGATCCTCCAAAAAAGCCGCCGTACTGCGCTTGTGTACTTCCACCGCCAGTATATTCCCCGTGTCCCGGACGGCCTCTGTAAGGTCAAATTCGGAGGGGGTGAAGCTGTCCTCCGCGTAACCGATAAAGTTACCATTGAGCCAAACATACACCGCCTGCTCCACTCCCTCAAAGAAAAGGGAGATGCGTTTCCCCTTCATATTCTCCGGCAGGTCGAATACCCGCCGGTAGGAGCCCACCGGATTATACACGGCACCGCTGAAGAGATCCGCTCTCTGATTCTCAGCCGAAGGCGTTCCCGCCGGTCTCCGGTAGTCCTGCCCCTCCCAGGGATACATTACATTGATATACTGGATCTTATCGTATCCAGCCAGTTCAATATGACCTGGAACCCGAATCTCATCAAACCCCGCCGTGTCAAAATCCTCCCTGTAAAAATCTGCCGGTCTCTCCCCGGCATTTTTTGAATAACAAAACTGCCACATGCCGTTGAGCGAATGACAAAGTGAACTGTTTCCCCTCCGGCACTCCTCCTCATCCGCATAAAACGGGTGATCGCTGTGCGCCGGGAGCTGATTGACCCGGAACACCTCCGGATCGTCCAGCCATGTAATCTCAGCCTGCATAATTCCCTCCGTTTTTTCTTATATCCGTTTAACGGCAGGTTCAAATCAGCGCCGCCAAACGATAACAAAAGGCAGTCCGGATCACCCTATCACCATCCGGATTGCCTTCTCTGTCTCAATTACTGCAAAGTGGCAGCATAATCATTGACAACATAATCCATGATCGCCGCCGCCCCCACGATCTCACATCCATATACAAAATAGTCGCCTTTATCCTGCTGCCGGAGAATCCTCACAACGCAATTCAGCGCGCTGTCCCCTCCCAGCTCCAGCCTCGCATTAAAATAATATCCGGTGGGCAGGACGCTCTCTGTCTTAAAACCGATCCCTGCCTTAGATACATCGATCACTTCGATCGGCGCATTGATATTCTCCACCTTAACGTTATCCTGTTTAAAAAGGGAGGAAATTTCTAAATGCAGCTGCGCAGGCCAGCGCTTCTCTCTTCTCATCTCTATCATATGCAGCACCTCTCTTTCTTTTCGGCACCGCCTTCCCGTATGAACAAACTCAGTCCAGCAGCTCCTGTAAAATTTGATTTACCATGCCGGGATCTGCCTTGCCCTGCATCGCCTTCATGGTCTGTCCCACCAGAAATCCCTTGGCCTTTTTCTTCCCGGCCCGGTAATCCGCCACAGACTGGGGATTTTCTTCCAGTACCTTTCCGATGATATCACGCAGAGCCCCCTCATCACTAACAGTCCCAAGTCCATTATCCTCTACAAACTTCTCCACGTCAATATCTTCTTCGAAAATTTTCTCAAAAATTTCTTTGGCCACCGTTGAATTGATGATCCCCCTGTCCGTCAGCTCGATCAGCTTCGCCAGATTTTCCGGCAGGATGACAAGATCCTCCGGATCCTTCTCCTTTTCCTTCAGCAGGCGCATCGTCTCCCCCATCAGCCAGTTGGAAACCTTCTTGGGATTGTGACAGACCGCCACAGTTTCTTCGAAAATATCCGCCATCCTCTTGCTGGCTGTAATAATGGAAATATCGTAATCCGGAATATCAAAGTCCCGTTTGTACCGCTCCGCCTTCTCTTCCTGAAATTCCGGCTGAGCCTCCTGAATTTCCCGGATCCATTCATCATGGATCACCACCGGGGGCAGATCGGGATCTGGAAAATAACGGTAATCCTGGGCGTCCTCCTTGGAGCGCATGGCATAGGAATATTCTTTGTTGTCGTCCCAGCGCCTCGTCTCCTGGATCACCCGGCCGCCGTCCTCCAGAATCTCAATCTGGCGCTCCCTCTCATTCTCGATCACCCTGGCAATGGCTTTAAAAGAATTCAGGTTCTTCATCTCGGTGCGGGTTCCGTATTCATGGGATCCCGCCTCCCGGACCGACAGATTGACATCCGCCCGCATGGATCCCTCATTCAGCTTGCAGTCCGAGGCCCCCAGATACTGGATCGTCATGCGGAGCTTTTCCAGATAGGCGATCACCTCCTCCGCACTCCTCATATCTGGTTCGGATACAATCTCGATCAACGGCACACCAGAACGGTTATAATCCACCAGGGAAGCGTCCTCCCAATCGTCGTGTACGAGTTTTCCGGCATCCTCTTCCATATGGATCTCATGGATGCCCACCTTTTTCCTACCCGCTCCTGTCTCAATCTCCACGCTGCCGTTGACGCATATGGGAAGATAGAGCTGGGAGATCTGATAGTTCTGGGGATTATCGGGATAGAAATAATTTTTCCGGTCAAATTTACAATACTGGTTGATGTCACAGTTCAGGGCAAGTCCTACCGCCATGGCATATTCCACTACCCGTCTGTTCAGAACCGGCAAACTCCCCGGCATGCCGGTACAGACCGGACAGGTATGGGTATTGGGAGCTCCCCCGAATGCGGTGGAACAGCCGCAGAATATTTTGGTCTTTGTAGCCAGCTCCACATGAACCTCAAGTCCGATCACGGTTTCATACTGCTTCTTCATCTGCTCCACCCCCTTCTCTGTTCATAGGTATAGGCTGCCCGGATAATATTTTTCTCCTTGAAACAATCCCCCATCAGCTGCAGGCCGATGGGCAGTCCGGCATGGTCTGTGCCGCAGGGAACAGTGATTCCCGGAAGGCCTGCCAGATTTGCCGATATCGTATAGATATCGCCCAGGTACATCCGGATGGGATCCCCCAGGCTCTCGCCAAGCTTCGGTGCTGTGGACGGCGCCGCCGGCGACAGGATCACATCATATGTGTCAAAGGCCCGGTCAAAGGCCTTTTTGATCAGAGCCTTGGTGCGCAGGGCTTTTAGGTAATAGGCATCGTAGTAACCGCTGCTGAGGACAAAGGATCCAAGCATGATCCGCCGTTTCACCTCTGTTCCGAAGCCTTCTGAGCGGGTTTTCTTATACATGTGATGCAGTCCCTCATAGTCCTCCGTGCGGTATCCATATTTTACACCGTCAAACCGGGACAGGTTAGAACTGGCCTCCGCGCAGGCAATGACATAATAGGCGGGTATGGCGTATTCCACAAGACTTAGGTCAAATTCCTCCAGTACCGCCCCGGCTCTCTCCAGCTCCCCCGCCGCTGCCAGCACTGAATCCGCCACTTCACTGTCCAGTCCCTGGCCAAAATAGTCCTTTGGGATGCCGATGCGCATCCCCTTCACATCCTCTGTCAGGGCAGCAGTAAAATCCGTATCCTCCCGCCGAAGGCTGGTGCTGTCCTTCTTATCATAGGAAGAGACCGCCTCCAATATAGCAGCGCAGTCCGCCACATCCCGGCCAATGGGACCGATCTGATCCATGGATGAGCCGTAGGCGATCAGGCCGTAGCGGGACACTGTGCCATAGGTGGGCTTCATCCCTGTAACACCGCAATAGGAGCTGGGCTGGCGGATGGATCCTCCGGTATCCGAG
The DNA here is from genome assembly GCA_910574015.1 of Eubacteriaceae bacterium. Classification (GTDB taxonomy): domain Bacteria; phylum Bacillota; class Clostridia; order Lachnospirales; family Lachnospiraceae; genus Eubacterium_F. The sequence continues at coordinate 9,181 of CAJSYQ010000009.1, read as the reverse complement.
CCAAGCGCAAAGGAACATTCCCCGGCTGCCACCGCGGCGCAGGAGCCCCCGGAGGAGCCCCCGGGCACATGTTCCGTATTGTGGGGATTTCTTGTAACACCAAAGGCGGAAGTCTCTGTAGTACTTCCCATGGCGAACTCATCCATATTCGTCTTGCCCATCACCACAACGCCCGCCTGCTGGAGGTTTTTCACCGCCTCCGCGGTGTAAGCCGGCTTAAAATCGGCAAGCATCCTTGAACTGCATGTAGTCAGGATACCTTCCGTACACAGGTTATCCTTCAGCGCTGCCGGCACCCCCGCAAGGGGACCGGAAACCGTCCCCTCTTCAATCTGCTTCTGCACCCTGGCAGCATCCGCCAGAATCTCGTCTTCCTCCCTCACCGTGACAAAGCTGTGGATACTGTCTTCTTTTTCTCTGATCTGTGCCAGCGCTTCTCCGGCGGCATCCACCGCCGTCACCTCCCCATTCTTTATCCTTCTGCCCAGCTCCAGGGCAGTCAGGCTCATTAAACTCATACGTCCTGCCCTCCTTTACCTAATCAAATGTCTTTGGCACCATATAGGCGCCCTCTTTCTTCTGCGGCGCATTTCGCAGCATATTCTCCCTGTCGTCGCCGTTCACTACCTCATCCCTGCGGAACACATTATTGACAGAGAACACATGGGACATGGGTTCCACTCCCCTGGTATCCAGCTCATTTAATTTATCAATATGATCCAGCATATTTCCCATATCCCTCTTCGCCTGCTCCCGCTCCTCCTCCGACAGGTCAAGCTTCGCCAATATCCCTACATACTCTATTGTCTCATCTGATATTCTATTTGCCATAGCTTCCTCCACATCCTTTCTTTCCCCTGAGGGGATTGCCTTTTACCCGGCCCTTTTATGGTTCCAGACGATTGATGTCCCTGGGGAACAGCGTCGCCTCTCTTACATTTTCTTCCCCCAGCAGCTTCATGGTCAGCCGTTCCAGTCCGATGCCAAGTCCGCCGTGAGGCGGCATTCCGTGGCGGAATATCATGATATACTGCTCCATTCCCTCGTCCGACATGCCCCGGTCCGCCAGTTTATCCATCAGCATCTGATAATCATGGATACGCTGCCCCCCTGTAGTGATCTCCAGTCCCTGGAAAAGCAGATCGAAGCTCAGGGTGAAGGCCGGGTCATCCGGGTCATCCATGGCATAAAAGGGACGTTTCTTCGAGGGATAGTGTGTCACAAAGACAAAATCGGATCCCAGCTCCTCTTGGAAATACCGTCCGATCAGCGCCTCCTCCTCCGGTTCCAGATCATAGGGATTGCGGATCCTCCGGTGATATCTCTCCGCCACCAGTTCCTTTGCCCTGTCAAACCGGACCTGGGGGATCCGGTCCACTTTCGGAAGTACCACATCCAAAAGCTCCAGTTCCCTCTTATATTCCTCGTCCAGGAGTTTCATAGTATACTGGAGAAATCCCGTCTCCATCTCCATGATATCCTGAAAGCTGTCGATATACGCCATCTCGAAATCCAGTGAGGTATATTCATTTAGATGCCTCTTTGTATTGTGTTTCTCAGCACGGAACACCGGCGCGGTCTCAAAGACCCGGTCGAAAACCCCCGCCATCATCTGCTTATAGAATTGTGGACTCTGAGCCAGCACAGCATGCTTGTGAAAATACTCCAGCCGGAACAGGTTCGCACCGCCCTCCGCCCCTCTGGCACCAATCTTCGGTGAATGGATCTCCGTAAACCCCTGGTCTTTGAGAAATCCCCGGAACCCTCGCAGAATCCCCTCCTGGATCCGAAATCTGGCACGTTCCCTTATATTCCGCAGAGTCAGCGGACGAAGATCAAGCCTTGTCTCCAGTGAGGCGTCCATTTTCCACTTGTTGACGGCCACTGGCATGGCCTGTGCCGGGCGGGAAAGGATCCTCACGGACTGCAGCCGCAGTTCAAAGCCGTGAGGCGCCCTGTCCTCCTTCACCACAAGTCCCCTCACCTCTACCGCCATCTCCTCCGTCAGCTCTCTCAAGGAGATGTTCGTTTCTCCCATCTCGTATACTGTCTGGACCAGCCCTTCCCTTTTACGCAAAATAATAAACACCACATCTCCCATGTTACGGATCTTGTGAATGGCCCCATTGACACAAACCTCCCTGCCCGCATATCCTCCTGCCAGGATCTGCGATAGCTCCAGTGGTTCCTTCTCTGTACTGCCTGTCAAATATTCCGTCATCTGTCCTGCCTCCTGTCTGCTTTTTTGAGCTGCCAGGGATTATAGAACGAAAAAAGTCCCAGAAAAAGCCCTGCAGCTCTTTCTGGGACGGGAAAATCATATTACAAATAACCCGCGGTACCACCCGCGTTGGGACACCCCGTTGTGCCCCCTCTCATTCTGCCTGTAACGGCGGCCGCCGTATAAACCTACCTTCCACCCAATGGCAGTGCTCGGCTTATCAGCTCCGGAATGTTCTCCTGTATCCCTGCCTCCCTGCGGTGCTTTCAGTCCACGACACCGCTCCCTGTCCTGCGTCAGCAGCAGAAACATTCGGTTCCTTCATTGCTTTGTGATGTATTGTAGCACAAGGGACAGGAGGATGTCAAGGATAAACTTGACAAATAATGTCAGATGTTATATTATATTTAACAGTTGATCGGGTTATCTTACAACCTGAAATGTAGAAGAAAAAAGGAGCGAGAGCAATGGAAAGAAGTATTCCACAATGTATTATTTTCTCAATCATCACCTGCGGTATCTATGGTCTGTACTGGCTCATGAAACTGAACGATGAGACACTTGAGCTGACAGGACAGGAGGGGCAATCCGGCGGAATGGTATTGCTGCTGACTATCGTAACATGTAACATCTATGGTATGTACTGGGCATACAAGCAGGGCGAGAAGATTTCTGCCATGGTTGAAAAAAGAGGCGGAGCAGCATCCAATAACGCGATTCTTTACCTTATCCTCTGCATCTTTGGTCTCAATATCATCGCCTATGCATTAATGCAGGATGAGATCAATAAAACAGTGGCAGCATAACGAACCGCTGTCAGATTCTTTGTACATCAAGTAATAAAAACTCCCTGTTATCTTCGGCATTGTGCCGCTGATAACAGGGAGTTTTTATTATCTCCTCAGCACTCCGGTGATGAGCCGGAGGACCAGTCCCTCCCGTGGTGCCGCGCGGACAAGGGAATTGGCCGGATCCAGCAGCCGGAACAGATATACTGCCAGAAACAGTATGGCGAAGCACCAGAAAAAGCCATTATATGTCCTGAGCGAAATCCGGGCACTTTCCCGGAGAAACCAGAATACTGCCCATACCGGAAGCACCCACCAGAGCGGGTGAAAAAGAAAGGCTCCAGCAAAATCCAGCTGGAGAACCCGAAACAGCGCCCGGGACATTCCGCATCCAGGGCAGTTGATTCCTGTGATAAAATGAATGGGACATCCAATTCCCAGTACCATCTGTGCCAGAAGAACTACTGCCAGAAGAAGAATAAGAACCAGATTCGAGAACTTGGCGTGCTTTCCCGCCACCTGGCAGAGATCCCTGATCAGCTTTCTCATCATATGATCTTAACCGGCTTTTTCACCGCCTTTATGTAGAAGTCCCCCGTATCACAATGCAGTTCCACTGTGCGCCCAAAGTTCAGGCCCGTGTCCTCAGCGATCAGACGGATATTCAGCTGGTGCAGCAACTGTTTTGCAGCAAAAGAATTCCTTTCCCCCACGCTCCCTATATTGGATTCCTGGGTCACCGCAAACATTTTTGCTCCCCCCGCTATCTTGGCAACCAGACGTCCTCTATTGGCTCCTGCCATCGTTACCCGTTTCAATAATTCCTGCACTCCGGTATCTGCAAACTTCGCAATATTGCTGTTATTTGACACTGCCTTGCTGTCCGGCAGCATATAGTGAACCAGTCCGCCCACCTTCGTGACAGGATCATACAGTGTAAGTCCGATGCACGAACCGAGCCCCACTGTCGTCAATATATCCGGCGCCCTGCCAATATTCAGGTCAGCCATTCCTACCATTATATTTTTGCTCATTTTCCATACCTCTAAATCTCAAGTCCTAATCCTTTTAATATTTTATCATAAGATCCCTGGTCCGGCATAAGAATAAAATAACCATTGATCATTACATCGTCTCCAAATTCCGTCTCGATCAGCAGCGCCTGATCGCCGTACTGGCCAAATTCTATAGCCGGAACACTCAGCAGGGATGCCGCCATATCCACAGCAAGATATGGTATGGACGGAGAGATAGCCAGATTGGTCAGGCCGGACAAAGCCGACAGATAGGAACCGGCAATGATATTTCCAATCTCCTTCAATGCTGACAGATCCATCTCATCAAATTCCTCTTTGTAGGATTCATCCCGCATCATAAGCTTATTCACAAGATAATGGGCAGAATCCATCCTCATCAGAAACATCATGCTTCCCTCGATATCCAGCTGAAGTTCCAAAAAGATGCCAACGATGATCTCATCTTCCGGACAGATGCACGCTCCCAGCTTGGACACCTCCAGCAGTTCCACTTTTGGAACATTCATATCAACACGGATGGAAAGCATCGAAGCGATGGCCGTTGTAGCATTCCCAGCCCCGATATTGCCAATTTCCCGAAGAACATCAACATATCTCTCATTGATTTCCATTAAAGAATATTTACTCATCAAATCCTCCACGTTTTTACAGATAATAAGCAAATTACTAAAGTCTTTTTTTATTTTAATATATTTTTCACTTCTTGACAAGTAGTACTGATTAAAACTTAAGAAAATTTAAACAAATCTTAAACTACTTCCTCGTTGAATTTTAAACGCCGGCTGTCTATAATAGTTCTTGTAATTACATTCCCCCGTCCGATGGGGGGAGCTCCGGAGGGACACAATGTATCATATTCTTGTATGTGATGATGAAAAGGATATTGTATCGGCACTGGAAATCTACCTCCAGGCAGACGGGTATAAAATCTACAAAGCGTATAACGGAAAAGAAGCCCTTGGCATTATGGAACAGGCAGAAATCCATCTAGTACTGATGGATATTATGATGCCGGAACTGGATGGCATAACAGCCATGACAGAAATTCGCAGGCACAGCAATGTACCCATCATACTCCTTACCGCCAAAAGTGAAGATACAGACAAGGTCCTGGGGCTTACTGTGGGAGCAGATGATTATATAACAAAACCCTTTAATCCGGTAGAACTGCAGGCCCGGGTCAGATCCCAGCTGCGCCGATACATGCAGCTGGGCGGCGGGCAGATGCAGAACGACGTTTTGACAATCGGCGGTATCTCCATGAATGACAAGGCAAAGGAAGTATCCCTGGACGGAACTCCCGTGTCCCTGACAAAGATTGAGTACGATATCCTGCGGTTCTTTCTGCAGCACCCGAACGAGGTCTTCTCCCCAAAAGAAATCTACCGGAAGGTGTGGCACGACAATCCACTGGGAAACGAGAGCACCGTTGCCGTACATATACGTCACTTACGAGAAAAGCTGGAATATGACCCCGCGCACCCCCGCTACCTGAAAGCGGTATGGGGAAGGGGCTATAAAATGGAGGGAATGAAATGAATAAACTGAAAAGATCCCTGCCCGCCCGGTGCATCGCCGTACTCCTTACTATGTTGACCGGCACAGCTGCCACAGCAGGATTCCTCATTACAATATTTACGCTGAACACAGATCTGTATGAACTGCCGCTTGACACAGTAGCAGCAAGAGAATCCAGAAATATGCAGGTCTGGTATTCTGCCAAAATCTTTTCCAGGCTGGAAGAAATAGCCCGGCAGAACAAATCCGCAATCATTACAGAAAATAAACAGACGCTCCAGACGGAACTGGCAGATTACCTTCACACGGACAATTTTGAATTTGGCATTTTACATGCAGATACCGTTGACCCCGCCAGTCTGAAATCAGAAGACGCCTTTCTCTATGAGAATTTTACCACCACCAGGCCGGATCATAACAGTCTCTGTACGGCCTTTGTGCAGGGCCAAAGCACCTCGCCCGGCCGTACCCCTAAGCTGCTGGAAAGCCTGACAGCCGATTATCAGCACCTCTGTCTCTTTGAGACAGACCAGCCGGATCCAGGATCCGTGTACTGGATCGTCTCGAACGTAAAGAATCCCGTGAACGCCGGCAGCAACGATATTTTTACCCAGCAGCATAAACTGCTGTCCTTTCTGTACCAGTTCCGCTATCCTGCCATTCTGCTGACAATCTTTCTCGGACTTGTCACGCTGGCGCTGGCCGGTTTCTGCTGTTTCAACACACGAAACAAAGCCGGCAGCGAACAGACGGTTATCACCTGGCGGCACAGGACTCCACTGATCCTGAATCTCTGTTTCAATCTGGGCGTGGCGGGAACCTGCGGATCCCTTGTGATAAAGCTGCTGGATCTTCTACTGGAAGGCAGGATTTCTATTGGTTTCGCCTGTATCCTTGGCACGCTCCTGACTACGGGAGGTATACTGGCCATACTATTCCTCCTGATGAATATCAGCGTCCGGGCAAATACCGGAATATTTCGCGAGACGACCCTGTGGTATTGTACATATTCCCTGATCCGTAAGTTCTTTCAACGAATCAGCCGGATCTGTCTAAGGTACACCACACTGGTGATCCGGTGCAGTATCCTGATGGCAGCTGTCAGCTTTGTAGAACTGGTAATCCTTCTTAATTTCTATGAGGATGCCGGCATTATTTGTATCCTGTGGCTGGTTCTGAAACTAATGGAGTTCCCACTGGCGCTGATCCTTCTTATCCAGATGAAACGGCTTCAGGACGTCAGCCGGCAGCTGGCGGCCGGAGACCTGGAAAGCAGGGTAGATACCCGGGGGATGTTCCCTGCTTTGAAAAAACATGGGGAATATCTGAATCAGATCAGCGACGGGATGACCATTGCCCTGGAAGAGCGCCTGAGGAGTGAGCGTTTTAAAACCGAGCTGATCACTAATGTGTCCCATGATATTAAAACCCCGCTCACCTCTCTGATCAATTATGTAGATCTTCTAAAGAAGGAGGGCATCTCCCACAAGGAAAGAACGGAATATCTGGATGTCCTGGAGCGCCAGTCCGCCCGGTTAAAGAAGCTGATCGAGGATCTGATAGAGGCATCTAAGGCATCCACCGGCAATCTGGATATCAATATGGAGCCCTGCGACATTCAGATACTCCTGACTCAGGCAGTGGGAGAATTTGAGGAAAAGCTTTCCGATCACCGTCTGGAACTAATGATCCGAAGACCTGACCATCCGGTGGTGATTCCGGCAGACAACCGCCATCTCTGGCGAATCTTTGACAATCTGTTGAATAATATAAGCAAATACTCTCTGCCGGGAACGAGAGTCTATATCGACCTGGAAACAGATGACCATGCAGTCCGCATTACCTTCCGGAATATATCCCGCTATGAGATGGTTTTCTCCGGCACAGATCTGGCAGAACGTTTTGTCCGGGGCGATGCCTCGCGAAACACTGAGGGGAACGGCCTCGGTCTGTCCATCGCAGGAAGTCTGGCGGAGGCCATGAACGGAACGCTGGACATCTGTATCGACGGCGATCTCTTTAAGGCAGTGGTGTCATTTACTATATAACAAAACGGCGCCAATCTGGCATGAATCCAAATTGGCGCCGTTGCACTAATTCAACAGTGAGAGCACCGACTGGGTATGCTGGTTCGCCTGGACCATCATACTCTCTCCCGCATGCTGCAGGATCTTCCCCTTGGCATACTCCACCATCTCGGCAGCCATATCGGCATCCCGGTCCCGGGATTCGGAGCTCTGCGTATTCTCCGCTGCAATATTATCTACCTTGACCGCATATTCAAGGCGGTTTTCCAGCGCTCCGTACCGGCTTCGGACAGTGCTCAGCCATTTCAGCGCGTCGTCAATCCTGCCCAAAGCCTTATTGGCATATTTCGGCCTGCTGATGGAGAGTGAATTGATTCCCATGCTCAGTGTACTCATACTAAATCTCTCCAGCTTTGTGCCCTGTCTGTCATTGGCACCGATCTGGAGCCACTCGTCCACCTCCTCGCCATACCGGGAGGTGGTTTTATAGAATAATGCTATTTTTGCAGATCCCTGTATATTGCCAATCTTATGTTCTCCCAGCTTTGTGTAGGCAATTTTTAGCATATTCCCTGACAGTCCCGCCTTAATAAAGGAACCGTCATTGGCATCCTGGATCACTTTATTTAACGTTTCTACCAGTTCTTCCGGCGTATCATAGGTTCCTGAAGGAATCTGATAGGTAAAGGTCTTTCCGTCTACATCGACAGAGAATTCATTTTCTCCGTCCCTCACCTCAACACCACCGGAGATATCCTTTGTCCCGGTGACATAAGCGGGGATGGGATCGCCGTCCGTCTTATAAAATACACTGAAAAGAGCCTTTCCGCTCAGGCCGTCAATGGCATATGTTCCGGGATCCGTAACCGTGTCTTTATTCAGGTAGAAGAACAGGGAATTTTTATCGTCCGTTCCCTCCACCCCGCTGTCATACACACCAATACCGGCCTGAACCATGTTCTCGGGAAGGTTTGCCGCCTTTAGCTGCTCTGCCAGCTTCTCCTGTATCTGTTTAACCAGGCTGTCCGAATCATAAGTGCCTGGATCCAGAACCATATTCAGCGTGGTGACATTGCCGTTGATGGTGATGTCAAGATTGAGTTCATCATTTTCCCCTTTCTCGATCCGGGTACTTTTGTTCCTGATGTCCTTACGGCCGGCAATATATACATCATCCACCACCAGTCTGCCGTCCTTGTATACCGTTTTCTCATCCCGGGAGCGGATCTCTGTCCCCATCATGATCCTTTCATAAAAACCACCGCTGAGTGACCGTATTTGAAACCGTCCATCCCTTTTTGATTCCATGGTGATCTGATCGCCCACAGTAACCTTCAGCCCTTCTCCGGGATGGGGATTGCCGGGGTCATTTTCTATTGCGGCATCCAGTTTTGATTGCAGCTCCTGCTGCAGCTGCGCCCTGGTATAGGTCTTTTTGTCCAGGGTAATATCGATATCCCTCCATGTCCCATTCTGATACCTATAACACCACTTTACAACTATTATAAATAGTGCTCCTTTTGCTGAACAAGGTATTTTAAGGCTTTCATAAGGGCAGATGATTTTATTATACTTTCGCTCTTTTTCACG
>CAJSYQ010000008.1 GCA_910574015.1 Eubacteriaceae bacterium | reverse complement strand
GAATAATGTCAGACCGATGCCTAATCATTATACAGCTTAAACAATGAGAGGGAGAAGTCCCAACTGGCTGTTGGGTACTGAAACCCTACACTTATATATTAGGAGGTGGATTCCAAATGAAAGCTATGCAGATATGGAAGAAGCTCAAGGAGCAATCAAATTTTATATACACTGCGTGAATGGCAGACATTTACCATATGTATTAGCTGTTGATTTGAAAGCAACAGGCGAGTTGATAGGCGATACAGGTGTAAATGAGGTGGACGGAAATCCTGGCGAGGTAGAAATAGGTTACGGGATATGTAAAAAGTACAGTGGAAATGGGTATGCTTCTGAATTAGTAAAAGCTATGACAGAGTTTATCACAAGAGCTTTTGGAATAAATATTTTATATGGGCGTGTCATGCGTGGAAATAATGCTTCTGTGAGAGTTCTTGAAAAGAATGGTTATGAATTTGTTAAGGAAGAATTTGGGGCGGAGGATGACCCTTATGGTAACGGAATGTTAATTTTTAAGAAAGTATGCATGGTGTGCAAATGAGAATATACCGGGAGAGTTTACTGAGGCAGCAGTGAAAGCAGGATAAGTATGGAATTGGTATTATTAGAATCAAGGCATTCAGGAACAATTAAATAGAAATAACTTCTTTTCTCTTGCAGCAGGAGTATAACTGGTCTCTTCCAGTTATGCTCCTGCTTTTTATAGAAATTTTTCTGTTGGAGAATACTATTTTCGGAATCAGCCATACTATTCTTAACTTTTTGAGGCTGTTTGTGTCTGTGCGACGGACGCAAAGTCCAAGAAAAGAAGCCGATATACCGGTTGCTCCATCATTATAGCAGTTTTAGCAACAAGATGGGTAATCCCTTACTGACTGTAAGAGATATTAACCATAAATATATTGTAGTAGAAATGAGGTAAACTATGAATACAGATTCAACCACAGCAACCGCCTCTGTCCGGCCTTTTGGGATGAAGGACAAGCTGGGATATATGTTTGGTGATTTTGGAAATGATTTTACATTTATCTTATCATCCAGCTTTATGCTGAAATTTTATACGGATGTGATGGGAATCTCTGCCGCCGTGGTGGGGCTGCTTATGATGGCGGCCCGTTTCGTGGATGCCGTTACAGACGTGACCATGGGGCAGATTGTTGACCGGTCCAGACCGACAAAGGACGGCAAGTTCAAGCCCTGGATCAAAAGGATGTGCGGACCGGTGGCCATCGCGTCCTTTCTGATCTATCAGTCTGGATTTTCCGGTATGCCCTACGGATTTAAGATAGTCTGGATGGTGGTTACTTATATCCTCTGGGGTTCTATCTTCTACACATCCATCAACATTCCCTATGGATCCATGGCCTCCGCTATATCACCGGAGCCAAAGGACCGGGCAGAGCTGTCTACCTGGAGGACCATTGGTGCAACGCTGGCAGGGCTGATCATTGGTTCCGGAACACCTCTATTCGCCTATATTACGGTGAAGGGAAATACCGTTCTCTCCGGTCCCCGGATGACAGTGATTGCAGGAATATTCAGTGTTTTGGCTATCATCTGCTATTTTCTCTGTTTTAATCTCGTTCAGGAGCGGATAGAGGTACCAGCGAACAATGAGAAACTGAATGTGGCGAAATTATTTAAAAATCTCTTTACCAACCGCGCTCTGCTGGGAATCATTGCCGCGGCCATCGCCCTTCTGCTGGCCATGCTGACCATGCAGGGAATGGCGGGATATGTATTCCCGAATTTTTACGGAAGCAGTGCGGCACAGTCAGCCTCATCCTTTATCAGTTCCATTGCCGTGCTTGCCATCTGTGCTCCCTTCGCAGTGAAGCTTTCCACCAAGTTTGGCAAAAAGGAACTCTCCGTTGTATCCTGTCTTGTCTCGGCGGTCATTTTCATTGTATGCCTTCTGGTGCATCCGGCCAATCCCTATGTGTATGTTGCCTTTTTCACAGTGGCTTATATCGGACTGGGCTTCTTTAACACCATTGTCTGGGCGATGATCACAGATGTGATCGATGACGCCGAGGTGAAAAATGGCGTCCGGGAGGACGGGACGATTTATTCAGTCTACTCCTTTGCCAGAAAGCTCGGGCAGGCGCTGTCTTCTGGAATGGTTGGCTCCCTGCTCTCCCTCATCGGATATACCCAGGCAACGGCATTTGAACCTGCCGTTACGGAAGGCATCTTTAAGCTGTCCTGTATTGCCCCGGCCATTGGCTTTGTGCTGGTTGCCGTCTGCCTCCAGTTTATCTATCCGCTGAACCGGAGAAGGGTTCAGGAAAATGTGGATGAATTGGCGCGCCGGCATCAGGGAGGTAAAAGTGAGGGGTAAGGAATTGAGGGAATATAAAAAAAAGAAAGACTTTCTAGTCTGTGTGGACAGTGACGGCTGTGCCATGGACACGATGAACTCCAAGCATTTTCACTGCTTCGGTCCCTGTATGGTGAAAGAATGGGGACTGGAGAGATGGCGGGATGAGATCCTGGAGCGGTGGAATGAGATTAACCTCTTTACCATAACAAGGGGCATTAACCGCTTTAAGGGACTGGCAAAGGCACTGCGGGAGATACAGGAAAAATATACGGAGATCCCGGACCTCCCCGCTCTGGAGCAATGGGTTCAGGCTGCCCCGGAACTGTCCAATGCGGCGCTGGGACATGCCATAAGAGAGAGGGACTCTCTCTGCCTGCGCAAGGCTCTGGCCTGGAGTGATGCGGTGAATCAGGCGGTGGAGAACCTTCCCGGGGAAGAGATCCATCCTTTCCTGGGAGTCAGAGAGGCCCTGGCGGAGGCGCATAAACAGGCGGATGTGGCGGTGGTTTCCAGTGCCAACCGGGAAGCGGTTCTAAATGAGTGGGAGAAATATGGACTTCTGGAGTACACGGATATCGTTATGGCCCAGGATTCCGGCAGTAAGGCGTCCTGCATTCAAGAACTTCTGGGCCGTGGCTATGAGGCGGATCATGTGCTGATGTGCGGGGATGCCGCCGGGGATCTGGAGGCGGCGGAGCAGAATGGGGTATATTTTTATCCGGTCCTTGTGCGCCATGAAGAACAGAGCTGGAAGGCGTTTGTAACAGAGGGGCTACCGCTTTTGCTGGCAGGAACTTTTGGAGACGGGTACCAGCAGGAACAGAGAGAACGATTTCTGGAAAACTTAAATGGAGGTAAATCATGGTAGATATGAAGGCAAAGCCCTTTCACCTGACAGATGAGGACTGTAAATGGGTGGAGGATACGATAGCAGATATGTCGCTGGATGAGAAGATCGGGCAGTTATTCTTCAATATGGGATCCAGCCGTGAAGAGGACTATCTCAAGATGACAGTCAATGATTATCATATCGGCGGCATCCGGTACAATCCGGGAAAGGCGGAGGAGATCCACGAACAGAACCGTATCCTTCAGGAGAACAGTAAGATTCCGCTGATCATAGCGTGCAATACGGAAAATGGCGGCGACGGTGCCTGTACAGACGGCACCATGATCGGCAGTCAGACTAAGATAGCGGCCACGGGAAATGCAGATTACGCCTATGAACTGGGGCGCATGGCAAATAAAGAGGCGGCGGCCATCGGCTGCAACCTGTCCTTTGCGCCGGTCAGCGATATTTTATACAACTGGGAGAATCCAGTGATCGGCCTGCGGACGTATGGAAACGATCCGCACCGGGTGGCGGCTATGACGAAGGCATACCTGGACGGCGCTCATGAGAATCCGGGATTCTGTTGTGCGGCCAAGCATTTTCCGGGAGACGGACTGGATTTCCGGGACCAGCATGTGGCAAACAGTGTGAATACTATGAGCTGTGAGGAGTGGGACAGAACCTTTGGCATGGTGTACGGGAATCTTATCGATAACGGCCTGGAGGCTATCATGGTGGGGCATATCATGCAGCCCGCCTATGCAAGGCATTATAATCCCGCTATCTCGGATGATGAAATGATGCCGGCGACCCTGTCCCCGGAACTGATCCAGGGGCTGCTTCGGGACAAACTGAAGTTTAATGGAATGGTGCTGACAGATGCCTCCCATATGGTGGGACTCACCTGCCGTATGAAGAGAAGTGATGTCCTTCCCGCCGCCATTGCGGCGGGGGTAGATATGTTCCTGTTCTTCAATGAGATGGAAGAAGATTTCGCCAGCATGAAGCAGGGTGTCCTGGACGGACGGATCAGCGAAGAGCGGCTGGATGATGCCCTTCACCGGATCCTGGCGCTGAAGGCTCATATGGGACTGCACCGCAAGGCGAAAAATGACATCGTTCCTCCTCTTGAGAAGCTGCATGAGACAGTGGGATGCCGAGAGCACATTGAGATGCAGAAGGAGATTTCAGACAGGTCGGTGACACTGGTAAAATACAAGGATAAGGATGTACTTCCCCTCACTCCGCAGAAATATAAGCGAATCATGATCGTACATGTGAAGGGACTGTCTGCGCCGGGACTGGGTACACTGTTTGCCGCCAAGTCATCTCCGGCTGAGGCGCTCCGGGACAGGCTGGCCGCCAGGGGCTTTGACGCATTTATCTATGAGAGCCCTCTTGACCAGATGATGAAAGAGGCACAGGAGGGCAAAAAGCCGGATCTGAATATGTATTTCGCCGGCAAGACGCCCATTAAAGAGTTTCGGGAAAATCAGGATCTCATCATTACGCTGGTGGATATAGCAGGCGGCTTTCAGCCTGTGGCGAGACCGGCATTCGGTATGACAAAGGGCGGCGGGGAGATTCCCTGGTATGTGTTTGAACTTCCGGTGGTGGTGATCGGCACGGGACATCCCTTCGTGCTGGCGGATATTCCGCAGGCCCGCACCTATATCAACACCTATGACAGCAAGGATTCCACACTGGACGCCCTGGTGGAAAAGCTTATGACAGGAGAGGAGGCGTTTACCGGAAAGGATCCGGTAGATTCCTTCTGCGGCATCTTTGATACAAGGATATAAGGGAGAAGGAGGCATGATCCATGCAGATGACATTTCGCTGGTACGGTGAGGGAAACGACAGTATCACGCAGGAACAGATCAGGCAGATTCCCGGAGTGACGGGACTTGTCTGGGCTCTCCATGATAAGCCTGCCGGAGAGGTGTGGGAGATTCATGAGATTGAGAAAATGCGGCAGCAGATTGAGGGGCACGGCTTTCATATGGAAGTGGTGGAGAGTGTAAATGTTCACGATGATATTAAGATCGGCCTGCCCTCCCGGGACCGGTATATCGAGAATTATAAACAGACGCTGCGCAATCTGTCGAAATTTGGCGTCAAGGTAGTAACCTACAATTTTATGCCGATCTTTGACTGGACTAGGACCGATCTCTTTCACCCGCTGGAGGACGGATCCACCGCGCTGTATTATGAGAAGGATAAGATCCGGCAGGACTACCGGGAGATGGCAGATTATATTTTGAAGAATCTCCGGGGCATGACCTTTCCGGGCTGGGAGCCGGAGCGGATGGCGAAGCTGGATGAGCTCTTTGAGGCATACCGCCCGGTGACGAAGGAGAAGCTCTGGGATAATCTGAAATATTTTCTCGAAGCGATTATGCCAGTCTGCCATGAGACAGGGATTCGGATGGCGATTCATCCCGACGATCCACCCTGGGATATTTTCGGCCTGCCCCGGCTGCTGGTAGATAAGGCGTCAATCGAACGTTTTCTGGAAATGGTGGAGGATGACCATAACTGCCTCTGCCTCTGCTCTGGTTCTCTGGGGGCAGATGTGGACAATGATATCCCAGATCTGATCCGCAGCCATTGCTCCCGGATCGCCTTTGCCCACATACGGAATGTAAGACATTATCCTAATGGGGACTTCTCCGAGGTATCCCACCGGGACTGCGACGGCGATGTAGGAATACTGGAAATCATGCGGGCCTATCACGATTGCGGCTTTGACGGATATATCCGCCCAGACCACGGACGCCATATCTGGGGAGAGGAGTGCCGTCCCGGATATGGGCTGTATGACCGTGCTCTGGGAATCATGTATATGTGGGGCTGTTGGGATATGCTGGAGCGTATGGAGGGCAAAAAGTGAGAGCATTTATGGATGAAGATTTTCTCCTGTCCACACCTACTGCCGTGAGATTATACCATGAGGTGGCAGAGAAGCTGCCGATCATTGATTATCACTGTCATATCAGCCCGCAGGAGATTGCGGAGGATAGAAGATTTGATAATATATCGCAGGTATGGCTGGGAGGCGACCATTATAAATGGCGCGTCATGCGGGCGGCGGGTATCCCAGAGGACAGGATTACTGGAAATGCGCCGGATCGTGAGAAATTCCGCGCTTTTGCCAGTGTGATGCCAAAGCTTATGGGAAATCCCATCTATCACTGGAGCCACCTGGAGCTCCAGAGAGGCTTTGGCATACATGACATACTGACAGCAGACAATGCGGATGTGATATATGATCGCTGCAATGAAGTGCTGAAGGGTTATTCGGCCCGCAGCCTGATGAAAAAATTTGATGTGCGCGCCATCTGCACAACCGACGATCCGGTGGACGATCTCCGGTATCATGAACGGATGGCGGCCGAGACGGGTATGAAGATCCGGGTGCTGCCGGCATTCCGGCCGGACAGGGCGGTAAATATTGATAAGGAAGGCTTTGCCGGGTATATCCGGTCTTTGTCGGAGGTGGCGGGGCGTCCGCTGAATTCCACCGCGGCGGTGATCGACGCCCTCTGCCAGCGCATAGATTATTTTGCCGGGCACGGCTGTCTGTGCGCCGACCATGGTCTGGATTATTGTATGTATCAGGAGCCGGATCCCAGAATGGCGGACGAGGCATTTGCTGCGGCGATGTCGGGAAAGTGTCCGGAGCCGTCACTGGCAGATGCATACAAGACACGGGTTACGATTTCATGCGCGCGAAAATATGCCGAGAAAAACTGGGTGATGCAGATTCATTTTGGCTGCCTGAGGAATATTAACCGTCCACAGTTTAGGAATCTGGGTGCCGATACGGGATATGATGCCGTCAACAGCCAGTCCGGTGTCTCCAATCTGGCTTCCCTGCTAAATGCCTTTGTGGAAAATGAGGGACTTCCCAAGACGATTCTCTACTCGCTGAATCCTGCGGACAATACGGCCATTGCTACCATTATGGCATGTTTCCAGGGCGGTGGCACAGCCGGCAGGCTTCAGCAGGGCAGCGCCTGGTGGTTCAATGACAGCCGTCCGGGGATTAGGAATCAGCTGACGGAGCTGGCCGCCAACGGCGTCCTAGGCTCTTTTGTGGGAATGCTGACGGATTCCCGTTCGTTCCTCAGCTATACACGGCATGAATATTTCCGGCGCATCCTCTGCGAGATGGTGGGGGAATGGGTGGAGAGCGGTCAGTACCCGGATGATAAAAAATATCTGGATGAACTGATCACGGATCTGAGCTATAGAAATACAAAAGGATTTTTTGGGTTTTAAGAAAGGACGGGATAGTATGATGGAGTTACCATTAAAGGTTGATTTTACAGGAAAGGTAGTGGTGGTGACAGGAGCCGGCGGCATCTTGTGCGGCACTATGGCGAAGGCATTTGCCCAGGCCGGGGCGAAGGTGGCGGCCCTGGATCTCAATGAGGAGAGTGTGAAAAAGCTGTCTGAAGAGGTAAAAGGTGAGGGATTTATCTGTGAGGGCTATGGGGCAAACGTCCTGGAAAAAGAGGCGCTGGAGACAGTATACAATAAGATTCGGGAAGAGCTCGGCCCCTGCGACATTCTGGTAAACGGCGCTGGTGGAAATAATCCCCGTGCCACTACGGATAACGAATACCAGCATGAGGCGGCGAAGGGGCAGAAAACATTTTTTGATCTGGATCCAGATGGCGTGGATTTTGTTTTCAAACTGAACTTCCAGGGGACGCTGCTCCCTTCTCAGGTATTTGCCCGGGATATGGTGGAGAAAAGGTCCGGCTGTATCCTCAATGTGTCTTCCATGAATGCCTATATCCCCCTCACGAAGATACCGGCGTATTCTGCGGCAAAAGCGGCGGTATCTAATTTTACACAGTGGCTGGCCACCCATTTTGCCGGAACAGGAATCCGATGCAATGCCATTGCGCCGGGATTTCTTGTATCCAATCAGAACCGTTCTCTTTTATTTCAAGAAGACGGCACGCCCACGGCGCGCTCCAATAAGATTCTGTCGGGAACTCCCATGGGACGGTTTGTGGAAAGCGAAGAGCTTCTTGGCTCGGTATTTTTCCTCTGCTGTGAGGAGGCCGCCAGCGCCATCACTGGGATCGTGCTGCCTATTGATGCGGGCTTTGCCGCCTATTCCGGAGTATAGAAGTGGAAATAGGACTTTGGAGCAGCCTGTTTGCATCGGAAAGGAGAGATATGTATGAATGAATTAGACAGGAAGATAACAAAGATCGGTGTTGTCCCGGTGGTGCGCCTGAACCATCCAGAGCGGGATGCCGTGGCACTGGCAGAGGCTCTCTGTGAAGGCGGGGTTCCCATCGCGGAGATCACCTTCCGCGCCGCCGGTGCCGACACCGCCATCCAGCGCATGAAAGAAGCGTGCCCCGATATGATATTGGGTGCGGGAACCGTCACAACCAGGGATCATATTGATATGGTCATCGGCGCCGGCGGACAGTTTATCGTAACCCCCGGCTATGATCAGGATCTGGTGGATTATGCAAAGAAGAAAAAGATTCCCATCTATCCCGGCTGTTCTACTGCTACGGACTACCATGCGGCGCTGAAATCCGGGCTGGAGCTCATCAAGTTCTTTCCGGCGGAGCAGTCTGGCGGGCTGGCGAAGATCAAAGCCCTCAGCGCCCCCTTTCCCATGTTCCGTATCATGCCCACAGGAGGCATTTCCCTGAAAAACCTGGGAGACTATATGAAATCGCCGTTGATCGCCGCCTGCGGCGGTTCCTATATGGTGACGTCTGACCTTATCGACAACCAGAAGTGGGATGAGATAAAAGAATTGTGCATTAAGTCCAGAAAAGTAGTGAGGGAGGCACGGGAAACATGGCAAAAGTGATCACCTTTGGCGAGATCATGCTTCGGCTGGCGCCGGAAGGATATTACCGTTTCTTTCAGAATGACCGGATGCATGCAACCTTTGGCGGCGGAGAGGCGAATGTGGCAGTTTCGCTGGCGCACTATGGAATAGACGCCGCATTCGTTACCCGGCTTCCCTCCCATGCCATCGGACAGGGGGCGGTGGACAGCCTGCGCCGGTATGGAGTGGATGTCTCAGGAATAATCCGGGGCGGTGAGCGCGTGGGGATCTATTTTTTGGAGAAAGGCGCATCCCAGCGGGGTTCTGTCTGCATTTACGACAGAAATCATTCAGCGCTTCAGGATGCCTGCCCGGAGGAATTTGACTGGGACAGCATTTTTGACGGAGCAGACTGGTTCCACTTTACCGGGATCACTCCGGCGCTGGGTGAGAATGTCAGGGAGATCTGCCGGGAAGCATGCCAGGCTGCGAAGGAGAAAGGAGTAAAGATTTCCTGTGACCTGAACTACCGGGGCAAGCTCTGGACGAGACAGGCGGCCAGGGAGACCATGACAGACCTGTGCCAGTATGTAGATGTCTGTATCTCCAACGAAGAGGATGCGTCGGATGTATTTGGCATCCGGGCGGAGAATACGGATATCTATGGTGGAAGGCTGGATAAGGCAGGGTATCGGAGTGTGGCAAAGCAGCTCACGGACCGGTTCGGTTTTGATAAGACGGCCATTACCCTCCGCACCTCGATCTCCGCCAGTGACAATAACTGGGCGGCGATGCTGTACGATGGAAAGGACTATTATTTCTCCAGGGAGTATCCTCTTCACATTACAGACCGGGTGGGAGGCGGCGACAGCTTTGGAGGCGGATTGATCTATGCCCTTCTCAGCGGGAAGTCCCCGCAGGAGGCGGTGGAGTTTGCCGTGGCGGCTTCGGCACTGAAGCATTCCATAGAAGGGGATTATAATCTTGTGTCGGTGTCTGAGGTGGAACGGCTGGCCGGAGGGGATGCCTCCGGCAGGGTGCAAAGGTAAATAGGTTATGGCCTTACAGGAGAGAATGGGGTCGTTTGACGCTGAAAACAGCGCTAGACGACCCTTGCCTTATCACATGACAAAGTGTATAATAATGTTTAGTATGACAAAAGGAAAATGGAGGGGATTATGAAAACAAACACAGGAAAAATAATAATAACATTGTGTGCAGCAATCTTATTGACAGGACTCCGGTACATCACATCAAAGGGGTATACGCCGGAGCTTGTGAGCGATTCGGGGATAGAATATCCCATCTCACTTTCTACCGGCCTTGACAGAAACGGACGTGATGTATTTCCAGACAAAAAATTTCTCCAATACATAAATGAGGAAGTATTTCGCACAGGAAAATATTCCGGGAATAAGTTTGATCTGGACGACGACGGATATCTGTCGAAAGAGGAGTGCGAAACGGTAAGAATACTATCCATTGCAGGCCGGATGGATATAACAAGTGCGGCCGGGGTAGAGGCATTTCCTAAATTAAGAGAATTTTACTGTAATGGTACGGGAATTCGAGAATTGGACCTTTCCCATAATCCCAGGCTGCAGATCCTGGCATGTTCGAATTCGCCTGTGGAAACCTTAGATATCTGTTCCTGCACAATATTGAGAGAATTAAAGGCAGCAGGATGTGCACTGTCACATATTGACCTGGCTTCAAATGGGGCCATGGCATTACTTACTTGTTTGGAACAGAAGAGAACGGCAGGGGGATATTATGAGGATGGAAAATATATGGTGGATCTAAATGATCTGGATCTCCAAATCGATCTGTCTAAAATTTCGGATGTGAAAATCGACGGCGCGGCAGGCGACGGCATCAACTCCGGATACGACTCCTCTGCCGGAATTGTGTATTGTTCCGACGAGATACAGACGGTATCCTATACATATTATTTCAATTTCTCCGGCGCTGCCAATGCTTCCATGGATTCTCAGATGAATGTAACTCTCAGCATAGTAAATGGATATAGAGAAGGCTTTCAGACGGATGGTGGAAGTAAGGTACTGGCGGAGTATTATAACGGTGTTAGAGACTGTGCGCCAGTGGAGCCGGTTAGGGAGGGATACTCCTTCACCGGGTGGTATCGGGATAAAGACAGGACTGAGCCCTATCATTTCAACCAGATTCTGGATAGAAATATAGAGCTATATGCGGGATGGGAGAAAAAATCTTACAGGGTAATATACAGGGCGGAGGGGACTTCGCTGGATGGTAAGGAAAGAAGGGAAAGGGCGGAGTGGCGGAGTGCCGGTCTGATTCCCGTAGGACAAGAAATCCCGGTCAGGACCGGCTATACTCTCTCCGGATGGAAAACAGAGACCGGAAGGGTCATAACCTCCGCCAATGCATCGGCAATACAATATAAGGATGCCGCTTTGAACAGCGAAAGGGATTACACAATCCTGGAAGCGATCTGGAGTGAGAAGTCATACAAGCTGAGACTGGACGTCTCATTGCCTGAGCCGCTTAAAAATGAGAGGGAAGATATGCCCTCCCTGGGTGATCGAAGTCAATATACATGGAATTCCAGTAACATACTATATGATTTGCCGGAACCGAGTTTGTGCGGATATTATTTGACTGGCTGGTACACAGCCAGGACAGGGGGGACAAAGGTTACGGATCAAACCACCTATGGCGGCATACATAGTTCACAGTTTACGGAGGATGATTCCAGGCTTATCCCTGTTCTATATGCCAGATTTGTCAAACGGAAATATACCATCCGCTATGAGGAACGGGGCGGCAGCAGGGTGGCCGACAGACAAAATGTCGTCTGGGGCAGTTCGGATTTATTGCCGGGGCAGAAGACAAAGAAGAAAGGTTACAAGCTTGCCGGCTGGAAATACCATAACGGTAAGGTAACAAAAAAAACGAAATTAAACGATGCCAGGGACGGTTTTTCTGATTATATCACCCTGACTGCCATGTGGAGTAAAGTATCTGAAAGAAAAGGAAAGATTTTTAAAAGATATGGCTGTGTCTATCGGATCGCAAAATCTGGTGAGAAGAAAAATCAGGTTACACTGATTCGTATCACTAGAAAAAAGATAACGATACGGAATAAAGTTTTTTTAAACGGCAGATTTTTTGAATTAAAAGGAATCAAAAAGAAGGTCCTAAAGAATGCAAAGCGCATTCGAATTAAGACCACCAGGAGGCTGTCCAGAAAGCTTACTAAGATGGTTAGGCGGGCGGGGGCGAAGAAGAGGACGATGAAAAAGGTTTTTATCAAGAAATAGAGGAGAGGGATAAGGTGAAAAGAATGAATCAATGGAAGAGGGTATTCTTATTTTTGGTGATCCTGAGTTTATGCAATATGAACAGCAATCTGTATGCCCGGGCGGAAACAGTGGGAAAGGGAGCCAGAATAATAATTTATGGGGAATCCGGTTCTGCCAGATTCCGTCTTGGGGGAGCGGTAGGGGGACAGGTGAAACTGGCAGCAGAGCCTACGGGGTCCAAGAAATTATCGGACATTTCATTTACCACAAGCGACAGTGCTGTCTGCAGCGTAGAGAAGGCGGATGACTATTGGCTGGTCACACGTTTGAAAGAGGGAACTGCTGTGATCCGGATGGCATGCAAAGCCGATGGGGATGTTGTGGTAAGGACACTGCTTATGTCAAATTTAACGTTTCTCGACGATGGAATGGGAGAGTTTGCTGCGGGCTCCATTCGGGCAGACGCTACTGTATATTGGGGATGCTCAGATGTGGAGGGGATCACTTCTTATGACACAGAGAAAAAATGTAAGGTCACCAAAGATACGGAAGTAGATGTGGTGGCAAAATGTAATGATTTTTACCGGGTGGAGTTAGAGGAGGGGACTTTTGGAGATACAGAGGAGGAGTGGGGATATGTGAAGAGGCAGGATGTCTATATTCCGATGATTGATCTCTCTGTGGAGGATATGGTGTTATATGAGGGGGAGCACGCAGAGCTGAATGTACAGATCCGTCCAGAAATTGCCACCAGCCGGGAAGTGATATATCAGAGCTCGAATACCAATGTCGCCGCAGTGGATGCCGGCGGGAAAGTTTCAGCAATGCATAAAGGAACGGCTGTGATCACAGTATCTGGCAGAGAGGAGGAAGAATGGACAGCAAAATGCCGGGTTACTGTGAAATCGTATGTTCCAGTAACGGGGATTCAGGTGGTTCCGGATAAAACCGAAATAGAGGATGGGAAGAGCGGACGAATCAGGGTAAATATAGTGCCGGCGGATGCAACAGTACAGGATTATGAGTGGAATATATCGGATGAGTCGATCCTCCAGGTGGATGGAAAGGGAAGGTATTTGGCACGAAGACCCGGAACCGTAACGGTAAGTGTGATATCAAAGGAGGGCGGATTTACAGACTCCTGCAGGATTATGGTAAAGGAAGTAGAGGCAGAGGGAATCACGATACAGCAGGTATTGTCACTGGATGCCGGCGAGACAGTAACGCCCGTCTGGCATATGGTGCCGGCGAATGCTACCAATAAGGATGTTATATGGAAAATAGAGGATTCTTCCATAGCAAGAGTGGATAAGAGCGGAAGGGTCACGGGATTGAAACAGGGCACGACGGTGCTTCATATACAGACCAGGAATGGGAAATATGCAGCACAATGTAAGCTTACTGTAGAATTATATGTCAGTAATATATGGCTGAAAAACAATATGATTCATATGACCATTGGAGACAGCAGAAAGCTTTCTGCCAGAATCATACCGGAGAGGCGGACAAAGGAAAAAATTATCTGGAGGAGCAGTGATTCATCGGTTGTCAGTGTTACCAATGAGGGGATGATCAAGGCGTTAAAACGGGGAAAGGCAACGGTTATGGTATACGACAGATATAGGGGAGCATTTGATTACGGAATCATAAATGTAAAAGCGAATCTGAGCAGGCCTAGGCTTCAGGGCGCATCAAAAAGTAAGTCCATGAAACTGAAATGGAAAAAGGTAAAAAGGGCGACACATTTTGTTATATACCGATATGATGGGAAAGGAAAGAAATTTAAGAAAATAAAAGAAGTTTCTAAGAAAACCACGAAGTATACATTAAAGAACATAAAAAAGAATACGAAGATCAGGATAAAGGCTTTGTATAAGAAAGGCAGCCAGGAGGAATACAGCAAATATAGTAATCAGGTTGTATATAGATGAGAGAGGATGGACAAAGAAATGAAAATTACAATGAAAGTCATGATTGTTTTGGCAGCGGGGCTCCTTTCCCTGCTGGGAGCGGGCGGAATTCCGGCACAGGCGAAAAGCATAGACATCGATATGGATACCTTCCCGGATGACGATTTCCAGTTGTATGTTGAGTATGCCTTTGATACAAACAGGGATGGGAAACTCAGCGACGCAGAGAGAAGGGCAGTGAAGGAAATAAATATAGGGAGGTCGTCAGAGTATAAGCTGGGACTGGAATATAACAATGCGGTGAGCCTGAAAGGGATTGAATATTTCCCAAATCTGGAGAAACTGGACTGTTCGGAGAATTCCATTGAGAAACTGGATGTGAGTAAGTTAAAAAATCTGAAAGAGTTACGCTGCAATAATAATCTGATACGCAAACTCAATGTAAAAAATAATTCCAAGCTGAAACTGTTGTATTGCGCTGGAAACAAATTAAAGGGGATTGATTTGTCTAAAAATCGGAATTTAAGGGAATTTTATGGAAGGGAAAATCAAATTTGTAAAATAGACTTTTCTGTAAATTGTAAATTAGATTTTATTAGCGTAAGTGAAAATGAGTTAAAAAAATTAGATTTAAGCGCTCAAAAGAATTTAGAAGAAATTTATTGTGCCGGCAATAAAATAAAGAAACTGGATCTAAAATATAACAAGAAATTAAAATCACTAGATTGTTTAAATAATAAAATAGAAAAGCTCAACATAAAGTACCTAACCCAGCTGGATTATTTACGGTGCAGCAATAATAAGCTAAAGAAACTGGATTTAAGAAAAAATAAACTGCTGACAAGGCTGTATTGTGACAAGAACAGCCTGATCAGCGGGAACCTGCATATTTCCTATACCCAGCTGGAGGACTGTGAATATATCCACCAGAGGAGGACGATAAAAGTCAAGAAGATCGGCAGGTACTATTATGTACCCATCGGGAATTTTAACCGGACAAATGTTGTTACGGAGCTCTCCGCCGGGAAGATAACAGACAGGGGGATCCGGTTAAAGGGGAAAAAGATACCGAAGAAGATCACCTATCAGTACAACATGTTTAACGACGGCAGCCAGAAAACAAAGGTAACGATAATGGTAAAAAAATAGGAGAATGGCATATGAAAGTGATAGATAAAATGATCTTCGTTTTTTTTGCATTAAGCCTTTTCACACAGAGCCTAACAATAGATCCCCAGCCAGTAAAGGCAGTCGCTGTCTCCCGGGAGGCGGAGTGGAACATAAGCAGGATCCACGCAGAGGATGCCTATGAGGACAGCAAGAAACTGCCGAGGATCAGGGTGGCACTTCTGGATTCCGGACTGGATACGGACAGGGATATCCCCTTTGTGGAGCGAAAGGATTTTCTGGGAGAGGAGGAACTCCATTCCCTCTATCAGGACAGCACAGGGCATGGCACCAGCGTCGCCGGGATCATCTGCGCCAGGAAAAGTGAGGACCGGATCTGCGGGATCGCCTCCAATGTGGACCTGTATGCGGCTCGGGTCCTGGATGGGAGTAACCAGGCGCCCATTGACCGCATCGTGGCGGCCATCGACTGGGCCATACAGAAAAAGGTAAATATCATACATATGAGCTTTGGCACGAAATATTATTCGGAGGAGCTGGAGGATGCGGTGCAAAGGGCGCATCAGAATAATATCCTCATCATAGC
This sequence comes from Eubacteriaceae bacterium, assembly GCA_910574015.1. GTDB lineage: Bacteria > Bacillota > Clostridia > Lachnospirales > Lachnospiraceae > Eubacterium_F. The sequence goes on along the minus strand of CAJSYQ010000008.1, from coordinate 91,805 downwards.
TTCAGCGGGAAATGCCGGCAATGCGGCAGAGGATGAATCGACAATTGAGTATCCGGCAGCCTTTGATGAGGTACTGTCCGTAGGGGCGACAAATTCCGACAATGCGGTTACTGAGATCAGCTCTACCGGGGAGGAGCTGGATGTGGTGGCGCCGGGAGACCAGATCTTATCCATCGGAGCCCTGGGGGGCGTTATGGTGGAAAGGGGGACCAGCATCTCAGCAGCCCATGTCACGGGTGTGGCTGCGGTCCTATGGGGGAAACATCCGGAGGCCAGCAGTGGTTTTATCAGGGGCCTGCTGTCCGGCAGCGCCAATTCTTCCGCCATAACCGGGGACTGCGGAAGCGGGATCATAGACTATGAGCAGACAGAATCCAATTATAAGAAAATGGCAGAGAATTTCGAGATCTTTAAAAAGAGGGGATTCAGTGAGGAAGCTTCTGTGGCGAAGGCAAAAGATGCCCTGGAGGAGAACCGGAACCAGCTTCCGAAAGACCAAAAGGTAGATTATGTCAACGGAGCCTGGGCCATGGGGACCCATTCCGGATACGCCGAGAATGCCGGCAATGGTACGATAGAGACTGGACAGGATGCTGAGATCGTAAAGGCAGGCGCCATGGTCCCGGACTCGGTGGATTCCATGAAGATAATGACAAAGCATCCCTGTTTTCATGGGGGCGGCTACTATTTTTGCAATCTGTCCTATTTATATGACTATGCCAAGACTTATATCAGTACGGGGGAGGGGCAGCAGGTAAAACTGCCGGAATTAAAGGAATATTATTCGAATGAAGATACTATAAAAGAATTACCTGAAAATGAATGTATACAAAAAGAACTAGCGAGCTGTGAAAAAGATTTTTTCAAGGCGTGCTGGGAATCACTGATCGCACAAAACAAAATGACAAAAGACGAAGAGCTTACCAATAAGCAGAAAGGGTATGCCCTGCTGGGGGCGGCCCTCCATACTATGACCGACGCCATCGCCCACCGGGGCTGCCGGAATGACGGCAGCTATAGCACAGGGTTTTCTGCTATCATACACGACCGGGCCAACGCGACGCTTACCAGACCGGAGGACGGCATTGCAGGTGATATACATTATTACCGGAGTGAGCTGTGGCGAAAGTATTCCAATGATGCGGCGCTGGATACCACTGACAAGAACTATTATAAGTACCTGCTGGAGAACTTTGCCATAGCGGATCAGGCGGAGGATCTTCCAGAAAGGAGTGTACTTGCTTTGGAGATCTCAAAAAAAGTTGTGGCCTCATTCCAGGGGCAGACCGGATGTAAGGATATGTTAAATGCAGTGAAGGATGCCCTTCAGGCTCCGGGAGCTGAGCTGACCACCAATTACCGGCTGCGGGAGTTGAACGCCAACTGGAAAACAGCCAAAATGGGGGAGGAGAAATTCAAACTGAACATTGAGGAAAAGGACATCGCCGCAGGGGCGAAGTCGCCAAAGGATATCACGGTGACCATAAAGGATGGGAAGATCAGGGTGAAATTTCCGAAGGAGTCCAAATGCAGATACCGGGTGTACTGCGGGAACAGGGCGGATACCTCGGACAGTTCACAATACGTTTATTTCAAAGAATCCAATGGAATAAAATATAAAACCTTTTCGGTAAAAAAGGGAAACCTGCAAGGAAACCTCTTGTATATCACTACCTTTTATGGAAGTAAGAGAATTTACAAAGAGTATAGTATTGAGAAAAAAGTAGTGTATAAAAGAGCGGTAAAGAAAAAAGTCAAGGGTAAGGTTAAGACAGTTATGGTCAGCAGGGAACAGAAAGTGCCGTATAGTTACAGTAAGAATAAATTCAAACTGAAGGGCAGCGTGTTCAAGTTGGGGAAGAAATATAAGCTGGCGGGATGGACAAAGAAAAAGAATGCGAAAAAGATCACATATAAACCGAATGCCAGTGTGAGATTTGAAAATGACACAAAATTAGTATTGTATGCCTTAGTAAAGGAGAGGCCGAAGAAACAGAAGAAAAAAACTAAGAAAAAGCAAAAAAAGGGCAGGAAGAAATGAGAGAGAGGATGGAGAAGAAAATGAAGATAACAACGAAAATCATGCTGTTGCTGGCAATGGGGATCCTTTCCCTGCTTGGGACGCACGGGGCTATCGTACAGGCGAAAAGCATAGACATCGATATGGATACCTTCCCGGATGACGATTTCCAGTTGTATGTTGAGTATGCCTTTGATACAAACAGGGATGGGAAACTCAGCGACGCAGAGAGAAGGGCAGTGAAGGAAATTGATATAAGTGATTGTTCGGAGTATAAATTGGGACTGGAGTATAACAATGCGGTGAGCCTGAAAGGGATTGAATATTTCCCAAATCTGGAGAAACTGGACTGTTCGCAGAATTCCATTGAGAAACTGGATGTGAGTAAGTTAAAAAATCTGAAAGAGCTGCGCTGCAATAATAATCTGATACGCAAACTCAATGTAAAAAATAATTCCAAGCTGAAACTGTTGTACTGCGCTGGAAACAAATTAAAGGGGATTGATTTGTCTAAAAATATAAATTTACTGGAATTTTCAGCTCGGGAAAATAAGATCAGTAAATTAGATTTATCCGCCAATAAGAAATTGAATTTTATTAGCGTGACGCAAAATAAACTCCAAAAAATTGTTTTAAGATCACAAAATAAACTAAAAGAATTTTACTGTGCCCGAAATAGAATTAAGCATCTGGATCTGAAACATAACAAGAAATTAAAATCACTGGACTGCTTAAATAATAAAATTGAAGAGCTTGATATCAAGCATTTAAGCCAGCTGGATTATTTACGGTGCAGCAATAATAAGCTAAAGAAACTGGATTTAAGAAAAAATAAACTGCTGACAAGGCTGTATTGCAACAAGAACAGCCTGATCAGCGGGAACCTGCATATTTCCTATACTCAGCTGGAGGACTGTGAATATATCCACCAGAGGAGGACGATAAAAGTCAAGAAGATCGGCAGGTACTATTATGTACCCATCGGGAATTTTAACCGGACAAATGTCGTTACGGAGCTCTCCGCCGGGAAGATAACAGACAGGGGGATCCGGTTAAAGGGGAAAAAGATACCGAAGAAGATCACCTATCAGTACAACATGTTTAACGACGGCAGCCAGAAAACAAAGGTAACGATAACGGTAAAAAAATAGAAAACGGTGAGGTGGATTCCATAACCGCAAAGGTCACAAGATCTTTGCGGTTTTACTTTTGTGGAAGGATGTGAAAAATGGCATTACAAAGGTTTTAATTTAAAACAAACAAGAATTTGAAAATGAGCTTACATTGGAGCAGATGCGGTACGGCGTCATATAAAAGAATAGAATTCTTTAGAAACAGAATATAAATCCATATCCCTGCCGCGTGGTCTGTTGGTATGATTGAGTTAAAAAAGGAGTGGCTCAGACGATGGACAGGATGATAAGCGATGAGGAGGTTATGGAGATTGGCAGAAAACTGAAGGATCTGAGGGAAAAGCTTAACCTCACACAGCAGGAATTTGCGGATAAGCTGTACTGGGATGTATCATCCTACCAAAAGATTGAGAGCGGAAAAACTCTTATGACTCTGGATAAGGCGATACAGCTTCACCGGGATTATGATGTGGATTTAAACTATTTTGTTGCCAATGATCCCTATGATGATGAAGATGTACTCAGGCAGGTGATTGCCAATGCTCCAAAAGAAAAAAGTACCAGGATGGTAATTCATCTGTTTGAGTATTTTGTGCGTTTATTAAAAGCAAGTCTGAGGGAATGAGATGAAACAAATACTTATACTGGAAGATAATGATCTGACAAGGAACAAACTTGTCCGGTTGATCAAATCGACAGAACCGGAGGCCGGCATATTTGCCTTCTCTGGACAGGAAGAAGCGCTCGGCTGTGCGTTGACACACCGGATCGACCTTTATCTGGTGGATATTATTCTGCGTCCGAAAGAGCGGAATGATTTTTCTGGGATACGATTTGTAGAAAGAATAAAAGAGTGTCCCTCCTGTGCCGGGGCGGAAGTGGTATTTATTACGTCGCTTGCGGGACTTGAGGTAGATCTGCTACACCGGGTGCATTGTTATGATTATATTGAAAAACCAATTGATGAGGAGCGGGTAAAGAGAATTGTCAGCGAAATTCTTACCCGCGGGGAAAAGACGTCGAAGCTGCCGGAACGGATTTATTTCAGGAATGATGGCATTACCTACCCCATTGATGTGGGTGAGATCCGTTATGTGGTGCATCAGAACAGGGTTCTGTCAGTTTACAGTGCGGAGGAGTGCATTAAAGTTCCCAACCTGCCATTAAAACGTTTTTTAAACCAGGTATCGGATTCGGTTTTCCTGTCGCCGTTAAAAGGAACGGCGGTAAATATTGCCTATATTAAATCAGTGGATTATGTAAATCAGTATATTTACATAAAAGGGGTAAAGGAACCCTTGGGCATGGGCTCTGTAATGAAGAAAAGATTTCGTAAAGAGTACGAATCATATGTGAAGCGGGGTTATTGAGATGATGTATGTGTCAGTAGCCGGTGCTGTCGTGCTGGAATTATTGTGTAGTGTATTTTTATTAAACGGACTGCTGGGGAGGGAGGAGAAGATTCCCAGGCTGTGGGCAATCCTGTTTGTGGCTGTGGCGTCAGTCTATATTCTCACTGTTCCCGACAGCTGGATCAATGGGTGTTATCTCATCACAGTCTTATATGTCAGACTGGGATACCGGGTTTCATGGAAGGATAGTCTGGTCACAACAGTACTGAGCCTGGTGCTGGGCGGAGTAGTGGAATTGGTATGCTTTTTCCCTTTTGTCTTTCTGCTGCGGCCTGACTGGCCGGACATCATAACGAATCTGGCAGCTGCTTTTTTCAGCGCCGTCCTCTGCTATGTAATGGCAGGAAGGATTCCGGTCTGGTATCTGAAGAAATGGTGCACAAGGAAAGAGGTCTGGTACATAATCCTACTGCTGTTCAGCCTGATGGTGATGCTGACGGCAGTGGTAAATTTTCAAATGACGCTGGAACTTGATCTGGGAGATTATATCTATGTCACAATATGTCTGGTGTTCCTATGGTTTCTTGTTTTCAGGCTGATGAAGTACCGCTATGAGGAGAGGATACGGAAAAAGTACTTCGATGCCTTCCGTAGCGTCATCGATCAGATTAAAAGAAGGCAGCACAAATTCCGCAATCAGCTGGACGCCGTCTATTCTCTTCATATTGTGTACGACGATTATGATACGCTGGTGGAGGAACAGAGAAAGTATCTGGGGAAACTGGCGGATTATGAGATGCCGGCAGATGTGCTGATCCTGGAGAGCCCGATTCTGATCGCCCATGTATATGAGAAAATAACAGAAGCTCAGGAGGCAGGACTTCGGATCCGCATGAAACTGAAATGCAGTCTGGCAGACTGCGGGATCGAGGATATCCATATGGTAGAGCTTTTGGGAACGCTGTTAGATAATGCGATCCAGGATATGGCGGCGTCAGGGCAGACAGAATATCTCGTCTTTGAAGTGGAAAAGCAGGATGGAATTATGATCCGTGTGGCAAACCCTCACTCCCCAATAAAAAATCAGGAGCTGCAGAGGATGTTCCAGAAAGGATACAGCACAAAGGGAGAGGACCGGGGCATCGGGCTGTATCACGTGAAGAAACTGGTACAGAAATATAAGATCGGCCTGATGGCGGAAAACAAAATGATCGGGGGGAAGAATTATATCTGTTTCTCTCTTATGACAGGAAAAAACACTCCATTGGTTTAGTGGTACGCCAATGGAGTGTTTTTTTGAAAAGTACAGTTGGTGCGGAGCCGGGCTGGCCAGCGAAATTCACGCAATAGCATTGGCAGACAAATGCTTTAGCTAATTGCGAAATTTGTCGTATTTTGTTACGATTCAGCTGGAAACTCCGGTTCACCAAAGAAAAGATAGCTGGGATGCTTCGCTGTCATAATGATGGTAAGAGCCATACATAATGTACAAAGCTTATAGATTTTTGGTGTAAGAAAATTTTTCATAGCTTTCTCCTTTCCGCGCAATTTTTGCACATAGTAATTGGAATATTTGCAACACTATGACCCAATAGATAATTTTTCTATAGGGCAGTGAATCCAACAGGATCAATACGGAGGAGTAAATCAGCAAAAGAAAGATTACGCGATGCGTATATCTCTGCACTTCCTGTGGTGTGAGCCGGGGACGCAGAACCGAAGTAATTGGTCCGGTCAGGATAAAAATGCCCAGAGAGAACAGCAGGCCAAATGACAGATAAGCGTCTGTCAAAGGGAAGGAAGACAGGACAATGACTGCCGAATAAAAGCTACAGGTGAATATAAGGCAGCTTGTGTAATGGGCAAAGTGCAGTCCGCCGCTATTGCAGCGGATGGATAACAAAACAATGGTGGCCACAAGAATTTCATCTGTATATCCCAAAGGGAAAGAGACGGCCAATATAATAAGTAATTTGCTCAATTCGGACAGCAGTCCCTGCAAGCCGTAGATAATCTTGGCGGCCTCAGAAGAAGTGAATTTCAGCTGGAGCTGCAGGTACGAATTTAATTTATCTTTCAACACGATTTACCTCCAGTACAATGGAACTAAAAAGGAAAAACGGTGGTTCATAACAGCTACTAAAATATCAGATAGAACCTTGCTGATGGGGCTGTATTACCAAGCGTATGCTTTTCTGTAATGAATATTTTTGGCGGCTGTAGTGGGAAAACAGGCGGGAAGTTAAGCCATGAAAGAGAAAAGGTTGCTGATATATGTGCAATTGCGGCCCCTTACATGGCATAATATTTGTGAGTACTAGTGACAGGATTGGAGGAAAGGGTATGGATAACTGTGTTGTGGGAGAGCGTATCAGAGGCCTGCGCTTAGAGCGCAGGATGACAAGGGAGGAGCTGGCGGAGGCGGCGGAGCTTTCCACGTCCTTCTTATATGAGATTGAAACGGGGAAGAAGGGGTTTTCTGCCTATACGCTTGGGAATCTGGCAAGGGCGCTGGGGGTACAGACGGACTATATCCTGCTTGGCAAGGTCAGGAAGAAGGAAGATAAAAATCTGCCGCAGGCGGAGGGAAAAGCGTCTCTGGACAGTCTCCTGAACATACAGCAGCTGTTGCTGGATGCCTATCATGAAATACAGGTGCTGATTGACGATTAGACATCTTTTATGATGTTTTAGTGATATGACCAGACCTCAATTGTTGGTTATGGGATGCCAAAATAGATACCCTGCAGGACTTTAGGAGGATATCTGGACGGCGTCCTTTTTTGTTGCTATTGACTACACTTCACAATTCTGCTAATTTATTAGTGTAAAACGGATGGAGGAAGGAGGGAATGGCCATGAAAAATACACCGAAAATAAAAGTGGGGATCGTTGCGGTAAGCCGCGACTGCTTTCCCGAGAGTTTATCTGTGGGCCGCCGGGAGGCGCTGGTGAGAGCTTATGGAGAGAAATACGATGCCGGGGATATCTATGAATGTCCAGTCTGTATTGTGGAGAGTGAGCTTCATATGGTGCAGGCGCTGGAGGACGTCCGGGCCGCTGGCTGCAATGCGCTGTGCGTCTATCTGGGGAACTTTGGGCCGGAGATATCCGAGACGCTGTTAGCTAAACATTTCCATGGCCCAAAGATGTTTATTGCCGCGGCGGAGGAGAGCGGGGAGGATCTCATCGGCGGGCGGGGTGATGCCTACTGCGGCATGCTCAATGCCAGCTATAATCTGAAACTGCGCAATGTAAGGGCATACATACCAGAGTATCCGGTGGGGGATGCGGAGGACTGTGCGGACATGATCCATGAATTTATCCCTATTGCGAAGGCCGTTGTGGGGCTCAGCAGCCTGAAGATCATCAGCTTTGGCCCCCGTCCCATGAATTTCCTTGCCTGTAATGCTCCCATCAAACAGCTGTATAACATGGGGGTAGAGATTGAGGAGAATTCGGAACTGGATCTCTTCGAGGCATTTCATAAACACGCCGGGGATAAGAGGATTCCCGCCGTGGTGAAGGAAATGGAAGAGGAGCTGGGACAGGGCAATAGGAAACCGGAAATTCTGGCGAAGCTGGCGCAATATGAACTGACACTGAAGGACTGGATCCAGGAGCATCAGGGATACCGGGAATATGTGGCGGTGGCCGGGAAGTGCTGGCCTGCCTTTCAGACGCAGTTTGGCTTCGTGCCCTGTTATGTCAACAGCCGGCTAACTGCCCAGGGAATACCGGTGTCCTGCGAAGTGGATATCTATGGGGCATTAAGTGAATTCCTTGGTACAGTGGTGAGTGGAGATACGGTTACGCTTCTGGATATTAACAACTCCGTGCCGAAGGATATGTATGACAGTGAGATAAAGGGTAGGTTTGACTATACGTTAAAGGATGTGTTTATGGGATTCCACTGCGGCAATACGGCGGCCGGCAAGCTGGCCTTCTGCGAGATGAAGAACCAGCTCATTATGGCGCGGTCCCTGCCGGAGGAGGTAACTCAGGGAACACTGGAGGGAGACATCATTCCGGGAGATATCACTTTCTTTCGGCTGCAGAGTACGGCGGACAATGTCCTGCGGGCCTATATCGCCCAGGGGGAAGTTCTTCCGGTGGCCACCAGGTCCTTTGGAAGCATTGGTATATTTGCCATCCCGGAGATGGGGAGGTTTTACCGCCATGTGCTGATCGAGGGGAACTATCCTCATCATGGTGCGGTGGCATTTGGACATTTCGGGAAGGAATTATTTGAGGTGTTCCGATATATCGGTGTGCCGGCAGGTGAGATTGGTTACAACCAGCCGAAAGGCGTGAGGTATCCGGCGGAAAATCCATGGTAAGGGACGGTTCAAATTGCGCCGCCCAGCTAGTGGGAAGGGGGAACTATGTTATATATTGGTGTCGATCTGGGAACATCTGCCGTAAAGCTTCTTTTGATGGATGGAGATGGCAGTATCCGTAAAATTGTATCAAAGGAATATCCGCTTCATTTCCCACAGCCGGGATGGTCTGAGCAGCAGCCGGAGGACTGGTACCGGCAGACGATATCGGGACTGAAGGAATTGCTGGCGGATACAGACAGATCACAGGCTGCCGGGATCAGCTTCGGTGGACAGATGCACGGGCTTGTAGTCCTGGATCAGGACGATAAGGTGATCCGCCCGGCCATTCTCTGGAATGACGGCAGGACAGGGGAAGAGACAGAGTATCTGAATCAGACGGTAGGAAAAGAGAAATTATCGGCCTATACAGCGAACATTGCATTTGCGGGATTTACTGCCCCGAAGCTCCTCTGGATGCAAAAGCATGAGCCGGAGAATTTTGCAGCCATCAGGAAGATCATGCTACCAAAGGATTATCTGGCATACCGGTTATCCGGCAGCTTCTGCACCGATGTGTCGGATGCGTCCGGCATGCTGCTGATGGATGTGAAAAACCGCTGCTGGTCCAGGCCGATGCTGGAAATCTGCGGCATCGGAGAAGAGATGCTGCCGAAGATCCATGAGAGCTATCAGGTGACAGGAGAATTGAGACCAGAAATCGCGGCGGAGCTTGGTCTGGGCAAGGGAGTAAAGGTCATCGCCGGAGCGGGTGATAATGCGGCGGCGGCAGTGGGAACCGGAACGGTGGGGGAAGGCAAGTGTAATCTCTCTCTGGGAACATCTGGCACGATCTTTATATCCAGCCGGAGATTCGGGGCAGATCCGGCAAACGCCCTCCATTCCTTTGCCCATGCAGATGGGAATTATCATCTGATGGGCTGTATGCTCAGTGCGGCATCCTGCAATAAGTGGTGGAATGAAGAGATCTTAAGGACCGGGGATTTCGCCCGGGAGCAGGCGGGTATCACCGCACTGGGGGACAATTCGGTGTTCTTTCTGCCCTATCTGATGGGGGAGCGGTCGCCCCATAATGACCCGGACGCCAGAGCTATGTTCTTTGGTATGTCCATGGATACCACCAGGAAGGAGATGACACAGGCGGTACTGGAAGGTGTGGCATTCGCCTTGCGAGATTCCCTGGAGGTGGCAAAATCCCTGGGCATTCCCATTGAGAGGACGAAGATATGCGGAGGCGGTGCAAGAAGTTCCCTGTGGAAACGGATGATCGCCAGTATTCTTGATGTCAGAGTCGATGTGATCGCACAGGAGGAGGGACCGGCGCTGGGCGCTGCCATGCTGGCTGCAGTGGGCTGTGGGGAATATGCCTCAGTGGAAGAAGCCGCGGGAGCCATCGTCCGGGTGGTGGACACCATAGAACCAGAACCGGAGCTGGTAGGGAAATATAAGCAAAAATATGAGCAGTTCCGCCGGCTCTATCCGGCGGTAAAGGAAATATTCAGTAATAGTTAGAGGATTTAGAATACTGAAGATTGGGGGAAATGCTTATGAGAAATGTATTGATCAAGGGAACCGGTATCTATATCCCGGAAAACAAGGTGTATAATGAGCAGCTTGACGAGCACTTTGAAAAAAGAGGTCTCAATGCCCACAATTTAATGGAACATTTGGGAAGGCGGAAAAGATATTTTATATCGGATAATGAGAACACGATAACGATGTGTCAAAATGCCATTGAGGACTGTGTGAAAAAGCATGAAATTGATTTACAGAGTATTGAGATGCTTGTAGTATGTACAGATACCCCGGAATATCTATTTCCGTCAAATGCCATGACCGTGACTGGATTATATGGAGAACGTCTGTCAAATGTGAAGGTTGCTTTTGATTTAAATTCAAATTGTACCGGAATGGTACAGGGAATGGATGTTGTGTATAAATACATGAAAAGCTCTAATATATCAAGAGCGTTGGTGGTAGGGTGTTTCTGTATTACACCAATCGCATTATGGTCGGATACGGTGGTTTATGGGACATTTGCAGATGCTGCCGCCTGCGTAGTGCTGGAAACCAAAGAGGAAGCGGCCGCCAGAGGTTTTTTGGAAACAATAGTGAAAGTGGATGCAGACTTTTATAAACAGGTGACATATCCAGGATGCGGAATGTCAAAAGTTCCATTAAAGGCCATCGAACCAAATGAAAAGCGACTAATTTGGAATCCATTTAAGATGGATTTTCTTCCGCAGGTATGGTATGATATGATAATGGAGGTATTAAATAATAATTCACTGATGGTGGAAGACATAGATTTTTTCATATTCTCACAGCTCAGTGATGAATTTAATATTAAAACTTTGGAGCTTTTAAACGTAACTGACGGAAAGTATCATTTTTTGGGGACGGAATATGGATATACCGGAAATACATGTCCGCTTTTATGTTTAAATAGAATGTGGGATACATATGCTGTATCAGGCAGCAGGATCGTGATTGCCACTGTCGGTGCAGGATTGTCTTACATCGTTCAATTATATGAATTTTAGGAGGTTTTTATTGTGAACAAGAAAAGAACGGCTGTTGAAGTTTATCTATCTACGGTATTCAAATGGGGGCTTTTTATATTAGTAAGTGCCTGTATGTGTGCTACTGTCATGTTTAATACAGAAAAAATGTTCGGATTATATCCTACGGTACCATGGCTTGCCACGATTGGTTTGGGTATCATGGATGCAACATTTTTTGTGATAGCAATACTTATAATAAAATCATCTTTTGATCAGGATGGATATTTAAAAGAAGGCAGATTAAAGATCGGTAAAACCTTTTCCGTGATCGTTTTAGTTCTTCAGTGGAATTATTTATTATATATGCTTCCCACAAGGACATTTTGGGGATTTTTATTCTTCTTTCTTATTTTGATGGCATTCTTTTTGGATATTAAAATGCTGCTGGCAAGCGGTTTAATGTGTATGGTCTCCCTTTTTATTGGCTGGTTTATGAGAGGAACCGATCTTCTTCCTGTCAAGGACGAGTTGTTTCTGTCGGACATTATTATGTGTCTGGTTGCATTAGTATTATCTTTATCCGGATTAATTATTTTTGTTTTCTTTGTAGCACACTTTTTAGTAAGTGCCAAGAAAGATGAATTGGAAAAGAATAATGAACATGTGAACAGTGTGCTTGCTGCCGTTCAGGAATTATCGGGGAAATTATATACCGCGGGTTCGGCTCTATCACAGATTTCCGGAAATGAAAGTGCTTCTGCGCAGGAGCTTGCATCTACCAGCGAGCAGTTGGTGACGGGAAGTAATCTGTTAAGTGCGAAAACGGATGAAAGTATGGATAATCTTAGCGAATTGAGTAAATGGGAAACCGTTGTTGCTGAAAACGTAGAAAAGGTAGAGGACACTTCCAAAAACCTTTTGGATAAATCAGAACAGAATGAGAAGCTGTTAAATGATCTCTCTCTGATCAACAGCGAAGTGTCCCGATCCATGAATGCAACTACAAGTATTACAGAAAAACTGTCGGAGGCGGTTCAGGAAATAGGAGCAACTTTAAATCTTATCAGTGATATCTCATCCTCTACAAATTTGCTGGCTTTAAATGCTTCCATTGAAGCTGCGAGGGCGGGAGAGGCAGGAAAAGGATTTGCCGTAGTTGCAACAGAGGTTGGAAATCTCGCTAACAATACCCAGGAATCCTTAAAAGATGTCCAGACGGTTATTGAACGGGTGCAGCAAAATGTTGCGGAAATTACTGAGCAGGTGAAAGAAAATTCCGAAAAACTAGGAAAACAAAATGAATATTTTTCCAATGTTTTTAACGGGATGCAGGATATGACCGGCTTTCTCAATGTTTCTGTGGCTGCCATCAAAGCTATGGGAGATGCACACAGAGAGCAGGCGGAGGTCATTAAGAATACGGTATTAATAAATCAGGATATTGCAGAGAGCATTCGAAACGAAAATGAACAGTTTAGTGCAATAAGTGCCATGGCGGAAAGCAACGCCAGTGATACGGTAGAGGTTGCCACACAGGCAAATGCCATCAATGATATGGTTCAAGAGATGTCTTCGCTGCTTAAGAAAGACGAATAATGGATGATGCTGACTGGATAATACCAGATTCTGCCCCGACAGTTGTATTATATAGCATGGCCTTTTAGATATTAATCTATTAAAAGAAACCCAGAGCCAAAAGCAGGTGGGAATCTCCCGCCGCTTACTGGCTCTGTTTTTTTATTGCGCAATTTTATGCAATTCAAATTATATGCTTATTATTATGTTGTATATTTAGCGTATGCTGTCTGCTGCCATAAGCGTTACTCCCTTAGGTTTTCATCTCCCCACTGTTTCATATGCTCAAAGACGGGAATAAAGCTTTTTCCCAAGTCAGTAAGGTTATATTCCACACGAGGAGGGACTTCTTTGTAGTCATGACGGGTAATAAAGCCGTCCGCTTCCAGCTCCCGAAGCTGCTTTGTCAGGCTTGATTCCGTAATGTCACCGATATGCCTGCGAAGCTCTCCAAAGCGGTGTATATCCTGAAAGGCGATGTAATAGATGATTTCAATTTTCCATTTACCGCCCAAGATTTTTTGTATGGTAGAAACGGTTTTGCAGCGTTCAACAGCCAATGTACTTTTTTTCATTCCTTCCGCTCCTTTCAAACACAGTATAACACGCATTTCTACAAAAATCAAAGTACCATTTCAATATGGGTACTATAAAAAAGTACAGTACTTGTAAAATCATTGTGCTAAAGTATAATTGGTATAGATTACAGAAAAGGAGATGTGTTTATGCACTACACAGGAACGATTTGGCGACCGCCGTATGAAGCGGCATCAATTTTGTTAGAAGTAACGGCAGGCTGTACGCATCATAAATGCAAGTTTTGTACCTTGTATAATGATCTGCCGTTCAAATTCAGAATGTCCCCTCTGGAGGATATTGAGTGTGATCTGCGGGAGGTTAAAAAAGCAGCAAAAGGTTGGAACAGCGGGCGTACCCGCCGAGTGTTTTTGACGGGAGCTAATCCATTCGTTTTATCCTATGAGAAACTAACTGCGATTGCAGAGTTAATCCACAAGTATCTTCCATCCGTAAAGTCTATCGGTTCGTTTGCAAGGATTACAGATGTTACTTTGAAAACGGATGAAGAACTTACCAAACTGCGGGCTTTGGGGTATGGCGGTCTGACAATCGGAATAGAAACAGGAGATGATGAAGCCCTGCAGTTTATGAACAAGGGCTATACCCGGGCAGACATCATAGAGCAATGCAAAAGATTGGATGCAGCAGGCATTCATTACAGTTTCTTTTACTTGGTAAGCATTTCTGGGGCGGGCCGGGGAGAAATCGGGGCAAAATTGACGGCTGAACTATGCAATGAGATACATCCTACTCTTATTGGGGCGAATATGCTTACGATTTATCCTGATTCTGAACTTTATGCTGAAATACAGCATGGGAACTGGCAAGAGGAAGGAGAACTCGAAAAATACAAAGAGGTACGGACACTCATCGAAAATTTGCAGATACCTACCATCTTTGCGGCAATGGGAGCATCCAACGCGTACCAGTTTCATGGACGGCTGCCGAAGGACAAGAAAAAGCTGTTGGCGTTTCTCGATGAAATCATAGGAAATGTCAGCGAAGAAGAATTACAGAAGTATAGAAAGAGTGTTCATCACCTGTAAGGAAGGGAGGGGCAGTCATGCACTTTACAGGCTGAACTTGGCGGCCGCCGTAGCTCTCATTTTTTTCAGATTTTTAAAAAAAGTTTTGGAAAGTTGTCCCAAATTCGTCGTTTCAATCGTTATTATATATAGAAGCATATATAATAACGATTTGAAATGGAGGAGATGCGTATGAAACATTCTTATTGGAAGAGAATTTTAGCCATATCGATGGGTATGGTGCTGGCTGTTAATACTGGTTTAGGAGCACTTATGAGGAAGGGGAGACCATATCGGACTTGAGTAATGACAACATGGGTGATGCCAATTTTATCATTCTGGAACTGACTGGACCGGACAGACAGAGTGGAATCTTCAGGCAATAAACTTTGATGATACAGACTACAAAGAAGATCAGGAAACTAAGGTGAAGGTGGCGCTGATAGACTCGGGTGTCGATTTATTTAATGACATTGATGTGAAAGAATCTATCAATCTGATTCCTGGGGAGGAAAATATAATGCCTTTGTTCTGGGATATATCCGGTCACGGGACTTCCATCGCGGGAGTTATTGCGGCGAAAGATAACGGCGAGGGGATTACGGGGATCAATCCAAATGTGGAGTTATATTCAGCAAGGGTTCTGGATGAGGATAAATCGGCGCCGGTCAGCAGAGTCGTGGAGGCGATTTATCGGGCAATTGAGAAGAAGGTGAATATTATAAGCCTTAGTTTTGGGATGACTGTACCATCAGAGGCACTGGAAACTGCCGTCAAAGAGGCATATGACAAGGGGATTCTCATCGTGGCAGCGGCGGGAAATCATGGCGTTGTTGAGTACCCTGCGGCGATGGATGAGGTGATGGCTGTGGGAGGAACCGATACCGACGGAACCGTCTGCGATTACAGTGCAGAGGGGGAACAGGTGGAGATCGTTGCACCTGCTGAGAAGGTAAAAGCTACGGCGGGCTTTGCTGGAGTGATGATATGCAATGGAACAAGCATGGCGGTCCCCCACGTGGTAGGCGCTGCCTCTAAGCTTTGGGAAAGGGATCTTACGAAACCGGCAGATTTTATTCGACAGCTTATGGATGCAGCGGCGAAAGAGTGTGGAGATAAAGAGAGCTACGGTAATGGGTTCCTGGATTATCAGCAGGCATTAGAGATATACGATGAATTTGAGAAAAGCTATCAGCCTTGGAAAACCGTAGAAGAAAATAAATCGGAAATAGAGAAAAATGAATCGCTGGTTCAGGGATTTACGGATGTGGAATATGTAAATGGTTCATGGGAAGAGGCCGGACATCAAACTCTGGCTCAGGACGCGCTAAAAGATAATGGGTATGTTACAACCGGAGCGGGAACTGCTGTTAATGCCAATATTATATCTGTGGTAAAGATGGGGGCGGTATATCCGGATAAGAAAGGAAACCAGAATACTAAGGGAATGACTAAGCATCCCTGTCTCCATGGCTATTTTATAACGACAGGCGGCGCAGCCACATGCAATTATATATTTAATTATATCAAGTGCACAGAGTACGCAAAGGCGCTTCGGGGTGGGAAAACTTACTCCAGGACAACCAGCGATGCCAACAATGCGGCACAGGAGTTTGAAAGGATTTTTTCAAGTATACCTCTTGGCAGTCTGGGAGGTTCTGCAACAAATAGAGCCGCATTTGCTTACGGCGTAGCAATCCATACAGCTACGGATGTGTTTTCTCATTCCGTTTGGACAAAGGAATATGGAAGACTGTTTCATGATAAAGAAATCAATGCTAATGATCATGCAGATAACCCAGGGATTGTCCCAAAAAGATTTAAGGTAGCGAAAGATGTGGCGGTAAACATTCTTTCGCATTTTAAAAATAACACAGTGGGGAGCGCAGATGATTTTTGTAATTCATCAGAATACTGTGATGCATTTAAACTGTATAACTTTCAGGCATATCTTAATGGTGTGGGCAGGACTGACCTGGGGACAAGGATGGCAAAATATTCATGTTGATACTGGTTGATATTGTACATTTTTGAAGGAAATTGTAAGTGGGCCTTAGAAAAGGAGGAAGTTATGACAGGACTTAAAATCAGGTATAAAATTTTTGCAGCCAGATGTATAGGCTGCATGGCGGCAGCGGTTATTTTGTTTATGTCACTATATGGAGGGATCAGCAGGGCAGGGGAAAAGAGTGTGTTACAGGCGGAACAGAATGGCTTTACCTTTTTCTATCAGGAACTGGATGGATATCAGGGAGCAGTTGAGATTGTGGGCATAACGATACCAGAAGAGGAGACGGTATTGACCATACCAGGAAAGCTGGGAGGGAAGACGGTGATGAGCCTGAGCCTGGATGAATATGCTTCATCGCGTCCCAGCTATGGCCTTTCTCCCTCATCACAGGATTATCATATTGATAAGCTGATACTTCCTAAGACGCTGCGGCCGTTGAAAAACAGATCCGGGGAATTTAAGATGGCCGATCTTTCAATTACCTTTTTCAATTTGGCGAGTGTAGAAGTGGAGGCAGGGAGCCGGTATCTGAAAGCGGAAAACGGTATCCTGTATAATTGGGACAAAAGTGCCATGATCTGTTACCCGAGCTATAACACGCTGCAGGAATATAAAATGCCTTCCAGCGTCGTTTCATCAGAAGAGATAAGGAATAAATTTGTCAAGAGGATTGTCTTTTCAAAGAATAAGAAATGGAAATGCAAAAATCAGCAGGTATGGAGTTGTGACAGTCTGGAAGAGATCTATTTGCCGGATCATATAACCGAGATAGCGCCATTTTCATTTACTGGATGTAGCGGATTGAAGAAAATAAGGTGGAGTAAGAACTTGAAGATCATAGGTGAGGGGGCTTTTCGAGGTTCATTTGCTACATCGGTGACCAAGCTGAAGCTGCCTGGGAAAATCCGGGTGATCGGGCCGGAGGCGTTCCGATGGTGCGGGCTGAAAGAAGTGACTCTGCCGGATACAGTAGCTTCGGTTGGATATTATGCATTTGGCCCATCAAAGGGAAAGAAAGGCCCGACGTTTAAGAAGGCGTCCTATCTTTTGTCCTCCAAAAATAAAAAACTGAAAGGAATGGTGTATACTACAGACAAATATGTGGCGGTAGTGACCACAGTAAAGAATAAGAAAAAGAAATATTATGATGCCCAGACGGTCCTGCGGTTGATCCCCACAGCAAAGGAGATCCGGCTGCGAAAGGGAAAGGCAGGTCAGATCAGTGTAATACCGGAGATTGACGATCTGGGAAGGAGCGGTGTGAAGAAGGGCTGGAGAATAAAATCAGACATTCTTACATTTAAAAGTTCCCGTCCAAAGGTAGTAAAGGTCTCCGGGACGGGGAAGATCCGGGGCTTAAGGAGAGGGAAAGCCACTGTGACAGTGGGGATGAAAACCAGTGATAGAAAATGCAGGGTAAAGGTGAGAGTGGCGTAAGCTTCCTATTCTTTAAAAAATCCGCTCAACGGCAGCGATGGATCAGGCCGTTGAGCGGATTTGCTGTGTAATGTTATGTTTTAAATCATCCTATCCTTTCACCTGTCAGCAGTTCATAGCCGGACAGATATTTGTCGATGGTCTTCTGGACGATATCATCCGGCAGTGTCCAGTCATTATCCGGATTCTCTTTTAGCCAGTCCCTGGCAAACTGTTTGTCGAAGGAGGGCTGTCCGTGTCCCGGCTCATAGCCGTCTGCGGGCCAGAAGCGGGAGCTGTCCGGTGTGAGCATCTCGTCACCGAGAACGATATTACCGTTCTCATCCAGACCAAATTCAAACTTTGTATCGGCGATAATGATTCCCCGGGTCAGTGCAAAGTCCGCGCATTTTTTGTACAGGGCGATGGTGGCATCGCGGAGCTTCTCCGCATATTCTTTTCCCTTTCCGGGGAAATATTTCTCGAGATGGGCCACGCTCTGTTCAAAGGAAATATTTTCATCATGGTCCCCAAGCTCTGCTTTGGTGGAAGGGGTATAGATGGGCTCTGGGAGCTTATCGGATTCCTGCAGTCCTTCCGGAAGCGTGATGCCGCACACCGTGCCGTTCTTCTTGTAGCTCTCCCAGCCGCTTCCGGTGATGTAACCCCGGACGATGCATTCGATGGGAAGCATTTTCAGTTTCTTACACATCATGCTGTTGCCGTCGAATTCTGGTTTCTGGAAGAACTCCGGCATATCGTTTACATCTACAGAGAGCATATGATTGGGAAGGATATCTTCTGTCATTTCAAACCAGAACCGGGACATCTGGGTCAGAACGGTTCCCTTTTTCGTGACATTGTTTTTCAGTATCACATCAAAACAACTGATGCGGTCGGTGGCGACAATGATCAGATTGTCTCCATTATCATATATTTCCCGCACCTTGCCTTCCATTATTGGTTTACATTCTTTAGCACTCATGGCGAACCCTCACTTTTATTAATCTTATGATACTTTATATAAAAACAGATTTTCAGCAAAAAATCAATAGGAAGTTTAAATAATTTATGATACAATACCCATATATAGCAGTTCAACGGCGGGTTCAGATTGGCGCCGCCGGGCTAACTGAATGGAGGTCAGAATGGAATCACGCAGAGAACAGGCAATGAAAAATTTCAGGGAGGGATATAATTGTACCCAGGCGGTGATCCTTGCCCACAGCGATATGCTAGGAGTGGATACCGAACAGGCGCTGAAGCTTTGCCAGTCATTTGGCGGCGGTATGGGGCGTTTGAGGCAGGTATGCGGAACGGTATCTGCCATGTTTTTTATCGCCGGCGCTCTGACGGGGAGTGCAGATCCGAAAGATCCTGAGGGGAAGAAGAGGAACTATGATGCGGTTCAGAGACTGGCGGCTGCCTTTGAGGCAAGGAATGGCAGTATTGTCTGCCGGGAACTGCTTGGACTGGACAAAAAGAAATCATCTGTCTCGGAGGAATACCGGACGGGATGCACACCAGAACCAAGGACAGAGGAATACTATAAGAAACGTCCCTGTCTGAATCTTATCGGAGATGCCTGTGATGTACTGGCGGAGATTTTTCCGGACAAATAATAATAGTAAGAGAGGTAGAAGGAATGAATGAAAATTATTATACAACTCCCGTTTCACTCAGGAAGGTCAGGATCACAGACTCTTTCTGGAAAAATGAGATGGAACTGGTACGTGAGGAGATCCTGCCGTATCAGTGGGACGCTCTGAACGATCAGGTAGAGGGGGCGGAGCCCAGTTTCTGCATGCGCAATTTCCAGGTGGCGGGGAAACAGAATGAGGAGCGGAAGGAGCAGGGAGAATCCTTTGAGGAACCGCAGTATACATTCCGTGGATTTCAGGCCCTTCCGGAGGACATGGAGCATCTGGAGGATAAGTTTTACGGCTTTGTCTTTCAGGACAGTGACTTTTATAAATGGGTGGAGGCGGTGGCATATTCGCTGACGCAGCATCCAGACCCGGAATTGGAAAAAAGGGCGGACGATGCCATAGATATTGTCTGCGCGGCCCAGCAGGAGGACGGATATCTGGATACCTACTACATCATCAACGGGAAAGACAAGATCTTCTCCAACCTCAGAGACCATCATGAATTGTACTGCTTTGGCCATCTGACTGAGGGGGCGGTGGCGTATTATCAGGCTACGGGCAAGGATAAGCTTCTCAATGCGGCGAAACGGTTTGCGGATTACATAGACAATTATTTTGGAACGGAGGAGGGAAAATGCAAGGGATATCCGGGACATGAGATTGCGGAGATGGCGTTGGTGAGGCTCTATGAGGCCACCGGAGAGAAAAAGTATCTGGATCTGAGCTATTTCTTCGTGAATGAGCGGGGCAGACGTCCCTATTATTTTGACGGTGAGGATCATCCCGAAAAGATCGAGAAGGGGCATGAGGAGGATCTGCGGTATTTCTATCATCAGGCTCATGTGCCGGTGCGCCAGCAGGATGAGGTGACAGGGCATGCCGTCCGGGGCGTGTATCTGTATTCCGGTATGGCGGATCTTGCCCGGCTCTATCAGGACAGGGAGCTCTTCGACGCCTGTGAGAAGCTATGGGATAATATGGTGAGCCAGAAGATGTATATTACCGGCGGCATTGGTGCAACCCATCTGGGGGAGGCGTTCTCCTACCGCTATGACCTGCCCAATGACACCGCCTACGCCGAAACCTGTGCTGCCATCGGACTTGTATTCTGGGCGCGCAGGATGCTTCAGATCAGACCGGATTCCAAATATGCAGACGCCATGGAGCGCGCGCTGTACAATGGTGTACTCAGCGGTATGGCGCTGGACGGCAGGAGCTTCTTTTATGTCAATCCACTGGAGGCGGCTCCGGAAGCATGCCGCTTTGACGAGCGCAAATTTCATGTCAAGCCGGTGAGGCAGAAATGGTTTGGCTGTGCCTGCTGCCCGCCTAATCTGGCCCGGCTTCTGAGCTCCATTGGCTCTTATGCCTACACGGAAAAAGAGGATACCCTGTATATCCACCTTTATATGGGGAGCATGGTACAGAAAGAGATACAGGGGGAGACGGCAGAGATTTCGGTTACCTCCGGTTATCCGTGGAATGGCGGGGTCAGCGTGAAGGTGAGAGGGACGTCGTTACCCTTTACCATCGCCCTGCGCATTCCTGAATGGTGTGCGGACGAGTATCAGGTCAGGGGGACCGAGGGGGCAGAGACCCGGACGGAAAATGGCTATCTGTATGTGACGAAAGCGTGGGGAGCAGAGGATCAGGTGGAGTTGAGCTTTCCGATGGAAGTCCGTGTATTTGAGGCGGACAGCCGCGTTCGTGAGGATATCGGGAAGGTGGCAGTGATGCGGGGGCCTGTAGTCTATTGTCTGGAAGAGGCAGACAATGGAACGGATCTGCACCTTCTGAGTCTTGACGTTCATGCAGAACCAGAAGTGAGGGAACGTGAGATTGCCGGAACGACAGTGAAGGGCATCGCCCTTTCCGGATATCGGCAGGATCCTGTCTATATAGAGGGAAAGGGGCTATACCGGGTGGTGAAGGAGATCAAACGGAATCCGGTGAAGCTACAATTTGTACCCTATTATACATGGGCGAACCGCGGTGAGAATGAAATGAGGGTCTGGGTGCAGCGTGCGGACTGATCCAGTGCCGCAGGGCTGATCTATAGTTGAGAAGAAGAAACGAAAAACCGGCCAAAGGCATAGGGATTCCCATGGTGAGTCCTTGCCTTTGGCCGGTTTGTAGTTTTTTCTTTCTTATATTATTCTGGAAAGTCAGAGCCGCTGGTCTACCGCGATCCCAAGGGCGTCTTCGTCGATCATATGCTGTTCCTCAATGAATTTCTTTAACTCTGTCTGTTTCTTTTCTGCCTCTCTGTCTGCCGTCAGCAGTTCCTCTTCCGTCTTCTCTTCTTCGGATTTTTGCGCCCTGGACTCCTCCTTTATCGCTTCGGCCCGGTCATCTGCTTGCTTTCTGGCCTCATTGATAAATTCCCGGACAGAGGAATCCAGCGCAGAATTCATGATATCCGCCGCATCTTTCTGGGTGTCATACATCGGATCGTCTTTGAGGCGCGCCAATTTAATGTCAGAGATCATGTATTGTTCCCTGCGTTCCTGACGATATAGATTCTCAGGGTTGTCCGGATCCAGTTCTTTCTGGCAGAGGGATCTCCGGGTTTCCAGATCCGACAGAACCTGTTTCAGCTGGTCTGGGTAGTCTTCTTTCGGTGTCTCGTCCGTTATCCTGAATTCTTCTCTGTATGAGGCGATGGATTCATTGATTTCTGCTATCTCCTTCTGGTTATCCAGGATCTGCTGCTTTAAATCATCCTGGTGTGCCGACCGGTCTTTGAGGCCCTGATCCAGGGCGGTGTCCCGGTGGAACTGATCCAGGATCATCTTCATGGATTTCTTCTGGGCTGCTGCAAGCCTGCCGCCGGGTATGTATGTCCCTGCTTCTTTTTGGGGACCTGCATAGATGGTGCCGTTTTTAACTGCGGCGGTTTTCTTGTCTGCATCGGGATCATATATTGGTTTATTTGGATGGATCATCAAACTCATAGAGGGTTCTCTCCCTTCCTGATATCTGTATTGTATATATCGGAATTTCCAGGGATTTGTTTAATGATTTCGGACCCGGTCTGCCGATTGCCGGAACTTGACGAGGGGAGGCTTTTCGAATAAAATGATATCAAATAAGCGAGAAGAGGAGCGACGGAAGGAATGAACGACGAAAGAGAGGGGAAGGGAAACGAGCCCCACAGGAGGAGGCCGCGGTATAAGGGGACGCATCCGCGCCGGTATGAAGAGAAGTATAAGGAACTGGATCCCGAGAGATATGCAGACACGGTAGAGAAGGTGATCCGTAAGGGCAGTACGCCGGCCGGGATGCACATTCCCATAATGGTAAAAGAAATTCTGGATTTTCTGCAGATACAGCCGGGGCAGCAGGGACTGGATGCTACGCTGGGGTATGGCGGGCACACAAGGAAGCTGCTGGAATGTCTGCAGGGGGAGGGACATATTTACGCTCTCGATGTGGATCCCATTGAATCTGCCAAGACGAAGGAACGGCTGAGACAGGCTGGGTACGATGAAAATATCCTTACCGTGAAGCAGATGAACTTTGCAGAGATCGACAAGGTGGCGGAAGAGGCAGGACTCTTTGATTTTGTCCTGGCCGATCTGGGAGTATCATCCATGCAGATCGACAATCCCGAGAGGGGATTTTCCTATAAGACGGACGGGCCTCTGGATCTCCGGCTGAATCCACAAAAGGGCATTCCAGCCTCCGAGAGGCTGAAGGAGCTCTCAAAGGAGGAGATCCAGGGAATGCTTGTGGAAAATGCCGACGAACCCTATGCGGCTCAGATCGCTGCTGCCATCAGCAGAGAACAGAAGAGGGGAAATGCCATGGAGACTACAGCGTCACTCCGGCAGATCGTGAGACAGGTTCTTTCGGGATTGCCGGCGGGGGAGAGGGAGGAGGCAGAGAGAAAGACATGCCAGCGGGTCTTTCAGGCGGTCCGTATTGATGTAAACAGTGAATTTGAGGTTCTGGACGCCTTTCTCTCAAAGCTCCCTGCAGTCCTTAAGCCAGGTGGACGGGCGGCAGTGCTTACGTTTCATTCTGGAGAGGACAGAATGGTGAAGAGGTCCTTCAAGCAGCTGGCCGGTGCAGGTGTGTACCAGGAGACTGCACGGGATGTGATCCGGCCCACCGCCGGGGAATGTTCCAGGAATGGGCGTGCCAGGCCGGCCAAACTGCGGTGGGCAATACGGGGCTGACCCGCCGGCGCAGCAGGGGCATCAAAGTCCGACAGCTTCATATACTGGAACAAAAAGAAGGATGGGTATGGCCTATGGAGCATATTGACGAGGTAAGCGAAGAACCGGTCCAGAGGATCGCAGTAACCGCTGTAAAGGATTCCCGGGTACAGGTCGCTTTCCAGGAGAAGGAAACCGGCATCTGGAAGACCAGAAGGGAATGTACAGGCTGGGCCGGGCGGAACGGATATGGCAAGAGAGAAGAGGGAGACGGCAGGACCCCGGTGGGGCGCCTGTCATTTCTTTATGCCTTCGGCACCTGCCCCAGTCCCGGGACGCAGTTTCCGTACCGGCGCATGGATGCCAGCCACTATCTTGTAGATGATGCGGCATCAGGGTACTATAACCGGATCGTAAGCTGCAGGGACGTTCCGGTGGACTGGAGGTCGGCGGAGCATATGGCAGATATGGGAAGGGCTTATTGTTATGGGCTGGCCACAGATTACAACAAGGAAAGGGTGCCGGGGCGGGGGTCAGGAATTTTTCTTCACTGCGAGGAGGGGCGTCCCACGGCGGGGTGTGTATCCGTCCCACGGGAAATGATGGTCTGGCTTCTACAAAATATGGGGACAGACTGTTATATGGTAATTGATTTTCCCGGGGGGAAATGCTATACTTAGCACAACGGCGCCTATGGGGACCCGCCGT
Organism: Eubacteriaceae bacterium; assembly: GCA_910574015.1. Lineage (GTDB taxonomy): Bacteria > Bacillota > Clostridia > Lachnospirales > Lachnospiraceae > Eubacterium_F. The sequence continues at coordinate 67,333 of CAJSYQ010000008.1, read as the reverse complement.
TGAGCAGGGATACAAATCCGGCGTATGCCGGATCGGAGATAGAAAGGAGCTGCACAGGTGACAGGAATTGTTTTGGAGGGTGGAACATTCCGCCCGGTATTTAGTTCAGGGGTTTTGGATGCGCTTTTGTCCGAGAATATCTTACTCCCATACTGTATTGGGGTGTCGGCGGGGATCGCGGACGGGGTATCTTATATCTCCAGACAGCCTCAGCGCAATCTGGAGATCGTACAGAAGTACAGGAATGACAAACGATATATGAGCCGGGGGAATTACCGCAGGGAGCGGAGCTTATTTGGACTGGATTTTATCTACAATGAGATTCCGAACAAGCTGGTGCCCTTTGACAAGGAAACCTTTTTCTCCTACAAGGGAAAGTGCCTGGTGGGAGTGACGAATGCCGCTACTGGAGAGCCGGAGTACAGGGATGCCATGGAGATGGACGACAAATTTACCATGCTCCGGGCCACATGCGCCCTGCCCATGTTCTTTCCGGCGATTGAGATGGATGGGGAAAAATATTACGACGGCGGAATAGCCGACCCCATACCGGTTCGCAAGGCGCTGGAGGACGGCTGCGATAAGCTGCTGGTTATTTTGACACAGCCCCGTGGGTTTGTGAAACGACTTGGCAAATATGACAAGATGGGGGCGCGCATGCTGGGACACAAGTATCCCAGACTGAAGAGAGCTATCCTGGGCCGGCCGGAGCTGTATAATGAGACCGTGGAGTTCTGCCACAAGCTGGCAGGGGAGGGAAAGGCCATGGTGATCTGCCCGAATCATAAGCTGAACAGCTTTGAGAGTGATGTCCGGCGCTTGGAGATGTCCTACTGGCACGGTTTCCGCATGGCGAAAGAAAAAATGAAGAAGATCAGAAAATTTATTGGATTGGATCAGTGAGAAGGGATGGTAAGGAAACCGATGAAGACAAAGGAAACCATAAGAGAAAGAAAGACCATGGGGACGCTGCTGCCGGTTATTCTTGTGCTGGCGGTGGTTCCTCTGGTCTGTATTATCCATAAATATGACAGCGGTCTGCAGAGCCAGCCGTGGTTTTCCCAGGCCGGTACGGTCTACGATTTCTTCTTATACTATAAATCCCGGCTTCTGCTTGTGATCGGGGTGGTTCTTGCCTGTATGGCAGGCGGGTATCTCTATAGTAAGAAGGAAACCGTATTCCGGGATGACAACTCCCGTTTCGTCATGATCTGCCTGGGATGCTTTGTGGCGTTTTCTCTGGTATCGGTCCTTTTCGCCTACAGCCCGGGGGAGGCGTTCTGGGGAGGCTATGAGCAGTGGGAAGGATTCGTGGTTCTCTTTTCCTATGCCGTAATCTTCCTCTTCACCTATGCTTTTCTGCACCATGAGGAGGAGATTTATATCCTCCTGGGAGCCTTTGCCCTGGGAGCTCTTATCGTAGGCGTCCTGGGAGCATTTCAGGCGGCGGGATATGACTATATGAAAAGCGGCTGGATGCACGCCATCCTCACTTCGCTGGAAGCTTCTGTACTGAAGGTGAAGGTGAGTCTGAACTTTGAAGAGGGAATGGTGTATTCTACTCTCTATAATCCTAACTATATCGGCTCCTATGCTGCTCTCGTGCTGCCGGTGATGGCAGGACTGGTGATCTGGTCGAAAAGGATCTGGCTGAAGGCCGTGGCATCGCTGGCTGTGGTGGTCACGCTGGTATCCCTCTATTTCTCCCTCTCCTTTACCGGCTTTATCGGTCTCGGGGCATCGCTGGTTATGCTGGCCGTATTCTGTGTGCCTGTGCTGGCTAAGAAGCCCAGGATTGGTATTCCCGTTCTCGGAGGGCTGGTGGCTGCCGCTGTCCTCCTGATAGCGGTGAGGCCGGCCTTTCTTGACAAAATGTGGAACCGGCTGACCCAGACCACCATGGCACAGGGGACCCATATGATCGAAGAGATATTTGTCAGGGATGGGAAGCTGGTGGTCAGGACAAACGCCGGTGGTGAGACGGAGATCGGGGTCTCCTATAAGGATGGTTTTCTCTATGAGGTGCAGGACGGGCAGAAGTATCAGGCGGTGGAGAAAAACGATGTCTCTCATACCATGGTACTGACTCTGAAGGACAATGAGACGCTGCATTTCTCTCAGGCTTCGGCGGAGCATGAGGGGAAGACGTATCCAATGCTGATCGTCAGCGGCGGAGGCGACAGCTGGAGTTTTCTGTGGAGAAAGGACCAGCTGATCTATCAGAACATCTTTGGCAAGCTGGATGAATTACAGGAGATTCCGCATTTCGGATTTGAAAACAATATGTCTCTTGCCAATGGGCGAGGTTATATTTGGTCCCGCACATTTCCGCTGCTGCCGAAGCACATACTGGTGGGAGCCGGGGCGGATAACTTTGTCTATGAGTTTCCGAATCATGATTACGTCGGCAAGAGAAATAATGGTTTTGAGGCACAGATTATGTCCAAACCGCATAATATGTATCTGCAGGTATGGGTTCAGAATGGACTGATTGCCCTGCTGGGCATGCTGGGCATCTTTCTGCTGTATGCCGTGGGCACCTTCCGGCTCTATTTTGCCAGAGGCAGGAAAGGCTTTCTGCCGAATATGGGAATCTGCGTATTTCTCGGGATCACAGGCTATATGGTGGCAGGGCTGGCCAACGATGCCACCATCACGGTGGCTCCGCTGTACTGGGCGCTGCTTGGCATCGGATTTACAATCAATCGTTTGGCGGCAGCTGAGAAATAAGACAAAAAGCCAGGATCCGGTAATCTTATGTTGAAAATTGGTCTGTGTTGTGCTATGATAGTAAATACTTATCGAGTAAAAAGCTGGAAGAGATTCCGCAGAAAGGACATTTATTATGAAAAGAATTAAGACCCTGACGACGAAAAATCTGAAAGAATCTATGAAAAAAGGCGGCTGCGGCGAGTGCCAGACGTCCTGTCAGTCTGCCTGCAAGACATCCTGCACGGTAGGTAACCAGAGCTGTGAACACAGCACGGCCGTGTGATGGGATCCGACCATAACCAGAGCGTAAAAGACTGGCCGGGGAACATTTTCTGAAGATGTTCCCTGGAAATATTCCAGGAAGATTCAGTCCGGCGGCGCCGGTCCGGCCCTGTTCCGTCAGGGTGCGGCCTGGCGCCGCCGCAAGGTGCGCGTCAAACGCACACATGTGGAGGAAACATGATACATCAATTTAAAAACAACGGATATAATATTGTATTAGATGTCAACAGCGGATCGGTCCATGTGGTGGACGATGTAGTATATGATACATTGGCACAGATGGATGAAAATGATGAACATAGATATGACGAGGAGAGATTCCGGGAGATCTCTGAAAATATAATTGAAAAATATGCAACACAGGGAATTGATGAACGGGAGATGAGGGAGATTTTTTCGGACCTGAAGGAGCTGGAGGACAACGGCACTCTGTTTTCCGGGGATACCTACCGGGACGGCGTCATTGATTTCCGGAAACGCCAGACTGTGGTGAAGGCCCTCTGTCTCCATATCGCCCACGACTGCAACCTTGCCTGCCGGTACTGCTTCGCCGGAGAGGGGGAATACAAGGGCGACCGCTCCCTGATGAGCTTTGAAGTGGGAAAGAAGGCACTGGATTTCCTTGTTGCAAATTCCGGCAGCCGGCGGAATCTGGAGGTGGATTTCTTTGGGGGAGAGCCGCTTTTAAATTTTGATGTAGTGAAACGTCTGGTGGCATATGGACGCGGGATCGAGAAGGAGAAAGACAAACATTTCCGCTTTACCCTGACGACCAACGGGGTTCTGCTGGATGACGAGGTGATAGAGTTCGCCAACCAGGAGATGGATAATATCGTTCTCAGCATTGACGGCCGGAAGGACGTCCACGATCATATGCGGCCCTTTAAGAATGGAAGCGGAAGCTATGACCTGATCCTGGATAAGTTTAAGAAGGTGGCGGAGTCCCGCGGTCAGGCGCGCTATTATGTGAGAGGAACATTTACCCACTACAATCTGGACTTTGTAAAGGATGTCCTGAGCCTTGCCGATGCGGGATTTAAACAGATCTCGGTGGAGCCTGTAGTGGCGGGGCCGGAGGAGCCTTATGCCATCCGTGAGGAAGACATCCCAGTGATCTGCCAGGGATATGATGAACTGGCAAAGGAGATGCTTCGCCGCCGGAAGGAAGGGAAGGGATTCAATTTCTTCCATTATATGATCGACCTCAGTGGAGGCCCCTGTGTGTACAAGAGACTGTCGGGATGCGGTTCCGGTACGGAGTATCTGGCTGTGACGCCCTGGGGGGACCTGTATCCATGCCATCAGTTCGTAGGAGAAGAGAAATTCTGCCTTGGCAGCGTGGATGAGGGGATCCAGAATGCCGAAATGCGGGATACCTTTAAATTGTGTAATGTATACGCAAAGGAAGAATGCAGGAATTGTTTTGCCAGATTTTATTGCAGCGGCGGGTGTGCGGCAAATGCCTACCACTGCCATGGGGATATCAATAAGCCGTACGAGACGGGCTGTGAACTGCAGCGCAAGCGTGTGGAATGCGCCATTATGCTTCAGGCGGCGTATGACAACGAATAGGCATCAGAGAAATATTTTTGAAAAAAGACTTTGAAATATTAGAAAATGAGTTTATAATAAGAGTATGTGTATGCTAAATTGGGAATAATGTACAGGAGATAGAGAAAGGAGATTAGTATCGTGGCTTTTGATATTGGAATAGATCTGGGTACGGCAAGTATCCTGGTGTATGTAAAGGGAAAAGGCGTGGTCCTGAAAGAGCCCAGTGTGGTTGCTTTCGACAGGGATACCAACAGGATCAAAGCGATCGGTGAAGAAGCGCGTCTTATGCTCGGACGTACACCGGGCAATATCGTAGCGGTCCGTCCTCTCCGTCAGGGTGTGATATCCGATTATACCGTGACAGAGAAGATGCTCAAATATTTTATTCAAAAAGCGGTGGGAAAACAGAGATTTCGCAAGCCACTGATCAGTATCTGTGTACCGAGCCAGGTCACAGAGGTAGAGCGTAAGGCAGTAGAGGATGCTGCTTTTCAGGCGGGAGCACGGGATGTAAAGATAATTGAGGAGCCCATCGCAGCGGCGATCGGCGCAGGGATTGATATTGCCAGGCCATGCGGCAATATGATAGTGGATATAGGAGGCGGAACATCAGATATTGCCGTAATCTCTCTTGGGGGGACGGTAGTCAGCACCTCGATCAAGATCGCAGGTGACGACTTTGATGACGCCATTGTCAGATATATGAGAAAGAAACACAATCTGCTGATCGGTGAGAGAACAGCAGAGGACATTAAGATCCGGATCGGATCCGCTTATCCGCGGCCAGAGAGTGTATCTGTGGATGTGCGCGGGCGGAATCTGGTTACGGGGCTTCCCAAAACGATCACCGTTACCTCGGAAGAGACGGAAGAGGCTCTGAAGGACACGACTTCACAGATCGTTGAGGCGGTGCACAGCGTGCTGGAAAAAACGCCCCCGGAACTGGCTGCCGATATCGCAGACCGGGGCATCGTGCTGACGGGAGGCGGAAGCCTGCTGTATGGCCTTGAGGAGCTTATTGAATCCAAGACCGGCATTACAACGATGACAGCAGAAGAACCAATGACAGCAGTAGCCATTGGAACCGGCAAATATGTCGAATTCCTCAGTGGCACAGCGAACGGTCCGGAGGAAACATAAGGACCGTGGGATATATTACAAAAAGAAAGGAAGGTATGGTATGCTGAGAGGTCTTTACACTGCATGGACAGGGATGGTCAATGAGCAGAAGAGGCTGGATGTTATTTCCAATAACATGGCGAATTCCGATACCGTAGGTTATAAGGACGAACGTGTCACTAGTCAGGCCTTTGACCAGGTACTCGGGATCAAAATAAGAGATGGATCTCAGGCGTATCACAATCAGGCGATCGGAAGATTTAGTCTGGGTGTGAAAATTGGGGAAGTTTACACCGATTATTCCCAGGGCTCACTGCGGGAGACCGGGAATACATATGATGTGACTTTGAGCGGAAAAGGTTTCTTTACTGTCAACGTTGTTGACAGTAATGGAGTGACCCATACCCGCTATACCCGGAACGGACAATTTCATCTGACGAAGGATGGCTTTCTCGTAGACAAAGAGGGAAACCGTGTGCAGGGAGAGGGCGGCGATATCGTGATCGATCCGTCAGCCAAAAAGGTAAGTATATCCAGCACAGGTCAGATTGTCGCAGACGGACAGGAAGTGGATACATTGCAGATAGCGGATTTTCAGGATTACGACTATCTGGCGAAATATGGAGATACAATGTATGAACCAGTGGATGGAGCCACAATGATAGAAGCGGAGGCCCAGGTGCTGCAGGGATATACGGAGCAGTCCAATGTGAATGTGATCAAGGAAATGGTGGATCTGATTACCACCACAAGAGCCTATGAGGCAAACCAGAAAGTGATCCGTTCTTATGACAGTATGTTAGACAGGGCTGCGAACCAGGTAGGCAGACTCTCGGGCTGATATTAATTTTCCTAATAGAAAAACAGGAGGTGGCGCCATATGATGCGTGCTTTGTGGACAGCGGCCAGCGGAATGATCGGTCAGCAGACCAATCTGGATGTGATCGCCAACAATCTGTCCAATATTTCATCAACAGGATATAAGACACAGGCTGCAGATTTCAAATCTCTGATCTATCAGAATCTGCAGAGAAGGGCAACGACTACGACTGGGGAGGCCAAACCAGTGGGCGCTCAGGTTGGACTGGGTACCAGGGTGGCATCCATATCATCGGATTTTACACAGGGAAATCTCCTTGCTTCCAATGGGGCATTTGACTATGCTATCCAGGGAGAGGGCTTTTTCATGGTGAGGACAAATGACGGATCCACAGCATATACGAGAAACGGTCATTTTATTATGGCAGTGACAAACGACGGCCTTGCCCTGACAGACAGCGAGGGGAATCCGGTACTGGATACGGCGGGAAATCCCATTACCCTGCCGGCTACATACCGCTCTTCGGAGATACAGGTGGATCAGTTTGGCAATATGGCTTATCCAGATGCCAACAACAACCCGCAGTACATCGGGATCCAGATCGGTCTTGCCCATTTCCCTAATGCCGGGGGACTGGATAAGATTTCGGCCTCCAACTACGCACAGTCAGAGGCATCCGGACCGGCGACGATCTACACGGCACAGGATCTGAACGCTAAGATCGTCTCAGGACGTCTGGAGGGTTCTAATGTGCAGGCGGCAGACGAGATGGTAAATATGATTATTGCGCAGCGTGCTTATGAAATGAATTCCAAGGCCATCAAGGCATCGGATGACATGCTTCAGCAGGCCAATAATCTTCGTTCATAATGCCGGTAAAGGAGGAAGGCTATGTCAGTTTCATTAGATAATACTTACCTTACCAATTATTCGCTGGACGCCAATGATCTGACGGCAGATAAGGTCACCAGCCAGATCAAAGGGGCGAATACGGACGACGAGACACTGGATGCCTGCAGACAGTTTGAATCGTATATGATCCAGCAGATGTATAAAAATATGGAAAAGGTAGCAAAAGCTTTTTCGGATGACGAAGACAGTGAGGACAGCAGTTCTGATTATGTCAATATGTTTTCGGACAATTATCTGGAGGAGATCGCGAACAATATGGTATACAGCGGTCAGGGGCTTGGGATTGCCGAAAAGTTGTATGAATCCATTAAGGCAAATCAGGGCGAGACTGTGAATAAGTGATTTGTAAGAGGACAGTTTAAATACCGCTCAGTCTGCAGAATGAAAGTTTTGGGACTGAACGGTATTTTTGTATTGTGAATGGAGATTACCATGGAAGAGAGAAACGGATATGTTTCCCACATTGTTTTCCGGAATGTGGAAAACGGGTATACGGTATTTGAACTGGAGAATGCAGAGGGGGAGACAGAGACCTGCGTGGGGAATTTCCCCTTTATCAGCGAGGGTGAGTATGTCTGCGTCAGAGGAGAGATCGTACAACATCCCGTCTATATGGAGCAGCTGAAGGTGGCTTCCCTGGAGACAAAGGATCCGGACGACCAGGCCGCCATGCTGCGTTACCTCTCTTCCGGCGCCATTGCCGGGATACGGGGGGGACTGGCAAAGAGGATCGTGGACCGGTTTGGCGACAGAACCTTTGAGGTTATAGAGAAGGAACCGGAACGTCTGGCTGAGGTCAAGGGGATCAGCGAGAAGAAGGCCATGGCCATTTCCCTGCAGTTTGAGGAAAAGAGAGAGATGCGCAGCGCCATGCTTTTTCTGCAGGAGTATGGGATCTCAAATCAGCTGGCAGTGAAGATTTTTAAGGCGTATGGAGCGGGACTGTATGAAATCGTAAAGCAGAACCCGTATCAGCTGGCGGAGGACATTGCGGGAGTGGGTTTCCGCATCGCGGATGAGATTGCCCGGAAGGCCGGATTTGCGTTGGATTCCGACTACCGGGTGCGGGCCGGTATTTTGTATGTACTGGGACTTGGCACCAGTGCCGGTTATGTGTATATGCCGGAGCAGCAGCTCCTGAAGGAAGCGGTGTACCGGCTTGAGGTGTCTGCCGGCCAGCTGTTGGATGTATTGGAACAGATGGCTCTGGACAAGGCCGTCATTGTGACAGAGGAAAGGGCGGTGTATCTTCCGGCGCTGTATTATTCGGAACTGAACTGTGCCCGGATGCTGACGGATCTCAATGTTCCCATCAGAAGGAATACCGGAGGCTGCGATGCCGTGATTGATTCTGTGGCGGAGAGGGAGGGGCTGGAGCTGGACGAGCAGCAGAGGATCGCCGTCCGGGAGGCTATGAGCACAGGGCTGCTGGTGATCACGGGAGGACCGGGAACGGGGAAGACAACTACCATCAATATGATCATCCGGTGCCTGCGGGAGACCGGGATGGAAATCCTTCTGGCGGCGCCTACCGGGCGCGCCGCCAAGCGGATGGCGGAGGCGGCCGGCTGTGAGGCACAGACGATACACCGCCTGCTGGAATATAATGGTTCCCTGTTGGAGGGGGAAAACAGGGAGGAAAATAAACAGGAGGAGCTTTTTGGACGGAATGAGTGGAATCCGCTGGAGACGGATGTTCTGATCATCGATGAGATGTCTATGGTGGATATTTACCTCTTTCACAGCCTGTTGAAGGCGGTGGCAGTGGGAACAAGGCTGATCCTGGTGGGCGATGTGAACCAGCTGCCCAGTGTGGGACCGGGGAATGTGTTAAAGGATATAATCCGTTCCCACTGTTTTAATGTGGTGAAGTTATCCCGGATCTTCCGCCAGGCGGCGGAGAGTGACATTATATTAAACGCCCACAGGATCAATGATGGGGAGGAAATTGAACTGGATAATAACAGCAGGGATTTTTTCTGCCTGAAAAGGGACGACAGCCATGGGGTCCTGGAGGTCATGCTCTGGCTGGTGCGGGAGAAGATGCCGGCCTATACGTCCTGTACGCCCTTTGACGTTCAGGTTCTCACTCCGATGAAGAAGGGAGAGCTGGGGGTATACCGCTGCAATGAGGTGCTGCAGAGGTATCTGAATCCCAAGAGCCCGGATAAGAACGAGATGGAGAGTCATGGCCAGCTGTTCCGGGAGGGTGATAAGGTGATGCAGATGAAGAACAATTATCAGATCAAATGGGAGATCCGGGGCTACAACCAGATGGTGATCGAGGAGGGGAGCGGTGTATTTAATGGGGACTGCGGCATTATTACAGAGATCGATACCTTTAATAAGGAGATAACAGTCCGGTTCGACGACGAAAAATATGTGACGTATCCCCAGGGCAATATGGATGAACTGGAACTCGCCTATGCCATTACCATACATAAGTCCCAGGGCAGCGAATATCCGGCGGTGGTGCTGCCTCTGCTGGCGGGACCGAGACCGCTGATGAACAGGAATATCCTGTATACGGCAGTGACACGCGGAAGGAAATGTGTAACCATCGTGGGAAGCCGTGAAACTGTGCGGGGGATGATCCAGAATAAATCCGAACAGATGAGATATTCGTCGCTGGCGGAGAGAATATCGGAATTGATAAAGGGCTGACAGGGAAACAGCCCGTCAGGAGCTGCCGGAATAAAATAAAAAAAGATAGTGCAAAATTCAGATAAATTTGTTATGATAGAGGGAGAGTCAGGGGTAGGAGAATGTGGAATGCGTTAGGATTATTATTTCCAGCTAAGTGTCCGGTCTGTGATATGGTACTGGAGAGGGACGGACAGGGAGTTTGCGATGGCTGTTGGTCCCGGCTCCCGGAAGTGACAGAACCATGCTGCCGGCACTGTGGGAAACCCATTGCGGATGTGGAAGAGGAATACTGCATGGACTGCAAAAGCAGGGACAGTATCCTGGAGCAGGGAACGGCGCTCTGGATCTACACCGATGCAATGCGGAAGGCTATGGCCAATTTTAAGTATCAGGGCTGTCTGGCGGACGGTGATTTTTATGGACGGGAGATTCTGAGAAGAAAGGGAGCTCTCCTGCATCACTGGAATCCCGGCTGTATTATACCAGTACCACTTTACTGGCGCCGCAGATGGTTCCGCGGCTTTAATCAGGCGGCATATGTTGCCGGTTTCGTGGGAAAGCATACCGGTATACCGGTATGGGAGGACGCCCTCCTGCGCATCCGGAGTACCCGGCCGCAGAAGGGACTGAATGGCCGGCAGAGAAAGGAAAATCTTAAGGATGCCTTTGCCGTGAATCCCCGATGGTTGGAAAAGACAGCAGTCTGCCGGAGTATTGTTCTCATTGATGATATCTATACAACCGGTGCGACTTTGGAGGCATGCGGGCTTGCCCTGCGGAATGCCGGAGTGGAAAAGATATATTTTATCTGCCTGTGCACAGGCAGTGATTGCTAAAAAGGAGGATAAGAAGATGGAACTCATAACATGTAAAGGATGTGGAAAGTTATTTAATTATATCCAGGGACAAAGAATCTGCCCTTCCTGCCAGAAAAAGGTGGAAGATAAGTTTGTGGAAGTGAAGAAGTATGTCAGGGAAAATCCCAATGCAGACATACAGCTGGTTTCTGAAGCCATGGAAGTAAGCGTGCGGCAGATCAAATCCTGGATCCGTGAGGAGCGTCTTGTATTTTCAGATGATTCTCCGGTGGGACTTCCCTGTGAGAGCTGTGGAAAGACCATTAAGACAGGGCGTTACTGTGATGCCTGCAAGAATACACTCTCGAATAATCTGCGTCAGGCTGCCGGCCTGAATAAAAAGCCGGAAGGTGTGGCCATGAAGCCGAAGAAGTCGTCAGAGAGCCGTATGAGATTTCTGGATAACTGAAGAAATCCCTCCACAGACTGTGGGGGGATTTTTTTCTTTATGGGGTTGGCGTCGCCAGCCGGATTCCCTGATCGGTAATTTCTATCTTTCCCTGTTTCTTCAATCTGCCAATGGCGCGTTTAAAGGCCGCTTTACTGATACAGAATTCCCGTTTGATGATCTCGGGTGATGTTTTGTCATGAAAGGGGAGAAAACCACCGCTGTTTTCCAGCCGCTGCAGGATGAGTTCCGCATCCATACCCATCTGTACTTTGAGCTTCTGCTGCAGGCTGAGGGTCAGTTTGCCTTCTTCTGTCACCTCTTTTACCCGGGCATCCACCTCGTCTCCCACATGCAGCTCACGTGACATTTCATTGTGGGGGATCAGTGCGGAATACTTGTTATCCACTGCCACAAACACGCCAAAGGTGTCTATGATCTCATAGACCATACCATGGACCAGATTGCCTTTTTGGTAGCTGCTGTCATTGTACAGGTAGTCGTAGACATGCATGGTGGCGCAGAGACGATCGCTCTTATCGATGTAGAGAGCGGCCAGAACTGTATCCCCCACCCGAACCCGTTTTGTCTGTTCCTTGAAGGGAAGAAAGAGGTCTTTGGCAAGTCCCCAGTTCAGAAAGGCGCCGATATTTGTCACATCGGTTACCCTCAATGGGGCTGTCTCATACAGAGTGATATAGGGAACCGTGGTGGTGGCGGTGAGCCGGTCTTCGGAATCCCGGTAGAGGAATACCTCCAGGGGATCTCCTGGGGCGATCCCCTGGGGCACCTGATTATTGGGAAGGAGAACCTCCAGTCCGGGGTACTCATCCGAACCAAGATAGATACCGAATTTTGAAGTCTTTATCATGGATAACCGGGTTGTAGAGCCCAGTAATTTTTGTTCTGGTGTCATTGCTACCTCCATTGTATGCTTTTTGTCCTATTATACTAGAGATTCCTATAAAAAACTAGTGAATTCTCAGAAAGAATGAGTTATACTAAAAAATGGCTGAGAAGTGCAGCCATCCGCACCCAGCGGAATTTCTTATTGAATTAAAAAGATAAACAGAAAAAGAAAGGTGTGAAACATTATGAAAAAAATCATATCCACAGACCAGGCTCCGGCAGCCATTGGTCCATATTCACAGGCGGTGGAGGTAAACGGATTCATTTTTACCTCCGGTGTCATCCCCATTGTGCCTTCCACTGGTGAACTGGTACAGGGCGGGATTGAGGAACAAGCGGATCAGGCCATAGGCAATCTGGCTGCGTTGATCAGGGCGGCGGGCGCCAGGCTGGAAGATACGGTAAAAACAGTTGTGTTTATTAAAGATATGAATGATTTTGCAAAGGTAAATGAGATCTACTCGAAATATTTTAAGACGGACTGTCCGGCACGCTCCTGTGTGGAAGTGGCAAGACTGCCAAAGGATGTATTGATCGAGATTGAGGCAGTCGTGGCCCGGGGATAAAGCCTGACTGTGAGGTTCACCCGAGAGAATCATAGAATTCATACAGCTTTTGCACTCCGTTTTCCAATAGGTAGTAATGCCCGACATAGGGAACCAGGAGCACCAGAAAGAGCAGGGACAGGACAAGAAGTATCGGTTCTGTCAGAAACAGTTCCGCCAGCAGTGAAATAACGGTGAGCAGGGCAAAAAGAACGGTGACGATCAGATGGATGAGACGTTCGTGCTGGAAAAAACCAATCTGTATCAACAGTTCTTCCTTGGCAGCGGCGGTTTCCTCTGCGGTCAGTGCCTGTCCGCAGAGTTCTTTGTATTTTGCCAATAGTGTGCGCATACGTCTGCTCATTGCAATTTCCTCCCACTTAGTTCTTGAAAATCATCGGTATCAGCGGACCAGACGGTACGTCCGGCCAGAGAAAAGAGCGCCCTGCAGCGGCGCTCTATATCATAATGTCAATATTTCCGCCCAGATGCGGATTTACGGATTGTTCCATCATCTGGACAAGCTGTGCGCCTGCCGCCTCTGCCGTATCCAGGGTTTTGGCAAGAATTCCTGTACCAATCGCCTGCATGGTCTGGGTCTGGGCATTCATAACAGAATAAGCCGCAATATCAATGCCGTCACATAATTCCATAGCGTCCTTCCTTTCATTATGAAGATACTCATCGATTCCTGTCAGGTATCCCGCTTACTTTATAGTTCATTGTAACACAGATATTTGGAAATGAAAAGAGTTAAAAATACAGTATTTGGGTCAATTGGTGTAGAATGATCCGACGGAGGGATAAGCTTTGGAATGCGGATGGAAAAAATATGTAAAAAATCGATTCCTACAGGGCTTGACAGATATCTTCCGAGTTGTTATACTGTGAAGTACAGTTAATAATTTTGTAACAATTAGGATGATTTTTGTGCTTTGAGAAACAATATTGGAGGGAAAATATATGCAGCAGAGGAAGGTGGTCAGAACCGTACTGGGAGCAACCCTTGTGTTGTCCTTTGGCGTATTTGGGCACTATGTGGTTTCCACATCTACTACCATGGGAACTGAGACGGAGCTCGCCGGTATGTCATATACGCTGGATCAGTACTGTTCTGTCCAGGCCGGTGCAGCCCAGTCGAATCCGGAGGCTATCGTAGCATTCAGCGACGATACGTCCAATACTGGCGGTGCTGATACGACCATCAGCGGGACGGCGGTAGTGGGAGCCACACCGGAACCTACAGCGGCACCGGCGGCGACAGCCACGCCAAAACCAGAATCCGAATATGCCAATGTGGGCATTTCGATTGCCGCAGATTATGTAAATATACGCAAAAAGCCCAGTACAGACGATGAGATCGTGGGCAAGCTGTACCGGGGAAGCGCCGCTACTATTACGAAGACGGAAGGCGACTGGGTACAGATTAAATCGGGATCTGTTACCGGGTACATAATGAAAGACTATCTTGCCATCGGTTACAGCGCGGAAAAGCTTATTGATGACTTCGGGACCAAATGGGCCACTGTCACAACAGAGACGTTAAGGGTCCGGGAGAAGATGAGCAGCGAAAGTGCTGTGCTGACACTGATCTCGGGAGAAGAAAGCTACGAGGTTCTCAAGGATGAAGGGGACTGGGCGAAGATTTGTGTAGACGGCGATACGAACGGATATGTGTCAAAGGAATTTGTAAAGGTATCGGTACAGTTTAAGAAAGCGGTTTCCATTGAGGAAGAGCGGGAGGAGGCAAGGCGTAAGGCGGCTGCCGAAGAGGCAGAGCGTCAGGCTGAGTTGGAGGCCGCCAGAAGGAAAGCGGAGAATGAGAGAAAGAGCGCCAGCACATCGGAGAATAAGAGCAGTTCCAACAGCGGCTCCAGTAATAAGGGCAGCAGTTCCGGGAACGGTTCTGGCGGCAGCAGCAATGCCGGCTCCAGTACGGGAGGCTCCAGCGGTTCCGGCGGAAGCAACAGTGCCGGCTCCAACAGCGGCGGCTCCAACAGCGGAGGAGGCGGCGCCAGTGGCAGCAGCGGATCCAGTGAAGGCGGCGGTGGCAGCGTACTGGGAAGCGGCGACGGCTCTGCGGTTGTATCCTATGCCCTTCAGTTTGTGGGAAATCCCTACGTATATGGTGGTACCAGTCTGACAAGGGGAACCGACTGCTCAGGATTTACTATGTCGGTATTTAAGAAATTTGGTATCAGTCTTCCGCGTACCTCTGGGGAACAGTCCAGGACCGGAAAGAAGATTAAAGTATCTGACGCACAGCCAGGCGATCTGATCTTCTATACCAGCGGCGGGCGTGTGAATCATGTTGCGATCTGTATTGGCGGCGGACGGGTTGTCCATGCAAGTAATGAGAGAACAGGTATTACTACAAGCAGCCTGCGTTATCGTACCCCATACTGTGCAAGACGTGTGATTGGATAAGGCGGTTATCCGTTGAATTAGTATTTTGAAAGGTGCTGTGTCGGCAGGCGAAAGCTGTCGGCACAGCACCTTTTTTGGCATGGATCGAAATAGATTGTGTACACAATTTAAATAGGAACGGTTGTGCGGCGACATTTGTAGACTAGGACAAGCCGAAAAGTTATCCACAAATAAAAGGGCGATTTTGCGATATTTGTCAGTTATACACATAGTTATCAACATTGTCAACAAAATTAGTAGACTTTTGTAGCATAAAAAAGAGGGCTAATACAATTGTAATAATTGTCATACAATTGCGGCCAAAATTTAGTTGCCCGGAAAGGCGAATTGTAGTATAATAAACCTACAGGAAAATATTTCTCCTGAAACTTATGGGCAAAGGAGCTGAGCATTATGAATTTAGTAATTAGTGGCAGAAACATCGACATAACAGAAGGGTTACGTTCAGCGGTGGAGGACAAGATAGGCAAACTGGAAAGGTATTTCAATGCCGGTACCGAAGTACATGTTACATTAAGTACAGAGAAGAGTCGTCAGAAAATTGAAGTTACGATACCGATGAAGGGCAGTATCATTCGTGCAGAGCAGACAAGCACAGATATGTATGTTGCCATCGATCTCGTAGAGGAGATCATTGAGAGACAGCTTCGCAAATATAAAAATAAGCTGATCGACAAAGAACAGGCAGCAGCGCAGCTGAGTAAGGATTTTCTGGAAGAGGATGCTTATGATGACGAAGAGATTGAGATCATCCGAACCAAGAAATTTGCCATGAAACCGATGGATCCGGAAGAAGCGTGTGTACAGATGGAGCTTCTGGGGCATAATTTCTTTGTATTCCGGAATGGTCAGACAGACGAGGTCAATGTTGTTTATAAGAGAAAAGGTAATACATACGGGCTGATCGAACCGGAATTCTGACAGGGAAGGACAGGATCCGGGATTTGCCGGAATCTAGTATATTCGGGGGCACTTTCGCTAGGAAGTGCCCCCTTTCAAATATACCGCCCCTTGGTTGCACGAAAGAAAATATTTGTTGCAACCTCACCTGACTAGTGTTACAATAATGTGGGGTTATATTGAAATAAGCTACAAAATAATGGAGAGTGAAAGAATGGGATTATTGAGTAAAGTGATTGGAACTCACAGTGAACGCGAAGTGAAGCGTGTGATTCCCATCGTGGATAAAATCGAAGGCATGGAACCGGAGATGGAGAAGCTTTCGGATGAAGAGCTGAAGGCGAAGACACCGGAATTCAAGAAGAGGCTGGAGGCGGGCGAGACGCTGGATGATATCCTTCCGGAAGCCTACGCCGTTGTGCGGGAGGCATCCCGGAGAACCATCGGCCTCCGCCATTTCCGTGTACAGCTTATCGGCGGCGTGATTCTGCATCAGGGGCGCATTACAGAGATGCGCACCGGTGAGGGTAAGACGCTGGTATCAACGCTGCCTGCCTATCTGAACGCACTTGAGGGCAAAGGAGTGCACATCGTGACAGTCAATGACTATCTGGCAAAGCGAGATGCGGAGTGGATGGGACAGATCCATCAGTTTCTTGGCCTGACGGTAGGTGTGATCCTAAACAGTATGGACAACGATGAGAGGCGGGAAGCATATAACTGTGATATCACCTATGCTACCAATAATGAACTGGGATTTGATTATCTCCGTGACAATATGGTGATCTACAATGAGCAGCTCGTGCAGAGGAATCTGCACTATGCCATCGTGGATGAGGTGGATTCGGTTCTTATTGATGAGGCCAGGACACCTCTTATCATATCCGGATCCAGCGGCAAATCCACAAAAATCTATGAGGCCTGTGATAATCTGGTGCGTCAGCTGAAAAGAGGTACGGAAAAGGAACTCTCCAAAATGGACATCATCATGAAAGAGGACAGCGGCGAGACCGGAGACTATGTGGCAAATGAAAAAGAGAAAACCGTGAACCTGACGGAGGAGGGCGTAAAGAAAGTAGAGCGCTTCTTCCACCTGGAGAATCTTGCCGATCCCGAGAACCTGGAGATCCAGCACTGCGTGAACCTGTCTCTGCGTGCCCATGCCCTGATGCATCTGGACAAGGACTATGTGGTGAAGGACGATCAGGTGCTGATCGTGGATGAATTTACCGGACGTATCATGCCGGGACGACGTTATTCGGACGGTCTGCACCAGGCCATTGAGGCGAAGGAACACGTAAAGGTTAAGAGAGAGAGCAAGACGCTGGCTACTATTACCTTTCAGAACTTCTTTAATAAATATAACAAAAAATGTGGTATGACCGGTACTGCCCTGACAGAAGAGAAAGAATTCCGTGAGATCTACGGAATGGATGTAGTGGAGGTTCCGACGAATCTGCCAATCCAGCGTGTGGACCAGAACGATTCCGTCTACAAGACCAAGCGGGAGAAGCTGAATGCCATTGTGGATGAGATTGTGGAGAGCCATGAGAAGGGTCAGCCTGTGCTTGTGGGAACCATAACCATCGAGTCGTCAGAGGAATTGTCCCAGATATTGAAAAAGCGCGGGGTGCCGCACAAGGTGCTGAATGCCAAATTCCATGAGATGGAGGCAGATATTATCGCCGATGCGGGCCTGATGGGCGCTGTGACCATCGCCACCAATATGGCGGGGCGTGGTACAGATATTAAACTCGGCGAGGGAGTTGTGGAGCTGGGCGGCCTGAAGATCATCGGCACGGAGCGGCATGAGTCGAGACGTATTGATAACCAGCTGCGCGGCCGTTCCGGCCGTCAGGGGGATCCCGGTGAATCCAAATTCTATATTTCCCTGGAAGATGACCTGATGCGGCTCTTTGGATCCCAGAATCTGATGCAGATGTTCAATTCCCTGGGTATACCGGAGGGAGAGCAGATTCAGCACAAGATGCTCAGCAAAGCCATTGAGCGGGCCCAGAAAAAGATTGAGGGCAACAACTACGGCATCCGCAAGAACCTGCTGGAATATGACCAGATCAACAATGAGCAGAGAGAGATCATCTATGAGGAGCGGCGCAAGGTACTGGACGGCGACGACATGAGGGAAGATATCATCCAGATGATCCAGCAGCTGGTGGAGAAATATGTGGGCGCGGTTATTGGGGAAGATCAACTTCCGGAGGAATGGAACCTGAATGAACTCAACGAGATCCTGATCCCGATGATTCCGGTGAAACCGGTTGTATTTGACCGGGAGAGGTTTGAGGGGATCACGAAGGCGGATCTGATCCAGCAGCTCCAGGAGGAGGCCGTTCAGCTGTACGAAGAGAAAGAGGCGGAGTTCCCGGAGAAAGAACAGATCCGGGAGATCGAGAGAGTGGTACTTCTGAAGGCGACGGACAGCCGATGGATGAACCATATCGACGACATGGATCAGCTCCGGCAGGGCATCGGCCTGCAGGCATTTGGCCAGAGGGATCCGGTGGTGGAATATCGTATGCAGGGATACGATATGTTTAATGAGATGACAGAGTCCATCCGGGAAGAGACGGTGCGGATGCTGATGCATGTGCGCATCGAGGAAAAGGTAGAGCGGGAGCAGGTGGCGAAGGTCACGGGAACGAACCGGGATGACAGTGCCAATGCCCCGGTGGTGAGAAAATCAGAGAAGGTTGGCAGAAATGACCCGTGTCCATGTGGATCGGGCAAGAAATACAAGCATTGCTGCGGAAGAGCGTAGCAGACTAAAAATATAAAATAGGTGGTGAAGAAAAGTGGTCGAACTGGATAATATCCGAATCGAATTAAGCAGTTTTGAGAAACCCCTTTTGGAAGTAAGGGATTCACTTTAACTTAGCAGATAAGAAGCTGAGGGTAGAAGAGCTTGAGAGGAATATGGAGGCGCCGGATTTCTGGGAAAACGCGGAGAAGGCCAGTGCGGACATGAAGGAGGTAAAGGATCTCAAGGACATCATTAGCCGCGCCGATGAGCTCAGCGGCGCCTATGAGGATATGATGACCCTGATCGAGATGGGGAACGAGGAAGAAGACGAGTCTCTGATCCCGGAAATCCAGGGTGAGTTTGAGAACTTTAAGAAGACATTTGACGAGCTTCGGATCACGACGATGCTCACAGGGGAGCATGATTCCGAGAATGCCATACTGACCCTCCATGCGGGCGCTGGAGGAACCGAGAGCTGTGACTGGGCCAGCATGCTCTGCCGGATGTATGAGCGCTGGGCGGACAAGAGAGGATTCAGCGTGAAGGTGCTGGACTCCCTGGATGGGGATGAGGCCGGGCTGAAGTCCGTGACACTGGAGATCAGCGGTGAAAATGTGTATGGATATTTGAAGAGTGAGCATGGCGTACATCGTCTGGTGCGGATCTCGCCATTTAATGCGGCGGGCAAGAGACAGACGTCTTTTGTCTCCTGCGATGTGATGCCGGATATCCAGCAGGATATTGATATTGAGATTAATGACGATGATATACGGATTGACACCTACCGCTCCAGCGGCGCGGGAGGGCAGCATATCAATAAGACCTCTTCTGCCATCCGCATTACGCATTTCCCTACAGGAATCGTAGTCCAGTGCCAGAATGAGCGCTCGCAGCATATGAATAAGGATAAGGCGATGCAGATGCTGAAAGCAAAGCTCCTGCTGCTGCGAGAGCAGGAAAATCTGGCGAAGGAGTCGGATATCCGCGGCGAGGTGAAAGAAATCGGATGGGGAAACCAGATCCGGTCCTATGTGATGCAGCCATATACTATGGTGAAGGATCACCGCACCGAGGCAGAGACGGGAAATGTGTCTGCCGTGATGGACGGCGGTATTGATCTGTTTATGAATGCGTACCTGAAGTGGATCAACAGTTGATAAGAGAGAAGGGCAGCGAATGAAGGAAATTGTTTCATTTTACTTAAGCGGCAAAATGTATGGTGTAGATGTAGACCATATGCAGGGGATCGAGAAGCACCGGGAACTGGCCCGGCCGACAGGGCTGCCGGATTTTATGGAGGGTGTGGCGGATATCCGGGGAGAGCTGATTCCGGTAATGGCGTTGAAAAAACGCCTGATCCTGCCTCCAGCAGATGTGACAGAAAAGACAAAGCTTCTTGTATTCCGCACAAGGAATGGGAAGATTGCCTGTATTGTAGATGGGATTTACAGAATACTGCAGATCGACAATGACAATGCGCAGGAGTTTCCGCGTATCATTCAGAGCGAGGAGACCGGATATGCAGATTTTGTTGCCAGGATTGGCAGTGAGCTGATTTTGGTGATCAATCCGGAGAATCTCATCAATGAGGCGGAGTGGGTGTCAGTCGGCGAAATCTTAGACAGGATGGAGGAAGAAGACGATGATTAAGATAGCGGTTTTAGGTTATGGCACAGTAGGCTCGGGAGTGGTGAAGGTGCTGAATACCAATGCCAATATAATTGCCAAAAGAGCAGGACAGGAAGTAGGAGTAAAGTATGTGCTGGATCTCCGGGATTTTCCGGAGGATCCGGTCCAGAGTAAGATTGTTCATGATTTTAACGTGATCCTAGACGACCCGGAGATTTCCATTGTGGTGGAGACTATGGGAGGCACGAAGCCCGCCTATGAATTTGTGAAGAAGGCCCTTTTGTCTGGCAAGAGTGTGTGTACCTCCAACAAAGAGCTGGTAGCGGCTTATGGCGCCGAACTGGTACATATTGCCAAAAGTAAGAGCGTGAATTTTCTCTTCGAGGCCAGTGTGGGCGGAGGGATTCCGGTGATCCGTCCGCTGAATCAGAGCCTTACGGCAGACAGGATCGAGCAGATAAACGGCATACTGAATGGTACGACGAATTATATTCTCACTAAGATGGCGCAGGACGGCTCTGATTTTGATAGTGTGCTGCGGGAGGCGCAGGAGCTTGGCTATGCAGAGAAGGATCCCACGGCGGATGTAGAAGGATACGATGCCTGCCGCAAGATTGCGATACTGACTTCGCTGGCATATGGGCAGCAGGTGGATTATGAGGATATTTATACAGAGGGGATTACGAAAATCACGGCAGAGGATATCCGTTATGCAAAATCTATCGGTGCGGCGATCAAGATTTTTGGTACCAGTAAAAAGATTGGCGGAAAACTCTATGCCATGGTTGCGCCGCAGATGATCCGCAGCGATAACCCTCTCTATGCAGTGAACGATGTGTTTAACGCAATCTGTGTGACAGGAAATATGCTGGGGGATGTTATGTTCTATGGAAAGGGCGCCGGGAAAGAGGCCACGGCAAGCGCAGTGGTATCGGATGTCGTGGATGCTGTGAAACATATGAACATCAATGTAATGACTATCTGGGAGGATGAGAAGATGCCGGTGGCGCCGATGGATGAGATGAAAAACCGTTTCTTTGTCCGGATCAGTGAGTCGGAGAGAGGAAAGGCGGAAACGGAGTTTGAAGAGATCGAGGCTCTGGACGGCGTTGTGGACGGCGAATTTGGATTTATCACCGGGATTATGACAGAAAGAGAATTCAATGATACCATTGCCGGGTTTGACAGCTTTGTCACAAGAATCCGGGTTGGGTTTTAGTCGAAATTACCATTGCGATAATAAGTAAAAAAGTAAAAAAGGTTTCCTTCTCTTACCGGCCGGTCCGGTATGCCGTTCAAGGGCGGCGTTGAACCGGGAGAAGGAAACCTGTAAATAACGATGTATCAGGGCATAAGATGTTCAATGGCAGTAGTGATCTGATCGGGGTTAAAGGGTTTCTGGATAAATTCGATGGCGCCGTGCTTGATGGCTTCTACCATTTTTTCTTTCTGGCCGGCAGCCGTGACCATAATGATATTCGCCTCACTGTTGAGCTCCATGATCTTTTCCAGAGCTCCAAGACCATCGAGGACCGGCATAGTGATATCCATAGTAACAATATCTGGATCAAGCTCGATAAATTTTTCGTAGCCTTCCTGCCCGTTGTCCGCCTCGCCGATAACCTCGTGTCCGGCTTTCGTGAGAATGCCGCGCAGCATTCGGCGGGATACACGGGAATCATCAACAATTAATATTTTTGCCATGGTTTACATTCCTCCTGTCAAGCTAATTTCACGATTAAGTTTGATCTCCTGCCTTCCACGAAGATGGGAAGTGAATAAAATGTATTGTCCTCTTCGATAGCAGCATCAAAAAGAAGCTCTGGCGGTTTCATGTCCAGATGGACATTTTGATAGCTCAATTCTGCGGCATACAGGCCGTTTACGCAGTTTGTAAATTCGCCGACGGAATCAAGCGCATCTTCATCGACGGTTCCAAAACTTTCCTTTGCGTACCCCTCTGCTATGGCAAGAATGCCGTCGTCATCGGAACAGAAACCGAGAAAACCCTCATAGTCGCCTATTGTATGCTGGTATGCGAGATATCTTGCCTTTACGGAGGATACGAAGGAACCTTCCTCGATGCGCAGATAGGAGCTGACAAAGCGGATAATGTTCCTGAGTGCCAGTCCGATCAGACCAAGATAGCGGTTGTCCGGTGCTTCTACAAAAGCAGGCAGCATATCATCTATATCAGCATTTTTGATCGCCTCCATCACTTCCTCCGAGAAATGATTGGCTTCCTGAAAAGCAGCAAGGCTGCTGTTGATCTCATCTGAAGTAAACAGACCTTTTTCCTGTAATGCCTGAACGAAAGTCAGATATGGGTTCCCCTGAAGTCCCAGTAGATAATCAACCTCTGCTTCCGTAAGATATCCCTTTTCCACAGCCAGATCTCCGAAACGTTTGTCGGAATTCATCTGCAGATAGTTTAGCTCATTAGCCTGACTGGATGAGAGCATTCCTTTGGTTTCGGCGATAAACCCCAGTTTTACACGATTAGCCTTTGTGTATTCAATACAGGAGGCGAACTGCTCAGCGGTGATTTTCTGGTTTTCCAACAAATAATTTCCAAAAAACTGACTAAACATAAAAATCTCCTTTCAATTGTACTTATTTTATTATACAATAGAACGGAGAAAAAGGAAAGAAGTTTTGAAAGGAAGTGTGAAAATGGCTGGTTCAGTAATGGGGGAGATTTTTAAGATATCAACATGGGGGGAATCCCACGGGCACGGCATCGGGGTCGTGGTGGATGGGTGTCCGGCAGGCATTGCGCTGTCGGAGGCAGATATTCAGCCGTTTTTGGATCGCAGGAGCCCGGGGCAGACGCGTTATTCCACGCCCAGGAAGGAATCGGACGAGGTGAAGCTTCTTTCGGGGATATTTGAGGGCAGGACAACAGGGACTCCCATTTCCATGATGGTGGAGAATACTTCACAGAAGTCAAAGGATTATTCGGATATCGCGCAGTATTACCGACCGGGTCATGCGGATTATACCTTTGACGCCAAGTATGGTTTCCGGGATTACCGTGGCGGCGGGCGTTCCTCCGGCAGGGAGACCACCGGCCGGGTGGCGGCAGGCGCGGTGGCGGCAAAGATCCTAGGAGAACTAGGGATCCGGGTGAGGGCGTATACCAAGCAGATCGGACCTTTTGTGTGCAGGGCGGAGCATACATCCTGGGAGGAAGTGGAGAAAAGTCCTTTGAGGATGCCGGACCGGGAACAGTCGGAGGAGGCGGAGAAATACCTGGAGCAGAAGATGAAGGAGATGGATTCTGCCGGTGGTATTATTGAGTGTGTCGTCAGCGGGATGCCGGCAGGGATTGGAGAACCTGTGTTTGGAAAGCTGGACGCGGCGCTGGCGGGCGGTATTTTTTCCATCGGTGCGGTGAAAGGGGTGGAGATTGGAGCCGGCTTTGCCGTGGCGGGGAAGAATGGTTCCTCCAATAACGATGAGTTCTATATGGATGCAGACGGCAGGATAAAGAAGGCGACGAACTTTGCTGGGGGAATCCTGGGCGGCATCAGTGACGGGGACGATATTATTATCCGGGCAGCCTTTAAACCGACGCCGTCCATATTCCGGCAGCAGAAAACAGTAAACCGGCAGGGGGAGGAGGTGTCCATCCAGATCAGGGGCCGGCACGATCCGGTCATCGTACCTCGGGCGGTAGTTGTGGTGGAAGCCATGACGGCTCTTATCTTAGTGGACAGGCTGTTTGTGGGAATGACATCAAGGATGGACAGGATACGGGATTTTTACAGCAACATATGATGATAGTAAGAAAAATGTAAGGTGCTGTCAGATCATGAAGCAGTATGGGAAACGTGATCCGGAGACAAGGATAGTGGTGGATGACACGACAATCTATGAGGTGGATATGGAGTGTTATTATTGTCTTACCGACAGGGAAAGGGAGCTGTATTATGACGGATTGGAGCCGTGGGCAGCGAAGGAGGCGGCGGATCCGGTCTCAGTAAACACACAATAAAAGAAAAAGACCTGCGTTACAGTGAAGGACCGCAGGTCTTTCTTTTATTGTGACGTTACATAGGGAATCAATCTCTGCTGTGGAGTCCCTTTAATGCATTGGTGAGTTTAATGGGATTGCCATAGCGGAGTGTGGAATTCCGGAAAATCTTAGCTGCGATAAAGCCCATGCCCACCACGGATGCATAAAGGATCACGGCGGCCAGGATAATCTCCCACACAGCCACCGTCCCCATGGCGATGCGTATAAACATGGCGCTGTAAGAGCTGATCGGAAGGAATGACAATACCTTCATAATGATGCCGTCCGGTGCCTGCATCTGGAACAGCACGACAAAGTAAATGATCATAACGAGCATCTGGGCGGTTCCTGCACTCTTGTTCAAATCTTCTATTTTCGACACAAGGGCGCCCAGGGCTCCGTACATAAAAGCATAGATCAGGAAACCGCCCAGCCCGAATACGGCAAACGTAACAAGAACGTCAGCGGGGATATCCAGAAGCATATCCAGCATGCCGCCCAGGGTATCGCGGTTCATGTGATAGGCGCCCAGAACACTGGAAAAAATAAGACCGAGCTGGAACAGGATCGCCGTTGCGCCCGCCAGAACCTTGCCAAAGAGAAGGCTGCTGGAGGATGTGCTCGTCACAAGGATCTCCACGGTCCGATTGCTTTTTTCATTGGCCACGCTGGTGGCGATCATCATGCCATACATGACAATAACGAAAAATACCAGTATGACAAGGATGTAACTATAAAAATAATTTGTCCGGGAATCCTTGCCAAGTATATTTTCATGGCATACGATATTTTTCTCATCTAGCTGGATCAGTTCATCATAGTTCAGATTGTTGTCTTCACAGTATTTCAGTCTGGCGGCCGTGCTCATCAGTTCGGAAAAAAGATTGTTGGAATTTTCCGACATGGTCTGGTTAAAGACATAATAATCATATTCCTGGTTGGAGTGGATCACGAATCCGGCTTTTGATTCCTCAGAGCGGACAGATTCCTTTACTTCTTCTTCGCTATTCATCCTTTTGATATCCGCTTTTCCATAAGAATTGATAAGCTCGTCCGTGATGAATCCGTCAGGATCATAAAGGGCCAGAGTCTCTGCAATGGCATTGGTTTGTTCTGTTTTGGAATCCTTTCCGCCGGAGGATTTGCCGGACAGCAGTCCGGGAAGGCTGATGCCGACCACGGCAAGGACACAGATCAGTAAGGTGGAGAGCACAAAGGATTTGCTCTTAAAATAGTTGCCTGATTCAAAACAATATACATGAAATAATTTTTTCATCCCTGCTCACGTCTCCCTTCTTCTGTCACATTATCACCTACACAGGATACAAAAATATCATTTAGGGATGGTTCATAGGAACCGTAGTGATCGATCTCAATCTGTTCTGTCCGGATCCTGTCCAGAATCTGCCAGGAATCCGTTTGCTCCTTTAACCGGAAAATAATGTTGTGACGGGTCCTGCCCTCCACCTCCAGCAGATCGGAAAGTTTATCCTGGCAGCACTGCTCCAGTTCGGTCAGGGACATGTTCACCGCGGCCAGGATCTTTCTCCCTCTGCCATAGTCTGCCTTGATTTCATCCAGATTGCCGTCCAGGACGATCTCGCCCTTATTTACGATAGAGATATCTTCACAGAATTCTTCCACATAGCTCATCTGATGGCTGGAAAAGATAACGATCCGGTTGTCAGCGATCAGTTCCCGGATCACTTCTTTCAGAATCTGCGAGTTGACGGGATCAAGACCGGAGAAGGGTTCGTCCAGTATAATGATATCGGGATCGCTGACCAGCGTCGCAGCCAGCTGTACCTTCTGCTGGTTTCCTTTGGACAGTGTATCCATTTTGCGTTTTGCGTACTCGGATACCTGAAGCCGTTCCAGCCATTTTGCCGCATTGGCGGCTGCTTTATTCTTGTCCAGACCCCGGAGCCGGGCAAAGTATATCATCTGCTCCATTACTGTCTTCTTGGGATACATCCCCCGTTCCTCGGGCAGATAGCCTACCTGGTTTTTGGAGGGTTCAAATTTTTGGCCGTTCAGCAGGATCTGGCCCTCGTTGGCATGAAAAATATCCATTATGATCCGGATAGTGGTTGTCTTTCCGGCGCCGTTTCTGCCCAGCAGCCCCAACGCCCGGCCGCTTTGGACGGAGAAGTTTATTCCTTTTAAGACTTCTTTGCCGTCAAAACTCTTATGTATGTTCCTTAATTCAAGTCTCATCTCTTTCTCCTTTTCTGTTATTCCCATAAAGGATGCCGGTTCAGCTTTGTACTGCTGGCCGGAAGCTGTCCTATGGGTCAATACTTTATATTATATTAAATAAATAATATTATTCAAGAAAAAAATAAATAAAATATAAAAATTCACATTTAACATAGCCGAAGGGGACCTGCGGCTGCAGGCCCCCTTCGGATGCTGTCTGACGTGGATTATGGCTATGAATCCTTAGCAGCCACAGCCGCAGCCACCGCCGCAGCCACAGCTTCCGCCGAATCCACTGCCGTTACCGCAGCAGCAGAGAAGCAGCAGGATCCAGATGATGCAGCTGCAGTCGCCGCCGCCAAATCCGCCAAATCCGTTGTTGCCACAGCCTCCGCATACAAGCAGAAGCAGGATGATGATCCAGCAGGAGGAGCCGCCTCCTTCATTACAGGAACATCCGCCTCCGCACTGTGTTGCTGATAAATCACTCATAATTTTGCCTCCTAAGATTCATTTACACTGTTATCCTATGCGGGCCAGCTTGGTCGGTTTACACAAATAATTTAAAAAAAATGAAAAAATTTTGCTAAATGGGCGGTACAAAAAACTTTTGACCCAAAGATTATTATATAGTATAATAAATCCTGTGTCAGAAGGGCACAAAAAGGAGTATGGATCACGATGAAGCGGTTTTTATTAGTTGTTTGCATGACAGTGGCTGTACTCGTTCTCTTTGCCTGCGGCAGCGGCCAAAAGGAACGGGAGAAGTGGAAGGCGCCGGATGGGACGAAGGCGGCAGCGAAGGACGAGCCACAGAATGCATCAGACGGGGCTGCCTCCGGGAAGCAGCCAGTGATATCGGACAATGAGGCTTTTAACAGAGCCGAAGAGATAATTAAAAATATGACGCTGGAGGAGAAGGTGGCGCAGATGTTCCTTGTGGAACTCTCCCAGCTGGATCCGCCGAAGAAAGCCTCTGGCAGGCGTTACCGCCTTACAAAGAAAATGAAAGAGGAACTGCAGGGCTGTGCTGTGGGCGGCGTCTTTCTGACGGAAAGGAATGTCAGGGACCAGGAGCAGACGAAAAAGCTCGTATCGGATATCCAGTCGCTGGCATCCGGCGGCGCAATGTATGTGGCGGCGGAAGAGGAGTGTGCCGGCGGTCATTCTCTTGCCGGGAAGGTGAAGGCTATGAGGGATCCGGGGAATGTTCCTGACGCTGGACAGGTATCGGATCCGGACGGGCAGGTGTATCGGAACTGGCTGGATGCTGCTGGAGAGCTAAGGCGTTGGGGGTTCAACCTGAATCTGGCCCCGGTGGCAGATATCGGTTCGGAGACAAACCCCGGTTATGCTTCCCGCTGCTTTGGGACGGATGCCGATACGGTTTCCGATATGCTGACCGAAGCCGTCAACGGAATAAGGGACGGTGGACTGGCGGTGACTCTGAAATATTTTCCGGGACTGGGCAGTGTTATGGGAGATTATGAGGAGGACATCCTGGACAACCAGGAGAGTCTGATGACGCTCCGAAATAACAATTTTTCTGTTTATGCCGACGGCATTGAGGCGGGGGCAGACTGTGTGATGATGTCCAATACGGCCGTCAGTAAGATCACAGTAAACAATAAGCTGCCGGCCTTTCTTTCCCAGGAGATCGTAACGGATCTGCTCCGGGAAGAGGTGGGCTTTGAGGGTGTGATCATGACGCCGCCACTGAACAGCAGGGCGGTGACGAAAAGCTATACGGTTGAGTACGTAGTGGTGGAGGCAGTGAAGGCCGGCTGTGATATGATCATTATGCCGGAGGATCTGAATAGAGGGTACAGGGCTCTTTTGGATGCCGTGGTATCGGGGAAGATTGATGAAAAGGTGATAAACACATCTGTCCGCAGGATTCTTCAGGACAAGATCAGGCGGCAGATACTGGTGATAAATGAGAACCCAGATAGTTTAAATTAAGAAAGGAATCAGGATAAATATGCAGATCAGCGAATGTTCAGGAGAAGATATGTGTACGGACCATCTTTATGAGGAAGGGCTTCATGAGGAGTGCGGGGTATTTGGTGTTTATGATCTGGATGGCGGAGATGTGGCATCGACCATTTATTATGGTTTATTTGCCCTTCAGCACCGCGGACAGGAGAGCTGCGGCATTGCCGTGAGTGATACGGAGGGCCCGAAGGGCAGGGTTCTGTCTGCCCGGGGCATGGGACTGGTAAACGAGGTGTTTGACTCGGAGAAGCTGGGGGAACTGAAAGGGAATATCGGAGTGGGACATGTGCGCTATTCCACAGCAGGTGCCAGCAATAATTATAATATTCAGCCTCTGGTGCTGAATTATGTAAAGGGGACACTGATGCTGGCCCATAACGGAAACCTGGTAAATGCGCCGGAACTCCGCAGAGAGCTGGAGCACACCGGAGCGATTTTCCAGACAACCATTGATTCAGAGGTGATCGCGTATCATATTGCCAGGGAGCGTCTCAATACGGGTACCGTGGAGGAGGCTGTAAAGAATGCCATGTGCAAGATAAAGGGGGCGTATTCACTTGTGATCTCCAGCCCCAGAAAGCTTATCGGTGCCAGGGATCCCTTTGGGTTCCGGCCGCTGGTCATCGGAAAGCGTGATAACTGTTATGTCCTGGCAAGCGAGACCTGTGCCCTGGATGCTGTGGGCGCCGAATATGTCCGGGATGTGAAGCCGGGAGAGATCGTTATGCTGGACAGGGACGGCATTTCTTCTGATGAGAGCCTGTGTACGGTGAAGCCGGCAAAATGCATCTTTGAATATATTTATTTTGCCAGACCGGACAGTTATGTGGACGGCGTCAGCGTATATAATTCCCGGATCATGGCGGGGAAGATACTGGCACAGATGCATCCGGCCAAGGCGGATATCGTGGTGGGCGTTCCCGATTCCGGCAATGCGGCGGCCATGGGATTTGCCCTGGAGGCGGATATTCCGTATGGAGTGGCCTTTGTCAAGAACAGCTATGTGGGCAGGACTTTTATTAAGCCGAAACAGTCGGCAAGGGAGTCCAGTGTGCATATTAAGTTAAATGTCTTAAAGGAGGTTGTCCGGGGAAAACGTGTGGTTATGGTGGATGATTCCATTGTCCGGGGGACTACCAGCGGGAGGATCGTCAAGATGCTGAAGGATGCGGGAGCTGTGGAGGTTCATGTAAGGATCAGCTCGCCGCCGTTTCTGTATCCCTGTTACTTCGGTACAGATGTTCCCAACTGCGATCAGCTGATCGCCCACAACAATACGGTGGAACAGATCTGTGAGCTGATCGGAGCGGATTCTCTTGGATATCTGGACGGAGAGCGGCTGCCGGAGCTCATCGAGGGAGATACCGGATACTGCGATGCCTGCTTTTCCGGCAATTATCCGGTGGAACCGCCGAAGGAAGACATCCGTGGAGACTATGACAGGTGATAACAGCCCCGGATCAGTATATAAAAGGAAAGGAACGTAAGAGTATGAGTACAGACAGATATGTGAGCCCGTTGTCGGAGAGATATGCAAGTAAGGAGATGCAGTTTATCTTTTCGCCGGATATGAAGTTCCGCACATGGAGAAAGCTTTGGATCGCCCTGGCTGAGACGGAACAGGAGCTGGGGTTAAAGGATGCGGAAGGGAATCCCCGCATCACCGATGAACAGATTGCTGAGTTAAAGGCCCATGAGGATGATATCAATTATGATGTGGCGAAGGCCAGGGAAAAAGAGGTGCGGCATGATGTTATGAGCCATGTCTATGCCTATGGCAGACAGTGCCCAGGGGCCGCCGGCATTATCCATCTTGGCGCAACCTCCTGTTACGTGGGAGACAATACGGATGTGATCATTATGACGGAGGCACTGAAGCTTGTGAAGAAGAAGCTTGTGAACGTGGTTCATGTCCTCTCCGAATTTGCCATGAAATATAAAGATCTGCCGACGCTGGCATTTACCCATTTTCAGCCGGCACAGCCCACTACCGTAGGCAAGCGTGCCACCCTCTGGATGCAGGAACTGGTAATGGATCTGGAGGACTTGGACTATGTTCTTTCTAATATGAAGCTTCTTGGCTCTAAGGGAACCACCGGCACACAGGCCAGTTTCCTGGAGCTCTTTGACGGGGATGAGGAGGCGTGCCGCAGGGCGGATAAGCGGATCGCAGAAAAAATGGGATTTGCGTCCTGCTTTCCGGTTTCGGGCCAGACTTACTCCCGTAAGCTGGATACACGGGTTTGTAATATTCTTGCCGGCATTGCGGCCAGTGCCCACAAGTTTTCCAATGACATCCGCCTTCTCCAGCATCTGAAAGAGGTGGAGGAGCCTTTTGAGAAGAGCCAGATCGGCTCGTCAGCCATGGCCTATAAGAGAAATCCCATGCGCAGCGAGAGGATTGCCTCCCTGGCCCGTTATGTTATGGTGGATGCCCTGAACCCTGCCATCACATCCGCCGCTCAGTGGTTTGAGCGGACGCTGGATGATTCGGCGAATAAGCGTCTCAGTGTGGCGGAGGGATTTTTGGCGGTGGATGGAATCCTTGACCTGTATATGAATGTGGCGGACGGGCTTGTAGTGTATGATAAAGTAATTACGAAGCGCCTGATGTCGGAGCTTCCCTTTATGGCCACCGAAAATATTATGATGGACGCCGTAAAGGCGGGAGGAAACCGGCAGGAGCTTCACGAGAAGATCCGTGAACTCTCGATGGAGGCCGGAAGGAATGTGAAGGTGGAAGGCCGGGAGAACAATCTTCTGGAGCTGATCGCCGCGGATGAAGCATTCCCTATGACGTTGGAGGAGCTGCAGGAGACGATGGATCCTTCCAAATATGTTGGCCGGGCGCCAAGTCAGGTGAGTGAATTTATCGAAGAGGTGATACAGCCGGTTCTTGCAGAGAATAAGGAGCTGTTGGGAATGAAGGCGGAGATTACCTGCTGATTAGTAGAAAGGCGATAAGACAATTTATGTGGATGGCAGACAAATGGAAAGATTATGAGGTGCTGGACACCTCGTCAGGTGAGAAACTGGAGCGGTGGGGGGACTATATACTGGTGCGCCCCGATCCTCAGGTGATCTGGAATACTCGGCGCACGGCGCTGGAGTGGAAGAGAAAGAACGGACACTATCACCGGAGCAGCAAAGGCGGCGGCCAGTGGGAATTTTTTGATCTGCCGGAGCAGTGGGAAATCACCTATGGTGAACTGACTTTTCATCTAAAGCCATTTAGCTTTAAGCACACGGGACTATTTCCCGAACAGGCGGTGAACTGGGACTGGGCGGGGGAACGGATACGGAGCGCAGGGCGTCCGGTCAGAGTCCTGAATTTATTCGCCTATACCGGCGGCGCCACAGTGGCCTGTGCGAAGGCTGGTGCGGCAGTGACCCATGTGGATGCGTCAAAGGGGATGGTATCCTGGGCGAAAGAAAATGCAGCGGCTTCCGGGCTTGCCGACGCGCCTATCCGGTATCTCGTAGATGACTGCGTGAAATTTGTAGAGCGCGAGATCCGCCGGGGAAATAAATATGACGGGATTATTATGGATCCTCCCTCCTATGGGCGGGGACCGAAGGGTGAGATATGGAAGATTGAGGAAAAGGTGTATCCGCTCATTCAGCTCTGTACCAGTCTTATGTCGGAGGATCCGCTGTTTTTCCTGATCAATTCCTATACAACGGGACTACAGCCAGCCGTTCTCTCCTATATGATGAATCTGGAACTTACGGGGCGGTATGGCGGCGTTGTGGAAAGTGACGAGATCGGACTTCCTGTGCGGGGCGGCAGACTGGTACTGCCCTGCGGCGCCAGCGGGCGCTGGCAGAAGGGAAGGTGATGACAGATGCGGAGACATTACCGGTTCTATGGCAGAGTCCAGGGTGTGGGATTCCGATACAGGGCGCAGCAGGCAGCCAGAAGCCTTGGCGTCACTGGATGGGTGACAAATCTGTATGACGGCTCAGTGGAGATGGAGGCCCAGGGAAAAGAGGAGGAACTGGACCGGCTGGAGGCGATGATCCGGCAGGGCCGCTATGTGGACGTGGCGGATCTGACAGTGAAGGAAATAGAAGAAAGAGAAGAGGAGCGTTCCTTTGTTATTAATGCAACAAAATAGGGGGGATTAATGGGCTGTTCAAAAATAAAGAAGGTTCTATCATTCGCTTCCATGTTGATTCTTTTAGTAGCATTTTGCTTGTTCCGAACACCAACAACTATGGGTGAGCTTATGGGTAAATTTGTGATGTCAGATAAAATTGTCATTACAGATGGCAATACAGGCCAGAAGATTACACTTAATGAAGAAGAAAGAGCAGCGTTATTATGGATATTAAAAGGAACAAAGATTTGCGGGAAAAAAAGATATGAGCCGAGTTGTGGATATATTAAGTCTATTGGCCTTTTTTGTGGGAATGATTATTTGGCATTAAAGCCAAGAGGAGATAATGAGTTTGAGGTGAGAGATGCCGGGTATATTTTGGATGATAAAAACAATCAGCGGATTAGGGAATTTATTGGAATGTGAGCTACATTCCAATTTTTTATCTTATAGGAAAGAACGTCTTGGAGCGTCGCGGTTTTCAGTCAACGTTTTTTTAAAATTTTTCTTGCATTCTTTCCCTTTTTATGGTATAGTGAACCTTGCTGTGACATGATAGCGAAGAAATGGGAGGTTGCCACCCTTCGGTGGGTTTTTCCATGGAGCGAATGTCAAGAGGCTGGAGATCAGCGGCGATATGCATTGTTTCCAGCCGGTAAACCTGACGGCAAGTCACTGTACAGAAACATACTTTCTGCCACGGAGCAGATAAACGTGTGGGTTGAACCTCAGTAAGTGGGGTATTTATTAATGAACCGATACGACACACACGGATGAGTGTACAGTCACCACTTGTCGTACTATCCAATATAAAGTACGAAAAGGAGGCGGCTATTTTTATGGCAAGTCAAAAATCTCAGAAAATGAGAATCATTCTGAAGGCGTACGATCATCAGCTGATCGATTTTGCGGCTTCAAAACTGATCGAAACAGTAAAGAAAACGGGAGCAAAGGTGAGCGGACCTGTGCCGCTGCCCACTAAGAAAGAGATCATCACGATCCTTCGTGCCGTACACAAGTACAAAGATTCCCGTGAGCAGTTCGAGCAGAGGACGCACAAGAGACTGATCGACGTGCTGACGCCATCACAGAAGACAGTAGATGCACTTTCCCGTCTGGAACTGCCTGCTGGTGTTGCGATTGATATCAAGATGAAATAATCTTATGTTATTATCATCAGATGGAATGGTTATGATGCGGGTCTCCGGTTCAGGACATGGCAGTAACCATCTAGTATGATTGTTTCTAATAAACAATGACAGAGACAATCCGCTGTAGAAATGTCAGGAGGAAAATCCTCTGTGTGCAGAGGAATGCGTTTTTCTCCCCAATAGGAGGATTAGAAAATGAAGAAAGCTATCGTAGCTACAAAAGTTGGAATGACTCAGATTTTCAACGAAGACGGTGTATTGACACCTGTTACCGTGCTGCAGGCTGGTCCGGTTTATGTGTCCCAGATCAAGACCGTAGAGAACGACGGATACGAAGCAGTTCAGGTAGCATACGGCGATGTTCGCGAGAAGCTGTTGAACAAGCCGCAGAAAGGACACTTGGCAAAAGCGGGAGTGGACTATAAGAGATTCCTTACGGAATTCAAGTTCGAGAATGCAGCTGAGTACGAATTGGGACAGGAAATAAAAGCAGATATCTTTGAAGCCGGTGACAAGATCGACGTGACTGCAAAGACCAAAGGTAAAGGTTTCCAGGGCGCCATCAAACGCCATGGACAGTCCCGCGGACCGATGGGCCACGGCTCCAAATTTCATAGACATGCAGGCTCCAATGGTAGTGCATCGGATCCTAGCAAAGTATTTAAGGGCAAGAAAATGCCTGGTCAGATGGGTGCTGTACAGGTTACGATCCAGAATCTTGAGATCGTGCGCGTGGATGCAGAGAGCGATCTGCTGTTAGTAAAAGGCGCTGTACCGGGACCGAAAAAATCAACAGTAATCATTAAAGAATCCGTTAAGGCATAACTTTTCGGAAAGGAGGAAGACACAGATGGCAAGCGTATCTGTTTATAATATGGAAGGCAAAGAAGTGGAAAAGATCGACCTGAATGATTCCGTCTTTGCTGCTCCGGTAAATGAGCATTTGGTTCATATGGCGGTTGTTCTGCAGCTGGCCAACAAACGTCAGGGTACACAGAAGGCCAAGACGCGTTCTGAAGTTCGCGGCGGCGGCAGAAAGCCCTGGAGACAGAAGGGAACAGGACATGCGAGACAGGGTTCCATCCGCGCTCCGCAGTGGACTGGCGGCGGCGTTGTATTTGCGCCGGTTCCGAGAGATTATTCATTTAAGATGAATAAGAAAGAGAAAGCGGCAGCGATCAAGTCTGCATTATCTTCCAAAGTGAGCGAGGATAAACTGATCGTTGTGGATTCTCTGGATCTTGAGGCTCCAAAGACAAAGAGAATGAAAGAAGTTCTGGCAAATCTGAAAGCAGACAAGGCACTGGTAGTTGTTGATGGTGATGCTGCCAACACCATTCTTTCTGTAAGGAATCTTCCTACGGCAAGAGGTATTTACAGCAATTCCATCAATGTATACGATATTCTGAAATACGATGCCGTAGTTATTACCAAGAGCGCTGTAAAAGCAATCGAGGAGGTGTACGCATAATGGCAGATCTAAAATATTATGACATTATTGATAAACCGGTGATCACGGAGAAATCAATGTCAGGCATGGAATACAAAAAATACACATTTTATGTGCACACTGAGGCTACCAAGACCCAGATTAAGGAAGCGGTAGAAAAGATGTTTCCGGGAACGAAGGTGGCAAAGGTCAATACCATGAACCTTGGCGGTAAGAAACGCAGAAGAGGAATGGTGACAGGAATGACAGCGAAGAGAAAGAAAGCCATCGTTCAGCTGACCGAGGACAGCGCAGATATTGAAATATTTGAAGGACTTTAATGCGTGGCTGAGAAACGCACGCATTTGAGAAACGCTAAGCGTTTTTCACTCTGCAAAGAGATAGTATGAATTTTGAAAGGAGTGTAACTCATGGGAATTAAAACCTATAACCCATATACGCCTTCTAGAAGAAATATGACCGGTTATGATTTCAAAGAGATCACAACGGATAAACCTGAGAAATCCCTTACCACTTCCTTGAAGAAGCATGCGGGACGTAATGCCCAGGGTAAGATCACGGTGAGACACCGTGGCGGCGGTTCTAGAAGAAAATATAGAATAATTGATTTTAAGAGAAATAAAGATGGTATTCCGGCAACGGTTAAGACGATCGAGTACGATCCGAACAGGACGGCGAATATCGCACTGGTTTGCTATGCCGATGGAGAGAAGAGATATATCCTGGCTCCCGTTGGACTGAAGGTCGGCCAGACCATTATGAATGGTGAGAATGCAGAGATTAAGATTGGCAACTGCATGGAACTGAAGGATATGCCAGTTGGTACCCAGATCCATAATATTGAGATGCATCCGGGCCACGGCGGACAGTTGGTCCGTGCCGCTGGTGTAAGCGCACAGCTGATGGCGAAGGAAGGCAAATATGCCATCCTGCGTATGCCGTCTGGCGAGATGAGGATGGTTCCTGTTGTATGCCGCGCTTCCATCGGACAGGTTGGCAATACCGAGCATAACCTTGTGAATATCGGTAAAGCGGGACGTAAACGCCATATGGGCATCCGCCCCACCGTCCGCGGTTCTGTAATGAACCCCAATGACCATCCACACGGTGGTGGCGAGGGTAAGGCTCCAGTTGGACGTTCCGGTCCATGTACTCCTTGGGGCAAGCCTGCACTGGGCTATAAGACGAGAAAGAAGAATAAGCAGTCGAATAAGATGATCATCCGTCGCAGGGATGGTAAAGCTCTGGCTAAGTAATTATGCCGGACGCAGACAATAAGGAGGTAAAAGCTAGTGTCACGTTCATTAAAAAAAGGACCATTTGCGGATGCTCATCTTCTGAAGAAGATTGATGCGATGAATGAGTCCGGAGATAAATCGGTAATTAAAACCTGGTCACGCCGTTCCACCATTTTCCCAAGCTTTGTGGGACACACGATCGCTGTTCATGACGGAAGAAAACATGTTCCGGTATATGTGACCGAGGATATGGTTGGCCATAAGCTGGGTGAGTTCGTGTTGACAAGAACTTATAAGGGGCATGGCAAAGACGAAAAAAGAGGTTAATGAAAGGAGGTTTCTGAGAAGTGGCTAAAGGACATAGATCACAGATCAAGAAAGAAAGAAACCAGAACAAAGATACAAGACCATCTGCTAAGTTGTCACATGCCAGAATTTCTGCCCAGAAGGCAGGGTTCGTACTGGATGCGATCCGTGGCAAGGATGTACAGACAGCACTTGGTATTTTGGAATATAATCCAAGATATGCGTCTTCAGTAATCAAGAAACTGCTGAATTCTGCAGTGGCAAATGCTGAGAACAACAACGGCATGAACCCGGAAAATCTTTATATTGATGAGTGCTTTGCAAATAAGGCGACCACAATGAAGAGAATCAGACCAAGAGCGCGTGGTATGGCTTACCGCATCGAGAAGAGAACATGTCATATTACCATAATCTTGAATGAAAGATAATGAAAGGAGATTAAGATGGGACAAAAAGTAAATCCACACGGCCTGAGAGTCGGCGTTATCAAAGACTGGGAATCCAGATGGTATGCAGATCCTGAGGAATTCTCCGACAACTTAGTTGAAGATTATAAAATCCGTGAATTCTTAAAGAAGGAATTATATCACGCAGGTATCTCCAAGATTGAGATCGAGAGAACTGCTGATCGTGTAAAGGTACTGGTATATACTGCTAAACCCGGTGTGGTGATCGGTAAGGGCGGTTCCGAGATTGAGAAGCTGAAAGGAAAACTTGCTTCTTATTCGGCAAAGAAAGTACTGGTGGACATCAAAGAAGTGAGGAGACCGGACAGCGATGCCCAGC
The DNA here is from genome assembly GCA_910574015.1 of Eubacteriaceae bacterium. Lineage (GTDB taxonomy): Bacteria > Bacillota > Clostridia > Lachnospirales > Lachnospiraceae > Eubacterium_F. Next base: position 29,629 of record CAJSYQ010000008.1, on the reverse strand, counting down.
TGGTGGCAGAAAATATCGCACAGCAGCTTGAGAACCGTATCTCTTTCCGCCGTGCCATGAAATCCTGTATGGGACGCGCTATGAAAGCAGGGGCAAAGGGAATCAAGACTGCCTGCTCAGGACGTCTTGGCGGAGCCGATATGGCGCGTACAGAATTTTACAGCGAAGGAAATATTCCGTTGCAGACACTGCGTGCAGACATTGACTATGGTTTTGCAGAAGCAAATACAACGTATGGTAAGATTGGTGTTAAGGCATGGATCTATCATGGTGAAGTACTTCCAACCAAAGGCGGAAAAAACGCCAAGGCTACTTCAAAGGAAGGGAGCGATAAATAATGTTAATGCCTAAGAGAGTAAAACGTCGTAAACAGTTTCGCGGATCCATGAGAGGAAAAGCGTTACGAGGAAATAAAATTAGTTATGGAGAATTCGGTCTTGTGGCTGCTGAGCCGGCATGGATCCGTTCCAACCAGATCGAGGCAGCGCGTATCGCCATGACACGTCATACGAAACGTGGCGGTAAGGTGTGGATCAAGATTTTCCCTGATAAGCCGGTAACAAAGACACCTGCTGAGACCCGAATGGGTAAAGGTAAAGGTGCCCTGGAGTACTGGGTTGCCGTTGTTAAGCCCGGCCGCGTTATGTTTGAGATTGCCGGCGTGCCGGAAGAGACAGCAAGAGAAGCGCTGAGACTGGCTATGCACAAGCTGCCTATCAAATGTAAGATCGTTTCCCGTGCAGACTTAGAAGGAGGTGCAGGCAGTGAAGAGTAAGGAATTTTTGAGCGGAATCGCAGGAATGTCACTGGCCGAGTTAAATGATGAGTTAGTCGCTGCCAAGAAGGAGTTATTTAACCTTAGATTCCAGAACGCAACAAACCAACTTGACAATACAAGCAGAATTAAAGAAGTCAGAAGAAACATTGCTCGTATCCAGACAGCGATGTCGAAAGAACAGAAAGCAGCAAACTAAGCTGAGGAAAGGAGGATTTTGTTGTGGAAAGAAATCTTAGAAAGACCCGTACAGGTAAAGTTGTGAGCAACAAGATGGATAAGACCATCGTCGTGGCAGTAGTAGACAACGTAAAACATCCCCTCTACGGAAAGATCGTAAAGAGAACTTACAAATTGAAAGCTCATGATGAGAACAATGAGTGCAATATTGGCGATAGAGTTAAGGTTATGGAGACAAGACCGCTGTCCAAGGACAAGAGATGGAGACTTGTTGAAATTATAGAAAAAGCCCGGTAAATAGCCCGGCTTGAGCCAGATAAAACATTTGGCCTCAATAATTGAAACTCAGGAAAGGAGTATTTGTTATGGTACAGCAGGAAACCAGACTTAAGGTTGCTGATAACACAGGAGCAAAGGAATTGCTGTGTATCCGTGTTCTTGGCGGTTCTGTTAGAAGATATGCGGCTGTTGGCGATATCATCGTTGCTACGGTTAAAGATGCAACACCAGGCGGAGTTGTAAAGAAGGGTGATGTTGTAAAGGCAGTTGTTGTTCGTACGGTAAAAGAAATCCGTCGTCCAGACGGTTCTTATATTCGTTTTGATGAGAATGCAGCAGTTATTATCAAAGACGATAAGACTCCGAGAGGAACTCGTATTTTCGGACCGGTAGCTAGAGAGTTAAGAGAAAAACAATTTATGAAGATTGTTTCCTTAGCACCAGAAGTATTATAAGGAGGTGTCCCTAAGTGGCAACATCAAAGATCAAAAAAGGTGATACCGTTCGCGTTATTGCCGGTGTAGATAAAGGTAAAGAAGGAAAGGTCCTTGAGGTGAAGGGCGGTAAGGTTAAGGTTGAGGGCATCAACATGGTGAAGATGCACGTAAAGCCAAACCAGACCAATACCAAGGGCGGCATCGTGGATAAAGAAGCATTCTTCGATGTATCAAATGTAATGTATGTTGTGGACGGCCAGGTTACCCGTGTTGGTTTTAAGATGGAAGAGGGTAAGAAGAAAGTCCGTTATGCCAAAAAAACAGGCGCTGTTATTGATTAATAGAGAGAGGAGGTACTGTCAGAATGACCAGATTAAAAGAGACATATTTAAACGAGATCGTCGATGCGATGATGAAGAAGTTTGAGTATAAAAATGTTATGCAGGTACCAAAGCTCGAGAAGATCGTGATCAATATGGGCGTTGGTGAAGCAAAAGATAATTCCAAGGTTTTGGATACAGCAATCAGTGATCTTGAGATCATCACAGGTCAGAAAGCTGTTGTAACAAGAGCAAAGAAATCCGTTGCGAACTTTAAACTTCGTGAGGGACAGCCAATCGGATGTAAGGTAACACTTCGTGGTAAGAAGATGTATGAATTCGCGGATCGCCTGATCAACCTTGCACTTCCGCGGGTACGTGACTTCCGTGGCGTGAATCCAAATGCTTTTGATGGTCGTGGAAATTACGCTCTTGGCATTAAAGAGCAGTTGATCTTCCCTGAGATTGAGTACGACAAGGTAGACAAGGTAAGAGGTATGGATATCATCTTCGTTACTACCGCTCAGACAGATGAAGAAGCACGTGAACTCTTGGCACAGTTTGGTATGCCGTTTAAGAAATAGTTAGGAGGTAATTTCATGGCTAAAAAGTCTTTGAAGATTAAGCAGCAGCGTAAACCAAAGTTCTCTACCAGAGCGTACACTCGCTGCAAGATTTGTGGACGTCCACACGGATATCTGAGAAAATACGGAATCTGCAGAATCTGCTTCCGTGAATTAGCTTACAAGGGCCAGATCCCTGGCGTTAAAAAAGCGAGTTGGTAAAGGAGGAAACCGAGAATGACAATGAGTGATCCTATTGCAGATATGCTTACAAGAATCCGTAACGCAAACACTGCAAAACATGATACAGTTGATATTCCTTCTTCCAAAATGAAGGTTTCGATTGCTGAGATCCTTTTGAAGGAAGGATATATCAAGAACTTTGAAGTAGTAGAGGTAGATGGTTTCAAATCCATTCATATGACATTAAAATATGGCAGGGACAAGAACGAGAAGATTATTTCCGGTCTGAAGAGGATTTCTAAACCGGGACTTCGTGTGTACGCAGGCACTGAGGAGCTTCCCACCGTGCTTGGCGGTCTTGGAATCGCTATTATTTCAACAAATAAAGGCGTGATGACAGATAAGCAGGCACGCAAAGAGAACGTGGGCGGGGAAGTACTTGCATTCGTATGGTAGGTCTTGCTTCGCGGGCAAAAGCGGATGAAATTCGCTTGGAGGTCTGCCTGGCAGACTTTGGCAACTACAAATATATATTTCCGAAATAGGAGGTAACGGCATGTCACGAATTGGAAGAATGCCTATCGCGGTACCTGCAGGCGTAACTGTAGATATTGCAGAAAATAATCAGGTGACGGTAAAAGGTCCGAAGGGAACTCTGGAGAGAGTGCTTCCCGCTGAGATGACCATTACAAGAGAGGGCGAGGAGATTACAGTAACCCGTCCCAATGATTTAAAGAAGATGAAATCCCTTCATGGTCTGACGAGAACACTGATCTACAATATGATCGTAGGTGTGACAGAAGGATATGAGAAGAAGCTGGAAGTAAACGGCGTTGGTTACCGTGCGGCAAAGCAGGGTAAGAAGCTGACCCTTTCCCTTGGATATTCCCATCCAGTTGAGATGGAGGATCCGGAAGGAATTGAGGTTACCGTGGATGGCCAGAATCTTATTATTGTCAAGGGAATCGATAAAGAGAAAGTCGGCCAGTACGCCGCTGAGATCCGTGAGAAGAGAGCACCGGAGCCATACAAGGGCAAGGGTATCAAATATGTGGATGAAGTGATCCGGCGTAAAGTTGGTAAGACTGGTAAGAAATAGAAAGGAGTAATTAAGAATGGTTAGTAAGAAGGTTAGAAGCGAAGTTCGCAAAAATAAACATAGAAGAATACGCAGCCGTTTGTCTGGTACTCCTGAGAAACCACGTTTGTCCGTGTTCCGCAGTAATAAGCATATGTATGCACAGGTGATTGATGATGAAGCTGGTAATACGATCGTTTCTGCGTCCACCCTTCAGTCAGAGGTAAAAGACGGCCTGGAGAAGACAAATGATATCACCGCTGCCAGCAGGCTTGGCGAAGTGATCGCTAAAAAGGCGCTGGATAATGGTATCAAGACAGTCGTGTTTGACCGTGGCGGTTATATTTATCAGGGTAAAGTGAAAGCACTGGCAGACGCAGCAAGAGAAGCTGGTCTGGAATTCTAGTAAGGAGGAGAACACATGAAACGTGAGATTATTGATGCTAGTCAGTTTGAATTAGAAGATAAAGTAGTATCAATCAAACGTGTTACCAAAGTTGTTAAGGGCGGTCGTAATATGCGTTTCACGGCACTTGTCGTTGTAGGCGACGGCAACGGACACGTTGGTGCAGGTTTAGGTAAGGCAACAGAAATTCCGGAAGCGATCCGTAAAGGGAAGGAAGCTGCTACAAAGGCTCTGATCGAAGTGCCTCTGGATGAGAACCGCAGTATCCCGCATGACTTTATTGGCAAATTTGGAAGTGCTTCTGTATTGATGAAGAAGTCCCCGGAAGGTACTGGTATCATCGCAGGTGGTCCTGCCCGTGCCGTACTTGAGCTGGCTGGATTCAAAAATATCCGTACGAAGTCTCTTGGCTCCCGTAATAAGCAGAACGTAGTTCTTGCAACCATCGCCGGACTGAAAGAGCTGAAGACTCCGGAGGAAGTAGCAAAGCTTCGCGGTATTTCCGTAGAAGAAGTTCTGGGCTAGGAGGTGCAGAGAAATGGCAGATAAATTGAGGATCACATTAGTTAAATCGACAATCGGTGCGATTCCAAAGCACAGAAAGACGGTGGAGGCTCTTGGACTCAGAAAGTTAAATAAAACTGTAGAAATGCCTGATAACGCGGCAACCCGCGGACAGATTCAGCAGATCAGACATTTGGTTAAGGTGGAAGAAATCTAATCAAGGAGGTGCAGAGAATGAATTTATCAGAATTGAAACCGGCTGCAGGTTCAAAACAGAGCAATGCTTTTCGAAAAGGCCGCGGACACGGTTCAGGAAATGGTAAGACTGCCGGCAAAGGCCATAAGGGCCAGAAGGCCCGTTCCGGGGCTCCGAGACCAGGCTTTGAGGGCGGCCAGCTGCCATTATATATGAGATTGCCGAAGAGAGGATTTACAAACATCAATAGTAAAGATATCGTCGGGATCAATGTGGAACTTCTGAACGCCTTCGAAGACGGTGCCGAGGTAACAGTGGCAGCACTGGTTGAGAAGGGAATTGTTAAAAATCCGAAAGACGGAGTTAAGATTCTTGGAAATGGAGAGTTAACCAAAAAGCTTGATGTGAAAGTAAATGCCTATAGTGCTGGCGCTGCTGAAAAGATTCAGGCTGCAGGTGGAAAAGCAGAGGTGATCTAATGTTAACAACGATTCAGAATGCGTTAAAGACGAAAGAGATCCGCACAAAGCTTCTGTATGTCTTTTTTGCCCTGATCGTCGTCAGAATCGGATGCAATATTCCGGTTCCCGGCGTGGACGCGCAGGTCATACAGGAGATGTTCAGTGACAATCAGGCACTGGGATTTCTGGATGTCATGACCGGTGGATCATTTTCAAGAATGTCTATCTTCGCATTGAACATTACACCATATATCACAGCGTCCATTATTTTACAGCTTCTTACCATTGCCATTCCCCGTCTTGAGGAAATGCAGAAGGATGGAGAGGATGGACGCAAGAAGATAAATGAATATACGAGATACCTTTCCGTCGTTCTGGCAGTGATCGAGGGTGTGGCAATCATTATCGGATTCCGCAACCAGAATCTCTTTACGGATGGCGGATATGTACCGCTGATCGTGGCTGTCGTTGCTCTGACAGCAGGTGCTGCCTTCCTGATGTGGCTTGGCGAGCAGATTACGGAAAAGGGAGTGGGAAATGGTATTTCCATTATCCTGCTGATCAACATTGTGGCGCGTATCCCAAGCGATCTCTCCAATCTCTATACCACATACATTGCCGGCGCTGCCAATATTACAAATGCAATCGTGGCAGGCGTGATCATTCTGGCAATCATCCTGGCTATGTTTGTCTTTATCGTGCTGCTGCAGGATGGCGAGAGAAGGATTCCGGTGCAGTATGCAAAGAAGATTCAGGGGAGAAAGGTGGCTGGCGGACAGTCAACCCATATTCCGCTGAAGGTGAATACGGCGGGAGTAATTCCCGTTATCTTTGCGAGTTCCATGATGTCGCTTCCGGTAGTGATCGCCAGTTTTGCCGGCATTCAGCCGGCCACCGGCCCGAATGCAACGGTATTTCAGAAACTTCTGACTGTCTGCAACCAGAGCGATTGGTGCAAGATTGGGAGCTGGGGAGAGTTTAAATACTCACTGGGATTACTTTTCTATATCGGGTTAGTGATCTTCTTTGCGTATTTCTATACGTCAGTTACCTTTAATCCCCTTGAGATTTCCAATAATATGAAGAAGCAGGGTGGATTTATTCCAGGCATCCGTCCGGGTAAGCCCACTACAGATTATCTTACTTCCGTTCTGAACAGCATTGTATTTCTCGGTGCCATCGGAATGGTGATCGTCTGTGCACTTCCAATCTTCTTCTCCGGTGCCTTTGGGGCAGATGTTTCATTCAGTGGTACGTCGCTGATCATCGTAGTAGGCGTTGTGATCGAGACACTGAAACAGATCGAGTCTCTGGTTCTGGTGCGCCATTACAAGGGATTTCTTGGAAACTAATTAATATGCCGTGTTAAGCGGCAGGAAAAAATAGATGACCGCCTGCCAGAATTGAACTGGTGGGAGGTCTCTTATCGCTTATATTTTTAATTTTAGAAAGGATGTGTAGTATGAAAATCGTAATGTTAGGTGCTCCAGGTGCCGGCAAGGGCACTCAGGCAAAGATGATTTCCGAGAAGTACGGGATTCCCCATATTTCCACAGGAGATATTTTCCGCGCGAATATTAAGGAAAACACCGAACTTGGCCAGAAAGCAAAAGGGTACATGGATAAGGGCCTTCTTGTCCCGGATGAACTGGTAGTGGATCTGGTAGTGGACCGCCTTGCCCAGGATGACGCAAAGAAGGGCTATGTACTGGACGGCTTCCCCAGGACGATCCCACAGGCGGAGGCGCTGACCGACGCTCTTGCAAAGATTGGCGAGAAGCTGGATTATGCCATTGATGTGGATGTGCCGGATGAAAATATCGTAACCCGTATGTCCGGCAGACGTGCCTGCGTAAAATGCGGCGGAACATATCATGTAAAATATAATCCCACAAAAACAGAGGGAATCTGTGATGCCTGCGGCGGAGAACTGATTCTTCGGGATGATGATAAGCCGGAGACCGTTCAGCAGAGATTGAGCGTTTACCACGAGCAGACACAGCCCCTGATCGATTACTATACGAAAGAGGGTATTCTGAAAGAGGTTGACGGCACGGTGGATCTGAATGATGTATTTGCGGCGATTGTCACGATCCTGGAAAAATAATTATGGCAGTGACGATCAAATCGGAAAAGGAAATTCAGTATATGCGGGATGCCGGGAAGATTCTTGCCGAGGTTCATGAAAAGCTGGCCGAGGTTATCGCACCGGGCATTACCACCTGGGATATTGACCGGAAGGGGGAAGAGCTGATCCGCGCAGCGGGCTGCATTCCCTCTTTCAAGGGGTATCAGGGGTATCCGGCATCTATATGCGTGTCCATCAATGATGAGGTAGTCCACGGGATTCCCAGCCGGGAGCATCGCCTTTTCGAAGGCGATATTGTCAGCCTGGACGCTGGGGTCATCTATCAGGGATATCAGTCAGACGCTGCCAGAACTCATGGTGTTGGCACGGTCGATCCAGAGACACAGCGCCTGATGGATGTGACGAAAGAGAGTTTTTTCCAGGGAATCAGATATGCAAGAGCGGGGTGCCATCTCTATCAGATCTCATCCGCGATCCAAGAGTATGTAGAGGGAAACGGCTTTTCTGTTGTCCGTGCCCTGGTGGGGCATGGGATAGGCAGGGATCTGCATGAGGAGCCGGAGGTCCCGAATTTTAAACCATCGTTTCGGCGGGGGATCCGGCTGCGTTCGGGAATGACGCTGGCCATTGAGCCCATGGTGAATGCGGGGGGGTATGATGTCTGGATGCTGGAAGACGACTGGACCATAGTAACACAGGATGGCAGGCGGTCCGCCCATTATGAGAATACAGTTTTGATCACAGAAGGTGATCCCGAAATCTTATCATTGTTATAAACGTGCATGAATGGAGGTAAAAATGTCAAAATCAGATGTTATTGAAATTGAGGGAACAGTAGTTGAAAAATTGCCAAATGCAATGTTTCAGGTGGAATTGGAAAATGGTCACAAAGTCCTGGCGCATATAAGCGGAAAACTCCGTATGAACTTTATCCGCATTCTGCCGGGTGACAAAGTAACACTGGAGCTGTCCCCGTATGATCTGACCAAAGGCAGGATCGTATGGCGGGATAAATAATCAGTTTTTATATATTTTTCATAAATAGAGATTTGTTACCAATTTTTATTTCGTAAGCACTTGCAATCTGCAAAGCGCTATGTTATACTTTTAAGCGGACTTTTTTGAAAGGAGGGTATTACTGTGAAAGTTAGATCATCAGTAAAACCGATTTGCGAAAAATGCAAAGTCATTAAAAGAAAGGGTCGCGTCAGAATTATCTGCGAGAATCCGAAACACAAGCAAAGACAGGGCTAATGAATATATCGAGAACCGGAAGTATCGATGCTTCTTGTTATTTTCGTGTGAATAAATTCAAGTTCTTGCTTTCTGTGTTACAGTGCCGGATCCGTCATTAGACTGCCTGGCCGGCAGTTATTCCGGTATTGTGATATCACAACGGTGAGCACTGTGAAATTCTCCGGTGGAGTTTCTTCTATATAAATAATAGGTAATTATTTATTTGGAACAGACCGGTTCTTGTTTCACAGAGTTGTTGTGATTTAAAGCGGCTGCAAAGTGTTTGAAAGACAAACACTTAGAAGAACGCATAGCGTTCTTCACAACAAGGGGCAGATTAAAGACCTGCGCCGAAAAATGCGAAAGGCATTTTTCACGAAATCAGAAAAACTAAAATTTTAATGGAGGTGTAAAGCGCACATGGCTCGTATAAGCGGTGTAGATTTACCAAGAGAAAAACGTGTTGAAATAGGTCTTACCTATATTTACGGCATCGGTGTTGCCAGCTCAAGGAGAATCCTGGCTGAGGCAAATGTTGATCCGGATATCCGTTGCAAGGATCTGACGGACGAAGATGTATCTAAGATTCGCGATGTCATTGATCGTACACAGACAGTAGAGGGTGACCTTCGCAGGGAAGTTGCCCTGAATATTAAGAGATTACAGGAAATTGGATGCTACAGGGGAATTCGTCACAGAAAGGGACTTCCGGTTCGTGGACAGAAGACCAAGACCAATGCCAGAACACGCAAAGGTCCGAAACGTACTGTAGCAAACAAGAAGAAATAATATAGGAGGGTAAGACAATTGGCTAAACAAGTTGCAAAAAAAGTGACAAAAAAGCGTGTCAAAAAGAATATTGACCGCGGACAGGCACACATTCAGTCATCTTTTAATAATACAATCGTAACGCTGACAGATTTACAGGGAAATGCGATTTCCTGGGCAAGTGCAGGCGGACTTGGATTCCGTGGCTCCAAAAAATCTACTCCCTATGCGGCGCAGATGGCAGCAGAGACAGCAGCCAAAGCAGCCCTGCCTCATGGCCTGAAGTCAGTGGAGGTAATGGTCAAGGGACCAGGCTCCGGAAGAGAAGCTGCGATCCGTGCGATCCAGGCCTGCGGTATTGAAGTGACAAGCATTCAGGACGTCACACCTGTTCCGCACAATGGATGCAGACCGCCGAAACGCAGAAGAGTATAAAAAGCCAATGTATTGGCTTGGGAAATTTGTAAAAGAGTACAAATTTCGGACTGTAATTAGATTTGATTTTATATAGGAGGAAATTAGAATGGCTAGAGATATGACGCCTGTTTTGAAAAGATGCAGATCCCTTGATCTGGATCCGGTATATCTGGGAATCGATAAAAAGTCCAAGAGAAATGCCAGAACCGGAAAGAAGCTTAGCGAGTATGGACAGCAGCTGAGAGAAAAGCAGAAAGCAAAATTTATTTATGGTGTGCTTGAGAAACCATTCCGGAATTATTTTGCTAAGGCACAGAAATTGAAATATGGTACGACAGGTGATAACCTGATGATCCTTCTGGAACTGAGACTGGATAATGTTATGTTCCGTCTTGGTTTCGCCAGAACGAGAAAAGAGGCAAGACAGATCGTTGATCATAAACATGTACTGGTAAACGGCAAAGCTGTAAACATCCCATCCTATCAGTTAAAGGCTGGCGATGTGATCGAGATCAAAGAAAAATATAAAGGAGCACAGAGGTACAAGGATATCCTTGAGGTGACTGGCGGCAGACTTGTTCCTGCATGGCTGGAAGCGAACCAGGAAGCTTTATCTGGAACGGTCAAGATGATCCCTGCCAGAACAGAGATCGATGTTCCAGTGAATGACGTGCTTATTGTCGAGTTGTACTCTAAGTAATCAAGTAAACCCAAAAGGAGGGTCCAGGAGTGTTTGAATTTGAAAAACCGAGAATTGAAATTGCCGAAATTTCAGAAGATAAGAAATATGGACGTTTTATAGTAGAACCACTTGAAAGAGGATACGGAACTACTTTGGGTAATTCTTTGAGAAGGATCATGCTTTCATCTTTGCCTGGCACAGCAGTGAGCCAGATAAAGATTGATGGTGTGGTACATGAGTTCAGCTCAGTCCCTGGAGTTAAAGAAGACGTGACAGAGATCGTCATGAATATCAAGAATCTGGCAATCAGGAACAGCAGCGCTGATCTGAACACTCCCAAGATGATGTATATTGATGCGCATGGTGAGGGAGTTGTGACGGCAGGGGATATTAAGTGTGACTCCGATCTGGAGATTGTTAATTCAGATCAGGTCATTGCTACCCTGAACGGCGGCTCAGACTGCAAGCTCTATATTGAGATGACAGTGACAAACGGCCGCGGTTATGTGAGCTCAGATAAAAACAAGCGCGAAGATATGGCGATCGATGTAATTCCTATCGATTCCATCTATACTCCGATCGAAAGGGTAAACATTAAGATAGAGAATACACGAGTTGGTCAGATAACAGATTTTGACAAACTGACACTGGATGTACTGACAAATGGTACGCTGGAGCCGGATGAGGCTGTCAGCCTTGCAGCGAAAGTATTGAGCGAGCATCTGAATTCCTTTATTGATCTGTCAGAGAAAGCCAAGATGGCAGAGATCATTGTAGAGAAGGAAGAGGATGAATCTCAGAAAGTAATGGATATGAACATTGATGAGCTGGAGCTCTCTGTCCGTTCCTACAACTGCCTGAAGAGAGCGGGCATCAATACAGTAGAAGAGCTGACAAACAAAACGGCAGAAGATATGATGAAGGTTCGAAATTTAGGACGCAAGTCCCTGGAGGAAGTGCTGGCTAAATTAAAGGAGCTTGGTTTGTCTCTCAGTATGGGAGAATCTGAATAATCGTATGAACAAGGAGGAAAGATAATGGCAGGCTATAGAAAACTCGGAAGAACTTCCAGCCAGAGAAAAGCTTTGCTTAGAAATCAGGTGACAAATCTGCTGTATCATGGCAAGATCGTCACAACAGAAGCAAAAGCAAAAGAGATTCGCAAGATCGCTGAACATATGATCGCGCTGGCAGTTCGTGAGAGAGATAATTATGAAGTAGTAACTGTTCAGGCTAAAGTGCCTCAGAAGGATAAGGACGGAAAGAGAGTAAAAGAGGTTGTAGATGGCAAGAAGGTGACAGTATTTGATACGGTAGACAAAGAGATTAAGAAAGACAGCCCGTCAAGACTTCATGCAAGACGTCAGATGAAGAAGATGCTCTATACAGTGAAGGAAGTTCCTGCGGCAACAGCAGGCAGAAAAAAGGGAACGAAAGAGATTGACGTCACGAATATTCTCTTTGATGAGATTGCGCCAAAGTATGCAGACCGCAATGGTGGTTACACAAGGATCATCAAGATCGGGCCGCGTAAGGGCGATGCAGCAATGGAAGTTGTGATCGAGTTAGTATAAGGTGATATGAAGGGGACTGTCGGTTAAGACAGTCCTTTATATCTTATAGAAAGGGGCAGACAGCAGTGATTCGTGCGGAGCATGTTACATTTGACTACATAAGACGGGATGCGGAAGATAATGTGATCGCAGTGGAAACGGCCATCAATGATGTCTCCTTTCAGGTAAAGCCGGGGGCTTTTACGGCGATCCTGGGGCATAATGGTTCCGGGAAGTCTACGATGGCAAAGCATATCAATGCATTGCTGGTTCCGGAGTCTGGAACCGTCTATGTGGACAACATTGACACTTCTGAATCCGGAATGGTATGGGAGATCCGCCAGAGGGTCGGTATGGTGTTTCAGAACCCAGACAACCAGATTGTTTTTAATGTAGTGGAAGAGGACGTGGGCTTTGGCCCGGAAAATCTCGGCATTCCCACAAAAGAAATATGGAAGAGGGTAGACGACTCGCTGTCCAGGGTTGGTATGCTGCATGCCAGAAAGGAATCGCCCAATAATCTGTCCGGCGGCCAGAAGCAGAGGGTGGCAATTGCCGGTATCCTGGCGATGAAACCAAAGTGTATTGTGCTGGATGAGGCCACAGCCATGCTTGATCCGGTGGGAAGAAGAGAAGTTCTTCAGGCGGTAAAAGACCTGAACCGGAAGGAACATATTACGGTGCTCTGGATCACGCATCATATGGAAGAAGTCGTGGCGGCGGACCGGGTCATTGTGATGGACAGAGGGCGTGTCGTAATGGAAGGAACGCCGCGGGAAATATTCTCCCAGGTCGATACGATGCAGCGGTATCATCTGGATGTTCCTCAGGTAACGATGCTTGCTCATGAGTTGAGAAAAAGAGGGCTGCGGATCCCGGGGGATATCCTGACGGTGCAGGAACTGGTGGATGCGGCTGCCGGCTGCATCCAGGGGCAGGAGGCATTCAAATGATCATTGTTAATGAACTCGAACATATATATGGCAGAGGTACGGCCTTTGAGAAAAGGGCGCTGCATCATGTCAACATAAAAATTGACCGGGGGGAACGGATCGGGCTCATCGGGCATACCGGTTCCGGAAAGTCTACACTGATCCAGCATTTTAACGGACTTCTGAAACCTTCCTCCGGCAGCGTTTTTTTTGACGGAGAGGATATATTCGATAAAGACTATTCGTTGAAAAAGCTTCGCAGCAAAGTTGGTCTTGTCTTTCAGTATCCGGAACACCAGCTGTTCGAGAGCACGGTAATCGAAGACGTGAAATTTGGTCCCCGGAATATCGGGATGGAGGACCTCCAGGCGGATCTTCATGCTTTTGAGGCGCTGAAGCAGGTGGGGATCGGACAGGAGCTTCTGGACGTCTCTCCACTGGAACTCTCCGGCGGACAGAAGCGCCGTGTGGCGATCGCCGGAGTTCTGGCAATGGAGCCGGAGGTGCTGATCCTGGATGAACCCACCGCCGGACTGGACCCCCAGGGCAGGGATGAGATTTTTGAATTGGTGATAGAGCTTCAAAGAAAGCGCGGCATCACGGTGATCATCGCCTCCCACAGCATGGAAGACATGGCGCGGTACGTGGACAGGCTTATCGTGATGAATGAGGGGACTGTGAGATATGACGGAAGAGCGGAAGAAGTTTTCTCACATTACAGGGATCTGGAGAAGATCGGCCTGATGGCGCCGCAGGTCACATATGTCATGGAGGGACTGGCACAGCGGGGGATTTCCCTGCCCCATAATGCCATCACCATAGAGCAGGCTGTGGATAGTATAATCCGTGCGGCGGGAAAGGAAGTCTGAATTATGTTACGGGATATCACCATCGGACAATTTTATCCTGTGGGATCGCCGGTACACCGGCTGGATCCGCGGGTAAAGGTAGTGGCAGTACTGGTCTACCTTATTTCACTGTTTATTTTCAGCAGCTTTACCGGGTATATCGTAGTGACGCTGTTCCTTGCGTCCGTGATCATAATGTCCAGAGTTCCTTTTTCTTATATAGTGAAAGGGCTGAGACCCATCCTGATCCTGCTGCTGTTTACCGCTTTCTTTAATATTTTCTGGACCAGGGGTGATATTGCCTTTCAGTGGCGTTTTATTACGGTTACCTGGCAGGGGCTGCGCAAAGGACTTTTTATGTCCATGCGGTTGATCTACCTGATCATCGGTTCCTCTATGCTGACCTATACCACTACGCCAAATCAGCTGACAGATGCCATAGAATCCCTGTTAAAGCCGCTGGAGGCGCTGCGTGTCCCGGTACATGACTTCGCTATGATGATGTCCTTGGCACTGCGTTTTATCCCAATCCTGCTGGACGAGGCAAATCGGATCATCAACGCCCAGAGTGCCAGGGGGGCGGATTTCGATGAAGGCAGCCTTTGGAAGAGGATGAAGGCCATGGTGTCCATTCTGGTCCCCCTGCTGGTGTCCTCAGTGCGCCGCGCCTACGATCTGGCCATGGCCATGGAATCCCGCTGCTATCATGGCGGTGAGGGAAGGACTAAGATGAAACCACTGCAGTACCGGACGGTGGACTGGACAGTATATGGTGTTCTTGTGCTTTATTTTATTCTGGTGGTGGTTGTCACCAGTTATATCAGGATATAGAAACGGAGTGTGTGATGAAACGGATCCGACTGACCATTGCCTATGACGGTACCAACTACTGTGGCTGGCAGATACAGAAAAACGCTGTGACGGTGCAGGGGGAGCTGGAAAAGGCGCTGTGCCGGCTTCTGGGCAGGGAGACTGAGGTGGCCGGCGCCAGCCGAACGGATTCTGGTGTCCATGCCATGGGGAATGTGGCGGTATTTGACACAGATACCCGGATTCCCCCGGAGAAGATAGCCATGGCCCTGAACCATTTTCTGCCGGAGGATATCCGGATCCAGGAATCCCAGCAGGTGGCGGATGACTTTCATCCGCGGTATTGTGAGAGCGTGAAGACCTATGAGTATACCATTCTGAATACGAGGGTGGGGATTCCGGTGCGGAACCGATACAGCCTTCATGTATGCCGTCCTCTGGACGTCTGCGCCATGCAGGAGGCGGCAGAGGTTCTTGTGGGAACTCATGATTTCTCTGCCTTCTGCTCCGCCGGGAGCCAGGTGAAAAGCAAGGTGCGCACGATTCTGGAGGCGTCGGTAGCGGAGAGGGACGCGATGGCCGGCCGGGAGATTGTGATCCGGGTCAGCGGTAATGGATTTCTCTATAATATGGTGCGCATTATCGCGGGGACACTGATGGAGGTGGGACAGGCAAGAAGAACCGCCGCGTCGGTGGAAGAGGCAGTCCGTTCGGGAGAACGGGAGAAGGCAGGACCCACTGCTCCGGCGCATGGCCTGATGTTAATGGAAATTAGGTATTGACAGAAAAATGGGAATATTATATAATATGATACTGTGACGTGAAAAATACCCGATCCAATGCCCCGGTAAGGTATTTTTAACATAAAGATATTGAAAACAGAAACCGGCCCCGGTCTTACGGACAGAGACTATAAGCCGGCAGACAGAATTAAGGAGGATCCCCAGGATGAAAAGTTTTATGGCAAATCCATCCAAAGTGGAAAGAAAATGGTATGTGGTAGACGCCGAGGGAAAGACTTTGGGTCGTCTTGCATCCGAGGTAGCGAATGTATTAAGAGGAAAGAAGAAACCTATCTATACACCTCACATTGACACGGGTGATTATGTGATCGTAGTAAATGCAGAAAAAGTGAAGACAACCGGTAAAAAGCTGGATCAGAAAAAATACTATCACCACTCTGAGTACGTTGGTGGCATGAAAGAAGCCACTTTAAAGGAAATGCTTCAGAAGAAACCGGAATTTGTTATTACTCACGCAGTAAAAGGCATGCTTCCCAAAGGACCGCTTGGACGTCAGATGCTTACAAAACTTCATGTATATGCAGGACCAGAGCACAAGCATGAAGCTCAGAAGCCGGAAGCAATGGAAATTTAAGAGGGTTTTAGAAAGGAGAAGTAACATTGGCTAGTTCAACATTTTATGGAACAGGAAGAAGAAAATCCAGCGTTGCCCGCGTATACATTACACCAGGCACTGGTAAAGTGACGATCAATAAAAAAGATATGGACGATTACTTTGGTCTTGAGACTCTTAAGATCATCGTTCGTCAGCCGCTGGAGGCGACAAATACAGCGGATAAATATGATGTAAAGGTAAATGTCCGCGGTGGTGGATTTACCGGTCAGGCAGGTGCGATCCGTCATGGTCTCGCCCGGGCACTGAATAAGGCAGACGAAGATTTCAGACCGATCCTTAAGAAAGCGGGATATCTTACCCGTGATTCCCGTATGAAGGAAAGAAAGAAATATGGTCTGAAGAAAGCCCGCAGGGCACCACAGTTCAGCAAGAGATAATTTCATTACAATTTCAAAAAGCATTAAAAACTCCCGAAAGTCCAGTATTTTCGCAATGTCATTAACTTAAGGAATCTTTTACATTTAAAATTGTAAAAGGTTCCTATTTTCTGTATTTTTACTGTATAATAGAAGCAGATAACTGATGTTTTTCTTTTAAAGGCAGGTGATTTTATGAAGGACTCTCAAAAACGGACCTGTTGTGATATCAGTTTGATCCATCAGGATGAATTCCATGACTTCTGCAGAAATGGGAATCCGTCCTCTTTTATAAGGAACAGAAAAATGCCGCTGAAGGATCTTGTGTTCACCATGATCAACCGGAGGGGGATTACTTTGAGCCTGGAACTACGAAACTATATGAAGACTGCACATCCGGGAATGGAAATATCAAAACCTGGCTATCTGAAACAGCGTATGAAATTGAACCCGCTGGCTTTTTATGAGCTCTACCGCCATCATAACAGGAACTTTTACGCGGAACCCGGATTCTCTACCTTCCACGGATATCTGGTCCTTGCAGCGGACGGATCAGGGATCAATATCCCTACTACAAAGGAAACCCTGGAAGAATTCGGGACATCCAGCAGGAAAGGAACAAAGCCCCAGGCATCCATAGGGCTTGGATGTCTGTATGATGTCATGAACCGGATGATTCTGGAGAGTGACTGCCGTAAATGCAAGTTTGATGAAATGCGGCTGGCAGAAGAACAGCTTGACCGTGTGCCAGAAACGGTCGGCAGCTCACAGCCGTTTCTGGTGGTCATGGACAGGGGATACCCGTCTACCCCGGCTTTTATCCGGATGATGGAGAAAGGCATCTTATTCCTTGCGCGTCTCAAATCCAGTGATTATAAAAAAGAACAGGCCGCTTTGTCGGCACCGGACACATGGGTGGACATCCACCTGGACAAAAGCCGGATCAGACATTATAAAGGAACGGATATTGGCCGGCGGATGGAAGAGATCGGGCACATTACCCTGCGGATGGTCAAAGTGCCACTGCCGGAAAACCAGGAAGAAGTGCTCATCACAAACCTGCCACCGGAAACCTTCGGCTGCCAGCAGATAGCGGAACTGTACCATATGAGATGGGGGATTGAAACGGCATACGAGACACTCAAAGACCGCCTGCAGATGGAGAATTTTACAGGGACCAAGCCAATCCTGCTGCTGCAGGATATATACAGCACAATCTATATCAGCAACCTTGCGGAGGACATCATCCGTGATGCCGAGGCGGAATTGGACGAAAAAGAAAGCCACCGGAAACATAAGATGATGATAAACCGGACATTGAGCATTGGGATACTGAAAAATGACCTGATCTATATCCTGTTGGAAACGGACGAGCGGAAACAGGATGAACTGTTCCAGCAGATTTATGAGGACATCAGCAAGAATCTGGTTCCCATAAGACCAGACCGCCATTACCACCGGACAAAGGGGCAGCTTGCGGGGAAATATTCAAATACGCATAAAAGAGCTTATTGAGCAGAAAAGTTATAGAACACGAGCACATCCTGCACGATAAATACAGTAAAATGTATCAAATATTAGAATTAATTTTCCAGAACAATACCGGATGTCCTTTACCCCATGGATGGGTGTAAAGCTATCCGGTATTGCTTTTTCTTAAGTTAATGACATTGACTTTTTTCCATGCTTCGCCACATAGTCAATGAAGCCGCCGCCATAGTTATAGGCTTGTACCACTGTGTCAATGTCACAGCCTTTCGCTTCTGCGGATTTTAAAAGCTCCGAGAAGTATTTACACCCCTGTTTGATGGATTCCTCCGTCGAGAGGGAATTAGGCGGCAACCCCATTGATTCTGACGACTGCATAACGTCCGTAGCTGTACCGCCAGATTCCACCTGCATGATGGCAAGCAGATAGTTCACATAGTCCGAGATTCCGTATTCTTTCGCATATTTTTCTACCGTCGGTTGATGTTTCAGCACTTCCTCTGACAGATTCAGTCCAGAAAAATCAAAGTGAGAAGTGCTGTTTTCTTCATCATCTGCGGTCACGATAAACAGGAACAAAAGCAGACAGATAATCACCGTGAAAATCCCACCGAACACAGCGAAGTGTCTTAGCTTCATTTCTTACCGCCTTTCCTGCTGGTCGTTTTCTTCATGGTTGACGGATTTGTGGTCTTTTTCTGTACGGTCTTTGTCTGCTTCTGGTGTTGCATGGTCTGACGGACGGATTGTTTTGTAGCTACTGTTGAAGCCTGTTTCACGGTTGGAGAGGATTCTCTGACAACCTGCGTCCTCACATTATCCTGCTGTTTCGTAACAGGCTCTTTCTTTACAGAAGATTGTTCCCTTGTAACAGCAGGACGTTCCTTGAACGTTTGCTCCTGCTTAGAAGCTGCCACCTGTGGAGCTGCTTTTGCAGATACAGGCGTTGTCACTGGTCGCTCATGCACAGGGGCAGTTCCTTTTGTCACTGATCCTGTGCTTTCTTTCGCTTTATCCAGTTCCATACGTTTTTCCGCAACCGTCTGTCTGTGCTTATCCTGTTTCTCTGCACGACCCTGTTTTCTGGTCGCTTTTTCCTCCACAATACCACGCTTGAAGTCTGATACATTTTCCTGTATCTGGTTTACGCCGCTATGTACTGCATACTGTGCCTGTGTCGGCATATCCTTGACCTGTTGTCTAATGGATTTTGCCTTATCTTTCAAGCGGTCTTTACCATCAAGCACTGCACCAACTTTCGCACCAGCACGTTTCCCAAAAGTGGAAATATCAGAAGCGGTGTCATGGTTTGGTCGTGTATGACTGTTTCCTTTTGCTGTATCAGTCTTGCGGCTATTTGAAGCGACCACCGCACCAGCTACACTGCCAGCAGCACCAGCCGCAACCGTCCTGCCGATTTTACGCTCCAAGCGTCTTGCACTTCTGCCTAAGAACATATAAGGTCGCCGCATGATACGTCTGCCGACCTGCTGTGTATCGGAAGATTGCAGACTGAACATTGCCATCAAGTCACCGAGCTTGAAGTAGATTCCTGCAAAAGTGACTATCTGTAAAAATGCCACCATGAAGAACGGGTAGCCAGAAGAAATGGAGTAAAACATAGTTGAGATACTAAATGCTGTGGTGATAATCAGCGTAATACCTGCCCTTAACATGATGGTGTTGAACAGCTTCGTGAGTGCCTTTTTTGCCATGCCCTCATAGGTCGGTATCATGGATAAAATGAAGCTGACAGGCAGGAACATAGCATAGATGATAAATAGCACCTGTGAGAAAATCATCATGCCAGTAAGCAGGAATACAAAGATAGAGATTCCGATATTGAAGATGAACAAAAATACTACCGTTCCCAATCGGCTCATGGTCTTTGTAACGCTTAGGTTCGCATTGTCCTTATCCTCGATTTCTTCAACCACTATATCTTCTCTGTCGTCCGTATCTGGACTTGCTTCTAACAGGCTTTTCACACGGTCAGAGCCGAGCTTTTCAATATCGGATTCCCCATACTGCAAGAGCAGCCACGGTTGTTTCACCTGTATGGAAAACAGGCTGTCCCTTATCAAATCCACGCTGTCTTTTCCCTTGCTGCTGGAATCGGGCAGCACAATCTTTGTACCGAGCGATAATGCCGAACTGCTTATATCAGCGGAAAAATCATTGATTTTACTGATATAGTTTGGAGCGTAAGCAATAAAGGACGCTGACAGGATAAAGACCACAAGAAAGTTGACGACTGCATGAACCGCTTTCGTGGTTTCCCTCTTGATAAGTCCTGTGTAGGCGACATAGATACCCATTACCAGAATGAGGATAAGCAGGAATCCCACATAGAACCCCTCACTAGAAAAACCGCTTTGCGTGACACCAGCAAGCGTCTGAATGTTCTTTCCGATAGAGCTTGCGGTATCCGAGATAAAGTCCAGCTGGTAGGCTTCCTGCACCACATAGCCTGTTGCATTGGAAATATATAAGCTCACCGTCCAGACAAAGTTTGTGATAGCGTACAAGCCATACTGAATACTTTTCCCGATACCGTCTAACCAGTTCCAAGGCAGCCAATCCCAAGAGCTGTCAACGTAAAAATCAAGCTGGTAGTTTTCCAGCGGATATTTTGAATAGGCGTTAGCGTCACTTACTGTATTGTCTACCAGACCAGCCGCATGAGCCACCGTACCTGTGATGGATAGGAACACCAGCACACCGAGAACCACCAGCAGAGCGATACCGAAGAATCTTAGGATTTTTCGTTTACGCATAGGCTTCACCTCGATTCTTCCGTCTGTACGGGCGGTCTGGTATCAAAGGCATGGAACAAATCAGCGAATACAGGGTGAATCTGGATAACACCTACACGCCCATACAAATCTTGAAACAGGCATTGTCCGTTCTCTAAGTCACGCAATCGTTTCTGGTTGCACTCGTCCTCCTTATCCACGCCGAAAAATTCAAGGGTATTCTTGATTTCTTTTATATCTGTACTTCTAAAAGCGAACTTCAAGCCGATATTGTTCTTCATCTTTTCGTCGTCCACATCACCAGAGTTTTGTGTGACGAAATAAACAGCGGCGTTCATGGAACGACCAGCACGAATCAGCTTGTTAGAGAGAGCCTTTCCCTGTGCCACCTGTAAGAACGTCCACGCTTCGTCCAAATCCACCATCTTGAAAATGCTGCGGTCTGAATGGATAAAGTCTAAGGCAAAGGTACTGATGACGATGAGCATTGCCACTGACAGTAATTCCATAGTAGTGTATTCTTCAAATTTTGTGTCCTTATCTGGCAGCACAAGGTCTGCTACCTGTATGATGTTGAGCTGCCTGTCTAAACTGATGGACTGTTTTACATCACCGTCCGAGAACAAGAGGTGTGCAAAGTCATAGTCTGTCATGCTTTCGATATGGTCTGCGATATTTTCTGCCACAGGCGAACCGTCTCTCCTTAATTCATCAATGACACGGAGTAGTCCTCGCTGCTTACTTTGTGTCACGGAACGGATTGCACGACGTAAAACAGGGAACTTTTCACCGTCACGACTGCTGATACCTGTAAGGAATGTAAGTATATCAATCGCAAGGCTTTCAGCGTCCTTTGTACGTTTCATAATCACATACGGGTCAAGAAGTCCTTTGTTCCTGTCCTCACTGGTAAGGTTGACTATCTTGATTTCATGTGCAATATCGGGTAGCGTTTCCTGCCAGTTGCCACGCTCTGATTTCGGGTCTACAATGACCGCTTTCCCTCCAAACAGCACCGCATAATAGATGATAAGGTTGTTACAGAATGACTTGCCACCGCCAAGCGAACCGAGGAACGCTGCCGCAAGAGCATTAGTCACTGAACCTTTCACGCCCTGTGCGGCAAGACTAGGTTTTAGATATACATTTTTCCCTGTGTCAAGGTTATAACCGATATAGATTCCGTCCGTTTCCCCAAGCTGCTGTGTCGCACCGAACCCAAGACCAGCGAGAAAGTCAGAAGTGACATACTGGATATAGTCATTGATGTAACGCTTGCTTGATGGGATAAATTCACCATGTAACCCCAACATATCCCCGAATGGACGAACCAGCTTCACGTTCAAATCGTCGTAGAAGTCTTTGACTTCATCACAGCGTCGTTTCAGCTCGTCCAGAGAATCAGCAGCTACACGGATAACGTAAGATAATTTATACATGGATTCCTTTGACTGGTCTAAACTGGTTTCCAGCTCATTCACCGAATCCAGAGCGTCCATGACATTACTTCCTGTTTCATTGTTGGATTCCCACGCATGGTTATCCAAATCTTTCAGCTCTTTCTTTTTATTCCTAACCGTAGTCAGAGCTTTTTTGTTGGTGACGATTTCTACATTCATGGAAGTGGAAACAGGGAACGTGAATTGCTGCTGTTGATAGTAGAAGATTTCCGAAGATGGGAAGTCCAGTTCCCCCACGATATTGTTAATCGTGAAGTAGGCAACATACGTTGTCTGATCTTCACGTTCAATCTTTAGGTATCGTTGGTTTTCCTCTATCATACAGCGTGTAGGTCGTATAAGGTCATATTGCTTTACCAGCGTTTCACGCTTCAATTTCTTTACTGGTAGCTCATAAGTATAATCACTGTACACAACACCTGTGTTTCCGTAGATATGTTCCAAGAGATACCCGAAGTCGTTCTTATCCAGTCTGCGGAACTGGAAACGTCTTGATATTTTGCTTTCCAGCAGCTTTTCCATCTTCATGAATCGGTTGATTTCATCATTGCTCATGGAAACAAAGTCGCCCATGAGCTTGTGATTGACCTCATAGATAAAATCGGAAAAGGTCATAGCCGCTGATTTTTTCATGCCCTTTAAGCTGATTTCTTCTTCATTCACCAGCAGCTTGAAGCCAAGAAAAAAGCGGTAGTCAATCTGATTTTCCCCAATCATCTCAACCAACGCTTCGGTCTGTTCATCTACCTTTTTACAGGCTATCTCTTTCAACCTGCCTGTGATTCCTTTCTTTGAGCGTTCCTGTACTGCACGCAAGCTGTCCTCTGTGGCAATCTGTAAGGCATGGATTTTCCCGTCACGGTTCTGGGCGATAAGCTGACGGAAGTTGTCATGCACCATGTACTTTTCCTCTGGTGACAGGAACGAATAATTGTAAGGTGTCAGTTCATAGTAGGCGAAGCACTCACCGTCATGATTGAACACCAGATTGTTTTCAATATATTTAATCGGGAACATACATCACACTCCTAACTGCTGTAACAGCGGTATTGAATTTTTCATTTTTTAGCTTGATGGCTTTTCCTGCATAGGTCACTTTTGGTCGCAGGAAGAACGAGATACAGGATTTCAAGAATCCAAAAGGCTTTTTCCCGTCAAAGGTCTTTTGTGACACGAACCATGTAAAAGCAACAGGGATTCCAAAGTATTTGAGGAACGCACCGTCAATCATGTTAAAGGGCGGCAACTCCCCAAAGAGGATAACCACGAACAGCGACACGACAAACCATGCCATCTGACTGAACGTGAGAGGGAACGGGAGTTGAAAGTCGTTGATGGCATAAATGACTTTTTCCACGCTCCAAATGCTTGTATAGCTTTTGATTTTCTTCATTTTTCACAGCTCCTTTCTTTGAAGATTTCTCTTTAAATGGAAACAGCAACCTGTTTTCACAAGCTGCTGCATAAAAAATACCAGTTCATTGGTAACTGGCTGATAAAAAATATTCAGTTATAATTGTTAATACGGACATTCAAACACGCCATGATTGGTGACGACAAAACGTCCCTCTAAATCAAGGTCACGACCATAGGCTTCATAATCTATGTAGTTTCTTATCCTGTCTGGTATCTCACCAAGGCTTTGACATTCATCTATGAAGTAATAGGCAACGTCTGTCATATCGTCACAATCGGGATAATGGATAATATCGTCTGCGTGTTCGCACAATTCCTCCAAGCTGCTGTAATAGCAGAGCAGCTCTGAAAGCTCGTCTTGTATGTCCTCTGGTAAGTCCTCCACCATTTCACAAAAGCGGTTGACTTCCTCAATGGGTGTGTATTCGTCAATCTCAAAGGGCAGCTCATAATCATGGATTGCGTATTCCTCGTATTCGTCGTTCAAGCCGATACGTTCCGCCATTTCGTCATAATCGACAGGCGGTGTGAACCACGCACCCACAAGCTCACCCTCGTTGTATTTCCCAAGATTGGCGATATAGATTCGCATTTCTTCGATACAACATCACCCCTTTACTGATAACGGAATACACCGCTTGTTGTGAAAAGGTATCTGTCGTCCATTTCCAACTCTTTTCCGTAGGAATGATAGTCGATATGCTTCTGTAATTCATGGGGAATCTCACCGAAAATATTTTCCTCACAGACAAGGTATTCTGCCAGTGCTGCACCGTCACCCACATCATAGTAACGTATCTCGTCCTTATGGTCGATAAAGTCCTCGAAGCTGTCAAACCATTTCTGCTGAATGGCTTTCATTTCGTTACCAATAGGCGTACCGTCTATTTCCAGTACGAAGCGGCAAAGGGCATTGATTTCCCATATCGGTGTGTCAGTGTTGATATGGAATGGCAGCTCATAGTCTGCAATCTCGACCTGTTCCTCATTCTCTACACCTAACTTTTCTCTGACTTCATCAAAATTTATCGGGCAGTTGAACCAGTCGCCAGAGTAACCGTCGTCCTCGTCATGGTAAGGCTTTGTATTGTTTAACAGGTAGATTCGCATTTCCTGCATGGTCTGTCACTTCCTTTCATCATATCCAGTATTCCCATTATAACAGCATAATCTACACCGAATACATAATGGGAAAATTTTTCTAACTGTTCTTTTGGATAGGCAAGCGGTGACTGTCGTTTGATTTCTTCCCATACCTCACGTTTTCTATAGGGCAGGTCTGAAACATCTTTACAGCCGACCAGCTCTGTCATATCCTCAAAAATATCTGTTTTCATATTGTCCTCCAATCTTAAAATTTTGCATAAAAAAAGCAGCAAACCATTAAGATTTACTGCTTTTTCTACTTCTCTTTATCAGTATAAAATACACTAATATTTTTATCTTTGATTTTTTCATAGATTTCTGGATATAACAATCTTGTTTTTTCTCTATTTTCTTTAGTAGCGTGTTTCCCTAATTCAGGGTATTTATCCCAATTACGCAATTCACGAATATAGATTTTTTCACTTTCTTCACAATGATATACACGACTAATTGTTGATTTGGATATTTTTTTGTTTTGTATGACATGAGGTATCTTTTTATTGAACTCTTCAAAAAACTGATTCGTAGAAAATTTAGTTTTCCCGTTTTTTAATTCCAACATATCTTTTAATACTTGTAATTTTTCTCCTAAATATGTGTTTATCTGATAACCTGCCATAACATCTAAAATAAGATATTGTGTACTTCTCTTTTTTACAAGAATTAATTTAAATGGAATACAATCTACATCAAACATGACACTAAATTGTATTCCATTATGAGAATAATCAAATACATCATAAGTCCTGCTATGTTTTAAAATATCTATATGTAAATCACGCAAATTTAATTTCATCATAGAAAACACCTCCAATTCTTTAGATTATTATATCAAGTGATTTGTGGTGTTTCAATAATTACTTATGCACCGATAATCTTATTGAATAACTGCAACAGTACGTCTTTCACGCCAGCGGCATTGAATACCAAGCCAACAGCGATTAAGGCAATCACCAAGAATCCAATAAGTTTGGAAAACTCACGCTTGAAGCCGAGATACACCCCGATAACAGCGATTGCCATAAGCACAAGGGATTGTGCGTTAGATAAAAACCAGTTGTATAAGTTCTGTCCGAAATTCATTATCTCTTTCTCCTTTCCATCATTTCAATTTCTCTGTCTGCGACTTTTGCAGACTGCATAAGACACATAGTCACTACTCCGAATCCTGCTCCAAGTGAGAACAGGAAGAAGTCAAATAATATATGCTTCATGTTGTCATTCCTCCTTACTGATGATTTCCTCTGTGGAAGTCGTCTGTTGTTCAATCAGTTTTTTATGACGCTCGGTGAGCTTCGCATGGTCTAAAATATCTTTGAGATAAGTCGTACCGTTGGTACTGTCTATCTGCTGTAAGACTTTCCATGTAGGAGCTACCTGTCTGCTTATCCAGTTCAGCGTCCTTGTGAGCGTGTACGGTTCTGGTTTGGTCGTCAGTTTCAAACGCCCACGATCAGAACCGATAAAGTACGCCCATTTCTCATTGGTTTTCCATTCGCTGCGTCGCTTATCCACCTCCTTGTCAGCGAATCGCATATAACGGTTGATAATATCAAAAGCGGTACGTTCTGCGTCGTGATAGGTCAGCAGGTCACGCACCGCATAATAGGCTCGCTCATTCTTTAGCCTTATTTCAAAACGGTTCTTGATTTTCGTATCTTCAATGGCTATGTCATACTTTGCATACTGTTCATAGTCCTTTTCGTAGATACAGAAATAGACTTCCGATTTGAGCGAACCGACGTACAATGTATTTCCCATACCATATTTATCCTGCTCTTGACTTCTTACAAGCTCACCACTACGGTAGCTCTTGAAGCTGCGAAATACGGAAATACATTCCTCATGATTGCATTTCTCTGTCAGCTCTGGAATGTCTAAGATTCCTGCCATATCGTTGATGGCAAGGTCAAGACGTTTCATCACACCTCCCTCTATCAGAGCGTCCATGAGAAAGTCATACCAGCTCCTATGCTGTGCCAAAAGGTAGCTTTCCATCTGGCGGCAGCCTTTACCTTTCAGCTCTAGCAATGTGCCTTTTTCCTTATCGGGTGAAGCCAGCACGAACACATCACCCAAGACGTAATGTTCTGCATAGGAGTAGAAGCCAAAATCCTCATGTATCATCACATCAAGCCTTAATTTAAGAATATCCTCCACAACGTGTTTTACGTCCTGTGTGGGGAATCGGATTCTGACGTAATCCAAGACCATTTCCAGCGGATTTTCTGGATTCAGTTTATCCAGAGCGTCCGTGAGTTTCACCTTGATTTCCTCCGTCAAGGCTACTTTTCCGGATTCAAGCCTGCTGATGTATTCACGACTGACACCAGCCATGACCGCAAGCTGATTCTGGGAAACGCCGTACTGCGTCCGTTGTTCTTTGAGCTTGTTTATCCAGTCGGTATCATTCAGTAAAAATCCCTCCAATCGAAAAAGGAATGTGACATTTACCGATTTTGTCACACTCCCTTGAATGTTTGAAAAGTCCGCTGTTTTCAAGGACTTCCCGATATTTTTATAACTGTTTCCAGATAATTTGTGCCCCCCTGTTAGATAATGGGGGCGAATGGTTGGTGTGGCAAGCCACACCAACACAGGCTAGTCCGTACCTGCGGCTTCCGCTCCGCACGCCGCCTGTCCGTCCTGCCTGTTTTGTGAGAGTACGCCTATTTCTTTGATAAAATCATGCCCTTTTGGTACAAGGGGAGTGTAAAACTCGGATATGACACTTGTTCCTGTATCGACATAGCCACGTCCTTTGATCTGTTTCAGAAAAAAGTCCTTGTCTACTTCCCCGAACATCATGGAATAGCCCAGCTCTGACATACGTCCCAATGCGACACGGAAGTTGAACTGGTCACGGATTCCGTCACCGAGATATTTTGCGTCTGGTCGCTGACAGGCTAGAATAAGAAAGTAACCTGCCTGTCGTCCGAGCATGACTATCTGTTTGAGCTTATTCAGCACAGCAGCGTTTTCCTTTGTCGTCAGCATTTCCATAAACGCCACATATTCATCAAAGATTAAAAAGTGCGGAGCAAGACCAAGATAGGCATAGTTTTCACCTGTCTTGTAGTTTTCCATGAGCTTCATAGCTTCACTTCTTGCCATCATACCGTCATAGAACCTATCAATACAGGCGGTTATATCTTCCTTTTTGTAATGGACTTCTGGCATGACGACGGATAAATCCGCAAGGTCAGCGTTCTTCGGGTCTAACACGTACATGACCGCATTGCAGCGGAGCAGAGCTTCAATGATAGTGAGGATAAAGTAAGTTTTACCGCCACCAGTGCCGCCAGCAATCAGCATGTGAGGGAGCTTGTCATACTCCCACCAGACATTTTTCATCAGACGCAAGCTGCCATTTTCAGCCTGTACTTCGTCAATGGTGATACGGTTTGCGATAGTGTCATAGAGTAAGACATACTCAACGTAGCTGTCCTTTAATTCTTTAGAAACCAGCTCGCAGTACAAGCCTGTTTCCAGCTTCTTTTCCAAATGTAAAAGCTGGTCTTGATATTTTCCCAATGTAATTTCTGTACGGATATACAATAGTCCGTTATCCATACGGTAATACAGTTTTGGAAAATAGGTGATTTTCTCTTTATTACTGGTTGCTGGTAAATCCTTGAAAAATCCGCTGTCCTGTGTGGTTTCCGATTCATACCAGCCATTTTCAAGAATCATTTTTGCCAGCTTTTGACGGTGAAAGAGCTGCTTTACCCTGTCATACTGGAATCTTCGGTACAAAAAAGCAGCAATCACACAGACCAAAGCCGCCACAATGATTGTAACTATCATGTATGGCGTGACGGTAAGATGAACACTGCCATCTTGCAAAAAGCTAACCAATTTCCAGTCTGTCGTTATAATTGTCCTTAAATTCAGCAGCATAACCACAGCAAAGAACAGCAGGAGCAGCAAACCAGTCGAGAAACGAAAAACCAGCGATTTGTCGCTGGCTCTGATACGTTTTCCTTTCTTTTTCAGCAATAAGATATTTTTCACCTCCTTTGTATTAACTTTGTAGCCATGAGCAAAACTCTACACATTCAGTATTTATGCAGTTTTGCGAGGCATGGCTACCTCTTATATCACTCCCAGAACCTTTGGTTCCCAGAACCTTTGGTTCTGTATTTATAGTAACAACCAGCTCCAGATGGTATAATTAAGTTGTCAAAATCAATCCACCGAAAGGAGCTGATTATTATCTACCGTCAAGAAATTTTGAAAGACATCCGTCTTTTTACTTCACAGCCAGTTGCAAAGTTTTACGATTCGCTTTTTCTGAATCTTGATTTATCCTTTGTACCGGAATTCCCCAAAACCGGGCGAAAAGGTTTTTCTGATCACGCCATGATTTGTGCCTTTATTGTTATGAAATGCGAAGGTTTTTCCATGATCACAGACCTTGTTGATTATCTTAACAATAACCTTCTTATTGCCCATTACTGTGGTTTTGACATTTCTGCCCCGTTACCATCTTACTGGACTTTCGGCCGTTTTCTAAAACAGATTGATAACCATATGCTTTCCTCCGTTATGAAATCCCAGGTTCTTTATCTTTCTGATCAGGGTATTATTGATACCTCTTTTATTGGCTTGGATTCAACTCCGATTGCTGCAAACACTTCACAGAATAATCCGAAATCTTTTTTATCCAACAAATTTAGGCCGGATAACCACCCCAAAGCGGATGCCGATTGTAAACTTGGTGTACATACTGCTTCTAACCGAACAGATGAGAAAAAGTATGGATTCTACTGGGGATACAAAAATCATGTTCTTGTTGACTGTATTTCAGGCCTTCCCATTTATGAACTGACCACTGCTGCCAATGTCCATGATTCCACTGTTGCACTTGA
>CAJSYQ010000007.1 GCA_910574015.1 Eubacteriaceae bacterium | reverse complement strand
TTCGTGAAAAAGAGCGAAAGTATAATAAAATCATCTGCCCTTATGAAAGCCTTAAAATACCTTGTTCAGCAAAAGGAGCACTATTTATAATAGTTGTAAAGTGGTGATTCTAATTATACTACTTCTTCACAAAATTACAATACCCTGAGACAAAATCAGAAAGAAGAGATCAGATTCACAAGCTGATCTCTCATGACAGCGGCTTGCGTACCTCTGATCCGGGATGAGAGTCCCTCCAGTTCGGTTCTGCTGGCGGCGGCGCGCATTAGCTTCTCTTCGAATTCCTCTTGTTCTCGTTCCGCTTTTTCCGATCTTCTCACGGCATTGGCCCGATTCTGCATTTTTATGGCATTTTCCATGGCGTCTGCCAGTTTTCCCATATCTGTCCATGTCATTTCAGTCATAGTCCTGCTCCTTTCATATCCTAATAGCGGGATCAAGGTTTTTACAACCTTTTCCTATACGTATATTATGAAACATTTTTATAGAAATAGCAAGGTGTTTATAAACCATACTGTCAGAAATTGATCTCTGCGCCGTGAGAGATGCCGGCGACTGTTGGATATGGATGAAATTTTTCTAAAAAGTAAGATAAATTAACTGGAAAAATTAAAAAAATTTTGATATAATTAGTTACATAATATGTGTTTTAGTGCTGCCTGGCGCATATTTAATCATACTTTACTCATCATTTGTAAGGCACAGGGTTTGCTGTTCAGCAGTAAGGGTGGTACAGAAATGAGGATATATATGCAGAAAGAAAAAGGATCCAGAAAAGCTGGAAAAGGGAAGAAGGGCGGATTTGTCAGCATAGAGAAAAAGATTTCATCGCGTTTTGCACAAAATATACTTATATGCTGTATTGTTCTTGGCGTGGTGACATCCGTATTAAGCTATATCTCATCGGTCAGTGCGGTGACGGAGACCATTGACAGCACATCGGATATAGCGGCGGATTATGTGGCCGCGGCATTAAAGCAGTATACGGCCATCGCCTATGAGACAGGGACGCTTTCCCGGCTGTCTTCTCCAATGCTGACGAAGGATGAGAAGAAGGCCATACTGGATCAGAAAGTGAAGGAACATAAGTTTCAGGGGGCATTTCTGTTGGATAAAGAGGGGACAGATGTGATCTCGGGGACGGATCTGTCTGACAGGGATTATTTTAAGGAGGCAATGAAGGGGGACACCTATGTTTCCACCCCCGCATACAGTGAGGTGACGAAATCAGTATCTTATGCGGTTTCTGCCCCCCTGTGGGAAGACGGCGATGCGGGAACAGAGGTAGTGGGCGTCGTGGTGTATCTTCCGGACGGTGAGTTTCTAAATGATATTATGCGATCCATTAAAGTCGGAGAGGGCGGCACGGCATTTATGCTGGATGCCAACGGCATCACCATTGCGGATATCGACTCCAAGATTGTAGGAGTGGAGGACAGCGTTCATCTTGGGGACACGAATTCGAAGCTGAAAAAATACAGCGCCATCTGTAAAAAGATGGTTGCCGGGGAAAACGGGACAGGCACCTATTCTTATGGTGGAAAGACAAAGGTTGTGGCGTACTCGCCGGTGGAGGATATGAACGGCTGGAGTATCGGTGTGGCAGCGGTGAGGATGGAATTTCTCGGCATGTTCTATCTGGCGCTGGTGATCACCATCGTCTTTGTGATCATATTCACCATTCTGGGTGTCCGGAGCGGAATGAAGCTGGGGAAAAAGGTGGTGCAGCCCATTACCGTTGTTGTGGACCGGCTGAAGCTTCTGGCTGAGGGAGATCTTCACACGGACACACCGGTACCGGAAGTGAACGATGAGACTGCGACACTGATGAACAGTCTTACCGGGACTGTTCAGGATCTGAAGGAGATTATTACGGATATTGACAATCATCTGGCGGAATTGTCCAAGGGGAATTTCCTGATCCGTGTAGACGGGAATTTTAAGGGGGACTTTGCTGAGATCAGCGAATCCTTCCGGGGTATCGTACGTTCTCTCAGCACTGCCATGCGGGAGATTGACAACAATGCCGAGTATGTGCAGAATGGGGCAACGGATCTGTCCGGGGCAGCCCAGGTGCTGGCGGAAGGGGCAACAGATCAGGCCAGTGCCATTGAAGAGTTGACAGCCACCATTACAGAGGTGTCAGAGAAAATATCGGTGAATGCAAAGAATGCCCAGAATACACGAGGTATCGTGGCAGGCATGAATGAACAGGTGGTCGAGAGCAATGAGCACATGAAGAAGAATACTGAGGCTATGAATAATATCCGAAAGGCATCGGATAAGATTGCAGAGATCATAAGCAGCATCGAGGAGATTGCGGATCAGACGGCACTTCTTGCGCTGAATGCATCCATTGAGGCCGCAAGGGCAGGAGAGAACGGAAAGGGATTCGCGGTGGTTGCCACCCAGGTTGGGTTACTGGCAGAGCAGAGCTCAGATGCGGCAAAGAATACGAAGGATCTGATCCAGAATGCCATTGATGCGGTGGATGAGGGAATGGAGTATGCCAATGCTACGGCAGAGTCCCTGACGGCAGTTGTGGATCATGTAAAAGAGGTCAACGATTCCATTTCGGAGATTGCCAGGGCCTCGGATATACAGGCAGAAGCGGTGGCTCAGATCACAGAGGGCATTAACCAGATTGCCACAGTGGTAGAATCCAATTCCGCCACATCTGAGGAGAGCGCTGCCTCATCGCAGGAGTTATCCGGCCAGGCTGATATGCTGAAGGAGCTGGTGGGACGTTTCCAATATGAAAAATAAATGATCCGGCAGGGATGCGGCCCGGCGTCGTCGATGGAACGGCGGCCGGGGGATTCCGAAAATCTGCTTCTGTTTCGCTTATAAGGCTGGGACAGAAGCAGTTTTTCCGCTTATGGATCTTGGTTCAAGGTTCAGAAGATCTGACAGAAAGGAGTAGTTCCAATTGGATGCAATATCAGGGAAAAAGCCGGTAAAGCATATCTGTGCTGCCCTGCTGGCCCATGTGGATGCCGGAAAGACAACTCTCTCAGAGGCGTTATTATATAAGGCAGGCAGGCTGAGGGAGCTGGGGAGAGTGGACAATGGGGATGCCTTTCTGGATACATTTGATCTGGAGAAGGAGCGGGGGATCACTATCTTCTCCAAACAGGCGGTGCTGGATTTTGATGGCCTGAGGGTGACTCTTCTGGATACTCCGGGACATGTGGATTTTTCAGCAGAGATGGAGAGGACACTGCAGGTACTGGATTATGCAGTCGTTGTCATAAGCGGCGCCGACGGCGTCCAGGGGCATACGGAGACACTCTGGCGGCTTTTGAAGAAATACCGTATCCCGGCCTTTCTTTTTATCAATAAAATGGATCAGCCCGGTACGGACAGGGAGAAGCTGATGGAGGAGCTGAAAGCAAGGCTGGGGAACAGCTGTGTGGATTTCCACTGTCAGGACGGCGATGCCTTTATGGAAGAGATCGCCCTCTGCCAGGAAGAGCTTCTGGAGCGGTATCTGGAGGAGGGGATTCTGGATCTCTCCTGTATACCAGGGCTGATTCGGGAGAGGGAACTATTTCCCTGCTTTTTTGGTTCGGCGCTGAAGCTTGACGGGGTGGATGAATTTCTGCAGTCTTTTCAAAAATACACAATGCCCCGGGATTATTCCGCTGAGTTTGGCGCCAGGGTATTTAAGATAGCCCGGGATGATATGGGAAATCGTCTCACCTATGTAAAAGTAACGGGAGACGTGCTGCGGGCTCGGATGGAGCTGGAGGATTCTTATGAGGGATGGAAGGAAAAGGTGAACCAGATCCGTGTTTATTCTGGCAGCAAATACGAGACGGTGAAGGAGGCTCCGGCGGGAATGGTGTGCGCTCTGACCGGTCTGACAAAGACATATCCCGGAGAGGGTCTGGGAAAGGAGGGAAGAGGGAGAAAGCCGGTGCTGGAGCCCGTACTCACTTACCAGATCCAGCTGCCGGAAGGAACGGATGCGGCGGTGATGCTGCCAAAGCTGCGGCTGCTGGAGGAAGAGGAACCGGAGCTTCATATTATGTGGAAAGAGGAGCTGCAGGAAATACAGGCTAAGGTGATGGGAGAGGTCCAGATCGAGGTGCTGCAGCGGTTGATCGAAGAGCGGTTCGGAGTGAATGTTACTTTCGGCAAAGGTAATATCGTGTATAAAGAGACCATCGCGTCAGCCGTGGAGGGCGTGGGGCACTTTGAGCCGCTGCGGCACTATGCCGAGGTTCATCTCTGGATGGAACCGGGGGAGCCGGGCAGCGGGTTTCAGGCCATGGCGGAATGTAGTGAGGATGTACTGGATAAGAACTGGCAGAGACTGATTCTGACGCATCTGCTGGAGAGGGAGCACTGCGGGGTGCTGACCGGAGCTGCCCTGACGGATGTAACGGTGACGTTGATCGCTGGCAGAGCACATCTTAAGCACACAGAGGGCGGGGATTTCCGTCAGGCGACATACCGTGCTGTCCGTCAGGGGCTGATGCGGGCGGAATCGGTACTATTGGAGCCCTTCTATGATTTCCGTCTGGAGGTGCCGGAGGAATCTGTGGGCAGGGTCATCACCGATATTGAGAGGATGTCGGGGACATTTACACTGGAAACTTCATTGGGGACGGCAGTGCTGACGGGGTGTGCTCCGGTGGCCGCCATGCGGGATTATCCACGGGAGGTCACCGCTTATACAAAGGGGAGGGGAAGGCTGTTCTGCAGTCCGGCAGGTTACCGTCCCTGCCACAATGCGGATGAGGTGATCCTGGCAAAGGGATATGATCCGGAACGGGATACAGAAAATCCGGCGGGATCGGTATTCTGCGCCCACGGCGCCGGATTTCAGGTGCCGTGGAATGAGGTGCGGGATCATATGCATATCGATACCGCGGCAGAGAGGACCGGGATGCCGGGGGACAGCAGCCCGGACCGGGAAGAGTCCGGCGGCGCGCAGCAGTCCCGGGATGAGTGGATCGATGTGGACGAGATTGACCGGATCCTGGAGCGGACGTCCCATGCAAACCGCAGAAACGGTCCGGTCTCCCGCAGAGGAGGCTCCGGGCCCCGGGTGCAGTCTGTCGCGGCAAAGCCGCAGGGGGTGTCCAGGCCGGCAAAGAAACCGGTTAAGAGAGACTCGTTTCTGCTGGTGGACGGCTATAATATAATCTTTGCATGGGAGGAACTGCGGGAACTGTCCGGGATAAACATTGATGCGGCCAGGGGACGGCTTCAGGATATCCTGTGTAATTATCAGGGGTTCCGGCAGTGCCGGCTGATCCTTGTTTTTGATGCCTATCGGGTGCAGAATCACCGCACGGAGGTTTTTCCTTACCACAATATAACTGTAGTTTATACAAAAGAAGCAGAGACGGCGGACCAGTATATTGAGAAATTTGCCCATGAAAATGCCCGGCGCTGCCATGTGACGGTAGCTACATCGGACGGACTGGAGCAGATCATTATCCGGGGTGAGGGATGCCGGCTTTTGTCAGCCAGGGAGCTGCAGGAGGAAATTCGCCGTGCAGAGGAGCAGATGGAGGAATATTTCCAGGCAGAATGAATGAAAATGAGAAGAGCCCTTTATTGACAGGGAGGACAAAAAAAGATATAATCAGCAGTAGATTGAAGAAAATTGGAGAGACTTAATTATGTCAGTAGAGCTTACTATGAATACAACCAATTCAGTTCCAAAAGGAGCTGTTGTTTTTGCCAAAGGAGAGCCGCTGGAATCCGTCGGTCTCATACTGAAGGGGAGAGTTTCTGTTCAGACGGATGGGATCCGGTTAAATCTCGGTTCGGGGAATTTTCTGGGGATGTGCGACACACACTCGAAGGTGCATTCCTTTACTTATACTGCCTTGGATGATGTTGTGGTATACGGCCTGCCGGTGAGTAATTTTGAACAGGCGTGTCTCGTGCTGGATGAAAAGCAGCAGTACAGAGGCCTTTTGATCACATCCTATAATTTTATCATCGCACAGATCAGCAAGATGTTCCGCAAGCTGAAGGAAGAGGCAGAGGCGGCGAATGATTTTCTGCTGCGTTTGTATGAAGAATATATGGCGGCTGTCAGTGCTTCTGGTCTTATGCCGGAACAGCTCTCCTCTATTGAGCGGCTGGAGCAGCAGAAGCCGGGGGAGGTTACGTTCCATGAGCGGCTGGAGTACTGTATTCAGTGCAGTCAGATTCCGGTGGAGGCCCAGAGGAATTTTTACAGTGGAAGTGCGTATGTGGCGAAGGAGCAGTTCGCCACCCAGTGTCAGGTGATCCCAACGATATTGGAGGCGTGCCGCAGCTATGGAGAGTGGCTAGGACGCATTTTCCGCATCATGATCATGGATGAGAAAAACCTTTTTTCGCTTATCGGGAAAATGGCAATGGCTGTCAGGAAGGCGGGCCAGAATGAGAGCGGGCTTGTCCGTATGCTGGACGAGATGATGAAGAAAATTGATGAAACGGAGAACCTGCTGACAGATATGGTGGGTGCCTCTCCGAATCTTGACAGAGAGCGCATGGAGAAGATATATCTGGCTCTTTTGTCCAACGACGAGGCGCATATTGTTTCCAGTGAAAAGGATGATGTATCGGCGCTGAATGGATCCCTGCGGCAGATTTTGGAGTATACTGTGCTGGAGGAGGAAGTGGCAGAGGAATTTGAGACTGCGGTGGAAGAATTCCTGCGGCTGCAGGATAAGTTTGCCAGGGTTCCAGAGGCGGCTGCCGTGCGAAAGAAGCTGACGAAAGGCTTCTTTACCATATATGAATCAATTGTAAAGAGCAGCTTTAAGGATGATAACCCGCCTCTGGCGGTAAGACTGTTCCTGCGGTTTGGCTTTGTGAGTGAAGAGCTTTTGACTGCGGATCAGCTGCAGGATCTGGTGGGGCTCCCGGAGATCGATAATGAAGCACTGGAGTGCAAGGTGTATACGATGCCCATGTGGCTGAGGGAGATCTATGAAGGCAGGAAAAATCCCTCTAAGGATGAATTTGACACCGATTATGAAGAATATCTGAGAAAAGAAGCGGCGACGGGGAAACGGGATCCGAAAACAGTGAAAGATACATTTATGGATCCAGACCAGAGAATGCATTTTGAGGTGGATAAGCTGCTCCGGTATGCCGACCGCAATGTCAACGGAAATATATCGACCTTCGTTCCGGTCCTGTGTTCGGAGGGGCTTTACAACAAGATTGATAATGCGGTAGTAACCGGTGCCGCCATCAATTCCGAAGTGCGAAAGCTGGAAAAACTGGATTACAGTATCTTTTATAGAGAAAAGCTGACGACATATCCGGAAGTGGAGATTCCGAATTTTACGAATATTGTGCGTTTCACACCAGATTTTATTCTGTTTCCGGTCTATGGGCGCAACGGCGTCCTGTGGCAGGATATTGAGGGCAGGGTCAAACAGTCACATGCCAGGATACTTCTGCCGTCGCTGTTTGAGCAGGATCTGTCCCAGGAGATCCTCAAGCTGATGGCGCACTTCCGCTGGGAGAAATGTCGTACGGATATGGGAGCACAGTGGAATAACTACCGTTATCCGTCCCTTACAAGTGAGTACACGGATTATCTGCAGTTTTACCGCAAGAATACGGAGCTCACGCCGGAGAAGAAGGAAAAGATCAAGCTGCAGCTGCAGCAGTGTAATAATAAGCACAGGGAAGTGTTTGCCAGGGATTATCAGGATTGGATCGTGCGCGAGGCAGTGGGCGCCATGCGTATGAACCGGATCAATAGAGGGATCATGTTTACCTATTGTCCGTTTGCTTCTGATGTGGCACAGGGACTTTTGGTCCAGAATGCCTATCAGGAGGCAGCGAGACGGTTTATGACCGAGAAACGAAAACAGGAACAGTCCCTGACGGTGCTGGAACGTAAGTTCGAGAAAAATGGTATCGACCTGCCAGAGGAGATCCGGCAGACGAAGAAGTATCTGCTGGAGATGTAGCGGGAGTGGCAAAAAAGAAGGTGATTGAGTGAGTGATCAGGGAGAAAGAACGGTATCAGAAGAGATGGATCTGCTTACGGGAGTGATGACCAGACAGTCGGCAGAAGAGCAGATAAGGAGGGTGCTGCAGCGGGACACGGGAAAGGAACGGCATCTTGTTCTGCTCCATCTGTGGAACATGAACCGGTTTGTGGAGGAATACGGCACCGCCTTTGCTATGGCGATGATTCAGAACTATGCTATCATAATGCGCAAATATTTCGGCAGCTTTGGAGAAGAGACCATACTGGGCAGGATGCAGAAGGATACCTTTCTGGTATTTTTGCGGTGTCAGGATGCCCATGCGGTGGAACAACAGGCTGCCCTTGTTTATGAAAAGCTGAAGAGTACTTATTTTGGCCGCAGCAGGAGTCTGGAACCACAGCTGACCATAGCGCTCTGTCATCTGGGGGAAGAGGTACAGACTCTGTCAGATGCCCTGCGCCCTGCAGGCTGCGCCATGGAATGCAGTCGTGTGTCAGGGAAACCGGTGGTGATATACGAGCCGGCTCTGTCAGAGGAGTACGAGCCTTATCCGCTGTCGGAGCTGTACAGCGGACTGGAGGGAGAGAATCTGGCACGCTATGATATGGAATTTGTGTCTTTTGCCGTGAGTCTTATGTCCAATTCAAGAAATCTGGACAGCGGTGTGGATATGCTGCTGCTGCGGATCGGACACCGCTTTCGGTTTGACGAGGCGCTTGTCTCCGAATTTGAGGGGAACGGACGGGTCTGCATGACCAATAAGTGGACCCGGGAACAGGGTGTGCTGGAGGAGATGGATGAGGTTGTCTCATTGGATGAGTGGGATGGATTTCTCTCCGGCTTTGATGAAAACGGCATCAGCTTCGTGCCGGATATCACTAAGCACTCCTTTTCCGACAAGGACCGGGAATTTTTTGAAGAGAAAAAGATCATGGGATTTTTTAACATCCTTCTTTACAGCAATGAACGGCCCATCGGTTATCTCTCCTGCTCCTGCAGAGACCGCAGGAGAGAATGGGAGGAGGAGACGACGAATTCCCTTATCCAGCTGGGGCGTCTGCTGGCCTCCTTTGTGTCTCTCCGCATGCAGAAAAAGAAGGACCGGCAGAGGATTGAATATCTGTCCCGGGATGAACTGACCGGTGCTTATCTGTATAAGGCATTTAAGAGGAAGGTGGCGCAGCTGCTCAGTGAGTTCGACGAGTCGAAGGCGTATGCCGTGGCCTATTCTGATATATCAAATTTTTCCCTTCTCAATGAGACCTTTGGATTTGAAGAGGGAAATCATGTGCTGCGGGAATTTGCAAGGCGGATCCTGGCAGGGAATGAGGCCAATGTATTTGTGTGCCGGCTGGAGGGAGACCGGTTTGTCGTATTTTCCTTCCGGGATGAGCGCAGCGCCATTGAGGAGAGGGTCAAGAGGGTGAATGATGAATTTGCGGAATACCTTGCCAAGAAATATCCACAGAGTGATTTTCATATCACATCCGGCATATTTTTTCTCGATTCGCCAAATCTTCCGTTGTACACAATGATCGATGCTGCCAATCATGCGAGAAAGAGTGTGAAGAGACAGCATCACGATTCCATCGGGATCTATACCAGCGATCTTTGGGAGCAGAGGAACCGGATTCAGGATGTGATCGGAAGCATTCATGATGCAATCTCATCCGGTGAGATTGAGGCCTTCCTGCAGCCTAAATTTTCCATGAGTTCCCGCACTGTCATTGGGGCCGAGGCACTGGTGCGGTGGAGGAAGGAGGACGGCACATACCGTTATCCCAATCAGTTTATTCCGGTGCTGGAGGAGTCTGGTTTTATCGTGGATGTAGATATGTGCGTGTATGAACAGGTTTTACGGCTCCTGGCCCAATGGAAACAGCAGGGCCGTTCTCTGATTCCCATCTCGGTTAATTTTTCCAGAGTACATTTCCGGAATCAGGATGCCTATCAAAAGATTATCCGTCTGGCGGAGCAATATGGTATTGATCCCCGGTATATTGAGGTGGAGATTACCGAGAGTGTATTCAGCAGTGACCGGGCCAACCTCTATTCTCAGATGTCTCATCTCCGGCAGCATGGGTTCAAAATTGATATAGATGATTTTGGAACAGGGTATTCTTCTCTTAATATGCTTCTTTTCGCCCCGGTGGATAATGTCAAGGTGGATAAGAGCTTTATCGATCGATATGAGACGAAGGACGAGAAGGAATATATCAACCAGATCGGCAATCTGGTATTGTCAGCAAAAAAAACCATTATCTTTGAAGGAGTGGAGACGGAGGAGCAGGTTGTACTGCTGACGGGATATGGCTATGATTGGGCACAGGGCTATCTTTTTTCCAAGCCGGTGCCGATGCAGGAATTTGAAAAATTGATGGATCACAGTATGTAATGATATTGTCAATATCATAAGGAGGGATTTTTATGTCAAATGTCAGGGCATCGTCAATCGCTGTTTTTAGTAAGCTCAGTCTGGGTGCTTCATCCAACAGCGCCAGGGAGAAGGCGGCGCGCCAGCAGAAAATGAACAGCCAGGTGGATTACTGGGAGAATAAGAAGGAGAGCTTTAAAGGGAAAGAGTGCGGCAGCCTGGAGGCCATCAAGGACCGGCTTGAGCAGCTTCAGGCATGTGAGGATGAGATTGCAGCAGCAAAGAAGGCATATAACCATGAGCAGATGTTTCATGTTCTGGACGAGGCAAGGGAACAGGGTGAGAAGATTGCTGAAGAGATGAAGAAGCACGAGCCGAAGACGGCCGAGGAGAGACAGGAAGAGCTGGCAGAGGAGGCTTTGGGAACCGATGAGAGCAGCGGCGGTATCACCGAGAGCCTGGAAGAGCTTACTGACGAGATAAAAGAGCTGGCGGAGGACATTACCGAGCTGGTGCCGGAGGATGCAGAAGAACTGGAAGAGCTCCGTCAGGAGAAACTGGAGACAGAGAAGGAACAGGAGATCGCAGAAAAGAAAGACGAGGCAGTGCTCCAGCAGGATCTGGCCGCCCGGAGATACAGGCGCATCAATCTTTATGTGTGATCCTGCTGGTCCGGAGGGAAAAAGTGACGGTGAATCATCTGCGGATCGGCATTTGTGAGGATGATCCGGTGCAAACAACATATTTACAGCAGGAGATCCAGAGATATTATGACAGGAATGGGATACTGGCTGAAATTGAGTCGTTTCACAGTGCGGAGGCGCTCTTGTTCCGATATCCGACGGAGCTTCCTTTTCAATGTCTCCTGCTGGATATTGGTCTGAAGAAAATGGACGGAATGGATCTGGCAAGGCGAATCAGGGAATATGACAGGGATATTTCCATAATATTCATTACGGGTGACAGAGACAGCGTATTTGACGGGTATAAGGTCGGGGCAGTCCGCTATTTGCTGAAACCTTACCGAAGGATGGATCTGGAAGAGGCGCTGTGCTGCATCAGAGACACGAGGCGGGAGCAGGGGATGGAGGAATACATTGGTTTCCGGTATCAGGGCGAGTACCGGAAACTGAAAAAGTCTGATATCCTTCTGGCCGAAGTGCAGGGACATTATCTTTGCGTCAAAACGATTCAAGGGGAGTATACTTATAAGGGGTCGATGAAACAGCTGCGTCAGGAGTGGACAGATGACTGCTTCTGCATGGCGAACCGTTCGGTTCTTGTGAATATTCTCAATGTGGAAAGAATCACAAGAACAGAGTGTCTTCTTGCAGATGGTACCGTAGTGCCCATCAGCCGGAGTTGTTATCAAAACCTGAATCAGGTGTTTATGAGGTGTTTCATGTGATATGGATCAGTATTGCCGGCAGCATTATTATATGCGGCCTGTTTGTATTTCTCAATAAGAGAAGGAACGAAAAGAAATATCAGAATTATGAGGAGAAGCTGGTGTCATCGCAGTGGCAGGAGATGAACCAGCTTTATTTGACGATGCGGGGCTGGCGGCACGATTATCACAATCATATGCAGAAGATCCGTGCCCATTTGGAGATGGGGGAATATGCCGAGGTACGGCGGTACATTGATCTGATGGAGACGGAGCTGGATGCCGTGGATATCCGGTATAAGACGGGAAATACAGGAGTGGATGCCATGCTGAACAGCAAACTGACGCTGGCGGAGCGAAAGGGACTGCGGATCAAATGCGATGCGGAGCTGCCTGCCCATCTTTCCTGCAATCCGGTGGATCTTTGCGTGTTGATCGGCAATCTTATCGATAATGCCATTGAAGCATGTGAGAAGATGGATCCTTCCCGGGACCGTTTTGTCCGGATCTATATGTGTGTGAGGAAGAAGCAGTTCTACCTCTCCGTCAGCAATGCCACCGGTGAGACCGTGCGCCGGCTGGATCAGGAGTATATTACCCATAAGCGGGGGAATCATGGAAACGGCCTGAGAAGGATCAATAAGGTAGTGGAAAAGAACCGGGGGTTTATCAACAGGCAGAATGAGCCGGGTGTTTTTGCCACGGAAGTGATGCTGCCGCTGGAGTAAAATCCATTCAGGAACGATTTTTTTCTATTTATGTACTTTTTTTTATACTCTCATTCATTTGTGTTATAGTTATTGTAATACATAACATCCAGAACAGAAATGGGGGAGAGAGATGAGGAGAAAAGGGTACAGTCTTTTGTCTAACATATGTTTCTTGCTGCGGGAAGTGTTTCGGAGCTATAGGGGCACTGCTCTGTCACTTCCTATAATGATCTTTGCCTTTTTGATCCAGAATACGATTATGGTGATGATCCCGTCCCGGGCGGTGCATATCATTGAAAACCGCCTTGGAACCGTTGATTTCATCCTTCAGGTGGGGGGCGTTATTTTATTGTATACGGTGGTCCGTTCCGTTGTGAACATCGCGGAAAATCACTATTCTGCGGCACTTACCATAGTCCGGTGCCAGGAGTTTATCGCGAAGCTGTTGGAAAAGAGCCTTGTGACGGATTATTGTAACTGGGAAAGCAATGCCTGTCAGAAACTGAACGGACAGGGGGTCTATGCTGTTGCCGGGAACAGTCTTGGTGTGGAACGTGTACTTCAGGAGGTTCCCTTTGTGATGCGTAACTTTCTGGGGCTGATCCTATTCGGGGGTGCCATCGCTGTTGTGGACATCCGGATCCTTCTTGTGCTTCTGCTGATGCTGATCAGTAATGTGCTGGCAAACCGGTATGCCAGAAGCTATCTGGAGGCACACAGGGAAGAGGATGCAGAGCTCTGGCGAAAGACTGATATATTGAAGAGAAAGGCAGCGGATGTGGTGTGCGGCAAAGATGTCAGGATGTACCGGATGGAGAAATGGTTTGGGCATGTGCTGCAGACTTATGTGGAATGCGGACAGAGGTGGCAGAAGAAGCTTGAGAAACGATTTTATCTTCCCACCATGTCCGATACGATCTTTCTCGCCCTGCGCGACGGACTTGCCTATATTCTGCTGATCCGGAAAACACTGCAGGGAGGCGTTTCACTGGCAGAATTTACGCTGCTGCTTGGTGTCATAACCACTTTTTCAAACCGGATGTTTGCCTTCGTGGAGAGCAT
Organism: Eubacteriaceae bacterium; assembly: GCA_910574015.1. Classification (GTDB taxonomy): domain Bacteria; phylum Bacillota; class Clostridia; order Lachnospirales; family Lachnospiraceae; genus Eubacterium_F. The sequence goes on along the minus strand of CAJSYQ010000007.1, from coordinate 101,437 downwards.
TATGAATATGCTGAAGGCACATCAGGAGGTGACAAATTACCGCCGGGTGCTGGATATGGAGGACAGCTTCCGTCATGGGGAAGGAGTAAAGGTATCGGAAGAGGCACGGAGGAAGGCACCGGAGGTGGAGCTGAGGGATGTCTGTTTCCGATATGAGGAAGAGGGGGAAGAGATTCTGTCCCATATCAGTCTGAAACTGTATGCCGGGGAGAAGATTGCCCTGGTAGGAGGAAATGGAGAGGGAAAGACGACGCTGGTGAAGCTGCTCTGCGGATTCTATCATCCGGTATCCGGGGAGATTTTGGTAAACGGAATAAATATCGAGGAATATGATATTGAAGAATATTTCAGATTGGTGGGCGTTGTTTTTCAGGATATGGGGGAGCTTCCCTTCCAGATTGTCAATATCGTATCGGGAAAGAACAGAGCGGACACCGATATGTCGCGGTTCTGGCGGGCAGTGGAGCGCGCCGGACTGAGAGAAAAGATTGAGAGCCTGTCAAACAGGGAGGAGACATATCTTTCCAATCTTCTGGATGAAGACGGTGTGCGGCTGTCGGGAGGGGAGACACAGAAGCTGATGCTGGCACGGTGTATTTATAAGGATGCGCCGCTGCTGATTCTGGATGAACCCACCTCGGCACTGGATCCCCTGGCAGAGAGCGCCATCTATCAGGAATATGACAGGATGACGGAGAACAAAACAAGTATATTTATCTCCCACCGCCTCGCCAGTACACGGTTCTGTGACCGGATTCTTTTTCTGGAGCATGGCAGGATCGTAGAGGAGGGGACGCATGAAGAGCTGCTCCGCAGCGGGGGCAGATATGCCAGGATCTATGAGATACAGAGCCATTATTATACGGAGGATGGCAGGACAGAGAGCAGAGGGGAAATGGAGGTATCTTATGAGTAAGGCAGAGAAACGGAATGGTACTTCAACCAGAGAGATACTGCGCCTGGTGGCCGGGATACGAAAATCCTTTTTTCCGCTGATGCTGCTGGAACAGCTGCTGGCCAGCGCTATCCTCTATCTGAATATTATCGTGGGAGCCATGGTTCTGGACAGCGTGGCAGAAGGCATAATCACTGTCCATGGAGGGGCTGTGGAGGCACATACCATGGCGGCCCTGGAACAGCGCCTGATCCGGATGGCAGTGGGCCTGGTACTTCTCAATATGGTACTGGCACTCTGCCGCTGGGGGCTGAACAAATGGCTGATCATCCTGCGGCGGGAAGTGCAGGATAAGATCAGTAAGAAATTGTCAGAGAAATGCCTGACACTGGATTATCAGATCCTGGAGAGGAAGGATACACTGGATTATATTGAAAAGGCATCAGAGGGCAGCCGGATGAATGGCGGTGTCACAGGTTATTGTTCTGCAGTGGGCTGGGTTGTAGGTAATATTGTTTCCATCCTTTATTCCCTTTCTATCCTGAGCCGTTTCTTTCTGGTGCGGGGCGGCGGGGAAAGGAATGGCCTGGCAGCTTTTGCCGAATCCCTTCCGGCGTTTCTGCTGATGGGCTTTTTGATGGCAGCGGCAGTCTTTTTCCGCTTCCTGATTTCCCGGAGGGGACAGCGGCTGCAGTATCAGATGTATGAGGACAATCTGAAAGGGAACCGGCGGTTTGATGCCTATTTCATGTTTTTACATGAATACAGCCCCGGGAAGCAGGTGCGTATTTATGATATGGCGGGAATGATCCTGGGTGGACTGAGGCAGGAGGCTGCCATACTGCGAAAAAGACGCCAAGAGCTGTTTCGAAGCGAGACAGGGATGTCCATGGCAACAGAGATTATTATGGGAGTTCTCCTGTTTGCCTGTTATGCATTTGTGGGGATCCGGGCAGTGGGAGGCAGTATTTCCATCGGTGAAGTCTCCCTCTATGTAGGGGTGTTGACCAGTTTATTGGATAATATGTCAGAGCTTTTTGGATCTATGAACTGGCTTCAGGTGATGAACCAGTATATGAGTAATTTTACCGCTCTTTTGTCTCTCAAAAATGAAAAGTATGAGGGGACGATCCCCATTGAGAAACGTCTTGACAATGAATATGAGCTGGAGTTTAGAAATGTATCTTTCCACTATCCGAATAATAAGGACCTGGTGCTGAAAAACATCTCAGCAAAGATCCATGTGGGGCGCAAGATGGCTATCGTAGGCAGGAATGGTTCCGGCAAATCTACTTTTATCAAGCTATTGTGCCGGCTCTATGATCCCACAGAGGGAGAGATTCTGCTGAACGGCATTGATATCCGTAAATACGATTATGATGAGTACCGTCAGATTTTCGGCGTGGTATTTCAGGATTTCCAGCTCTTCTCCTTCCCTATCGCAGAGAATGTGGCGGCAAGTACAGAGTATGAAGAACGGAGGGTGTGGGATGCCCTGAGGCAGGCGGGGATAGAAAAGCGGGTGAAGGGAATGGAGGACGGCATTCGGACTGTGATCTACCAACAGGGGGATGACGGAGTGGAGATATCCGGCGGTGAGGCCCAGAAGCTTGCCATCGCAAGAGCTCTGTACCGGGATGCCCCAGTGGTCATACTGGATGAGCCTACGGCTGCCCTGGATCCGGTATCGGAGCTGGAAATCTATGAGCGCTTTGATGAGATGGTGGAGCACAAGACCGCCATTTACATTTCCCACCGGATGTCAAGCTGCCGTTTCTGTGAAAATATCCTTGTCTTCCATCAGGGCGATATCTTACAGATGGGAAGTCATGAAACATTGGTGGAGGAGGACGGTCTTTACCGGGATCTTTGGGAGGCTCAGGCGCAGTATTATCAGGCATAAAGATGCTGGGAAGAACAGCGGCATGCGACCAGGCATTCCCTGACTCTACCATTGGTTTACTCTGCCGGGTAGCTTGCTGGTCGGTTGTCAAATACCGCCTATTGTATTATAATTTGTGTAAAATTGTTATGGAGGTAAGAGATGGACGATCACAAAAACAATATGGGAAGCTTTATATCTGAAATGCGGAAGGCACGGAAGATGACACAGAAGGAACTGGCGCAGGCACTGGATATTACAGACAAAGCCGTTTCAAAATGGGAGAGGGGCCTGAGTTATCCCGATATCTCCCTTCTGTCCAGGCTGGCAGATCTTCTGGGTGTGACAGTGAGTGAACTGCTGGGTGGGGAAAAAGAGGATTCCGAGCCAGCGGTGCAGGAGGAGAGGGTAGAGCACGTCCTGCTGTATGCAGATGCGACGGCAGAGCGGAAAATCCGTTCATTGAAAGTACTCTTTGCAGAGGCATTCTCTCTGCTGCTGGTACTGGGGATCTTTGTCTGCGGTATATGCGATCTGGCAGTTTCAGGGTCTTTTACATGGTCACTGATTTCAGGCAGTTCCATTGTGCTTGCCTGGTTTGCAGGATATCCTGTGATCCGGCATGGACAGAAAGGAATTCCCTTTTCGCTGGCTGCCGTCAGTGTCCTTCTGATCCCTTTTTTATATGTCCTGCATCTTCTTATCCCATCCGGCGGGTTACTGCTGCCCATCGGCACCTGGATGTCCCTGATCGCTGTTCCATATGCCTGGATCATCTATGGATTGTTCCGGCTCTGTTCCGGAAGGAAATATCTGGCAGGGGCTGTTACTGCGGTATTGTATATACCGATGCAGCTGCTAGTGAATTACTGTCTCTCGTTTTATATCCCAGAACCAATTATAGATGAAGGGGACATCATCTCAATGTTTGCAGCTGTTGTGACAGCAGTTGTTTTGTGGCGGGTGGATGCCGGGCGCAGATAACATCTCTGCGTCCCAGCGAAGTTATAAACGGAGGATTCCCTCCGCCCATCCAAACTTCTGTCTGGATATAAGGAATTCCTTTAATTTTTTTTGCAGGGAAGTTTTTTCTGACAGATTTTCAAGCTCCGGTCCCTCGCCGGGGAATACCCAGTCCAAAACTGCCATGCTTTCATAGTCTGTAGAAATGATGTCAAATAATTTTTGAAATTGCAGCAGGTTGGAATCATCCGGCAGTAATCCGGCCAGCGCCGGCGAAAGCATCCAGGATTCACAGTTCCAGTCCGTACCGATCCAGTCTGGAAAATAGTTTGACAGGAACTCCCGAAAGCGGTCAAGAGAGCTCCGGACTGCTGAAGGGGTGAGGCTGGCATCGGAGGGAATGTGGATATAGATCTTCCTTTCATCCGAAGAGATAAATTCATATTCCAGTTCGCCGATCCGGAATTCCTGCAGGGCAAGCTGTCTGGGAAACCACCATGCCCAGGTAAATGCATAGGCTCCGTAGATCTTTTTGTGTTCTTCCAGAAACCGTGTGCAGAATTTCATGGTGGCGGTAAAGACGGAATCATCTATTCTCATTTCCTTATATTTCTCATATGTATCGCAGGCACAGCGCATCAGTTCACAGAGAATATAAAAGCCGGAGGGATCCTCTCCGATCCTGTTCCGGATCTCCTGGAGGGCGGTGTCCCAGGATTCCCGCTCTGCTAACCTCTGCCGGATTTCGTTATCCAGCACGGTATTCCTTGTGGTTCTGTAAAAATTCATGGCATCTCTTACCGCTCCCGGCAATTCTAACATCTGGTAAAGCTGTTCTGATTTCATATGATCCTCCATTCTGATGGGCATTCGCTGCTACACCATTATTGTACAATAAAACGAAAACTAGCACAACCCTAGTTGGAAGTGGAAAAAGACGGCGAAAGATGTTATAATCATACAAATGGTAAGAAAGGGGAATGATATGAACGCGGTAATCTTTGACAAAGATGGCCTGATGTTTGATACCGAGCGTCTCTGCATGCAGGCGTGGGACTATGCAGGGGAAAAGATGGGCATTGGGAAGGCTGGCTATATGGTATTGAAGACGCTGGGGATGAACGCTGCAAAGACAGAAGAAATTTGGCGGAAAGAATTTGGCGGTCAGTGTGGTATCCATGAAATGCGGCAATATACAAAAGAATTTTACGAAGATTATTTTAAAGATAACGCCCTTCCAGTAAAAAAAGGGTTATACATCCTTCTGGATCATTTGAAAGACAGCGGGTATAAAATGGCGGTGGCATCCTCCTCCAGAAAATCCGAAGTGGAGGCTCATTTAAGAGAGGCCGGGATAACCGGGTATTTCCAGGCAGTCGTTGGCGGTGATATGGTGGACAGATCAAAGCCCGAGCCGGATATTTATCTGAGGGCGTGTGAACTGCTGGAAGAACAGCCGGAAGACTGTTATGCGCTGGAGGATTCCAAAAACGGACTGCTGTCTGCTTACTGGGCGGGATGCATGCCTCTTATGGTGCCGGATCTGTGGCAGCCGGATCAGGAAATATGGGACATCATTGCAGGCCGGTTCGACGACCTGGAGCAGGTAAGGGATTTTATCAGGGGGAACAGGGATCAGCATGAAGATAGCGATTATAGAAGATGAGCCGGTTCATGCCGACCTTCTGGAGGGATATCTTCAGGGATGGAGCCGGGACAGACAGACAGCGGTAAAAACCGTACGATTTTCCAGTGCCGAAAGCTTTTTGTTTGAATGGGAGACAGAGCAGGATCTGGACGCCCTGTTTGTGGATATCCAGATGAAGAAGATGAACGGCATGGAGATGGCGAAGCAGGTGAGGGAGAGGGATGGTAAGGTCAGTATTATCTTTACAACCGGCATGGCAGACTTTATGGAAGAGGGCTATGAGGTGGAGGCGATGCGCTATCTGCTGAAGCCTATCAATCAAGAAAAGGTGTGGAGCTGCATGGACAAGATCCGGGTACGGAATGAGAATGCCCAATATATCCTTGTCCATGGCAGCGATGGGGTGCGCAGACTGGCGGCAGAACAGATCAATTATATCGAGGCGTGGGGTCATGGAAGCAGGATCGAGATATGGGGAGCGGCCGGACAGCCGGGAACTCCCCAGACAGATTTTGTTTCCGAGAATATTTCTGAACTGGAAGAGATGCTGAAAGAAGATGGGTTTATCCGGTGCCACCGCTCCTATCTCTGCGGCATCCGGAACATCCGCACCATTGGCAGGACGGAAATCACATTTGACAGCGGCACCCATATTCCAGTGAGCCGGAGACTGTACAAAGAGGTAAATCAGGCATTTATACGATATTTCCGAAAAGAGTGAGGAGGGGGGCAGACATGAGAATTTCATTCGTGATTATTTTTGTGCTGGCAGGTATTTCTTTGATCCTGCTGTCTGCCTTTCTTATGAGCAGATGGATGATCCGGTGGATGGACCGGCGCACCCTTCTCTATCAGAGCGATCTGCTGCAGAAACACTGTGAAGAGGTGCAGAATATGTACCGCCAGACAAGAGGATGGCGGCATGATTATCATGATCATATCCAGACGATGAAGGCATATCTGGCCATGGGGAGACTGGAGGAATTATCTCATTTTCTCGGGGAACTGGACAGGGATCTGACATCGGTGGATACCGTTATAAAAACCGGGAATGTGATGATCGATGCCATCCTGAACAGTAAAATATCGCTGGCAGGGGCCAGGGGGATAACGGTGGAGGCAAAGGCCATTGTGCCAAAAGTGTTAGCGATGCCGTTGTCGGAGGTAGATCTCAGCCTGGTGATTGGAAACCTGATGGACAATGCCATGGAGGCATGTGATGCCATTGGTGATGGGAAAGAGAGATTTATCCGCATTTATATCGATATATTGAAAGGACAGCTCTATATCTATATTATGAATTCCGCAGAGGGCCGCAGAAAGCGGAAGGGACGGATCTATGAGTCCACAAAGAGTGGGAAATATCACGGATTTGGCCTGATGCGGGTGGATCAGGTGGTGGAACGGTATCATGGTTACCTGGAACGGCAGGATGAAGAGGGGGTCTTCGTCACCGAGGTGATGCTGCCGCTCCAGGGGAATTAGAGCAATGGAATTCCCGGCAGAGGATGGGCTGGGTTGTTTGAGAAAGCGAGGAGAGAATGAGTATGAAACGATTTATCTGTAGTGTATGCGGTTATGTCCATGAAGGAGCGGAGCCGCCGGAGGAATGCCCGGTATGTCATCAGCCGGGAGAGAAGTTCAGGGAGGCACCTTTGGAACAGGAGAGGCATCAGCAGGCAGAGGACAATGGCCTGGCTTATGACAGAAATCTCTACCGGGTGGATGAATCCTGCCGCTATATGGAGGAAATCCACCAGATGGCGGTGACAGCAAATACCATCAGCGGTGCCATGGGGACAAAGATGTCCATGCCAGACTGGGACGACATCCTGATTTTGGGGGCACAGTTAAATCCCGCGCCTCTGAATGTGGGGGATCCGGTGTCCACCATGACAGTCATCGGGAAGAACGCCAAAAAGCCAATGATCCTGGATCATCCGGTCTATATTTCCCATATGTCATTTGGCGCACTGTCAAAGGAGATCAAGGTGGCGCTGGCAAAGGGCTCCGCCATGGCGAAGACAGCTATGTGCAGTGGAGAGGGAGGAATCCTGCCGGAGGAGAGAGAGGCGTCCTACAAATATATATTTGAATATATCCCGAATAAGTACAGTGTGACAGATGAGAACCTGCGCCGGGCGGATGCCATTGAGATAAAGATCGGGCAGGGGACAAAGCCCGGGATGGGCGGTCATCTGCCAGGAGAAAAGGTGACAGAGGAGATTGCCCGGCTCCGGGGAAAGAAGAAGGGCGAGGATGTGCAGAGCCCCAGCAAATTTCCGGAGCTAAATTCAAAGGAAGATTTAAGAGAAATGGTGACCATGCTCCGGGACCGTTCGGACGGCAGGCCTATTGGTATCAAGATTGCCGCGGGCAGGATTGAACGGGATCTGGAATATTGTGTCTACGCAGAACCGGATTTCATCACGGTGGACGGACGGGGAGGCGCTACGGGTTCCAGTCCGCTGCTGCTTCGGGAGGCGACAACCGTGCCCACCGTCTATGCCCTGTACCGTGCCAGGAAATATCTGGATGCCATGCATTCCGATATCTCCCTTGTGATCACAGGAGGACTCCGGGTATCAGCAGACGTGGCGAAGGCACTTGCTATGGGAGCGGACGCGGTGGCAGTAGCCAGTGCGGCGTTGATGGCGGCGGCCTGCCAGCAGTACCGGATCTGTGGTACGGGGAACTGCCCGGTAGGGATTGCGACACAGGATGAAGAACTCAGAAAGAGGCTTAAAGTGGATTCGTCTGCCCAGAGAGTGGCCAATTATCTCAATGTGACAAAGGAGGAGCTGAAGCTGTTTGCCAGGATTACAGGGCACTCTTCCGTGCATGATCTCTGTGTGGACGATCTGGTAACACTGAACCGGGAAATCTCAGAGTTTACCAATATCCCCCATGCATGATCAATATATGGGAATAGATCAATTCTGCGGTGCAGGTAACCTGCTGTAAGTAATTTGGTATGTAATTTTTCATTTTCTTCTTGCAAAAGGCAACAAAAGGTGTTATGATTTAAAAACAGAAAAGACAGACATGAGATGTATGAAAATAAAAATAACTGGAGGAAGGAATCATGGGTATCTTTCATCGCTAATCATTATAGAACTTCATAACAAGATTATGATTATTCTTGTTATGCAGGTATTAGCGAGAAAGAAGTGATTCCGACCGATCCATTGGTCATATTGAGTATCCATACATACAAATGTATTATACCGGTATCGATGGACCCGTAAGAATTCACTTTCTTGCGGGTCTTTTTGTATACATAAACTACTGGTTTACTATTCTCAAAAAGCCTTCTATTGTGGACATCTGGGTTTTGCGATAGCATATGTGAGGGGGGAGAATAGGTTCAAGGGTTGCGGCAGAGGAAAGGGGGAATGGTATGGTGAAATGTTTTGGTTCTCTGACAGAAGCGGCAAAGCAGATCAGAGAGGAAGTATTTGTGGAGGAACAAGGATTTCAGAAGGAGTTCGATGAGACGGATTCCAAGGCGGTGCATCTGGTATGGTATGAAGTGGGTGAGGCGGCTGCCACCTGCCGGTATTATGCTGGAGAAGAGAAGGGAGTCTACTGGCTGGGACGCCTTGCCGTGAGAAAGAGATTTCGGGGCAGGCAGATCGGCGGAAAGCTTCTTTTCGCTGCGGAAGAGGAGATCCGCAGGGCGGGAGGGATAAGGATCCACCTGTCCTCCCAGGTGAGGGCAAAGGAATTTTATGTGAAATGTGGATATCATGCTTTGGGGGAGGAATACAAGGATGAGTATTGTCCGCATGTTGAGATGATGAAGGAGCTGTAATCTATATGAGCATACTGAAAAAGGCGTATCCGTATTACGGGAAAATATACGGGGTTTTGGTGATCTGTATCCTGTTCGGCCTGATGCAGAGCGTGGTAAGGCTTGTAGAGCCGCAGATCGTCACGCTGATCGTGGATAATGTGATCAACCCGGCACTGGGGAAGAGCCCGGAGCCAAACAGCAGTATATTTGCTGCTTTCATCGCGGATATCCCGGCAGGAAATCTGTGGGAGATCATGACGGTGCTGGTGGGAATCCTGCTGACGATATTATTGATTTATTTTATTACGTTTTATGCGCACTGGAACATAGCACACTATTTTTCCATTCGATGTGACAATGCGCTGCGTCTGGATGTGTTGAAGAAGATCAATTCCTTTGGGGAACCGCTGTTAAAAGAATACAGTGCGGGAGATCTGATCACCATTGTCAATTCGGATGCGCAGAACATCCGAGACCATCATGTGGGGACAATCCCCTTTATGGTGGAATCCGTTTTCTATATTGTGGTGGCGGCTTATATGCTGTCCCGGATCAATATCGGCCTGATGCTGATCCCGCTGTTTACGCTGGCGTTTTTTGGTCTGATCACCAGAGGTTTTCTCCGGCTCTGCAAAGAGATGTATGGCAGGCTCTGGGAGAAGAATTCTGAGCTGAACACAGAGACACAGGAGAGTATCTATGGCATCCGTACCATTAAATCCTATGCCAGAGAGGGGATGAGGGCCCGCCGATTTAATGAAAGAAGTGAAGATCTGCGGGACTTCTCCACTGCTTTTGGCATAAAGCGGTACAAATATTTTCTGGCATTTGATACAGTGGATCAGGTGGTGATGCTGATGAGTATGGCGGTCAGCATCTGGCTCGCCACAAAATTTGAGATGACCAGCGGGGAATATACGGCTTTTCTTACCTACCTGCTTTCTATCTGCGGCCACTTTGTAGACATTATTTTCTACGCGTCGGATATGCAGGGAGAGAAGGTCAGCGTAGACCGTGTCTTTGGACTGCTGGATAAAAAGGATGAGATCCAGGAGAGCTATGGTACGAAGGAGGTGTCCCGCACACCGCACATCGTTCTGGAGCACGTGTCGGCAAAGGCAGATGAAAATGAATTGTTGGAAGATATTTCCCTTGATATTCCCTATGGAAAGAAAATCGGGATCATGGGAAAGACCGGAAGCGGTAAATCCGTGCTGCTCCGGGTGGTGCAGGCATTTGAAGAAATCCATAACGGCTCTATTACCATTGACGGGGAGGACATCAAGGCATACAACAGAAATGAGATTGCCAGAACCTACGGGTATGCCATGCAGAATGTTTTTCTTTTCTCGAATACCATAGCGGCCAATATTGCCTATTATGATCCGGATGCCACAGATGAGGAGATCATCGCCTGCGGGGAGACCGCCCAGGTAAGTGAATTTGCGGATGCCATGCCGGACGGCTATCATACGGTGATCGGAGAGAAGGGATTTGGCCTGTCCGGCGGGCAGAAACAGCGCGTGGCCATTGCCAGGGCGCTTCTGAAAAATGCTCCGGTGACGATACTGGATGATTGCACCAGCGCTCTTGATATCGAGACAGAGAGCAGGATATTCCAGAATCTGGATAAACATTTTCAGGGGAAGACCCTTCTTATGGCTACCCACCGTGCCATGGCCTTGAAGGATTTTGACGAGATTATATTTATGGATGCGGGAAAGATCGTGGAGCGGGGGAATTTTGAAGAACTAATGAATTTGAATGGACGCTATGCCGATATTTACCGGCAGCAGATGGATAAGGAGGTGTTCGTCGGTGAGTAGGAATCTTTATTATGAGGATGAGCTGTTGGAAGAAAATTTCAACGGGTTTATGCTGAAACGGCTGGTATCCTATGCGGGCGAATATAAATGGGATTATATCCGGGTGATCCTGCTGATGATCGGGTCAAGCTTTCTGTCCCTGATCCCGGCAGCCATCAATATGAAGATCATCAATGAGGTACTGCCGCAGAATGGCATCGTACCGCACAATGTGCTGAGCCTGACGGTATTTTTTCTCAGTATGTGGTTTGCCCTCAGCATTGGCTCGGTATTTGCCAATTTTATTACATCCAAGGCATCGACAAAGGTAGGAAATAATATTATCTGTAAGCTTCGGGAGGATCTCTTTGAAAAACTGATGGAGCTGAGTTTCGATTACTATGACAGCAGGCCCACAGGAAAGATACTGATCCGCATTACGAACTATACCGATGAGGTGGCAAATTTCTTTATCAATGACATGACACGCATTACGGAATGCGCCTTTATCATGGTTATTACCATTGTCTGTATCTGCTTTGTGGAGATTCGCATGGCGGTCATGGCACTGCTGGTGAGCATACCGCTGGCGGTGGCGTTGTTTTTCATCGCCAGGGCGTTGCACCGCTGTATGAGGGTGGAGAGGAATAAGCAGAGCAACCGGACGGCGTTTGTGGCAGAGGATATCAATGGACTGGAAGTCATCAAGGCGTTCAACCGGGAAGAACTAAATGATCAGATATTTGAAGAGTTATCCGGGCAGTATCACAAGGCATTTATGCATTCCACCCGGTATCGGGAGATGTTTTTCCCACTGTCCTGGCTGGGGGTAGAAGTGATCTGTTCCGTCGCCATGTACCTGACGGCACTTTTCATTATTACCCACAGCATTGGCGCAGAGCTGACACTGGGGGCGCTGGTGGTGGTTACAACATATATGCAGCGCTTTTCCAGTTCCCTCTATGTGATCTGCCAGAGACTCCAGTCCATCACCAATGTGACATCCAATGTGGAGAGAATATTTGAGGTGCTGGATACCGAAAGCGAGATCGTGGAGAAAGAGGATGCGGAGGAACTGCAGATATCAAAGGGGGCAGTGGATTTCGAAGACGTGACATTTTCCTATATAGAGGGAGCGCCGGTGCTGGAGCATGTGGATCTAAAGGTAGAGCCGGGACAGATGATCGCACTGGTGGGACCTACTGGGGCAGGGAAGACTACCATTGTCAGCCTTATCAGCCGGTTTTATGATATAGATGCCGGGAACATACGGATTGATGGCACGGACATCAGGGACGTGACACTGGATTCCCTGCGGGAGAACGTCGGCGTAATGATGCAGGATACCTTCCTGTTCCGGGGAGAAATTATTGAAAATATCCGGTTCTCCAGGCCGGAGGCCACGGATGAAGAATGCATGGAGGCGGCCAAAAAGGTTTATGCCCATGATTTTATTATGAAAAAACCGGAAGGGTATCATACGGTGATCTCCAGCCAGGGCAATGAACTCTCCGGCGGGGAGAGACAGCTTCTGTCCTTTGCCAGGCTCATCCTGAAAAATCCGGATATTATCATTCTGGATGAGGCTACCAGCAATATTGACACAGAGACGGAGAAACTGATCCAGAAAATGTTCTCCACAGTGCTGAAGGGGAAGACTAGTTTCGTCATTGCCCACCGCCTGTCAACCATTAAAAATGCAGACCGGATCCTTTATATCGATAAGAAGGGAATCCTGGAGGACGGCAGCCACGAAGAACTGCTGCGGAAGAAGGGTCTGTACTATGCTCTGGTAAAGAGTGACAGATGACAGATCTTTTAAAGAAACGAAAGATATAATAGCTTAGAACTTCTTTTTCGTCCTCTTTCGGATTCCCTGTGTCACAACACCTTTCCAAAGTCCCGGATGGAAGAGGATGAGGAGCGGGAACAGCTCCAGTCTTCCGGCCAGCATATCAAACATCAGCACCCATTTGGAGAGGCCGGTGAGGATGCCAAAATTACAGGTAGGCCCTACCTCGGACAGACCGGGGCCGATGTTGTTCAGCGTGGCCAGAACAGCGGAAAAATTTGTGGTGAAATCCCGGCCCTCAATGGAGACAAGGAAGACGGAGGCTGCCAGTATTATCATAAAGGTAATGAAATATACATTAATGGAACGGACCACATCATGCTCCACCGGTTTTCCTTCAAAATTAATTTTCTTAATGCTTTTCGGATGGATATAGGACTGGAGCTCTTTGATCACGGTCTTTATCATAATGACTAGACGCGATACCTTGATACCACCGCCAGTACTTCCGGCACAGGCGCCGCAGAACATCAGCAGCAGAAGGGTTGTCTTACAGACCGAGGACCATGTGTCAAAATCCACAGTGGAGAATCCGGTCGTGGTCATGATGGAAGAGACCTGGAAGGCAGAGTCTGTCAGCGCCTTGAAGGCGCTTGCGGATGTTCCCAGCAGGCTGATAAAGATAACGGCGGTGGCAGTGAGGGCGATGATCAGATAATAGCGCACCTCTTCCATTAAAAAAGCTTTTTTAAATTTTCGGTAAATAATATAGTAGTAGGCGTTGAAGTTTACACCGAAAAGAAACATAAAAATGGTAACCACCCACTGGAGATAGGGGGAGTAGCTGGCAATACTGTCATTTCTAATTCCAAATCCGCCGGTTCCGGCAGTGCCGAAGCTGATGGTGACCGCATCGAAAAGAGGCATGCTGCCGCCCATGAGGAACAGGATTTCCAGCAGGGTCATGCCGAGATAGATGAGATACAGGATCCGGGCTGTGGATTTGATCTTAGGAACCAGTTTTCCCACAGAGGGTCCCGGGCTCTCGGCGCGCATCAGGTTCATATTGGAGCCGCCGCCCATGGGGATGATGGCGAGAATGAAGACGAGAACTCCCATACCGCCGATCCAGTGTGTGAAGCTGCGCCAAAAGATGGAGCAGTGGCTCAGCGCCTCGACATCGCTTAGTACGCTTGCTCCGGTAGTAGTGAATCCGGAGACAGTTTCGAATAACGCATCTGTAAATGAGGGGATCTCACCTGTCAGAATAAAAGGCAGGCAGCCGGTGAGACTGATCAAAAGCCAGCTCAGAGAGGTGGCGACACAGCCCTCCTTCAGGTAGAAGACATTATTTTTAGACTTGCGGAGTGTCATGAGCACTCCAAGGGTCCCGCATAAGCCTGCTACCAGTAGATAACAGAACCCCTCTCTTTCCTGATAGATCACAGCCACCAGGCAGGGCAGCAGAAGCAGGATACATTCTGTTTTTAGAAGGGTACCCAGTATATATCGTACGATTGAACCATTCATATTTCTATTATTTCCTCCCATTTGATGAAAACTATGCAGTGCAAAGGGCTGTGTCCCTCCGCTTACAACATAATATCCAAAATATCATTAAAACCGGTATGGGTTGTGACAATGATCACCCGGTCCCCCACCTGGATGGTATCCTGGCCGCTGGGGATCAGAACCTTGCTTCTGCGGTAGATACAGCAGATCAAAAGGTTTCGTTTCAGCTTTAGGCTCATAAGAGGGATATCTGTCACACCAGAGCTTTCTTTTACGAGAAATTCGATGGCCTCTACCCTGTGGTCAAACATATGGTACAGGGATTCAATATTGCTGTCCATGGAATTTTTCTTGGCACGGACATAGGCGATGATCGCCTCGGATGTAATATACCTTGGGTATACGACACTGCCCAGATCCAGACTGTTGATCACGCTGATAAAAGAGCTGCGGTTGATCTTGGTGATGGTCTTGGCGGAGGATATCTGTCTGGCGTGAAGGGTCAGCATGATATTTTCTTCATCGATGCCAGTCAGGGGAACGAAGGATTCGGTATGCTCGATTCCCTCCTCCTTCAGAAGCTCCTGGTCGCTGCCGTCTCCATTGATAATGATGGCCTTGGGGAGGAGTATACTGAGTTCCTCGCACCGTTTCTGATTTTTTTCAATGATTTTCACATCAATGCCCATCAGCAGGAGCTGGCTTGCCAGGTAGTAGGCGCCGCGTCCGCCCCCCACGATCATTGTGTTTTTCACCTGTTTGGTTTTAAATCCGATTTTTTCCAGGAAAGTACGGATATGTTTGCGGGAGGATACGATGGAAATAATATCTCCTTTTTTGATCCGGAAATCACCGCCTGGGATGGTTACTTCCCCGCCGCGTTCCACGGCGCAGATCAATATGTCATTGGTGATGTTTCTGCCCAGATTGGCGATGGTCATGCCATCCAGCGTATTTTTTTCCGGTATTTTGAATTTAATGATCTCTGCCTGTCCATTGGCGAAGGAAGTGACCTCCAGTGCGGTGGGCAGGAACAGGATGCGGGCGATCTCACGGGAGGCCTCCAGTTCTGGGTTGATCACCATGGCGAGTCCCAGCCTTGCACGGAGATAACCTACCTCCTTGCTGTAGTCCGGGGTGCGGACCCGGGCAATGGCGTCGCAGTCGTCCCCTACCTGTTTGGCGATGGTGCAGCAGAGCAGGTTCAGCTCATCCGAGGCGGTAACGGCGATGATAAGATTTGCCTTCTCAATACCAGCCTCCATCTGAGTGCTGTAGCTGGCACCGTTTCCAGCGACTCCCATGATATCATAAAAATTTGCGATTTCCTGTACCTTGGCGGCATCCTGGTCGATGATCGTGATGTCGTGCCCTTCTCTGCTAAGCTGCTCTACAAGTGTAGTCCCTACTTTCCCGCAGCCCACAATGATTATATGCAGCCCTCTGGTAATGGGCTTCTTTATCATAGACATAATTTCCTCCATCTTATGCACATTGCATATTGTTTTCATAATTCTGTCACTATAGTTATAACACATTTTGCTAAGATATGCTATACTATTTAAGGCAGTTGTATTATAATATTGAAGGGGAGTGAACCGTGACAGATGATTGTCACTGACATTATTTAAAGGCAGGGAAAAATAAATGGATATGAAGAGAATGATCCGGAGTGAGCTGTCAACTACGCAGCTGATCACACTGGGATTCCTGATGGCGATACTGATAGGGGCATTGCTGCTGATGCTGCCCTGTTCTTCTGCAGACGGCACAGTGACCTCCTTTGTGGACAGCTTATTTACTTCCACAACTTCTGTCTGTGTGACCGGACTGGTAGTAGTTACCACAGCGACGCACTGGAGTTTTTTCGGAAAACTTGTTATACTTTGTCTGATCCAGCTGGGAGGCCTGGGCATTATTTCTTTTACCACCGGCATGATGATGGTACTGAGAAAGAGGATCACCCTGCGGGACAGGGTGCTTTTGGAGGATTCGCTGAATCTGAATACATTAAAAGGGCTTGTCCGCTTTTTGAAGAGGATTTTTAAGGGGACCTTTCTGGTGGAGGGCGCGGGGGCGCTGTGCTATTCTTTTTTGTTTATTCCCATGTTTGTCCGGGAGTGTGGTGTCGTGGAAGGGGTGTTTCGGGGACTATGGTACTCCGTATTCCATGCCGTTTCGGCCTTCTGCAATGCGGGTATAGATCTTTTTGGGGATGCGGGAGTGACAGCCTTTGCCGCCAGTCCCTGGTTTAATATTGTCACGATGCTGCTGATCATATTCGGCGGGCTCGGTTTTATTGTGTGGTGGGATATTATTGAAAATGTAAAGAGATCCGCCGAGGTGGGATTTTCCCTGAGACAGAGTTTCCAGCGCCTGAAGCTTCATTCCAAGATTACGCTGGTGACAACCGTCTCCCTTATTGTGGCAGGGGCCGTATTCTTTTTCTGCCTGGAGTACACAAATCCGGAGACCATAGGAAATTTTTCCCTGCCACAGAAGGTCATGGCAAGCTTCTTTCAGTCGGTGACCCTGAGGACGGCGGGATTTTCTACCTTTTCCCAGAGCGGTCTTCGGATCGGCAGTGTGCTTGTCTGTCTGTTTCTTATGCTGATCGGGGGATCCTCCATATCCACCGCCGGGGGTATCAAGACATCCACCTTTGCGGCCCTGGTACTGAGTACCAGGATGACGATACAGGGAAAGGACCACCTGGTGGTATTTCACCGGCACATTCCCCACAAAACGGTGCAGAAGGCTTTGGCGGTATCCATGGTGAGTCTGCTGGTGTTTGTGGCCGCTGTATTTACCTTGTATATGACGGAGGGAGGGGGCATGGTGGACGTCGCCTTTGAGACGGCAAGCGCCATCGCTACGGTGGGGCTCTCACGGGATTACACGGGAAAACTGCATCTGGCGGGAAAACTTATTATTACGCTGTGCATGTACCTTGGCCGGATCGGTCCGATTTCCCTGGCCATCTTTTTTGAGAGGAAGAAAAAGACGGCGGTGTTCCGCTATGCCCAGGAGGATATCACAGTTGGTTAGTGTGACAGCGGCTATGAATTGGCGTCACTGAGTTAAAGTTAAATCAGAGAAAGAAAGGTTTGAACGGTATGAATAAATCATTTGCAGTGTTGGGACTGGGGAAATTTGGTGTCAGTGTGGTGCACGAGCTGTATGAGGCCGGTGCGGATGTTCTGGCGGTGGATCGAAATAAAGAGAGACTCCAGACAGTGACCCAGTATGCCACCTATGCGGTGGCAGCTGATATCGAGGATGCAGAGGCAATGAATTCCCTCGGGCTCTCCAATATGGATGGGGTCGTGATCGCGGTGACGGAGAATCTCAATGCCAGTATTCTGGCGACGATCTATGCCAAAGAGGCCGGTGTGCCCAATGTGATCGCCAAGGCAAAGGATGAGACACATATCAAGATTCTTAAGAAACTGGGCGCGGATATGACCGTCCTTCCCGAATATGAATCCGGTATCCGCATTGCAAGGCATCTTGCCACAGGAAATGTTTTGAATTTCGTGGAGCTTTCCGATGATATCCGCATGGTTGAGATCTCCATCCGGGGGGAATGGGCAGGGCATTCGCTGAAAGAACTGGATCTGCGCAAAAGAGAGCACATCAATGTGATCGCCCTGCGCAGCAGGGGGGAGATTTCCACGAATCCGGATCCCGACAAGCCGCTGGAGAAGGGGAGCTCCATGCTGATCACAGTGGACAAAAAGGTTTTAAACAGACTTACGAAGGAATAAAGCGATATTGTCAAGGACAGAAAAGGAGATTTCCAATATGTATCGGATCACTATTTGTGATGATGAGCCGGGAGAACTGGACAAGGCAGAAGATTTATTGAGACGGTATCAGAAACGGCACGAGGAATATAGATTTGTTATAGACAGATTTACGGATGCAGAAGAGCTTGTGAAAAGGATGAAAAAAGAAGATTATGTGACGGATCTTATTTTTATGGATATTTATATGCCGGGAAGGCTGGGCATTGATATAGTAAGGGAGATGCGGGACATGGGAAATGTGTGCCGGATCATATTCCTTACTACCTCGAAAGACTTTGCCCTGGATGCATTTCAGGTAGATGCGGACCAGTATCTGGTGAAACCGGTTCAGGAGAAGGATTTCTTTCTGATTCTGGATAAGCTGCTGTCAAATCTGGAGAGGGAACAGAAGAAATATGTGTGCCTGCGCATTGATAACAAGATCCACCGGATAGAGGTACATGATATCGTATTCTGCGAGGCGCAGAAAAAGCGCCAGTGTATCTGGATGGCGGACGGCTCCCAGTACCTGATACGGATGACTATGGCGAAGATTTATGAAAAGCTGTCGGACTTTCCGGAATTTGTCAGGGTTGGGGTCAGCTATGCTGTTAATCTTGAGCATGTGGAGAGCCTGAATGCCAGAGAGCTGAATATGGACAATGGGAAGAGGATATATCTGCCCCGGGGATCGTATGCCTCCCTTCGGGAGAGTTATTTTGGTTTTTATTGCGAGGAGGGTGAAGATGTATGATGCAGACCGGACTAACTGGGGGGTGGCACAGGCTGTTTGGTCTTATTTTTCTTTTTGTGCTCCATGCCATTGCCTTGATGCTGGTGTGCCGTTCGCGGTACAGCAGGAGGATCACAGGATGGTTCTGTGTAGGAGAGATGGCGGCACAGTTTATTTTTACCATTCTGATTTTGATCACATCAATACCGTATCCGGCCAAGACGGCTCTTGCGTTTATTGTAACTCTGGGTATTTTCGTAGCTAATTTTCTTTTTTTATCCAGGGACAGCCTGCCGGTGAACTTATTTGCACTCTTTACCTATGCGCTGGCATTTATGGTAGTTCTTTATCTGGCAGGGATGCTGTCCTTCTGGCTTGTGGGCGGGAGCGAGGTGATTGCGCTTTGGATAAGGACGCTGCTGCATGCATTGCTGCTGGTTTTCTATGGTGTATGCCTCAGGGAGCGGTTTGATGTTTTGCGCCAGGAGGATATCTCCGGCAGCTGGTGGTGGATCTGCCTGCTGTCCTTTATGTTTATGGGGTATGTCAGCTATATCGGGGTGAGGGCTCAGGGAAGGATGTTTCGCCAGATGGATGTCATCCATTTTCTTTTTCTGATCATAATGGTGCTGGTTGGATATGTTGTAATCTTCCACACGATATATTATATGCGCAGGAATGCCAGAAACAGCCAGATCGAGATGCAGCAGGAGATTGTGTTTGAGAAGATGGAGATCATGCAGCAGCTGCAGGAGGAGACGAAACGCATCCGACACGATATCAGGCATCATATCATGAATATCTCCGAATATGCGAGAAATGGAGAAAATAAGGCGCTGCTCCGCTACCTGGGGGAGTACAGCAGGGAGATTGATAAGACAGAATTTCCCTGTATCAGCACGGATCCTGCCATTGATAATGTATTGTCCGTATATGCAAAACGGGCGGCACAGCATGGAATCCGCACGGATTTTCAAGTGTCTGCAGGACAGGACACGGGCGTTCGGGAGGTGGATATGGTGGCGCTCCTGGCCAATCTGATGGAAAATGCGATCCATGGCTGTCTGGACTCCGGCAGGGAGGATATGTTTCTTAAGGTTCAGATGAAAAAGAGAGCAGGCAAGCTGTCAATCCTGGTGAGAAATACTTGTGATGAAGGGATGTCGATTGCAGACAGGCCGCCGGCTGCCGGCATCGGATTATCCAGCATCAGGAGAAGCGTCAGCAGATATGACGGGGATATGGATGTGAGAAGCAGCCAGGGAGTATTTGAGAGCAGGATTATTTTAAATGTAGAAAGGAATCATCCATCATGAGAGACAGAAAAAATATTGCAAATATAACCATAGCGGCCATGTTTACTGCTGTCGGCCTGATACTTCCGTTTCTGACGGGGCAGATCCAGCAGATTGGAAATATGCTTCTTCCAATGCATATTCCGGTTCTTCTGTGCGGGCTGATCTGCGGCTGGCAGTACGGTCTTGTGACCGGTCTGACCTTACCTGTACTGCGTTATTTTCTCTTTGGGATGCCGGTACTGTTTCCCACGGGCATTGCCATGGCTTTTGAACTGGCGGCGTATGGCGCAGTGTCGGGGCTTTTCTATTCCCGTTCCCGGTGGAAATGTATGATTGCCCTTTACCGCAGTCTGCTGGCGGCTATGTTATCGGGACGGATCGTGTGGGCTGTGGTCCAGCTGCTGCTTCTTGGCGCCGGCGGGGACGGTTTTACCTGGAAGATGTTTATATCAGGGGCTTTCGTCAATGCGGTTCCGGGAATTATCCTTCAGCTGATCCTGATCCCGGTGGTGATGCTTGCCCTGGATCGTACCGGGCTGGTACATTTTGCCCGGAAGAGAACAGCGGAAAGCGGGGAGTGATGCAGATATGCAGAAGGTGGTGTTATGTCTATTAGAAACAATACACCAGCGCAGCGGAGAAACTATGCTGATGGCTGTAGACGGAAGATGTGCGGCGGGAAAGACAACACTTGCCGCCCGTCTTCAGAGGGAGACGGGCTGTTCTGTGATCCATATGGATGATTTTTTTCTGCGTCCTGAACAGAGGACGGAGAGACGGATCCAGGAATCTGGGGGGAATGTGGATCATGAAAGATTTCTGGAAGAGGTCATGCTTCCGCTCAGCCGCTGGGAACCGTTTACATACCGGAAATATAATTGTAAACAACAAAAAATGTCCCCCGCCATCCAGGTGGAGCCGGGGGAGATTGTTATAATTGAGGGATCCTACAGCTGTCATCCCGTTTTGTGGGATTACTATGATTTCCGTGTCTTTCTGGATATCGACCCGGAGGAGCAGCTCCGGCGTATCCGGCAGCGCAATGGGAGTCAGGCTGTTCCGGTATTTCGTGACCGGTGGATCCCTCTGGAAGAGCAGTATTTTGATGCATACCAGGTGCGGGAGAGATGCGATCTTATTTATACCTCGAAAAGCATATCTCCGTAAGCGGGTACCGGCCAGCAGCTCTTATCCACGATATCTTCCAGCGTATCAATGGGGGACCGGAGATCTGCCATCGCCGGCATTACCACATCACGGTAATACTCTGCCTGTTCTTTACCTTCTTCCATTATATTGGCTTTATCATTGATTTCTTTCAGGGCGAGTACAGCCTTTCGTGCGTCTGCCAGAAGAGCAGAGCATTTCTTCAGCAGTTCCGTCTGTACCGATACATCGGCATCTTCACAGGCGTTTTTAATACTGTTTATAGATTCCGCCAGCCTGGTCACATAGCCGATGACAGAGGGGATATATTGTTTCGATGCCATTTTTACCATAGTCTTTGCCTCGATATTGATGGCTTTGGCATATGCCTCATAGTTAATTTCAGCCCGGGATTCCAGCTCCGTACGGCTGAAAACATTCTGGCCTTCGAACATGGCGATGGTTTTTTCATCTGTCAGGGAGGCGGTGGCGTCTACCATAGTGCGCACATTGGGCAGTCCCCTCCGCTCCGCCTCTGAGATCCAGTCATCGGAGTATCCGTTGCCGTTGAAGATAACCTTCTGATGTTCCTTCAGTGTGTCGCATACAAGCTCATCCACTGCTTTTTCAAAATCCACTGCTTTTTCCAGCCGGTCAGCCATTTTTTCCAGAACATCGGCAACCGTTGCATTGAGGACAGTATTGGCATCCGCCACGGACATGGAAGAAGCCACCATGCGGAATTCAAATTTATTGCCGGTGAAGGCAAAGGGCGATGTTCTGTTGCGGTCCGTAGCGTCCTTCTTGATGGGCGGAATCGTGTGGACACCGATGTCCATTTTCTCCCCCTTGTTGCTGTGGGTGGCAGTACCGGTTGCAAGAATCTGTTCCACGATATCTTCCAGCTGTTCACCCAGAAAGATTGACATAATGGCCGGAGGAGCCTCGTTGGCGCCCAAACGGTGGTCATTGCCCGGATTGGACGCAGACATGCGCAGCAGGGCGGCGTGGTCGTCCACGGCGGCAATGACAGCGGAGAGGAACAGAAGAAACTGTTTGTTGTCATAGGGGGCGGAACCCGGCCGGAGCAGGTTCTTGCCGGTATTGGTCACAAGAGACCAGTTATCGTGTTTCCCGGAACCATTTACGCCGGCGAAGGGTTTCTCGTGCAGGAGACATTCCAGATTGTGCCGGCGTGCCACCTTCTTCATAGTCTCCATAACTAACTGGTTGTGGTCGGTGGCAATATTGGCGGTATCGAAGATTGGCGCCATTTCATGCTGGGCGGGGGCAACTTCATTGTGCTGGGTTTTGGAAAGGATCCCCAGTTTCCAGAGTTCGATATTCAGTTCCTTCATAAAAGATGCCTGACGTTCCCGTATGCTGCCGAAATAGTGGTCATCCAGTTCCTGGCCCTTGGGAGGCATGGAACCGAACAGGGTGCGTCCGGTGAAGATCAGGTCATCACGGCGCAGATACTGGTCGCGGTCGATCAGAAAGTATTCCTGTTCTGCCCCCACCGAACATCTGACATTGCTCACTTCTTCATCACCAAACAGTCTCAGGATGCGGACAGCCTGTTTGCTGATCGCTTCCATGGAGCGGAGAAGAGGGGTTTTCTTATCCAGAGCTTCGCCCGTATAGGAGCAAAACGCGGTGGGGATGCACAGTACTGTTCCAATGGCGTCCTCCCGCAGGAATGCCGGTGATGTACAGTCCCAGGCAGTATAACCCCGTGCCTCAAAGGTGGCGCGCAGACCGCCGGATGGGAATGAGGAAGCGTCGGGTTCTCCTTTGATCAGCTCCTTGCCGGAAAATTCCAGAACGGCACGGGAATCGGATTCTGCGCTCAGGAAAGAATCATGCTTTTCCGCCGTTACGCCTGTCATGGGCTGGAACCAGTGGGTATAATGGGTGGCACCGTTGTTCAGGGCCCATTCCTTCATTGCGTGGGCCACCACGTTGGCAATCTCGGGAGCCAGCTCATTTCCGTTTTCAATGGTGCTCTTCAGGGCAGCATAGGTCTTTTTGGGAAGGTATTCCTGCATGACCGCATCGTTGAAAACCTTAGTTCCAAAGACATCTTCAATCACATTTTTTTGCATAGTTTCCTCCATTCCGCCGGACAAACGGCATACAACATTTTTAATCCTAAGATGATTTAATGAAAAAGAAAGAGAAAAAGGTGCTCTCACTGAATGAGAACACCTTTGTTCTGATATACTATGCATATACCATAGCACTTTTTTCCAAACTTGTAAAGCCCTTTTTGAAAAAATTTGATCAGTCAAAGTTTTCCATCCAAAACTGCAGTACATTCCTTATTGTATCAGAAAAAACGGATTTTTCAATGCTTTCTGAGGGAAAAACCGATTCCCTGCAGTAAAGCTCATCATTGATATAGAAGGAGATGCTGCCTACAGGGGTGTCGGTGTGGACCGGGGCATACAGTTTTTCCGGGATTTCATAAACGACGGTGATGGACTCGGAACGGCTGGCCACAGTCTTTATCTCATCCGGCTGCTGACAGGAAACAAAATCACTTTTTCCGTCTTCTACGGGAATCCGCAGTGCGGTGAGATCCTGTACCGGCATTGTGAGAGGGGCATAATTTATGAATCCGTAATCCATGAGATTTTTTGTGTCCGTCCATTTAAAGCTTTTGTTAGGCGGCCATCCGCAGGCCAGGACGCAGCTTGTCAGTGTTGTATTGTCTCTGCGGGCGGCACCTACGAAGCAGTAGCCAGCTTTGCTGGTAAAGCCGGTTTTGATCCCGAGGGCTCCGTCATAATAGGAGAGAAAGGCGTCCTTATTGGTTACGGCATAGCTGTGTTTTCCGTCCATGGTGGTGAAGCGGTGGCTCTTTGTCTGTATCAGCGCACAGAATTCCTTATTCTGTATGGCATAGGAAGCCAGGCGGCACATATCGGCGGCCGTGCTGTAGTGATTCTCTGCATCCAGTCCGTTGGGAGTGACGAAATGGGTGTCGGACATGCCAAGTTCGGCGGCTTTCTGATTCATCAGCCCGGCGAAGGCCGGGACAGATCCGGCCATATGTTCCGCGATGGCCACGGCGGAATCATTGTGGGATTCCAGCATTAGCGAGTAGAGCAGATCTTTCATATTGTATTGATAACCCTTCTGCATACCGAGATGGACCTTGGGCATGGAGGCGGCATACGAGCTTGCGCACACCGTTTCGCCGGTGCGTCCGGATTCCAGTACGAGGATAGCGGTCATGATCTTTGTCGTGCTGGCCATGGGGGCCTTCTGACCGCATTCCTTTCCATAAAGGATACGGCCGGATCCGCTGTCCATGACACAGGCGTATTTTGCCTTCAGGATGGGAGTGGCCGGAGCGTTGGCTGTGGCGGGGATATGTATCTCCTTTTCAGGAAGGCAAACGGGAGCTTCGGAAGGGGAAGAGCGGCCCTGCAGATCCAGGAAGATCCCGGCCGAGATCAGGACTGCCAGCAGAAGGATAGAGAGGAATTTCGTATGTTTCATTTAGAAGTACCCCGGAATCGTTATTAACACATTATATGAGAGGCCCACAAAAGTATTACTTCTCTGAAAAAATGGTTGATATTTGCCCCCAAAAGCGTTACAATTAGAATCGGATAAAATTTGAGTTTTACATAAAATATGACTATTATGAAAGTGGAGGACTGCAAATGAGTAACTCAGTTACATTATCAGCGAGAGACCGTATTGAGAATCTTGTTGATGCAAACAGTTTTGTTGAGATCGGTGGTTTGATTACAAAGAGAAATACCGATTTCAATATGCAGGAAAAAGCAGTGCCGGCCGATGGTGTGATCACTGGTTATGGTATCGTAGACTCCAGTCTGGTTTATGTCTACAGTCAGGATGTCACTGCCATGGGTGGTTCTGTCGGTGAGATGCACGCGAAGAAGATCGCAGCTCTGTATGAAATGGCCGTAAAGGCCGGGGCACCGGTGATCGGATTGATCGACTGTGCCGGCGTCCGTGTCCAGGAAGCGGTGGATGCCCTTGCCGGATTCGGAGACATTTATATGGCGAAGGTAAAGGCGGCGGGAGTTATTCCGCAGATCAGTGCGATCCTGGGGGCCTGCGGCGGCGGCGTGGCTGTCTCGTCCCGATTGAGTGACATTACCCTGATGGATGCACAGAATGGACAGCTGTTTGTGAATTCACCGAATGCCATCGACGGCAACCGGGTGGAAAAGCAGGATACCAGCAGCGCAGCATTTCAGGCAGAGGCGGGCAATGTGGATATTGTGTGCCAGAATGAGCAGGAGGTGCTGGAGAAGCTCCGCGAACTTATCCGCCTGCTTCCGGCCAACGCGGCCGTGCCTGCGGTGGAGGAGCCCGGGGATGACCTGAACCGTGTGCTGACCGGCTTTGACGGATATGTTTCCGATGCCTCTGCGGCGCTGACACAGATTGCAGATGACACAAAATTTATAGAGCTGAAGGCGGAGTATGGCAAAGAAATGGTGGTCGGCCTTATGAGACTTGCCGGCGTGACAGTTGGGGCCGTGGCGAACTCAGCGGAAGGCGTTCTTTCTACCAGCGGGTGCAAGAAGGCGGAACAGTTTATTTACTTCTGTGATTCCTTCGGCATTCCAGTGATCACCCTGACCAATGTAAAAGGATATTCCTCCGCGCTGGAGGAGGAAAAGACCATAGCCCAGGCGGTGGCGGATATGACATATGCCTTTGCCAGTGCAGATGTCCCCAAGATCAATGTGATCACAGGGGAGGCTTATGGCAGCGCTTATGTGGCCATGAATTCAAAACATGTCGGTGCGGATCTGGTGATGGCACTGGAGAGGGCAAATGTCGGCGTGATGGATTCTGCCGTGGCAGCAAAGATCCTCTGCGAGGATGAAATCAAGGGGGCCGGTGATGTAAAACAGGCACTGGAAGAGAAGAAGAAGGAATTCGATGCCCTGCAGGCAGGAGCGGACGCGGCGGCCAGAAGAGGGTATGTGGACAATATTATCGAGGGTGATCTGGTGCGCAAGCATCTGATCTATGCCCTTCAGATGTTTGGAATGAGGTGATGGAAGAATGGCAGAAGCAGTAACTGAGGTTACGACTATGTCTGAGGCGCTGATCAATACCGGAATTGGTATGGGTACTGTGTTTGTTGTTCTGATTCTGATCTCATTCATTATATATCTTTTTAAGTTTATTCCGAAACTGATGAACAGGGAAAAGAAGGCGGAGACAGTGACAAAACCCGCGGCTCCGGCGGCACCTGCCGCAAAGGCGGCGGCTCCGGCGGCAAAAGAGACGGCGGCTCCGGCGGCAAAAGAGACGGCGGCCCCGGATGACAGACAGCTTATCGCAGTGATCGCGGCGGCGGCAGCGGCACAGATGACGGAAGAGACCGGTACTCCGGTGGCAGCGGACGGACTGGTGATCCGTTCTATAAAAAAACGTATATTATCTAATTGATCGAAGGAGGATTTGATTCATGAAAAGTTATACAATTACAGTAAATGGCAGTGTTTATGATGTAACCGTGGAAGAAAAGGGGGGCGCTTCTGCCCCGGCAGCCACAGCATCTGCGCCAGTGGCAGCACCTGCACCAGCCGCAGCACCTGCGCCGGCACCAGTTCCGGCAGCGGCTCCTGCGGCAGGCAGTGCAGGCTCTGTTGAGATTCTGGCACCAATGCCGGGCAAGATTCTTTCTGTCAAGGCTTCTGTAGGACAGGAAGTGAAAAAGGGTGATGTGATCCTTCTTTTGGAGGCAATGAAGATGGAGAACGAGGTAGTTGCACCTCAGGACGGCAAGGTTGCCAGCATCAATGTAGCCTCCGGGGCAATGGTTGAGTCCGGGGATGTATTAGCTACGATGGACTGATATGAATTCTAAGAAAACTAACATGTCTGCTCGCGCGGACATCACCATGACCGGAGGTAATTAAGATGGAAGTATTACAAAATCTTATTGACCAGACAGCATTTTTCAATGGTACCCTGGATTGGCGCAGTTATGTTATGATCCTGGTTGCCTTTGTATTCCTGTATCTGGCGATCAAGAAAGGGTATGAGCCCCTTTTGCTCGTCCCCATCGCTTTTGGTATGCTGCTGGTAAATATTTATCCAGATATAATGAATGAAGGGGGATTGCTGTCCTACTTCTTCCTGCTGGATGAGTGGAGTATCCTGCCGTCCCTGATCTTCATGGGCGTGGGAGCTATGACGGACTTTGGTCCGCTGATCGCCAATCCCAAGAGCTTTCTTCTGGGTGCGGCTGCGCAGTTTGGTATTTTCGGTGCCTATCTGCTGGCGATCCTTATGGGATTCAACGGCAAGGCAGCGGCGGCAATCTCGATTATCGGCGGTGCGGACGGCCCGACATCGATCTTCCTGGCGGGCAAGCTGGGACAGACAGATCTTATGGGGCCGATCGCCGTGGCAGCTTATTCCTATATGTCACTGGTGCCCATTATCCAGCCGCCTATCATGAAGCTTTTGACTTCAAAGAAGGAGAGGGAGATTAAGATGGAACAGCTTCGTCCGGTGTCTAAGCTGGAAAGAATCCTGTTTCCTATCGTGGTAACTGTAGTGGTATGTATGATCCTGCCGACGACAGCACCCCTTGTAGGTATGCTGATGTTAGGGAATCTTTTTAAGGAGTCTGGCGTGGTAAAACAGCTTTCCGAGACAGCCTCCAATGCTATGATGTACATCGTGGTTATTCTGCTGGGGACTTCCGTAGGAGCAAAGACCAGCGGGGCTAACTTCATTCAGGTGGATACACTTAAGATCGTCGTACTGGGCCTGGTGGCATTTGCCGTAGGTACGGCGGCCGGCGTGCTGTTCGGCAAGCTGATGTGTATTGCAACCAAGGGCAAGGTAAATCCGTTGATCGGTTCTGCTGGTGTTTCGGCGGTTCCTATGGCGGCCAGGGTATCGCAGAAGGTGGGAGCGGAGGCCGATCCAACCAATTTCCTTCTGATGCATGCCATGGGACCCAACGTGGCCGGCGTTATCGGTACTGCCGTGGCAGCGGGTGTGTTTATGGCAATTTTCGGTGTCTAAGAACAGATCCGTCTGGAATTTCGAACAAGATGATTAGAATTTGTAAGGAGGATATATATAAATGGCTGAAACAACCAAAAGACCCATCAAGATCACAGAGACAATTCTGCGTGATGCCCATCAGTCACTGATCGCTACCCGGATGACGACGGAGCAGATGCTGCCGATCATCGATAAGATGGACAGGGTAGGTTATCATGCAGTAGAGTGCTGGGGCGGCGCTACTTTTGACGCGTCCCTTCGTTTCCTGAAGGAAGATCCATGGGAACGGCTCCGCAAGCTGCGTGACGGATTCAAAAATACAAAGCTCCAGATGCTGTTCCGCGGACAGAATATTCTGGGGTATAACCACTATGCGGACGACGTGGTAGAATATTTCGTACAGAAATCTATTTCCAATGGTATCGATATTATACGTATCTTTGACTGTCTGAACGATATGAGAAACCTGAAGACAGCAGTACAGGCGGCAAACCGGGAGAAGGGCCATGCCCAGATCGCGCTTTCCTATACGCTGGGGGATGCCTATACAATGGATTACTGGAAGAACATTGCAAAGGAAATTGAAGATATGGGGGCGAAATCCCTCTGCATTAAAGATATGGCAGGGCTTCTGACGCCGTATCAGGCCACGGAGCTGGTGACGGCTCTGAAGGAGGCAGTGGACATTCCCATCGACCTGCATACTCATTACACCTCTGGTGTGGCTGCCATGACATATATGAAGGCAGTGGAAGCGGGCTGTGATATTATAGATACGGCCATGAGTCCCTTTGCCCTTGGCACCAGCCAGCCGGCAACGGAGGTTATGGTGGAGACCTTCCGGGGCACGCCATATGATACTGGCCTGGATCAGAATCTTCTGGCAGAGATCGGAGACTATTTCCGTCCGATGCGGGAGGAGGCTCTGGAAAGCGGTCTGATGAATACGAAGGTGCTCGGTGTAAATATCAATACACTTCGTTACCAGGTGCCGGGAGGCATGCTCTCGAACCTTGTTTCCCAGCTGAAAGAGATGGGGCAGGAGGACAAATACGAAGAAGTGCTGGAGGAAGTGCCGCGGGTGAGGAAGGATTTCGGCGAGCCACCGCTGGTTACCCCCTCTTCCCAGATCGTGGGAACCCAGGCTGTGCTGAATGTCGTGGCCGGTGAGCGCTATAAGATGGTGACGAAGGAGTCGAAGAAGCTTCTCTCCGGGGAGTTTGGACAGACCGTTAAACCTTTTGACCCAGAGGTTCAGAAAAAATGTATCGGTGATGTGGAACCCATTACCTGCCGCCCGGCGGATCTGCTGGAGCCCCAGCTTGAGAAGCTGGAGGCAGAGATG
The DNA here is from genome assembly GCA_910574015.1 of Eubacteriaceae bacterium. GTDB lineage: Bacteria > Bacillota > Clostridia > Lachnospirales > Lachnospiraceae > Eubacterium_F. The sequence continues at coordinate 71,811 of CAJSYQ010000007.1, read as the reverse complement.
ACCCAGTGGAAACAGCAGGATGAGGATGTTCTTTCTTATGCACTGTTCCCACAGGTGGCAACAGATTTCTTTAAGTACCGTGAGGCGCAGAGGACAAAGGTGGATGCCACACTGGCAGATAAGGAGAATCAGGTGTATCCGGTATAGGATTTTATAAAGATAATAGGGACTGTCGTACCAGCGTTTTCTTATGCTGGTGCGGCAGCCATTGTAATTCAACGGCGTATTCAATTTGGCGCCGTTGAGTTCGTATGAGGATTGTGATGGAGAGATTAGCGGAACTGCTGACCCAGTGCATGGATGAACATTTATCCCGGATGATCATCAGCAACAGGAGAAGAACGGAACTGTCAGAGAAGATCGTGGCCAGGCCGTACCGGGAGAGAGGAAGTCTCTGGTTCCAGCTGGAGGAATATCAAAATAATCAGGTATTTCACAAAAATTTCGGGAAAGCGGAAGCGGTACAGTACATAATATCACTTTTTCCAGACAGTTATAAGCAGATGGAGATATACAGGGAGGACTGCCAGTACTCTGTGCTGGTGAGCAAAAAGGGGAAAGCCAATATCAAAAAACGGCCGTGGGAGAATTTCAGGAAAATCGATCTGGATCATAACCGAAGAAAGAAATATATCCTGCCTCAAAATGAAAGGATTCCCTTTCTGGTGGAACTGGGCGTCCAGACGGAATCCGGGAAGATCATAGATAAAAAACAAAAAAAATTCCGTCAGATCAATCGTTTTCTGGAATTTGTAAGAGATGTGCTCCCGGTTCTGCCAAAGGACCGGAGGATTACGGTAATTGATTTTGGCTGCGGTAAATCTTACCTGACATTTGCCATGTATTACTATCTGAAGATAATGAACGGATATGACGTCTGTATGATCGGTCTTGATCTGAAGAAGGATGTGATCGATACATGCAGCAGGCTGGCGCACAAATTTGCATATGAAGATCTGACCTTTCTTCAGGGGGACATCGCTTCTTTCGAGGGGGCAGATCAGGTGGATATGGTGGTCACCCTGCATGCCTGTGACACAGCTACGGATTTTGCGCTGGATAAGGCAGTGCGGTGGGGAGCGAGGGTGATCTTGTCTGTGCCCTGCTGCCAGCACGAGTTGAATCGGCAGATCTCCAGCGGGTTGTTGGAACCGGTTCTGAAATATGGCATTCTGAAAGAGCGGATCGCCGCTCTGATGACGGACGGGCTTCGGGCGGAGCTGCTGGAGCAGCAAGGATACGAGGTACAGATTCTCGAGTTTATTGACATGGAACATACACCTAAGAATCTGTTGATAAGGGCGGTCTATCGGGACAGGAGACCGCCGAAAACGGATTCATATAACAGGCTTTGCGACAGTATGGATCTTCATGGTACTTTAGAACGGCTATTACAGGATAGTTAATCAAAGGAGCTTGATATTATGGCAGGTAAACCAATTATTTTACTGGTTGATGCCCAGAAAGAAGAGAGCCGGTATATAGAAAAGATTCTGGGTAAGAAATATTGCGTTCATATAGAGGAAGATTGTGGGGGAGCCTGGGATTTTCTTAGAAAAGAGAGTCCTGAACTTATTTTATTAAACGGAGATATGGGAGAGGGCGGCTGTATCCCGACCCTGCAGGGATGGAAATCGGATCCTAAATATGCGGATATTCCGGTTATCCTGCTTTTGGACAGCGGGCAGGGTGCGGATGGTGCAAGAGGACTCCGGGCCGGGGCGGCTGACCTGATCATAAAACCTGTGCCGGATGCGGTGGTACAGCTGCGTGTGGACAAAACACTGGAGCTTGCCGGACTGCACAGGAGGGTAGAGCACAAGGAAGAGCAGATGGATCAGATCTCCCTGCAGTCGGTTATGACCATCGCCCACGCCATAGACGCCAAGGACCGGTATGCCGACGGCCGTACCATCCGTGTGGCGCTGTGCTGCTGTGAGATAGCCAGAAAGCTCGGCTGGGACGAGAAGCGTGTGGAGGATCTGTACTATGTGGCGCTGCTCCACGACATTGGCAATATTGCAGTGGAGGATGCGATCCTCAATAAAACGTCGGAACTGACGGAAGAAGAATATGAACTCATCAAGAAGCATACGGTGATCGGCAGTGAGATGGTGAAGGATACGAATTTTATCCCAGGCGTGGCGGAGGGGGTCCGGTATCATCACGAGCATTATGACGGCAGGGGCTACGATGGCCTGGCGGGGCAGGATATACCGAAGATCGCCCGGATCATTGCGGTGGCGGATGCCTATGAGGCCATGGTATCCAACCGCGCATACCGGAACAAGATGCCGCCGGAACAGGTAAAGGAGGAGCTGCTGACCGGAAGGGGAAGCCAGTTTGATCCGGAGATCGTTGACGCCCTGATGGAACTGCTGGAAGAGGGGCTGGTGATCGATGAGAAGAATGCAGAGCAGAACTTCGAATCAAAGGAGCGGCTTGGCGAGATTGGAAAGCTTCTGCGGGATGTGTTTACCGAGACGGTACATGAGATCCAGAATGAGCTGGAGAAGGATTCCCTGACGGGCTTTCTGACCCGCAACTATTTTGAGGGGAAGATCAATGCCTGCCTGATGAAACCCAATGCCCACGGCACCTTTTTTATGATGGATCTGGATAACTTTAAATATGTTAATGATACTTATGGACATGCGGCAGGCGATACCCTGATCCTTGAGTTTGCCAATGTCCTGAAAGAAAATACAAGGGAAAATGACTATGTCTGCCGCATGGGAGGAGATGAATTTGCCATCTTCTTTCCGGGAATGGATAAGGATCATGTGATCCGGCAGCGGGCGGAAAATATTATACGGCTCTTTAAGCTGAAACGATCCGAGCTGGGCTATGATAAATGCTCTGTTTCCATCGGGGTATTTACCAAATATGTGGGGAGCAGCGAGGTGACCTGCGAGTCGTTGTACGGATATGCCGATAAGGCGCTGTACTTTGTAAAGAACAATGGGAAGGACGATTATTATCTCTATTCCCACATGTCCTTCGATGACAGAAATGCCCATCTGCTGGAGGATCAGATGAAGCTGCCCCAGATTCTTTCTCAGGTGACTGAGCGCAAATTCCGGAAGGGCGCCTATCTGGTGGAATATGACCGTTTTACCTATATCTATCAGTTTATCGTGAGAAATATAGAGAGAAGCTGTCAGGAGGTGCAGATCATACTGCTGTCGCTGGAGACGGAGGAGGGCAGCGAGCCCCCAGAGAAGATAGAGGACTGTATGATGCTGATGGAGACGGCAGTTACTCACTCCCTCCGCCGGGGCGATGTAACCACCCGTCTCAGTGCGGCGCAGCAAATCGTGATCCTTATGGATACCAATGCGGAAAATGGGCGGATGGTGGCAGACCGGATCGTTGCAAAGTATAATTCCCTGGCGGGGGACAGGAGATTACCAGTTTCGTACGACATATCCGAAATTCCGGTGGGGGATTCGGAAAAAAGCGGGTGGGAGGATTAATTTCTGGCGGGAAAAGACCGATACATATAATAGAGGAGACAACGGATTGTCGCCTGACGCAACTGTCAAAATAAGCTCAAGGAGGAGATTAAAGCAAATGAAATATATGAAAGAGTCATCAAACCAGTACAACCCGTCAACAGCGTGATCAAGGCCAGCCGTTATCACGACCGGAACAGACGGAATGCCGGTGCAGACCAGCCCTTCGGGGAGATGTTTCGGAAAGAGCAGGAAAGAGTTTGTGAACAGAGTGAGGAGAAGAAGGAAGAGGGACTCCGCCGTATGGAAGGACAGAACCAGTACAACAGCCAGGCAAGAGAGGTATTTTTCTTACTTTCCCGCACGATGGATTACAAAGCCTGACCTAACGGCGGATCGGATCACAAAAACACTTGACAACGCAGTGTGTCTGCGTTATACTACCACCTGTAAAGAAAATTACTTTACAGGTGGTGTTTTTTTGTGGAAAAATCATTTTCAGAGCCAGATGAGATAGTGGAATTATCCTATTTATATGATTTTTATGGGGCACTTCTGAAGGAAAACCACAGACAGGTTTTTGAGGATTATGTGCTGAACAACCTGTCGCTGGGAGAGATCGCCGGAGAGCGGCAGATTACCAGACAGGGAGTCTATGATATCGTCCGCCGCTGCCGGATCCGGTTAAAGGAATATGAAGACAAGCTGCGGCTGGTGAGCAAATTTCAGCTCACGAAGAAGAAGCTGCAGGAGATTGAGCGGATTGCCAGGGAAGGTGCAGAGGGAGAAGTGTCAGAGCAGATCACCAGACTGGCAGAAGAGATTTATGATGTAATATGATCGTTTAGGAAAGGAGCCGTTCCATGGCGTTTGACAGTTTATCTGAAAAGTTACAGAATGTGTTTAAGGGACTGCGGAGCAAGGGCCGCCTGACGGAAGCGGATGTGAAAGCGGCTCTGAAGGAAGTTAAGATGGCTCTTCTGGAGGCAGATGTAAACTTCAAGGTAGTGAAGCAGTTTATCAAAGCGGTACAGGAGAAGGCCACAGGGGAAGATGTACTGAACAGCCTGACTCCGGGGCAGACCGTGATAAAATATGTAAATGAAGAGATGGTCAGGATGATGGGTGAGACCACAGCCGAGATTGAACTTCTTCCGGGCAGTGAAGTGACGGTAATTATGATGTGCGGTCTTCAGGGCGCCGGAAAGACTACCACCACGGCCAAGCTTGCCGGCAAGCTGAAGGCGAAGGGGAGACGCCCATTGCTGGTGGCATGCGATGTATATCGTCCAGCGGCCATCGAGCAGCTGCAGATCAACGGCGACAAACAGGAGGTTCCGGTGTTCTCCATGGGAACCAGCCATGATCCGGTGGATATCGCCAAAGCAGGTGTGCAGCACGCCAAAGCCAACGGAAACAATGTGGTGATCCTGGATACAGCCGGGCGTCTTCATGTAGATGAGGATATGATGGAGGAGCTTGCCCGGATCAAGGAAAATGTAACGGTCCAACAGACGATCCTGGTGGTAGATTCCATGACGGGGCAGGACGCGGTGAATGTGGCGGGGACCTTTAATGAAAAGCTGGATGTCAGCGGCGTTATACTGACGAAGCTGGACGGGGATACCCGCGGCGGTGCGGCACTATCGATCCGTGCCGTGACTGGAACCCCGATCTATTATGTGGGCATGGGGGAGAAACTCTCGGATCTGGAACAGTTTTATCCCGACAGGATGGCATCCCGCATTCTCGGTATGGGGGATGTGCTCACCCTGATCGAGAAGGCCGAGGCGCAGATGGATGAGGATAAGGCGGCGGAGCTGGCAAAGAAGATCAAGAAGGCAGAGTTTGACTTCAATGACTTTCTGGATCAGATGCAGCAGATGAAGAAGATGGGCGGCCTTTCCAGCATACTGAGTATGCTGCCGGGGATGGGACTTCCATCGGATCTGGAGATTGACGACGACGCGCTGAAGGGGACGGAGGCCATCATTTATTCCATGACACGGGAGGAGCGCACACATCCCAATATTATCAATCCTTCCCGCAAGCGCCGCATTGCAAATGGCGCCGGTGTGGACATCAGTGAGGTAAACCGTTTGATCAAGCAATTCGAACAGAGCCGGAAGATGATGAAACAGATGTCCGGCATGATGGGCGGCAAGGGCCGCAGGAAAGGCGGTTTCCGATTCCCCTTCGGGGGCATGTGAAACAGATGCATTCAATGAGGCGAAAAGCCCTTTGAATATAGATTAACATAGAAAGAGAAGGAGGTGAAAGACATGGCAGTAAAAATCAGATTGAAAAGATTAGGTCAGAAGAAGTCACCATTTTATAGAATCGTGGTTGCTGATGAGAGATCTCCAAGAGACGGCAAAAATATCGCTGAGATTGGTACTTATGACCCAAATCAGGAACCAAGCGTCATCAAGGTAGACGAAGAAGCAGCCAAAAAATGGCTGTCTAACGGTGCTCAGCCAACAGATGTAGTTGCTCGTCTGTTCAAGCAGGCAGGTATTGAAAAGTAATCGGTGTCTCTTTGGAGCACCGGATTGGAGGCTGGTATGAAAGAGTTAGTAGAAGTGATCGCTAGTGCATTAGTGGATGATCCGGCGTCCGTTGTCGTCACTGAGACAGAAGACGATGATCAGATTGTCCTAAACCTGACCGTTGCGCCAGACGATATGGGTAAGGTCATCGGCAAACAGGGAAGGATTGCGAAAGCGATCCGTACCGTTGTGCGTGCAGCAGGTTCAAAAGGCGACAAGAAAATAATGGTAGACATACAGTAGTCAAAAGTTCATGTCAGAACAGCCGGATGCCATGGTTCAGTAAATGGCATGCCGGGCTGGTCAGGACATGAACTTCTTGTATATGCGGGAGATTTATTGGATATGAATGGAAGAGAAATTGAAAGAACCACAGAAAAAGTTGAAGATATGCTCCGGATCGGAATTGTTACCACGACCCATGGGATCCGGGGGGAGGTTAAAGTATTTCCAACGACAGATGAAGTCAGCCGTTTTCAGAAATGCGATGAAGTGATATTAGTAACAAAGGAAGGCAATCTTGTTTTACATGTCAGCAGTGTAAAACATTTTAAAGATAAAGTGATTCTCGGGTTCCGGGAGTTTGACAATATTGATCAGGTAGAGGGATTTCGGAAGTGCGATCTGATGGTGACGAGGGAGAATGCCCTTCCTCTGAAAGAGGGAGAGTATTATCTGTGTGACGTTGTGGGGGCAAGGGTTGTAGAAGAGGACGGTTCGCCGGTGGGTGAGGTGACGGATGTCATTGAGACGGGGGCAAATAACGTCTTTGCCGTGCGGACGGATTCGGGAAAGGAGGTTCTGTTTCCTGTGATCCCGGACTGCATTAAGAAAGTGGATACAGAGGCAGGGGTCGTTACGGCGCATATTATGAAGGGGCTGATGGATCTGTGAGATATTATGTAATGACGCTGTTCCCGGATATGATCCGGCAGGGCATGAATACCAGTATACTTGGCCGGGCCATCCAGTCGGGAGCCATCGAACTGGAGATAAAGAATATACGTGACTACACACAGAACAGGCATTTGAAGGTGGATGATTATCCCTACGGCGGCGGTGCCGGAATGGTGATGGAGGCGGAACCGGTCTACCGCTGTTATGAGGCGGTCTGCAGCGAGGCTGGGTGTGTGCCGAGGGTGGTGTATCTCACGCCTCAGGGGACGGTATTTCGGCAGGAGATGGCACAGGAGTACGCAGAAGAGAGTGATGTCATATTCCTTTGCGGGCACTATGAAGGCATTGACGAGAGGGTGTTGGAGGAGATCGTGACGGATTATATATCCATCGGGGATTATGTACTCACCGGGGGGGAGCTGCCCGCCATGGTGATGATGGACGCCATCGCCCGGCTTGTGCCCGGTGTGCTGAATAATGAAGAGTCGGCGGACACCGAGAGCTTTTCCGATGGACTTCTGGAATATCCTCAGTACACAAGACCTCCGGAGATCCTTGGAAGGAGGGTGCCGGAGGTGCTGCTCAGTGGCCACCATGAGAACATCAGGAGATGGCGGCAGGAACAGTCCCTTCAGCGCACTAGGCAGCGGCGTCCAGACCTGTACCAGAGCTGGAGGATCCGGTCTGGAGACGGGGCGGACCGTCAACAAGAATAACTGGAATAATTCGCGGAGTTATGTTATACTATTTCTTATGATAAGATAGTTTGTACCAGAAGCATGAGGAGGACTTTTCATGGGTCGTTATGTCAGATGCGAAAGAAATACGAGAGAGACTGAGATCATAGTGGAGCTGGATCTGGACGGGACGGGAGAATACGAGATTGATACTGGCATCGGTTTTTTTGATCATATGCTGGAGGGCTTTGCCCGGCACGGACTGTTTGACCTGGAGGTGTCTGTCAGGGGTGATACTCATGTGGATGCTCATCACACGGTGGAGGACACCGGTATCGTACTTGGCCAGGCATTTCTGAGGGCGCTGGGCGATAAGGAAGGCATATCCCGGTTCGGCTACTTTATCCTGCCTATGGACGATGCTCTTGTACTTGCCTCTCTTGATTTTTCGGGAAGGGCATTCTTTGCCTTTGACGCCGACCTGAAGGCGGAGCGTCTGGGAACGATGGAGACGGAAGTAGTCCGGGAATTTTTTATGGGACTGGCAGGCGGCGCGGGGATGAACCTGCATATCCGACAGCTGGCAGGGGAAAATACGCATCATATCGTGGAGGCGATGTTTAAGGCGGTGGCGAAAGCAATGGATATGGCGTCCCAGGTAGACAATCGTATCGACGGCGTATTATCTACAAAGGGCGTTCTGTGAGACGGTCCGGCCCGGGAAAAAAGACAGTAGGAGGATGAGACGTGGAATACAAAAAAATCATTGCATTTATCAATGGAGAAAATGAAATTTCAGCAAATATCGTGAAACTGGCAGAGGAATACAATTTTGCCGGCGCGGATGAATTATTTATATATAATTATTCCAAGATAGAGAGTGAACGGGAAGAGTTTCTGGCTGCTCTGAAGGAAGTGGGGACAGCCGTTGACATTCCGTTTTTTACAGGGATGTATGCGGCGCGGTTTGAAGATGTGAAGAAGGCGTTTTATACCGGTGCGGACAAGGTCGTGATCAAATATGAGATCTGTCCCTCCAAGGGCATCATAAGCGAAGCGGCGGGAAGGTTTGGCACAGATAAGATTATGATCGAGGTGGATGAGGATCTGGCCTTTGACAAGATCGCATTTCCAGTGGATACCTTGCTGCTCAAGCATGTTGACGCCGGGGATCTGCTGGCAAGGAAGATCCAGGACTGCGGGAAGAACGTGGTGATCCGGGACAGTCTTCTGCGGAACGATCTGGAAGAGCTTCTCCGGATCGACGGTGTACTGGGAGTGGCTACCAATTATTATGAAAATAAGAATCTGTACAAAGTGAAAAGCAGTATGAAGAAGGCTGGTATTGCCATGAATACCTTTGAATCCTCGCTGCCTTTCTCAGAATTTAAGACAGATCAGAAGGGCCTTGTGCCATGCATCGTTCAGGATTACCGCACCAGCCAGGTTCTTATGATGGCTTATATGAATGAGGAATCCTATCAGATGACATGCGATACCGGGAAAATGACTTATTACAGCAGAAGCCGGCAGCAGCTTTGGGTCAAGGGGGAGGTTTCTGGACATTTTCAATATGTAAAGGAGCTGTCGCTGGATTGCGACAACGATACCCTTCTGGCCAAGGTGCACCAGATCGGGGCGGCGTGCCATACCGGTTCCTACAGCTGCTTTTTTAAAGAACTGGCGAAGAGAGATTACAATGACACCAATCCACTTACCATTCTGGAAGAAGATTTTGCCACCATCATGGAGCGCAAAAAGAATCCGAAGGAAGGTTCCTATACAAATTACCTTTTTACAAAAGGGATTGACAAAATACTAAAGAAATGTGGAGAGGAGGCATCGGAGATCATTATAGCGGCGAAGAATCCAGATGCGGAAGAGCTGAAATACGAGATTGCTGATTTTCTGTATCATATGATGGTCCTGATGGCAGAGTGCGGTATTACCTGGGAAGATGTGACGAAAGAGCTGGCAAACCGCAGATAAAATATGAGTTATGGAAAAGGAGGTGCTTGTATGCCGGAGACTTTGTTGGAGGCTTTTGCGTACTATCTGATTCGTCTGGTGGTGTTTGGGGCAGTTGCTGCAGGCGGTATCGCCATCGGAATCAGACTTCGCAGGAGCAAGAATGCAAAAGAGCAGTATACAGAAAATGAAAATTAGGTGATGTTTTATGTTGGGGAGAAAGAAAAGACTAGGGGATATGCTGGTAGATGCCGGCGTTATCACGAACGAACAGCTTGGGGAGGCGCTGAAAAAGCAGCGGGAGCTGGGTATCCGGCTGGGACAGACGCTGATCGAGCTGAACTTTACAAATGAGGGCGAGATTGTAGAAGCCCTTCACCGCCAGATGGGGCTGCCCATTGCTCATATAAGGGAAGCGAAGCTGGCGCCGGAGGTCATCGGGCTCCTCTCGGAGAAGATCGTCCGGAAACATAATGTCCTGCCCTTCGAGATTCATCCTGAGAACCCGAATATACTGAGAGTGGCCATGGCGGATCCGCTGGACATTCTCGCCGTGGATGACCTGAGTATCGTGACGAATATGATCATAGAACCTATGGTGGCGACTCCGTCCGATATTCATTTTGGTATTGAACGATATTACGGGAACGAACAGGTTGCCAAGATGGCAGACGCCTTTTCCGAGGAGCGTAAGAAACAGCAGGAGGCAAGGGGCAGGCATCAGGAAGAAGAAAATGAGGAAGTTGATAATGCACCAATTGTTGTGCTGGTTAATAAGATCATTGAACAGGCAGTAAATGAGCGGGCCAGTGATATCCATATTGAAGCTATGGAGACCAGTGTCCGGGTCCGTTTCCGCATTGACGGCGTTATGCAGGAAATGATGCGGTATGAGCATGAGCTTCTGGCTGCCATTGTGGCCCGGGTCAAGATCATAAGCGGGATGGACATTTCGGAAAAACGTGCTCCCCAGGACGGACGTATGACACAGCGGTTTGACCGGGTGGAATATGATATCCGTGTATCCAGCCTTCCTACCGTGTTTGGAGAGAAGATCGTTATGCGTCTTGCCTCTAAGCAGGCTTTGACAAGGGATAAAAAGGATCTGGGATTTCCACCAGAGGAGCTGCGCCGGTTTGACCAACTGGTACGCAATCCCCATGGGATCATACTGGTTACGGGGCCTACCGGAAGTGGCAAGTCCACCACTCTGTATACGGTACTCAGCGAACTAAATTCCGGTGATGTGAATATTATCACGGTGGAAGACCCAGTGGAGGCGGATGTGGACGGCATCAATCAGGTTCAGGTGAACGAGAAAGCGGGGCTGACTTTTGCCTCGGCTCTTCGTTCCATTCTCCGACAGGATCCAGATATTATCATGATCGGTGAGATCCGTGATGAGGAAACTGCCGGTATCGCAGTCAAGGCCGCCATCACCGGGCATCTTGTAGTCAGCACGCTTCATACAAACAGCGCGGCCAGTTCCATCACCCGTATGGAGGATATGGGTGTGGAGCCATATCTTATCGCCGATTCTACAGTGGGCATCATTGCCCAGCGTCTTGTGCGCCGGCTCTGCCCCAAATGTAAAAAGGCTCATGTGATCACGGAACTGGATAAGCAGAGGCTCCGTCTCAGGGGAGATGCCGCCCCTACCATCTATGAGCCGGGAGGAGGCACCTGTGCTTTCTGCAACGGAACCGGATACCGCGGGCGGATCGGAGTCTATGAGATCATGCCTGTGAGTGGGAATATACGCGGTGTGATATCTGCCGGAGGCGGGGCAGAGGAGATTCAGAAGGTGGCATTGAAGGAGGGAATGACAACACTTCGACACGGTGCGGCAAAGCTTGTTTTACAAGGAGTGACATCCATCTCCGAGGTAGAACGGATTGCAACAGAGTAATGTTTTAATATAATGTAAGAATGGGGATTAATATGAAAATCGATGAACTGCTTGCAAAAGCAAGACAGATAGGGGCTTCGGATCTTCATGTCTCGGTGGGAATCCCGCCCAAATGCCGTATCAACGGCGAATTAAAGGCATTGACCAAGGATGCGGTTATGCCGAAGGACTCAAAAGAATTGGTAGAACAGATGATTCCGGGACGACTGGTGGAGCGTTTCAATCAGGACGGCGAGATCGACTTCTCATATGCCATCAATGGACTGGGACGTTTCCGTGTCAATGTATTTAAACAGAGGGGGACCCTCTCTTTTGTTATCCGAGTAGTAAATTCAGAGATTCCGGATCCGGAAAAGCTGGGATTGTCGCCATCGGTGATTGAACTGGCGACGAAAAAGAGGGGGCTTGTCCTGGTTACAGGACCGACGGGAAGCGGAAAATCTACGACACTGGCTTCTCTGATCAATATCATCAATCAGAATTACAGCAAGCATATTATTACACTGGAGGATCCCATCGAGTATCTCCACCGCCACGGCAGGTCCATTGTGAACCAGCGCGAGGTCGGCATTGATACCCAGTCCTATGCGGGGGCACTCCGGGCGGCGCTCCGTGAGGACCCAGATGTTATACTGGTGGGCGAGATGAGGGATCTGGATACCATCGCTACGGCAGTTACGGCGGCGGAGACCGGGCATCTTGTATTTTCCACCTTACATACCATCGGTGCGGTGCCGACCATAGAGCGAATTATCGATGTGTTTCCCACGAACCAGCAGGGGCAGATCCGTATCCAGCTGGCAACCCTGCTGGAGGCGATCATCTCCCAGCAGCTTCTTCCCACGGCCGATCGTAAGGGGCGAGTGGCCGCTTTTGAGGTGATGTATGCCAACAGCGCCATTCGGAATCTGATCCGTGAGGCGAAGCCGCATCAGATCCCCTCCATCATTCAGACCAGCCGGTCAGTGGGGATGATCACCATGGACGATGCCATCACCGAATTGTATGAACGCAGGAAGATTACCCGGGAAGATGCGATCCTGTTCGCACAGGATAAATCGAATCTGAAGAAGCGTCTGGTTTATTGAGATAATGGAGGTAAGGTATGGCGAGATATAAATATGTTATCACGGATAAATACGGCAAAGAGAAAAAGGGTATGCTGGAGTCCCAGTCAGAGGAACAGGCCATCGCCAGGTTAAAGGGCGATGGAAGTGTGGTTCTGCAGATCAAGGAGACAAAATCGTTAGATGATGCCGCCTGGAATATCCAGATCGGTTCGGGGGTAAAGAAAAAAGACATCACCATCTTCTGCAAGCAGTTCCACAGCATCCTGACGGCAGGCGTTACGGTGATCGACGGGCTGCAGATGGTACAGGACCAGACCGAGAATAAAAATCTCCGCAGAGCGCTGCTCAACGTCCAGGCCAACGTGTCGAAGGGGGAATCCCTCGCCGGCGCCATGGAGCAGGAGGGCAAGGTGTTTCCAGAGCTTCTGATCCATATGGTGAGGGCGGGCGAGGCCACCGGTAATCTGGAGATTGCCTTTGAACGAATCACCTCCCAGTTTGATAAGGATATGAAGCTGGTTTCCATGGTACGCTCCGCCATGATCTACCCCATCGTGGTAGTGATCGTCGCTGTCGCGGTGGTGATCATTCTGATGTCCACCGTAATTCCGAATTTCAGGGAGACCTTTGAGACCATGGGAGAGGAGCTTCCCGGATTGACCAAGATGGTCATTGCCTTGAGTGATTTTATCACGGGGCATCTGGTGGGGGTTCTGGGAACCATCGTCGGTCTCGTTATTTTTATTATCGTAGGAAAAGGAACGGAGCCTGGCAAACAGTTTCTCAGCAGAGTAGCTCTGATTATTCCGATGATCAAGAATTTTTCCGTAAAAAATGCTTCCGCCCGTTTTTCCATGACGATGGCAACGCTTGTTATGTCCGGCGTCCCGCTGGTGGATGCACTGGAGATTGCAGGGGACGTCATCAGCAACCGCCTGATCCGCAAGGCGGTAAAGGACTGCCGGGAAGAGGTGATGCAGGGGATCCCCATGTCGGAACCACTGGAGGCATCCGGCGTATTTCCACCGATGCTGACGCATATGCTCCGCATCGGTGAGGAGACAGGTACGACGGAACAGATGCTGGATAAGGTAGCCGAGTACTATGAGGAGGAGGTGACGGAGGCCACCAGAAACCTTACTACAGCGATGGAACCTATGATCATTATCGTACTGGCTGTGCTGGTTGGCGGTATACTCGGGGCAGTTATGATGCCGATGCTTTCCATTTATGAAAATGCGGGGAATGCGTAAGGAGAGTTACGATTCTGCCTGGAGGAATAAGGATGGTGAATGTTTATGCCAAGAGTAGTTTCCGTTGGTGAACAGGATTTTGAGAGATTGATAAAAGGGAATTGCTTTTATGTGGATAAAACCTTGTTTATTAAGGAATGGTGGGAGAACAGGGATATTGTGACACTGATCACCCGGCCGAGACGATTTGGAAAAACACTCAATATGAATATGCTGGAACGGTTTTTCAGTGTAGAGTATAAGGAACAGGGGGAGGTTTTTGAAAATCTTAGTATATGGCAGGAAAAGAAGTATAGAGAACTGCAGGGAGTGTATCCGGTAATTTCTCTTTCTTTTGCCGGGGTCAAGGAAAATCATTGTGAAACAGCATTATATCTAATCTGCCAGCTGATAAAGATGTTATATAAAAAGCATTATTATTTGACAGAGTCTGATGCACTGACAGATGATGAAGCAAGAGAGGTCAGGAAATTTGCATCTGGGGTATCCTTGCAGGATGCCCCTTTGGCACTATACATTTTATGCAGTTATTTATATCGGCATTTTGGTAAAAAGGTAATTGTTTTGCTGGATGAATATGATACTCCCATACAGGAGGCGTATGTCAACGGATATTGGGAGGAAATGGCCGCATTTACAAGGGTGTTGTTTAATAATACATTCAAGTCTAATCCTTATTTGGAGCGGGCAATCATGACAGGAATCACCAGAGTGAGTAAAGAGTCTCTTTTTTCGGATTTAAATAATCTAAAAGTAGTATCTATGACTTCAAACAATTATGCCAGATGCTTTGGATTTTCGGAGAATGAAGTTTTTTCTGCCATGGATGAATTTAACATGACAAATAAGCTTGAAGTAAAGAAATGGTACGATGGTTTTACAATAGGTTCGTGGCAGGACATTTATAATCCATGGTCAATTATTAATTTTCTGGATGAGGGAGAGCTTAGGCCATATTGGACAAATACAAGCTCTAATGGGCTGGTGAGCAGTTTGATTCGAAAGGGCAGTAAGGACGTTAAAATGCAGTTTGAGGATCTTTTGTCCGGGAAAAAAATTGTAAGCCGGATAGAGGAGGAAATCATATTTAATCAGCTTGATGGAAGTGAACGGGCGATCTGGAGTCTTCTCCTTGCAGCAGGCTATCTGAAAGTGATGGAAATACGAGGAAAAGAATATGAACTCTCTCTAACTAACTATGAAGTAAAACAGACTTTTGAAGATATGGTGAGGGAATGGTTTGATGAAGGAACGTCTGACTATAATGATTTTGTCAAAGCCCTTTTAAGAGATGATGTGGAAGAGATGAATGAATATATGTCTGAAATGGCAGAATCTATGTTCAGCTCTTTTGATGGAGGGAAAAAACCGTCTGAAAAGAAGACACCAGAACGTTTTTATCATGGATTTGTATTGGGACTTCTTGTGGATCTGGCAGACAGATATGAGGTATTGTCTAATCACGAGAGTGGTTTTGGGCGTTATGACGTAATGCTGAAGCCAAGGAGCCTGAAAGAGAATGGCATAATTATGGAATTTAAGATTTTCAATGCAAAAAAAGAGAAATCGTTGCGAGATACTGTTCAGGCGGCTTTGATGCAGATAAAAGACAGAGGATATGAACAGTCTCTTTTGGATTCTGGATTAAAAAAACAACAGATTCGTAAGTATGGTTTTGCCTTTCGGGGTAAAGAGGTGTTGATTGGTTCTGAATAGTGCCGATTAATTACGGCGTGATAGCTTTTTAATGGACGAAACAAGAAAAATTAACCAAAAATGCATAAGAAACAGGGAATTTTTTGGTCAAAACTATTGAAAAAATAGTATAAATGAATTATAATATTTAAATAAATATCTGAGATAGTGTTTATCTCAGAGAGGATTCCTATGAAGTGGGGAGTCAAAAAAAGAACTAAAAAGGAGAGATTAAGTATGAAAAAGAGAATTCAGAAGTATCTGAGTGGGGAGAAAGAAGGCTTTTCTCTTGTTGAGTTGATCATCGTTATTGCCATTATGGCGATTCTGATCGGTGTAATTGCACTGGCAGTTATCCCGTATCTGTCTCGTTCCAGAGAGAGCAAGGATCTCCAGGCACTGGGAGCAATCAGTTCGGCACTTTCTTCGGCTGTGGCTAATACACAAGTAGCTGGTGACGGAGATTTTGAGTATCCAGGAACGGGTGCTCCTTCAGATGCGGATGATGCTAAGGTTTATAATGAGATGAAAGCACTGCTTGGAACTGGCTCCACTACATTGGGTTCTAAAAATGCAACATCTGCCACAATTCGTTGCAGATATGATGTTGCGAATAATACGATTCTGGTTTATGCTGCATCGGAAGAGGGAAAAGCCGTATTATTGGAAAGCAACACAACAGGTTATGGTGCAGACCTCGCTAAATCTGCTGACGGCAAAGCCCTTGTTGTAAGTAACTAACAAGTCATACCATAAGGAGAACCCACAATGGCACCAGTACACTTCATCCTCTATCTGATCATATTTCTATATGGCATCGTGATTGGGAGCTTTCTCAACGTATGTATTTATCGGATGCCGAAAGGGGAAAATCTGGTGACAGTGGGTTCTCACTGTATGGAGTGCGGCCATCGTCTGAAATGGTATGATCTGTTTCCTTTGTTCAGCTGGCTCTTTCTAAGGGGGAAATGCCGGTACTGCGGTGCGGGGATATCGGTTCAGTATCCGCTTGTAGAGGCGCTGAATGGTGCCCTGTATGTTCTTGTGTTTGCCGTTAAGGGATGGAATGCGGACAGTATTTTGTGGTGCATTCTTGTGTCGGCCCTGATCGTTCTCAGCGTTATTGACCACCGGACGATGATGATTCCCACTGCAGTGGATGTGGTGATCCTGCTGGTTGGAATCCTTCATCTTATTCTACATCTGAATGACTGGATTTATTATGTTACTGGCTTCATCTCAGCAAGCCTTTTTCTGTTATTATGTGCCTTTCTGTTTCGGGCCGTGACGGGGAAAGGGGGCCTGGGAATGGGAGATGTGGAATTGATGGCATGTGCGGGACTGTGTCTGGGATGGGGGCATTCACTTTTTGCCGTTGTCGTTGGCTCGGTGCTGGGAGCCATCGTGCAGGGGATCCGTATGGCTGTCACGAAGGAGAGGGGAAAATTCCCGTTTGGACCCTATCTCTCCATTGGTGTGTTTGTTGCCCTGCTCTGGGGGACGCAGTTGTATGAGTGGTATCTGGAAAAATTTCTTTTTATGTAATAATATGATGTTTTGTCCTTTTTGGAGCGATTGAAGGGGAGCCGCCTTGAATTGCTGCAAAAAGGGTGAAATACTTTTATAGAGGGAGGATATGAGAATGTCAAAAAAGGTTGTTGTGGTCCGGGTCGGAACAAAAACCACCCATATTGTCCACATGGAATATATGACGAACAATCCTACGATATACGGCTGTATGCGTGTCCCTACGCCAGAAGGGGCCTGCAGTGACGGCACGATCATAGATGCAATGGAAGTGGGGCAGCGGATCAAAAAAGCATGCCAGGAGAAAGGCATACATACAACGGATGTGATCTTTACTATAGATTCATCAAAGATTGCCAACAGAGAGACGACGATCCCCTATGTGGCCAAGGCAAAGATCCGCCAGAACGTTATGGCGAAGGTGCCGGATCTTTTTCCCATTGATTCAGACCGCTATGTGTTTTCTTATGTACTGCAGGGTAAGGAATACGAAAATACGAATATGGCAGAGGGAGAGATCAATGGCAAAGTACAGGACGTCCATATCTTTGCTGCGCCGGCAGAACTGATCGATTCCTATTATGCACTGGCGGACGCAGCGGGATTCCGAGTTGCCGCTATCGAGGCGGATGGCAACAGCGTCTTTCAGATGATGCGCCGGCAGGTGAAAAAGGATATTACCATGGCGGTTCAGGTGAATCAGGATTCTACCCTTGTGAATATTATAGATAATGATAAACTGTATCTCCAGAGGGTGATTCCTTATGGGATCAATGTATTTACAGAAGTAATGACTCAGGAAGAGGTATTTGAAACCCCGGACACAGACCAGGCATTTCACCTTCTGTCCACTAAGAGGGTGCTGCTCAGTACGATGAACGCAGACAATCCGCAGGGGGATTATTCCCTGGCAAAACGGGGAGAGGTAACCGATAATGCAGATTACCTTATCAGCAATATATCGCGTGTTATGGAATATTATAATTCCAAATATAAAGAGAAGCCCATCCAGAATATTATGTGTATCGGACAGGGCTGCAGCGTAGCGGGATTTCAGGAACTGCTCACCAATGAACTGGGAGTTCCGGTGAAAACGCCCAATGAACTGGACGGGGTCCGGTTTAATCATAAGGTTGCCATCAACAGTACGATCCTTCAGTATGTCAACTGCTTTGGATCCGTCTTTTATCCAGTGCGTTTTGTTCCCCGGGCCGTGGAGCTGCGGGAGGCAAACAAAGGGAGTCTGACAGGAGGGATTCTTGTCTTTGCCAGTCTGATGCTGGCAAGCATCGTTCTGGCTGGCTTTTCCTTTCTGCAGGTGCATGTGGCGACTCAGGACCGGGACCGGCTGCAGGCCCGGGTGCGTGCCCTGGAACCGGTGCAGGGGGAATATGACCGCCTCAAAAAGATTGAGAATGAATATATCCTGACGAATCAGCTGAAATTCTTTGTAAATAGAAACAACAACGGTTTTCGCAAGACCATTAAGACGCTTTCGGATATGACCCCGAAGTCGTTCCGGATCGAGAGTATCCAGTCAAACGATACGGAAGTGACCATCAGCGCCAGATCCCAGGATAAACTCTCTTCCCTATCGGCGCTGCAGATCCAGCTGAATAAGATCGCAGGCTTTAAGGATGTCAGGATCGACACGATCTCGGAGTCCAATGAACAGGCCACCAACAGAAGGGTATACTCCTATACGCTGACCTTTAAGTATGTGGAACAACCGGAATCACAGGAGGATATACTGGCGGAGCTGATATCCATTCTGGAACAGGGAGGAGGACAGTAGCATGTCGTTATTACAGAAAAAAATTATATTGATCGTATCCGGCATCGTGATACTTCTCGTCACCTTCTTTCTGGTGTTCCAGAAAAATCAGGAGACAGTGTACACGCTGGAGGCGGAGTCAAGAAACTTTCAGAACCAGGTAAATCATCTGAGTTCTCTTCAGACGCAGGTGACCCGGATGAGTAAGCTGGCTCCCCAGAAGAAAAAGGAGACGGATACCTTTACGGGAGAGTTTCTCTGCAGAGTACCGCAGCAGAAGGCCATCCATAATCTGTACCTTATGATGAAAAAGAGCGGGATCCGCATCAATGCTATCACACCTGGTGATCCACAGACATTTTTCCAGGACGGCAAGTTTCTTGTGGGAAATGAAGGGGCTGCCGCCAGTACATCTGCGGTAGAGGCAAACCCGGAAAATAAGGTGGATATGATACAGATGGTAGGCAAGAGGTCAGTGTATGACGTTCAGCTCACCGGAACACTCAGTCAGATCATGAAAGCCATTGACTGGGTGGCGGCCAGCAAGGAGCACATGACTGTGTGGAATGTGAATCTTTCCTATGATGCCAGCACGGGAAAGCTCAGCGGCAATATAACCATTGCCTTCAATGAATTAAACGGGAATGGAAAACCATATGAGGAACCGGATGTATCGGATATTTCTGTGGGAATTGATGAAATGAATAAGATGTTCGGTACGGCAAAGAAATAGGAGTATAGAGAGTTTGGGATATAAGGAGTGAGGCAGGATGGTTCATAATATTGACTGCAGTGGACATACAGGAAAGTATGCCATGAAGGAAGGGTTTTCGCTGGTGGAAGTGATTATTGCCGTGGCATTGCTTGCCTTTATGGCTCTGCCTATCCTGGCCTATTTTACCAATGCAGCGGTGACCACCTCCCGGGGGAAGAATTCACAGAAAGCTGCAATGGCGGCGGAGTCTGTGCTGGAGGAGCTGAATTCCTTTGATACACTGGAGCAGATGGAGGAGTACCTGAAAGCGGAGTCTGCTGCTGATCCGGGATGGAGCATTACCCAGGCGGAGAGCGTTACCGGTGAGGCGGGAAAGACCACAGCCACCACCCTCACAAGGAGGGACATCGAGGTGGACGGTACCGCTTATAATGCGAAGGTGACTCTGGAATATAATTATCCCTCCGTCTCTGGGGGATATACGAATCCCAATCTGCAGGAGCTGCCGGAATTAAAAGAGGTGTACTCCAGTGAGAATGCCGTGATCGCAGAGGAAGACCAGCTGGATCGCGCCGTCAGCCATTATCTGATGAAATATCCGGATCAGTCGAAGGTGGATATTATCAATAAACTAAATAGAAAGCTGTGTCTTGATATAACAGAAAAGGAGGATATCTTTACTGTCACAGGATCTTATCACTATACTTATAATGGAAGTGAGAGCGATTCCTATGATGCTGTTGTGGCAAGGACGAAGGTAAAAGATCCCGCCAATGTCTATTTTTTCTACAAACGCACCAACTATGAACAGGGCGGCACCAGCATTGTTGTAAATGAAGAAGAGCAGGTGAGCGTATCGGCGGCTCCTGTTTCAGGCAATGCGGCGGATCAGATTGCTTTCGACGCCGTTATGGATAAAATGCATATCTATTTTATCTGCCAGAAGGAAGGGACAGAGGATAAGATCCATATCGCCCACCGTCTTAAATTTGAACTGCTTCTCCGGGCATCGCGGGCGGTTTATCATACGAATCTGGATTCTGCAAATGTTGTGGGAATTGCTACAGACCACAGACAGGAGCTGGTTACCTCCAGTACCAAGAAACGCATTGCCAAAGTCGTAGTGGACGTGTACGGGAAAGAGGATTTGTCTATGTCTGAAAGCCTTGCCCATCTGGAGTCTTCGAAAGGGGAATAGGGATGAAATTTTCATGGATTCGCAGGAAAAAACAAAACGGGCAAAGAGAGGGCGCTTCTCTGGTGTCCGTTGTCATTGGTGTTCTATTTCTATCAGCCATCGGAGTCACTATCCTCACTGTGGCGACGAGGTATGTTGTTTCCGTCTATACGGCGGGACATTCTTCCAATAATTTTTATGAGACGGAGGGGATCCTTACGGAGGTGCGCACTGGCCTGATCGGATACGCTTCTGCAGCCAGCAGGGATTCCTATGAGGACGTGCTTCAAAATTATATGGCAGATGGAGCGGATGCCAAAATGAAATATTCTGAACGGTACATGAACCGTCTTGTGGAGAAGCTTACCGGCCGCACGGGATTTCAGGTGGCGTCGGAGGTAAATAAATCAAATCCGGCTAAATCCTATCAGGCGGAAAATGGCGCTCCTCTGGCGAATATCAACAAGCTGACGCAGGTGCCGGATGCGGTGAAGACAGATCTCTCAACCAAGGAAAATTATTTTGACTTTGACATTCGATTTGACGAATTGAGAGGCTATACCCTGATCCTTAAAAATATTGATATCGACTATACAAATGAAGCCAGCTACCGTTCCCAGATTTCTACGGATATTGTATTCACAACACCGGATTACAAGTTTGACGGCGACAGTACATTTAACGAATTGAAAAATTATCTGGTAATCTCGGATGGCATTTTAAAGAGGAGCGGTGTAAATTCATCGGGAACTACTTCTTTTACCGGAAATATCTATACCGGCGGAGCATCTGTAAAGGGTTCCGGGGAAAAGCCGGATATCGGAATCGATATCCAGCATGACAAGAAGGTGGTCTTTCAGTCCGACCGGATCATCAGCAGGGGAAGCCTGGATATCCAGTCCGGATCGGATATTATGGTGAAGGGGGATTCCGGTACTGCGGATCCCGTTGCAGGGGATCTGTGGCTTCAGAATGTGCGTCTGAAAAATTACAATTCTTCCCAGAAGGGAACGATACTGAAAATATTTGAGAATGCCTATGTCTCAAACGATCTGGATATTGAGGACAATAATTCCGAAGTCTATCTGGCGGGGACATATTACGGATACAGCTACAATGAACAGAATCTCTCCTCAGAGGCGGCTACCAATGCGGAATACAGCAGCGCCGTGCTGGTAAACGGGCTGAATACAAGCCTGTTTACCAACTGGGACCCATCGAAGGACGGAACGGCAGATGCAGCTTCTATTCCCACACTGGATAAGCTGGTATTGGCGGGACATACATTTGTAGAGCGGGAGACCAATGCGGCGAACAAAGGGAATGATGATATCGTGATGGGAGAATCCATCGCGGCGAAGAGTGACCAGATCGCATATCTGGTACCGGATGATTATGTGATCGGTCCGGAACACAATCCTGTGATGGCGGCAGATTATGAGGATAAGGCTGTGTTTCTTGCAGGAGTGAAAAATGCGTTGAACAACAGTCCCCTAAAGGATTATCTGAATTCCGCCCAGCCGTATATTGAGAATCATATCAGTGTATCGGGTGAGGATGTGATGTACCTATTCTTAAATTTTAAAAATATATCGGTGGCAAATCAGTATTATTTTGATTATTTTGCTGGAAACATTGTGGATTCTTCCCTGCCGGAGGACAGTTCTGCCGTTGCCAACAGAGATCTTCTGAAGGATAAGGCGCAGACCTATCTCAGGGTGTCCAATATGGGGGCAACGTTCTCTCCCAATCTGTATTTACTGGCTGGTTATGTCGCCTACAATTATGAGGCGACAGATGCGGCGAAGGGACTTCAGGCACCCAATTATTTTACGAATAATGGAACCAATTCTAAGCCAAAGGAAACGCTGTTGGAGGATGCCAGAAAGATGGCAAATTCATACTATGCTTTTTGCAAAAGCCTTACTTCGTCGGCAGCTGGGACAGGAGAGGCAAAGCGGATCAAGAATAATGAAGAAAAGCTGGTGGCAGACACGATACTTGATATGAGTAAGCTGAATGCCTCAGAGGTTATAAAGAATACAACTGACCGGTCAAAGGTTCTGGTGGAGGCGGTTGACGGGAATTACAGCACCAGTGCCCTGATGGATACGGCAGTGCAGGGAAAGGATGTGCGGGGGATCCTGGTGGCGAAGGGAGATGTAGTGGTTGATAAATCCTTCCGGGGTCTTATCATCGCTGGTGGCGAAGTTACAGTAGAGTCTGATTTTGACGGGCTGATCCTGTCCGAGGATCATGTGGACGTCACACTGGATAAGAAGCTGACGGCTAACATCGTAGTTGTAAATGAGCTGCTGGATCATATTAAGAAGGATCCCGCCCTGACAGCTATCTTCAATGCCTTGAACGGCAAGGTGTCCGAGGATGCGACAGAGCTGGAGGAGTGCATTAGCTATCAAAACTGGCTGAAGGATCCGGGCACGATAGCTGCTGAGTAAATTTTGGATCATAGCACGGAAGGAGGCGGCGACAGATGGATAGAGGAAAGGAAATGAGGGGGAAACCAGGCTTTTCCCTAATGGAGCTGATCATCGTTATCGCTATTATGGCAATTCTTGCCAGCGGCGCGGCGTTTAGCATATCCCTGCTTCGTTCCTCCGATATAAAGGGACTTGCCAGTGAGATCAACAGCAGTTTTACCACGCTGAGATCAGAAAATATGGCAAAGAAGGAATTGTCCTATCTGCATATTTACTATTATGAGGATGATTATTATATTGAGATATCAAAGAATCCGGTTCCCTCTATGGATGAATCCGGCAGACGGATCGGGATTGGTTCTGCATCCGTGAAATTGAAAGGTGAGACCGATATTTTACTTGGTTCCGGTCTTAACAATTCGCTTTCCTTCTGTATCAACAAAAAGGACGGATCCTTCGTTCCGAAGGTGAATGATACGGAATTGAAAGCTGCTTCAGAAATTGAAGTGTACTCTGATACATTGTCTTACACAATCGTGCTGGTGCGCGATACCGGACGGCATTATATCGAATCATAGTTCCGGCAGACCGATACGGTCTGGATATCAGGACACAAATATAGAAATGGCGGTGATCTGATGAATAAATTGAATCAGGTAGTCCATGGGAAAAAAGAGGGATTTTCTCTGGTAGAGATGATGATAGCCATGGCGGTATCGGTTATTGTGATCACAGGGATCATAAGCTTGATCGCATATTCCACACGGAGCATGAGCATCACCCAGGCCAGGGCGGCACTGCAGGATGCGGCGAAGGATTCCGTTGCTCATATATCAACCCATGTTATGGAGGGAGACAGCGTTACCCCCTATGAGGATACAGTGACCGGGGACGGCGTTTCAAGAGGGGCGCTTCTGATCCGCAAAAAAAAGATAAAGGGAGACGGCACAGAGGAACTCTCATGGTATCTGTACTGGGTATCCTCCGGACAGGGGGCGGGAGATTCCGATATGCTTTGCTTTGCTCCTCTGGCGGATCTGGGGACGGAACTCTCCATGCCTGTACCGGATGATTTTGACACTAGAAATGACGCCCAGCGTCTGAATTATATAGCCGCTCTCGTGCCGGCGGTGGAGTCGGCGGGGCGGCAGAAACGTCATCTGCTCTGCGATGATGTGTCCCGCTTAAAATGTGAGGTTCAGCAAAAGGTGGATCCTGCCGATAGTACAAGTAAGATAGGTAAGCCGAAGCTGCATGTTGTACTGACATTAAAGGACGATAAATCGGAGTTTGAATGTGACAAGGACATTTTCATGAGGAATCAGTAAAGGGGGTAGCGGATATGGCTAAGAAAAAAGCAGGTAAATATCTGGGTATCATAGCTGTATGCACCATAATCTGTACACTGTCTTTCTGGGCATTGTACTCCGGCATCGCGTTCGGTAAATTTGAACCGGTGGAGCCCTATGTGACAGGGGCGCCGGAATCATTAAACAATATTATCATTACTTCGGAGGGAAGCAACCTAAAGGGTGAGATGGGGTCGGGGGCCAGCCCCTGTGCGAAGGAGGTGCCGACGGCGGAGGGAAAGAAAGGAACCAAGACGAATCCTTTCGTTATACTGGAGATCGTACCGGATCACGCCCAGCAGCAGCTCGCCTATGTGGCAGCGGAGGATCATGCCCAGGAGCCTTTGGATATGCTGAAGTACGGTATAAAGCTTGCGAAGGAGCAGGGGAAATCCTATGTGCCGGGAAGCAGTGCTTCCATGGATAACGAACAGCTGAAAAAGCTGGGACAGTGGTTTACCAACTGGCAGTATGAGGTCTATAAGATTGGTTCCGATGAGAAAGAGACGATCCGCTATGCGAATATCGCAAAATTATATACGGTAGAATTCACGGCGGAAAACCTGAAAAAGAAAGGCATTGATCCCAATCAGTTCAAACAGGATTACGAATCATCCAAGGAGCAGATTTCTTCCAGGGAAGGGATCGACATCAAGAAGCTTATCGGGAAAAATGTGAAATATGCAGAGTTCTTTCAGACTGATACCAAGGGAAACAAGATCCGGGAGATTGCCGTCAATGATAAGACAAACTGGAAGCCTTCCTTTGAAAAAAGGATTATTAAGGAGGCCGTGAGGGAAGAATATAATGGCAAAGGATATATCCTTGCTGTGGAGCCGGGAAAAGGTGATTTCGGCTTTGCCAGTGAAAACGATGCCAGAAACTGGGTTTTTACCAGAACAGGAACAGACGCAGACAGATGGAAATATATAGAAAGGCAGGAGGATATCCCGCCGGAGTATGTTGCCATGCACAGTTCCGGAGCAATTTCAGGCAGTGGATTCTGGCACAATGGACAGGGGATTGGATGGAGTGATATCGGTCTTCTGTACTCCCAGTATCTCACGGATAACAGAATTACCGGTTTGTATATGCCTCTTAGTGAAAACGGCTGGATAACATGCCGGTATGATATCGAGCCGGAGGTGAGTGAAGAGGTATATACATTCAAATACTATGGCATCTACAATAAAAATATAATAAAGCGGCAGCTGTTTTTATTTGCCGATCAGAAGGACTATGACAATTTCAATATGAAAGTGATCACCATGACGCCTTCCGAGCTGAATGCTTTGGCAGAGAAGGATACGGATGATACGCTGGATATGATCGAGAGGGCTGATATGTTCTATATCGGCGCATACGATTCGGGAACGGGTAATATCAATAATGTATATGATCTATACTATAACTACGGAGAGGGGAAAGGCAAAACTCCCCATGATATTTCCCAGAGCAATACCTATGTAGAAGATGATCTGGATTGGGAGCTCTGTTATAAGATCCTGTACCGATTGTGTAATAATAAAAATCTGCCCATGATCATGACGCAGGGACTTGGCAAGCTGGTAGAACAGGGAACCGCGAATATCCCCATGTATCAGACATCGAATTATCGTAATGTATCGCGAAGGGGAACCCTCTGTAATGTTGCGAAGCTGTATCTGATCGGGATTCAGTTTGACCTGACAGCCAAGAAGGCGGAGGACTCTTCTTATATCCAGACCTTTTATGACGATTTTCTTATGCCGGGAAAGATCAACCGCATTGCCCTGGGGGAAAAGAGCATCTCTCAGGAGAAGGGAGTCACCGATCCGGCAGTGTCGACAGGATATTATGTGAGGCCCAGGCTGGCAGAGGGAGTGGAGCAGGTCGAGCAGGAGAAATGTTATTATATCTGGAATACCCTGACCTTCTTCCCGCCGGAGATGGAATATATATTCTATAATGGAGAACAGGCAGATGTGAGCGGCGAGGTGGTGGATGCCTTTGTGGCGCGGGGATTTATGCGTTCCTTCTTCTCATCCTCTGGTTCCACGCCAAATAAAATCTTTACGGAGGGCGGCCAGACGATCCGGCAGGATGGGTCGGACGGCAGCGTGGGAAATGTGGGGATTCCCCATCAAAACGGCGATTCCCTGTATTCAACACTGCTGGGTAATACGGAATCAGCCGGGGTATTTAACACAGTTATGGATGTGGCATATCAGATCATGAATAACCGCCCTGACATTATCAATAAGCAGCCGGTCATCGTCCAGAAACAGAAGAACCAGTATGTGAAGATGGGCGACACATCCGTTCTGCTGGATTTCGTACAAGGGCAGAATTATGATAATTACCGCAAATATGACAGCGATAATCCCATGTATCTGAAAGTGCTGATCCATAATAACGGCAATGGACAGCCGGGCGTTGTCACAAAACTGACGCTGAAAAACGAAGAGGGAGAGAAGGCTCCCCAGGATGCCGATCTGAAGCTGTATTCCACCAAGGAAAACTGGGCGATGCAGACCAGGGATAACTATTTGTGTGAGAAAGCCACCTATCATGACAGCAATGGAACGGTGACGGGATATAAGGTAGACGGAACACTGGTGGCCTATATCCCCTATTCCCTGAAGCAGTGGTCGGACGGCTACAATATTATTGAGGTAAAGACGGTGGGAAGGATCTACAGCATCAAGAAGAAAAAATATCTCAAAGGGAATGTGGAGACAGACGAGATTACGATTGATGAGAGAACCTTGTTTAATCTTGAGTAAAGGCCGGCGGAGGATCCCATGCAGACGATAAAAGACATCAGGAGTTTATTTGAAAAAACGGAAAAAGAGCAGTGGCATGCTCTTTTTTCGCAGTATAAAGACGACGCCAGGGCCGGGGTGCAAAAGCTCACCGCCCAGTATGAGAGAAAGCTGGAGGCGCATGAGAAGGAACAGGCGCGTCTTGAGAGGATGCTGGAATTTGAACGGAAATATGGAGACGAGTGTCGCTGCATCTGCGGTATAGACGAGGCGGGACGGGGGCCCTTTGCCGGACCGGTGGTGGCGGGGGCGGTGATCCTGCCTGCAGGACTGAAGCTGGAGGGGCTGAACGATTCCAAGCAGGTCAGTGCCGCACGGCGGGAGGAGCTTTACGAGGAGATCCGGGAGAAGGCGGTAAGCTTCGGGATCGGTATGAGCTCCCCGGCGAGGATTGACGAGATCAATATATTACAGGCTACCTATGAGGCCATGCGCCATGCCGTGGAGGATCTGGAGATCGTACCAGACCTTCTGCTGAATGACGCCGTGACGATCCCGCAGCTGCCCATCCGGCAGGTGGGGATCGTAAAAGGGGACGCCAGAAGCCTGTCCATCGCCGCCGCCAGCATTATGGCCAAGGTGACCAGGGACCGGCTGATGGTGGAGTATGCGGAGCTGTATCCTGAGTATTCCTTTGAAAAGAACAAAGGGTATGGATCCAGGGAACACAGAGAGGCGCTGATGAAGTACGGACCATGTCCGATCCACCGGAATACCTTTATCCATAATTATGTGAACAGACAGGAAGGGAGAGCGGCTTATGGCACAGAGGGAAGAGAAGAAGACAGCGGTAGCCCTGGAGTATGAAGCGGGAGACAGGGCGCCGAAGGTAGTTGCCACCGGACAGGGAGTGCTGGCGGAAAAGATCATTGATGTGGCGAAGGAGGCCAACGTTCCGGTACACAAGGACGAGAAGCTGGCAAGGTCTCTGTCGATTCTGGATATTGGTGAATATATTCCCCCGGAGCTCTATTCCATTGTGGCAGAGATTCTTGTATTTGTGGACGGAATGGACCGGATCCAGAGCAAACTGCAGCATAGGAAGAAGTGATGGCGGACCGTGGCAGACAGACGGGCAATAGGGAGAAAATATGAAGAGGCAGCCGCCGGGTTTCTGCTGGAAAACGGGTATGATATCCTTGCCAGGAATTATCAGAACCGGTTTGGCGAGATTGATATTATCGCTTTTCGGGACGGGGTGCTGGTGGCGTGCGAGGTCAAATACCGGAGTGGACCGGGATACGGAGATCCTCTGGAGTCGGTGGACTTCCGCAAACAGAAGAAGATCTGCCGGACAATGCTGTACTATTATACAAGGCATGGATATAGTGGAGACACGCCATGCCGTTTTGACGTGATCGCCATCTATGGGGATGACACCATCAAACATTTGCAAAATGCATTTGAATTCCGCAGCTGAGTTGTGGTATGATAATAAAATGGAATGAATTAAAGATACGGATGAGATATGAAATGGAGGAGCAGCATGGGAAGACCGATTCTTGCCATCGTAGGAAGACCGAATGTAGGCAAATCAACTTTATTTAATACACTGGCGGGGGAGAAGATATCCATTGTCAAGGATTATCCCGGCGTTACGAGAGACCGGATCTATGCCGATATGACCTGGCTGGATCACTCTTTTTCCATGATCGATACCGGCGGTATTGAGATGGATACGAAGGATCATATGCTTTCCCATATGAGGGAGCAGGCGAACATCGCCATTGACACGGCGGATGTGATTCTGTTTCTGGTGGATGTCCGGCAGGGGCTGGTAGATGCCGATTACAAGGTGGCGGATATGCTCCGGCAGTCCGGCAAGCCAATTGTCCTGGTCGTAAACAAGGTAGATCATTTTGACAAGTATATGGCGGACGTATATGAATTTTATAATTTGGGGATCGGTGATCCCCATCCGGTTTCTGCCAGCTCAAAGCTGGGACTGGGGGATATGCTGGACGCCGTTCTGGAGAAGGTTGATTTTGACAAGCTGGAGGAAGAGGAGGACGACCGTCCCCGGGTGGCCATAGTGGGCAAGCCCAACGCCGGAAAATCTTCGCTGATCAATAAGCTTCTGGGAGAGAACCGCGTGATCGTATCGGATGTGGCGGGGACCACCAGGGATGCCATTGATACACAGATCACGTATAACGATAAGGAATATATTTTTATCGATACGGCAGGGCTCCGTCGAAAAAGCAAAGTAAAGGAAGACATTGAGCGCTACAGTATCATCCGCACCGTGGCGGCCATCGAGCGCTCAGATGTGGTAGTGCTTATGATCGACGCCACAGAGGGAGTCACAGAACAGGATGCCAAGATTGCCGGTATCGCTCATGACAGAGGGCGGGGAATGATTCTGGCAGTCAATAAATGGGATGCCATTGAGAAGGATAATTACACGGTGAAGGAATATACAAACAGGATCCGTGAGATTCTTTCCTTCGTTCCCTATGCGGAGATTGTCTTTATCTCTGCACTTACCGGACAGAGGACGATCAAGCTCTTTGATATGCTGGACACCGTGATACAGAACCATGCCCTGCGGATCCAGACCGGAGTTCTAAACGAGATCCTGATGGAAGCGGTGGCAATGCAGCAGCCCCCGTCGGATAAGGGGAAGAGGCTGAAACTCTTCTATATAACACAGGTCAGCACAAAGCCGCCGACTTTCGTGCTGTTTGTAAATAAAAAGGAACTGATGCATTTTTCTTATCAGAGATATATTGAGAACCGGATCCGTGACACCTTTGGCTTTATGGGAACCCCGATCCGGATATTTATTAGGGAAAGAAAAGAAAGGGAGTAAGAAATGATGTATGGTGAGATACTATTTATTATACTATCCGTTTTGGCGGGGTATCTGTTTGGCTGCTTTTCCACAGGATATATCGTGGGCAAAAGGAGCGGCCACGATATACGCTCAGAGGGGAGCGGCAATATCGGCACCACAAATGCCCTGCGGACAATGGGGGCGAAGGGCGGTGCGCTGACCTTCGGGGGCGATCTGCTGAAGACGCTGATACCGACTCTTGCCGTGCGCCTCATGATCTGTCCGGCCCTGGGGTATTCCCGGGAGCTGACTTATATGATGACGCTGGTGACCGGTCTGGCAGTTGTGATCGGCCACAACTTTCCCTTCTATCTGAAGTTCAAGGGGGGGAAGGGGATTGCGGTGTCGGCGGCGGTGATCGTGGCCTCTTCTTCGGAATCCGCCGCCGGCTGGATCATGATCGGCGCGGGGCTGCTGATCTTTATCCTGGTGGTGGCAGTTACCCGTTATGTATCACTGGGCTCCCTGATCGTAGTCTGGTATTTTCCGGTCTATACGGTTTTTCAGTACCGGAGTGCCCACCGGTTCGCCGTGCTGCTGGCGTTGTCGCTGGCATTTACCGGACTGGCCTATTTTAAGCATGCGGGAAATATCCGCCGCCTGCTGGAGGGAACGGAGCGTAAGCTCGGAAGCGGGGATAAAAAAGAGAATGAGAGATAAAGGAGAACAAAAGCAATGAAAAGTGTAAGTTTTTTGGGAGCCGGCAGCTGGGGTACGGCACTGGCGATCCTGTGTGCCGGAAACGGCCATAAAGTAACTATCTGGTCCAAGATCCAGTCAGAAATTGATATGCTCCGGGAGAACCGGGAGCATGTTGAACGTCTACCGGGAGTGAAGCTGCCGGACAGCATCGTGATCGAAGACGATCTGGAGAGGGCGTGTACCGGACAGGATATTCTTGTGTGGTCCGTTGCCTCTCCCTATGTGCGTTCCACCGCACAGCTGGCAAAGCCATATATAAAGGAAGGACAGATTATCGTCAACGTAGGGAAGGGGATTGAAGAGGGGACGCTGATGACCCTCTGCGAGGTACTTGCGGATGAACTTCCCATGGCAGATCCGGCCGTCCTCTCTGGCCCGAGCCATGCTGAGGAGGTCTCTAAGGCAATGCCCACTACAGTTGTGGTGGGAGCCAAAACCAAAAAGACTGCCATGTTTGTACAGGATGTTTTTATGGGAAATAATTTCCGTGTCTACACCAGCCCGGATATGATGGGCATAGAGCTTGGGGGTTCCTTAAAGAACGTTATCGCCCTGGCGGCAGGGATCTTAGACGGCATGGGCCTGGGAGACAATACCAAGGCGGCGCTGATGACCCGCGGAATCCTTGAGATCTCCCGTCTCGGCATGGAGCTGGGCGGCAAGATGGAGACATTCTTTGGACTTTCCGGCATCGGCGATCTCATCGTGACCTGTACCAGCTCCCACAGCAGGAATCATAACTGCGGTTATCTGCTGGGCAGGGGAAAGACGCTGGAAGAGGCAAAAAATGAGATCAGACAGGTTGTGGAGGGCGTGAACTGTGCGAAAGCAGCCATGGCGCTGGCCAACAAGCATCATGTGACGATGCCGATCGTAGAACAGATCAATGCCATCCTCTTTGAAAACAAATCCGCAGACCAGGCGATGAAGGAGCTGCTGGACCGGGACAAGGTAAGCGAGTACAAGAGCCTGACATGGTAGGTGTGAACGGCGTCAGGAAAGTTTGAAACTTTCTCTTCCTTTTCTATAGCATCCATGCTATAATGGTATAGAAATTTATCTGCAGGCATGTTATTCTGCGGCTATGATAAGGAGGAAACAAAATTGAGAAAGCAATATACGGTTGGCGCACTGCTGCTTATTTTGGCAATGGTGATGACAGGATGCTCATGGGATGATCTTAAGGAGAAATTTGTTGGCAGCGAGGGAAGTGTATCCGGATCGGCAGCCGCTTCCGATTCTGCTGTTGAGATAGAAAATTACGATCCCGTTGAATGTGTTACCTTGGGTGAGTACAAGGGCGTTGAGGTGGACTGTACTGTTACAGAAGACGAGATGAAACAGGAGACGGATAATCTGCTGATGCAGTTCAGCACAGTAGAAGAGATCAAAAAAGGCAAGTGTAAGAGTGGACAGTCAGTAAATATTGACTATACAGGGAAAGTAGACGGTAAGGAAGTAGATGGGGAGACTGCCCAGGACGATATGATCCAGCTGGGAAGCTCCGGGCATGCCGATGGTTTTGATGACGGTATCGTTGGCATGGAGCCGGGCAAAAAGAAGGAAGTCAAGCTGAAGCTGCCGGAGGATTATCAGAACAGCGAGATTGCAGGCAAGGAGATTGTCTATAATATCAAGCTGAACTATATTGCCGGGGAGACAAAGACTCCGAAGCTGACCGATGCATTTGTGAAAGAAAACACAAGATTTAAAACGGTTAAAGAATTTAAGAAAGAAATGAAGATCGCGTTAGGGGATCAGAAGAAGAAAAATGCCGCTGCCACAGCGCTGAACACCATTGTGGAAAAATCGACGGTGAACAGGATGCCGGAGACATTGAAGGAAGCGCATAAACGGCAGACGGATCATTCCTACCGCTATAATATGTCACAGTATTACGGGGACACAGAATTTGATGTGATACTGGGCAATATGGGCATGACTAAGGATGTCTATGAACAGCAGCTGGAAGCGGCCGGTGAAAATAATGCGAAGATACAGCTGGTATTCGAGGCCATTGCGCAGAAAGAGAATATCCAGGTGACAGAAGCGGAGATTCAGGCATATGCTAATAATGCGATCTCTTCTGCCGGAGCTACCGGCACGCTGGATGATTTTAAGAAACAGTATGAGACCACATATGGCACTTCTGTCGATTTTGATTCCTTTCTCAGGACCTCTTGTGTCTATGAGAGAGTAATGAGTTTTCTTGAAGGAAACCTGAAAATTAAAGAATAGTTACTGGCGGGAAAGAGTGGCCGGTGGCAGAGAACAACAAAGCAATCCAGAGCATCTGCTGGGGGCAAAGGCATTTGGCTCCAGCATCATAATATGTTTGTTATGGGGGTCTTTCTATGAAACAGTTACATCAGCTTGATTCTGAAATTTCAAGGCGGAATTATATACGCGAACTGGAGTTGTGCCAGAAAGCAGGAGGCGATATTGTAAGATATCGCCGCCTGTCTTTTGATGCGTTCCAGCTGGAACAGCTTCGGCTGGGGCTGGAGCATGGGATCGATGTGGAACGGTATACCAATCCTGAGCTGACATGGCTTGATATGGAGAATATCCGTATCAGCATGGAGTCCGGTGTGGATATCTCGGTGTATAAGAATAAGGGCTTTGACAGGCAGCAGTGTAATGAGATCCGGGACGGTATCATAGAAGAACTGGATATATCCAAATATGCGGATAAAAAATATCTGGCGGCACAGATGAAGGAGATCCGGAAGGGGCTGAGCAGAAAGGTTGACGTTTCCTGGTATTCGGATCCGGAACTGGACTGGATGCAGATGCGTGAGATCCGGCGGGGACTGGAGGAGCGTGTGGATGTGTCCCAGTACGCCGTCAAAGAATTTCGTTATCTTGTGATGCGGGCGATCCGCAAGGCTCTTGTGAAGGGGCAGAACATTGTGCCCTATGCGAAGAAGGGCTATTCGGGGAAGGTGCTGATGGAGCTGAGCCGCGGGCTGAGTGAGGGCAATGATCTAAGCGATTTTCTGGAAAAGGGCTACAATGACGAACAGCTGGAACAGATTAATAATGCCTATGCGGCGGGAGTCAATCTTCTTCCCTATCTGTCCAAAGAGTTTCATGGCATCCAGCTGGAACAGATCGTAAAAGGGCTGGAGAAGGGCGTGGATGTGTCACGCTATGCCAAGACAACATATAACTGGTTTCAGATGCGGGAGCTTCGGTACGGGATGGAGGATAAGATCGACGTCACTCCCTATGAAAATCCAGAATTTACATATCATCAGATGGCTGAGATCCGCAAGGGGATTCTTGTGGGACTGGATGTAGAGGAATATGCGAAGATCTACTATGAGCCGGAGGAAATGGCGGAGTTCCGTGAGAAATTGGAGCGCGACGGCAGTCTTCTGGAGCAGGACGTAAAGAACCTTATGAAAGGGGATGCCGTTGAGGAACCAGAGCCGGCGCCGGAGAAGGAGCTGCCGGCAGATGAGGGAGATTCGGATCAGGAACTGATCGATTCCTGTATTACCCTGACCGAGGATAAGATGACGGCGAAGCTCAACTTTACACCGGTTATGGGACTGGAACTGGCGGAAAAAATGGATGTGGGAGATGTACTCCGCATTATGAAGCATCATGGGATCAAACAGGGTGTTAAAAAGGATGTTATCATTGAGAAGCTGAATAAAAAGGACTTTTATACCGATACAGTGGTGGCAGAGGGCCGCCAGGCAGTGGACGGCACAGACGGAAAATTTCTCTATTATTTCCGCAAGGAGCTGAAGAAGAAACCAAGGGTGCTTTCCAACGGTACAGTGGATTACAAGAGCATGGAATTGTTCGAGATGGTTCAGAGCGGCCAGCTGGTGGCGGAATACCAGCCAGCTACCAGCGGCGTGTTTGGATATGATGTGACAGGCAGGCTGTGTTCTCCCACCCGGGGCAAGGAACTGCCGCCGCTTCATGGAAAAGGCTTTACAATGTCGGAGGACCGGAAGAAATACTATTCCATGCTGGATGGTATTATTGAGCTGGATGCCAAGGGAAATCTGGACATTCGGAATGTGTATACAGTTCCGGGAAATGTTGACATATCCACGGGAAATATTAATTTCAACGGCGATGTAAATATTGTGGGCAATATTGAGTCCGGTTACACAGTGAATGCCACTGGAAATGTAGTGGTAAACGGAAGCTGTGAGGGAGGATCCATCGAAGCGGGGAAGGATATCATACTCCACAAGGGCTGCCAGGGCCAGGGAATCGGTTCCCTGAGGGCCGGCGGGACCATTACGGGACAGTTCTTTGAGTCTGTCAGTATTACCGCGGGCGGCGATGTGGTAGCATCTTATCTGCTGAATTGCGATGCCAGGATTGAGGGAAAGCTGCTGGTGGAAGGCCGGAAGGGGCTGATCCTCGGCGGCTACATGTGCGCCAAGCAGGGCGTCAACTGTTATGGGATTGGAAATGTCACGGAGATCAAGACTATAGTGGAGGTCGGCATCAGCAAAGAGGAGCTGGCCAATTATCAGGAACTGCTCAAGCAGATCAAGAAGATAGAAGAAGAGATACATACTTGTGAAAATGCCCTGAATAAATTTATGGCACAGCAGAACCGCGATAAGAAGATTATGGGGCTTTGCGAGAGGCTTACCAAGGCTGTGTATGTCGATAAGGCGAAGAGAAAAGAACTGCTCACTGTGCGAAATGAAAAGATGGCAGCCATGACGAAGCAGAAGGAAGCACGGATCATGGTTAGCGGTGCCATTTATCCCGGAACGATACTCTATATCAATTCGGAGCCGTATATCGTGAAAGATATCAGAAAGAATGTACAGTTTGTAAAACACGAGAATAAGATCGATGTTGTAAACAGCTGATTCCTGCAGGCGGTGAGCCGCAGATTAGTATGTGCAGATGGAGGGAAGTTATGGATAAGTCAGCTATGGTATTATTAGAATATCTGTGTTCGATTATTGAGTGCGGGGATCTGGTTACAGATAAGCACAGTGAACATATCCGCCGCTTTACAGAGCTTATGCTTGACCAGATAAGGAAATTTTATCCGGATTATGGTCTGTCTGCGGAGGACTGCAGGATGATCGTGACGGCTTCAGCCATGCATGATGTAGGGAAGATTGCTGTGCCAGATAAGATCCTTTTGAAACCGAGCCGGCTCTCGGATGACGAGTTTCAGACCTTCCAGAACCATACGAAGAGAGGCAAAAAAATATTTGACTATGTCCTTGCCAGGATGGATCCGAAGGATCCAGATTATAAATTATTCCGGTACTGCTCTGAGATCTGTATGTGCCATCATGAGCGGTATGATGGAAATGGGTATCCAAGAGGGCTGAAGGGCGATAAGATTCCGATTTCTGCCCAGGTTGTGGGACTGGCAGATTCCTATGATTCCCTTGTCGGTAACCGGATCTATAAATCAGCCTCCACGAAGGAGCAGGCATTTGAGATGATCGTGGAGGGAGAGTGCGGTGTATTCTCCACAAGGCTTTTGGAGGTCTTCCGGATCGTCCGGCTGGAAATCGAGGAGCTTTTGGAAAAGGAAAACAAGTAAAGTTCATAAATAGAAATCCCCCTGCATATAATGATTAGCAGTAAGGAAGATGCAAATTGTGCGTCGACCACAGCAAGGGGGATTTTTTAATGGACAAATATAATGTATACCAAGACATGAGCCGGCGCACCGGAGGAGAGATCTATCTTGGCGTCGTTGGTCCGGTACGCACCGGAAAATCTACATTCATCAAACGCTTTATGGAACTGGTAGTACTGCCGGAGATCTCCGACGACAATGAGAGGGCACGGACCATTGATGAGCTGCCGCAGTCTGCCACCGGGCGGACTATCATGACCACGGAGCCGAAATTTGTGCCGAAATCGGCGGCGGTGATCCATTTTCCAAATCAGGAAACCGGCCGCATCCGCCTTATTGATTGTGTCGGCTATCTTGTTCCGGAGGCCGCCGGCCATGTGGAGGATGAGAGGGAGCGCCTTGTAAAGACGCCCTGGTCGGAAAAGGAGATGCCATTTTCTGAGGCGGCAGCCATAGGGACAAATAAAGTAATACACGAGCATTCCAATATTGGGATCGTGATAACGACGGACGGATCCTTCGGCGATATTCCCGCAGACAATTTTAAAGGCGCAGAGGAGAAGACGGTCCTTGCCTGTAAGGAGGCGGATAAACCCTTTATTATCCTGCTGAATACGGCAAGGCCGGACTCCCAGGAAACGCAGGAGCGGGTCAGGCGCATGGAAGAGCAGTACGGCAAACAGGTTGTACCCATCAATTGCAAGGAAATGAACAGGGAGGATGCATTCACTGTGATGGAACAGATCTTATCCGATTTCCCCATAACGAGACTGAATTTTGTGATGCCCAAGT
This sequence comes from Eubacteriaceae bacterium, assembly GCA_910574015.1. Classification (GTDB taxonomy): domain Bacteria; phylum Bacillota; class Clostridia; order Lachnospirales; family Lachnospiraceae; genus Eubacterium_F. The sequence continues at coordinate 34,631 of CAJSYQ010000007.1, read as the reverse complement.
GGGTGGAGTTCCTTGGCATGGATAACTGGCTGAAGGCAGATCTGGTGGAACAGTGCCGGGGGATCATAGGAAAGCTTCACACCATGCGGGACGTAAACGAAGAGAACATAAGTATGGAAGCGCCGTACATCAAAGAAATCTTTATTCGGGATAAACAGCTTGAAAATGGTGTGGTGAACCTCTCTCTGGACTTTGAGGAAAATTACTATTACGAGATACTCAGCGAGATGGTGGGAACTACCATCGAAGGGGAATTTGACCTGATCGCCACCCTGCGCGAGCTGGCGGGAAGAAAGGCAGAATACGAATCTGTGGCTACCGCGTGTGAGCAGGTGAAAGGAAAGGGTTATGGTATTGTACCGCCGACGGAGGAGGAGATACAGATCGCAGATCCAGAACTCATCAAGCACGGTAATAAATTTGGGGTCAAGATAAAAGCCAGCTGTCCGTCCCTCCATCTGATCCAGGCTAATATTGAGACGGAGATTGCCCCCATTGTGGGAAGCGAGGAGCAGGCCCAGGATCTGATCCATTATATCAGCCAGAACAGCAGAGAAAATCCAGACGGGATATTTGACACCAATATTTTTGGAAAAACCATCCGTCAGCTGGTGGAGGAGGGGATCAATTCCAAAGTAAACCGTCTGACGGAGGAGAGCCAGGTGAAGCTACAGGATACGATCCAGAAGGTAGTCAATGATTCCAATGGCGGTCTGGTGTGTATCATTATTTAAGGACGATATGGTTTTATAGCTTCCATTTAAAAATTTCTCTCATATGGAAAGTCTGTCATTTCATGTGAGGGAAATTTTTGTGTCTATGAGTAGGTATTGTGGGGCCTGCCGGGCAATTTGTCTCTTTCCTTTTTTTTCTATCCGTGATATACTTTAGACTATGAGAAAATGCGGCAGATATCCAGGTGACGGTGGGATTCCCGGGATGGTGCCGGAAGGAAGGGAGTACCCGCACAGATGCATTTGGCTTTTTTTGTGATCCCCGTCATTGTAATGATACCGATATTGATCTATCTTTATATTTGGTTTAACCGTTTTCTGACACTGATTCCCAGGATTCATGACAGACTGCGGCATGGGCTGGCGGTATTGCTGGCGTCTGCCTCGGCTTGTCTCTGCTGGCCCATATACCGGACAGGCGGTGTTGTGATCTCACATTTTCTTGTGTCCAGCCTTCTGATGGAGCTGATTCATCTCATCATAAAAAAGAAAAATCATGGCGAGATTCCCAGGGTATGGTCTTTTTTCTATCGCAGCGGTATATTGTCGGCGGCCGTAGTGGCAGCTGTCTTTACCTATGGATATATCAATATGCAGACAGTATATGAGAGAAGCTATGAGATTGCATCGGAAAAGGTGCAGAGGGATATGAAGTTCGCTGCCATCTCAGACCTGCACCTTGGGACGAATATGGACACGGATAAATTATCCGGCTGCCTGGATGGGATTTCATCAAAGACTCCAGATGCCCTCCTGCTGGTGGGGGACATATTTGATGAGAGCACCGGCAGAGATGAGATGAAGAGGGCGGCGCAATTATTCGGCCAGGTAAAGAGTACCTTTGGGACATACTATGTATTGGGGAATCATGATCCCAATCGCTATGTCAAAGAGAAACAGTATACCGCAGAGGAGATGTGTCAGATCCTGTCAGAGGCCGGCGTCCATGTCCTGCAGGATGAGACGGTGGTGCTGGATGGACTAACTATCATTGGCAGAAAGGATGCCTCCGCCGTCTCACGGCAGGAGACAAAGGAGCTCACGGCGAGGGGAACTCCATCACAATTTACCCTGCTGCTGGATCACCAGCCCCTGGGGCTGCAGGATAATGCCGATGCCGGGGTGGATCTGCAGATATCCGGGCATACCCATGCCGGTCAGATCTGGCCCACCGGGAAGCTGATGGAGCTGCTTGGGGTCAGTGAGATGAATTATGGTTATAAAATGATAGATACTATGAATATGATCGTTACTTCCGGGATCGGGGGCTGGGGGTACCCTATCCGGACAGGGGGACACTGCGAATATGTGATCATAGATGTGAAGAAAGAGAATCGTATCAGCCCAACGGCGGGTTCAAATTGACGCCGTTTAGGGAGCTAAATAATAAAAGGAGGCAGAAATGAGAAAGACAAAGATAATAGCAACGATCGGTCCAGCGTGTGACAGCGAGGAGACATTGACAAAAATGTGCGAGGCAGGGATGAATGTGGCGAGACTGAATTTCTCCCACGGCACAAGGGAGGATCAGCAGGAGCGCATCAACCTGGTTAAGACAGTGAGGGAAAAATTGGAACTTCCCATTGCCATTATGCTGGATACAAAGGGACCGGAATACCGTATCGGCACCTTCTCCAATAAAAGGATCACATTGAAGGACGGAGATACCTTTACTTTCACCACAGAGGATATTATCGGAGATGACACGAGGGTCTCGGTAAGCGACAAACGGATGATGGATGAACTGCAGCCAGGGGATACCGTGCTGGTAAATAACGGGCTTGTGGTGATGGAGGTCAGGAATGTACAGGGGTCGGAGGCGGTATGTACGGTGACTGCAGGGGGCGAACTGTCAGACCGGAAGAGCATGAATTTCCCCAATCGTCTGATGCCGGGCGATTACCTGAGTGAACAGGATAAGGGGGATATCCTGCTGGGAATCCAGAATGAAGTGGATTTTATCGCCGCCTCGTTTGTGTCAACCAGAGAGGATGTACAGGCTCTGCGTGATTTTCTCGACGAAAACGGAGGACAAGAGATTGACATTATAGCCAAGATTGAGAACCGTTCCGGCGTGGATCAGATCGATGAGATCTGCAAGGTGGCAAATGGTATAATGATCGCCAGAGGAGATCTGGGAGTGGAGATTCCCTTTATTGAAGTTCCGGCGATCCAGAAGTACCTTATCAGCCGGTGCCGGATGCTGGGCAAACGGGTCATCACAGCAACGGAGATGCTGGAATCCATGATACACAATCCCCGTCCCACCAGGGCTGAGATTTCCGATGTGGCGAATGCTGTTTACGACGGTACATCCGCTGTTATGCTCTCTGGTGAATCCGCGGCGGGAAAATACCCAGTGGCGGCAGTGAAAAATATGGCGGAGATCGCAGAACAGACGGAAAAGAATATCGATTACACGGAATGGTTCCGTACAAAGGAATTTCAGATCCAGAGTAATATTGATGCCGTATCCCATGCCACCTGTGCCATGGCCATCGATGTCCAGGCAAAGGGGATCGTAGTAAGCTCCATCAGCGGACGGACTGCCCAGATGGTGAGCCGGTTCCGCTGCCCAGTAGACCTGATCGGCATGACGACCTCACAGCGTGCATGGTACAGGCTGAACCTCAGCTGGGGCATCACTCCCGTGCTGAGCGAGGAATTCAACTCCGTGGACGTTATGTTCTATCACGCCCTGAACCATGCAAAACGGATCTTCCAGCTGCAGAAGGGGGAGAATGTGGTGCTCACCGGCGGTTCCAGCTGCCAGTCTGGAAATACCAATACGATTCGGGTTGAGAAGGTGTAGAATGGAGAGGACAGGATGCTATTAAAATATGTAGTCAGTAACTATAAATCAATTGCTTATCCAATAGAATTCAGCATGTTTCCTACATCCGATGAGATAGATAAGAGATTGGTGAAAACAATAGATACAAAGTTGGGAAAGTGGAAAATTTTAAGAAGAGGAGGCTTTTTTGGTCCCAATGCTTCTGGTAAAACATCCTTTATTGAATCTATGTATTTCGCCAAGCATTTTATAGTGGATGGTCAAAGGCGCGGAGTTGGAACAGGGATTGATCAGTTTCGGAGTGATATTGCAGACTTAGAAGGTAAATCGACATTTCAGTTTATGTTTTATTTATCTGAGGAAGTATACGAGTATGGATTTTCTGTTGATACAAAGCAAGTATTCGAAGAATGGCTGATGGTATTGACAGAGAAAGACTTTCAGCCTATGTTTCTTCGTCAGACGTTAGAAGATGGCACTACACAGATTGAAATTGAATCCAGATTGGCAAGAAAGAATTCAAAAGGCAGAAAAGTAGCAGATGTATTGAAAGACAGTATGGGGAAGAAACAAAAAAATCAGCTTTTTTTATACAAATTATATGATAATGGTGTAAAAAGAGCAGAAACCATTATGGAATGGTTTAAAAATATTCAGATTATTTTTCCTAATACTACAGTTCAGGGGTTACCATTAAAAATGGACCGGGACGAAGATTTTAGGGAATTTATATCAGAAGGCTTAAAGAAAATGGATACGGGAGTAGTTGATATTGTTGTTGTAAGTAAGGAGATGTCGTTTTCTGATTTTATTGAAAAATTCGATATTCCGGGTGAGGTGATCAAAAAACTTGAAGAGATTGAAAGCGGTATTTTAAGTGTAGGAGGAAAATATTTCATTTTTGGAGAGGAGGGGGAACGAAGAACCGTTGTTGTACAAATAAAGTTTAATCATATGTTAAATGGGGAGAGTGTACCTTTTAATATTGATGATGAATCGGATGGAACACAGCGTCTGGTGGATCTTTTGCCTATATTATTTACATTAGGAAAAAACAATCAGAATATTTTTTTGATAGATGAAATAGATCGCAGTATTCATACAAAATTATCCAGACATTTATTGAGAGAATTCTTAAAAGGCTGTAAAGACACTTGCAGTCAGATTGTTTATACTGCGCATGATGTAAACCTGATCGATCTGAAAGAATTTGGTCAGGATGAAATCTGGTTTGTGGAAAAGGACGATAGGGGAATGTCTTATTTGAAACCATTTTCAGATTTTCAGATAAATGAGGGGCAGGATGCACTGAAGGGGTATTTAAACGGAAGATTTGGTGCTATTCCAGTAATAAGGGGGGAAAATGTTGGCGATTATTTTGTCAAGTAGAATTCCATATGATTCACAAAATCCTTATCGGAAAAAGAGACCTATGACAAGTAAGATTATATTTCTATCTATGGAAGGAAGTGTTACAGAAGAAGAGTATTTTGAATGGATATCACAGATTTTTGGAGAGTTAAAATCTAAGATTCAATTTATCTCAGTTGCAGAGGATGCCGTTCATACAAAAGCTAAATACCGAACGCCAGAGCAAAATTGTATGTTGGGAAACAGGACATTTCAGGGAGCGGTTACGTGATTTGAATGTCCCACTGAAAGACAAAAAGCATATTCAGCAGGATCATTATACAAAAGAAAAAGTTATTAATGCTGTTCATAGGGCAAGAAATCTTTATAAAGGAAAAGGGGAATGGTATCCCCGTTATTTAGCAACGACTGTATTTTGCCTGGTTCATAAGATGATTGAGATGCTGCCTGAAAACCAATATAGAAATTTAATGTCTGAGAAGAAATAATTTGGCATTATGGTATATAGTATTATCTAATATAATATTTGCATAATATTTACACATTGTGTATAATCAGAAGTAAGAAATGATTAGAAAAAAGTGGCAGAAGAGGTAGAGTGAAATGTTAGAGCAAATCGTATCAAAAGAGTATGGAAAAGGTCTGAGTCAGTGCAGTGACAAGGAAATTTACCGTGCCCTGCTGGAACTTGTTCAGGAAAAAGCAGCGGCCGGGGAGAGGATGACCGGGAAGAAAAAGCTGTATTATATTTCGGCGGAATTTCTTATCGGTAAGCTGCTCAGCAATAATCTTATCAATCTTGGCATCTATGATGAAGTGGCAGAGGAACTGAAAAGGGCGGGAAAGGATCTGGCGGTCTACGAAGAGCGTGAGCCGGAGCCCTCTCTGGGAAATGGTGGCCTTGGACGGCTGGCTGCCTGTTTTCTTGATTCCATCGCCACACTGGGGCTTCCCGGCGACGGTGTGGGGCTGAATTACCACTATGGATTGTTCCGCCAGAGGTTTAAGAACTTCCGTCAGAAGGAAGAGCCGAATCCATGGATAGAGGAGGACAGCTGGCTGATCCGCAGCAAACGGAGCTTCACGGTAGCTTTTGGCAAATTTGAAGTCCCGGCAGTGATGTATGATATTCTTGTGACCGGTTATGACAACGGGACGAACCGGCTTCACCTTTTTGATCTGGAATCCGTGGATGAGTCCCTTGTCACCAGGGGAATAGACTTTGATAAGGCACAGATTGAGAAAAACCTCACCCTGTTCCTGTATCCTGACGACAGCGATGAGGCGGGACGTCTGCTGCGTGTGTACCAGCAGTATTTTATGGTGAGCTGTGGGGCGCAGCTGATCCTGGAAGAGGCCAGAGAGAGGGGAAGTGATCTCCATGATCTGGCAGATTATGCAGCGGTCCAGATCAACGATACCCATCCCTCCATGGTGATCCCGGAGCTGATCCGGCTTTTGACAGCGGAGGGGATCCAGTGGGATGAGGCAGTAAAGATCGTGACAGATACATGTGCTTATACCAACCACACCATCCTGGCCGAGGCGCTGGAAAAATGGCCCATGGCATTTCTGGAGGAGGCAGCTCCCGCCATCGTTCCGGTGATCCAAAGGCTGGACCAGGAGATAAAGAAGAAATATAACGATCCGGCAGTAGCCATTATCGACAAAGAGGACAGGGTCCATATGGCAAATATGGATATGCACTACGGACACAGCGTCAATGGGGTGGCCTATCTGCATACGGAAATATTAAAGAATAATGAATTAAATGACTTTTATAAGCTGTATCCTGAGAAGTTTAACAATAAGACCAACGGCATCACATTCCGGCGCTGGCTGATCCACTGCAACCGGGAATTGACGGACTTCCTCACGGAGACCATCGGCAGCGGTTTTAAGAAGGATGCTGGGGAATTGGAGAAGCTGCTGAAATATAAAGAGGATGACAGGGTGCTGGATCGTCTCATTGAAATTAAGAAGGCAAATAAGCACAGACTGGCTCTTTACCTGAAAGAGACCCAGGGAATTGAACTGAATGAGGATTCCATCTTTGACATCCAGATCAAGCGCCTTCATGAGTATAAGAGGCAGCAGCTCAATGCGCTCTATGCCATACATAAATACAGGGAGATCCGGAAAGGAAAGAAACCGGCACGTCCCATCACACTGATCTTTGGTGCCAAGGCAGCTCCCGCCTATACCATCGCCAAGGATATTATCCATCTGATCCTCTGTCTGCAGGAGCTGATCCAGAATGACCCGGAGGTGAGCCCCTATCTGCGTGTTGTCATGGTGGAGAATTATAATGTGACGCAGGCGGAGAAGCTGATTCCTGCCTGTGATATATCAGAACAGATCTCACTGGCGTCCAAGGAGGCAAGCGGGACCGGAAATATGAAATTTATGCTGAACGGCGCCGTGACACTGGGAACGGAGGATGGCGCCAATGTGGAGATCCATGAACTGGTGGGGGATGATAATATCTATGCCTTCGGAGAGGACAGTGACACTGTGATCGCCCGGTACAAAAACGGATATTGCTCCCGCGATTATTATGAATGGAATAAGGATCTGAAAAAGGCAGTAAATTTCATTATAGGGAAGAAGCTGCTGAAGATCGGGAGCAGAAAACATCTGCTCAATCTATACAACGAGCTTATCGCAAAGGACTGGTTTATGACATTTCCGGATTTTAACGCCTACATTGAGACGAAGGAGCGTGCTTATGCGGATTATGAAGACAGCCGTGCCTGGGCTCAGAAAATGCTTGTCAATATTGCGAAGGCAGGGTATTTTTCCTCTGACCGCACCATCGAGGAGTATAACCGGGATATCTGGAAGCTGTAGGGCGGATGCAGGCTGTTCTTTCAGAGTACGGACACTGTAAAAACAAAATTTACGGGCCGGAGGTGAATCGTGTGTCGCAGGATGTCTTAAGACAGATTCAGGATGAAGTGAATAAGATCATTAAGGGCAAAGAAAATGTGGTAGAAATGGTGCTGGCGGCAATTCTTGCCGGCGGGCATATACTGATGGAAGACATTCCCGGAGTGGGTAAAACAACTCTGGCAACTACCTTTGCCAGAGTACTTTCCCTGGGATATCACCGGGTTCAGTTTACTCCAGATATCCTTCCAAGTGATCTGCTGGGGTTCTCCATGTATAATAGTCATACAAAGGAATTTGATTTTCGGGAGGGATCTGTTTTTTGCAACCTCTTTCTTGCGGATGAGATCAACCGCACATCACCGAAAACGCAGTCGGCTCTGCTGGAGGTGATGGAAGAACGTCAGGCAAGCGTAGAGGGAGAGACCCGATATCTGCCGGAGCCCTTCACTGTCATTGCCACCCAGAATCCCACCGGCTCTTCTGGAACGCAGATGCTGCCGGAATCCCAGATGGATCGTTTTATAATCTGTCTGTCCATGGGATATCCCTCCCATGAGGATGCCGTCTCTTTATTGAAAGGCGAGGTATGGCATCAGGCAGGGTCGCTGCAGAAGGTGATCTCTCTGGAAGAGCTGCAGGGACTGCAGCAAACGGCAGAGAAGGTTTATGTACACGACGATATATATGATTATCTGGTGACGCTGGCGGAGCGGACAAGGACCCATGAGCTATTCTCTTCCGGCGCCAGTCCCCGGGGGTGCATCGCTCTGCTGCGCATGGCAAGAGCCATGGCTCTCCTAAGGGGAAGGGACTTTGTGACGTCTCAGGACGTTCAGTATGTGCTGCCGGAGGTTATCGGACACCGGGTAAAGCTTAGCTCGCGGGCCAGGGCGGAGGGGAACAGTGTGCGGGATTGCCTGAATGTGCTTCTGCAGGAGGTAAAACCCCCGAGAAGCTGAGCATTGCCGCCGGGCCGGGTGGAGGGATTTATGAAGAGAGAAAAAAAGGTACATATAAGAGCATTTCGTTGTATCAGCTATGTGGTTCTCTGTCTGGCGGAGTTCTTTTTCTTTGCTTTCTTACGGAGCTATTTTCTTCTGGTGCTGGCCGTTTTATTGGTAATGTGGCCGATGGCATCGGCGGCTGGTGTGTTGTATCTTGCCAGAAAAATACAGGCTGACATGGGGAGTGGACAGGGGCGGGTCTGCCCGGGAGATTCCGTTCTCATCACCTTCCGTCTGAGAAACCCGGCATGGTGGCTGTCGCTGGATGCTGAGTGGGATGTGTGCTTTGAGAATACTTTTTGGGAGGAGCAGTCCGTACAGAGTGTTAATATGCCAGTGAGGCTGCACGGGGAGGAATCTCTTATTTTGCCGCTCCAGATTTCGGATCTGGGGCATTTTCGCATTTCCGGCCGTTTTTTGGCGGTGCGGGATATCATGGGATTGATCCAGGTCCGGATTCCTCTGGCGCTGCAGGAGGAGATCTGCGTGATCCCGTCGGGGCAGCCAGTGCGGCCGGAACAGACAGAGGGATATATGACAGGTCTCTCCGAGACGGAGGAGAGCACAGAGCGGGGCAGCGATTTTGCCGAGGTCAGTGAGATAAGGGAATATGTGCCGGGGGACCGGATCCGGGATATCCACTGGAAGCTGTCGGCGAAGAAGGATATTCTGATGGTGAAGGAACGGATCTCCATGGCAGGGAACGAGATGGTGCTGGTGCTGAATCCGGGAGGGGAGAAGAAGACGGCGGGAAAGGTACTGACGGAGGCATTCCACCTTGGACAGGCATTTGTGGAACAGTGTGTTCCCGTTCGGCTGATCCTTTGGAACCAGCGTCTTTTTGGATGGGATGAGAACCGGTTTTCCACCATGGAAGAGATGGAAGAGTCATTTTGCCGGATTTATGATATCCCTCTGTCTATGCGGAACAACCAGGAATGGGAGCAGCATATGGCGAACTGCTATCCGTATCTGGGAGCATATCTGTTAGTGTCGGCAGAGGAAGGGGAGGTACAGGTGGTGCTGCATGAAAATGCATAGAAAGAGACTTCGCAGGGGAGAAGAAGGAGAAAATCAACTGGCGGAAGGGATCCGTCTCCTCACAGAGCAGATGCGGGAGGAGGAATCCCGCATAGGAACCCTGCTGATAAAGGGATTTCTTGTATATCTTATCGTGATGGGAGAGATCGGCTGTTTCCTCACCTCATTGGATATACGGTGCAGCTGGTGGGTGATCCATATCGGAGTTCTGGCGGGGGCGCTCTTCTGTCCGCTTCTGTATCACAACCGGAGGTGGCAGAATATCGGGTATTTCCTGCTGCTCTTTGGCATGCTCTTTACGGCGCTGTGGTTTGGCCGTTATATCAGCAGCGGTGTATTTGCTGTGGCAAACACGCTCTCCCAGCGAGCCTCTATTTTCTTTGGCAGCAGTGTCCAGAAAAGCTACACCGAGCAGATCGGCAGCCGCAGTGTGACGATTCCGGCCGCCATGTGTTATGTGGGCTGGGTGGCGGCCATTTTAATGAATGTCCTGATCTCCCGTCGCATGAGGTATATGACCGCGGGTTTTTTCTGCCTGATCATCCTGTTTTTCCCCTTGTATCTGGAGAGGGAGCCGTCGGTTCTCTTTGTGCTGATGCTGTCAGCGGGCCTGTTTCTTACTTATATATTTAGGAAGAATGGCCATTATGGGCTGTCCATGCGGAACCAGCGCTATCATTTCAATGCCGGGAAGAACAGGATTTCCTATGTTTATGCCGGAAAGACAATGCTGCATGTGACAGGGATCGTCCTCCTTGTAAGCCTTGTCGTGATCTCTCTGATGGGAGTTATCATGCCGGAAAAGAAATATGAAAGAATGCGTTCTGCCAGTGCGATGAAGGCGGGAACGATGGATGTGATGGAGAATTTTATGCTGATGGGCGTAATGGGACTGCTGAACCGCTATCCCAGTTCAGGAGGGCTTGCCGGCGGCAAACTGGGGGGAGTCAGCGGCGTCTGGCGTGATTATGAAACGGATCTGACGGTGACGTATGCGCCGTACAGCATGGACAGGCTGTATCTGAAATCATTTACCGGGGATACATATCTGCCCAGACAGAATAAATGGGATACCCTGAGCGATGAAAGGGGGCGCCCGGCAGCGGAGAGTCAGAAATCTGTGCCGGAATTATATAAAAGTCATTACGAGAGCGGTGACAAAATGTCTGCCATGGGTCATATGAGGATTACCAATGTGGCGGCAGCGAGGGAAGCGTACGTGCCCTACTATTCCCTGGATGCAGACAAAAGCATTGCCCCCGGATACATGGAGGAATATGAATATTTTCTATTTCACGGAAATACTCATGATCTCATTCCGGATAGTGCAGAAGCATATAAATTATACCGGGACAATCTTCATGAGAAGAATCTGGTGGTACCGGAAGAGAATCAGGAGACCATTTCGCGATTCTGTAAAGAGGCCGGATTGGAGAGGGGGATGGAGCTGGATGCTGTTATCCGGCAGCTCCGAAATTATTTTCAGAGTAACATTCCCTATACGCTGCGCCCGGGGGCGACGCCCTTCCAGAAGGATTTCATAAATTATTTTCTCACAGAGAACCGCAAGGGGTACTGCGCCCATTTTGCCAGTGCGGCGACACTTGTTTTCCGGCATCTGGGAATAACGGCGCGGTATGCGGAGGGCTATGTCATCGATCCATCGGATCTGTCCGGAGATGGCACCGTGCTGCCTGAGGAAAAGTATGAGTACTATTATCAGGGATATTCCCCTATTGGAGAGACGGCGGTGGTATCTGTGGATGTGACGGATGCAGGTGCCCATGCCTGGGTGGAGGTGTATGATATTTCCCGGGGATGGCGTGTGGCGGATGTGACGCCGGCAGCTGCCGAGACAGAGGGCGCCGGAAACGGTCTGCTTCAGCAGTTCTTTGATTTCCTTGTACGTGATGCCGGAGGCAGCGGATCGACAGGGCAGGCCGGTCAGGATCCAGAACTCCCAGTGACGGGGGGCGGCAGGCTGTTAGCGTTTGGGCGATATGCAGGTGTGGGGCTTGCTTTTCCGGCGGCGGCTGTGCTGCTGTTTTTTGTGGGAAGAATGACGGCGCGCCGGGTTAAGTGGTATGGCAGGTATCGCACCGCGGGGCTGAGTGATCGGCTGATCATGCGCTATCAGAATTATGTCAGGAAACAGGAGAGACGAAATCCAGAGCTGGCGGGCCGGCTCAATTATAGGGAACAGTTAGAGTGGTTTGCCATGCAGGGGAGCTGGCAGCCGGATCGGGAGGAGTTTGAGAGGGCAGCAGCCATACTGGAGAGGGCCGGCTTTTCCCCTGAGCCGGTGACGGAGGAGGAACTGGAGTGGTTTTTTCGCAAATTGAAGTAGTCCAACGGTGTTACTTTAATCCTAGCAGCGCTTCGATGTTCAGCATTCCCCAGCCCTGTTTTTCATGGGGCAGATGCAGATCCGTGCATGTGTTTTTCAGCCGGATCTTTACCTCCCGGGGAGTCATCTCCGGATACCGGCAAAGAAGAAGTGCAATGGCACCGCTGACGATGGGGGTAGACATCGAAGTGCCGCTCTTAATGGAATAGGGATGGCCGGCACGGACATTCTGAAGGCTGGCGCAGCTGATGATGCGGGAGCCGGGAGTCACCACATCCGGTTTTTTAATACAGGAAAAGGTCGGCCCTGCTCCTGAGTGGTTTTCCCGGGGCTCTTTTTCCCCCGGCCGGCGTTTTTCGGCGGGGAAGGAGTCTACAGAACCTACGGTAATGACTTTTCTGGAATTACCGGGGGCGCTGATGGTGTGCCGTTCCGGCCCCTTATTGCCGGCGGCGGCAGTCACTACAAGGCCATGATCCCAGAGTTCATCCACCTTTCTTACGAAATCGCTTTTTTCATGGAACTCTTTCTGATCGTTGGCGCCGATGGATATATTTACGATGCGGATGCGGAAACGTCTGTGATTGCGCAGGATCCACTGGAGCCCATCCATAATATCGGCAATGGTACCGTTGCCCTTGCTGTTCAGTACTTTTATGCCCACCAGGTGTGCTTCCGGTGCGATACCCGCATAAATGCCGCCGGAGGCGTGGCCGTTTCCGGCAGCGATGCCCGCCACATGGGATCCGTGTCCAGAATCATCATAGGGAAAGCGTCTGCGGTTCACAGGATCGTACCAGCCGGCAATCCGATCGCGGTAGTCAGGATGCGGGGAGAGCCCGGTGTCGACCACCGCGATCCCGATGCCGTGTCCGGTTAATCCCCTGTCGTATGTATTGCCGATGTTCACGGTGCTTTTTACCTGGTTCATGGCTGGCTGTCCCCCTGTTCGGAAAATATATCTGTTATTATTTTATGGGAAAGGGATGTTCGGGGTTCATTGTAAACGGAGGTGTTAATATGGCAATGATAGGCATTGATCTGGGAACGACAAACAGTCTGGCTTCTTACTGGAAGGATGGGGAAGTCCAGTTGATCGGGGACGAGACGGGACAGGTTCTATTCCCCAGCGTAGTGGGTTATATAGAGGGAGAGGGACTGACGGCCGGACGGCCGGCAAAGGAACGTATGACAGAACACAGTGGGGAGACGGTCTGCTCCTTCAAACGGTTTATGGGGACGGATAAGAAATACATTCTGGGTGGCAGCGCTTATACACCGATGGAGCTGTCTGCCATGGTGCTGGAACGGATCCGCCGAAATGCAGAATTCGCCCTGGGGGAGGAGATTGAGGAGGCCATTATCACAGTCCCGGCCTATTTCAATGACAAACAGCGGAGCGATACAAAGAAAGCGGCGAAGATTGCAGGCCTTCGTGTGGAGCGGCTGGTCAATGAGCCATCTGCCGCCGCACTGGCGTACCGGATGGAATATGGGGAAGAGGACAGGACGCTTCTTGTATTTGACTTTGGGGGTGGAACACTGGATCTCTCTTATGTGGAGTGTTTTGACAATATTATAGAAATTGTGGCGGTGGCGGGTGACAATTATCTGGGCGGGGACGATATAGACCGGCTGGCGGCAGAATATTTCTGCCGGGAAAACGGCCTGCAGTGGGACAGACTTTCCCCAGAGGAACAGACGTCGCTGAAAAGGGCCTCAGAGGCCGCCAAGATACGGCTGGAGTCCGAACCGGAGGTTACGATGAGACTGACGGCCGGCGGCGGGGAGTATCAGGTCAGACTGGATCACGATATCCTTTTTCAGATCTGCATGCCATTATTTGCAAGGATCAGGAAGCTGTTTCTCCGCCTTTTAAAGGACGCTGGGGCCAGGGTATCCGATGTGGACGAGCTCGTGATGGTGGGCGGCTCTTCCCGGCTGTCCATCGTCAGCCGGTTTCTGACAGAGCTTTTGGGAAAAGAACCGGTAGTGGCCGGGGATACGGATAAGGTGGTGGCTGTGGGCGCCGGTGTGTATACCGGCATCCGCCGCCGGAATGAGGATATCCGGGATATGATGCTCACCGATGTCTGTCCTTTTACCCTGGGCGTGGAGTGCTGGCACCGGGGGACAGACCGGCAGGGCTATATGCTTCCCATGATTGAACGCAATTCTACACTTCCGTCCTCACACTGCCAGCACCTGGTGACACTGGCCGATTATCAGAAGGAGATACTGGTGCGAATCTATCAGGGTGAGGAATATTATGCCAGCGATAATCTGTTTCTTGGTGAAGTGCGGATCCCGGTGGAACCAAAGCCCGCGGGACAGGAGGGAATCGATGTATATTTTACCTATGATATCAATGGCATCCTGTTTGTAGAGGTGGTGAATTCCCAGAATGTGCGAAATCATATCCTGCTGGCCAACCAGAACCTGACCAAGGCGGAACTGGAACGCTGCCGCAGGGACATGGAACAGCTTCTGATCCCCCCGATCCAGAGGGAGGAGAATCAGGAACTGCTGGCCCGGCTGGCGGCGCATTATGAAAAATGTACAGGAAGGCAGCGGGAACGGACAGGGTATCTGATTGATTGGTTTATAGAGGGGATCCAGAGCGGCAGACAGCATATTGTAAGGAGAACCATTCAGGAGGTCCGAAGGCAGCTTGCCGCATGGGAGGAATCCAGAGCCGGGGAGGAAGAGTTTTTGTTTGACGGGGAATTAAAATTTGACATGGAAGAGTACGAGGAGGCAGGGGAAGAGAATGAGTGAATGCTGGAAAATTCTTGGGATAGAACCCACCAATGACAAAAGGAAGATCCGTTCCGCCTATGCCGCTGGATCCCGGGAGTGCCATCTGGAAGAGAACCCCGAGGAATTTGCCAGGCTGAACCAGGCATACCAAGAGGCACTGGAATATGCACTGGAATCCCACAGGGGTAAGGAGGAGGGGGCACTGCCGGATCTGGGTATTGAGACAACAGCTCTGCAGGATACAGCGCCGGTCCCGGACACGCCCGCGGAATCGGATGCTGCTCCCGCCCCCTCCCTGCTGCAGCGGCTGCAGATGGAGGAGGAGATCCGGATAGAAGAGAGCATGGCAGAGGGGGCGTTACAAGAATTCACCGCCATATTTCAGGCGGCCAGAGAATCCGGGAAGGTGCCGAGGGCAGCTCTGTGGAAGGACTTCTTTCTGTCCGGGGTTTTTTTAAGAGAGCAGTATGAGGAAGGGTTTGCCAGAGGGATGATGAAGTATCTTTCTGAGTGGTCCATGGAGGGAAATTATAATATCCATGCGCTCCCGTCTAATTTTCTACTGGAGCTTGCCATTGCCTATGCCCTGGTACCAGAGACAGGCAGCTTTTCTTCTGGTCAGACCCCCTTTGGAGTGAATGACAGAGGAAGCTTTTATGGAAGAGAATGCGCGGTGTCCCTTTGGAATATGCAGTCCGAGTGCGGTCATCTGCCTGTCCGGCTTTTAAAAAAACCGGAGAATCTTGTGCGGCTCCGGTCCTTTTCCGACTATATACGGCTGCGCAGCCTGAACAGCAATCACCTGCTGACCAAGAAGAATCAGGATCACTGGGAAAGGATATTGATGTGCGGCTGTGTGAATCATTTGTATGAGCAGAATGGGAAAGGGAGCCGGAACATTTACCAGGAGACAAGGAGTGTCTGTCTGATCCGGCTGATGACATTCTGGGTACGGGAGGAAGAGGTACCGGCGTGCGTATTGGAGTATATGTATAAAGAGTATAATCTAAAAAATGTGGAGCACAGCAGCAGTAAATATATTTATCATCCCCTGCGGCAGGAAATTCTTAAGAAATATCCCGATATCGAACAGGTGTTATACGGAGCAGCGAGCCGGACCCGGATGGAGAGGGACTGGTACAGGGTTCTGACTAAAATTGTCTCGGACAACCATTCGGATTATGATAAGGGAATTTATGAGGAGACGGAAGAGACCGAGGAGCGGATTCGGGAATTGTTTGCGCGTCCGGAATGGCAGGAGATAAAATATTCCGAAGAGCTGCTTGACAGATTGTTCGGGCAGTTCTATAAAAGGATGGTGGTGCCTGCATCCATGGCGGAGAGGCTGATCGGATTTTTCACGGAGGGGCAGAAGGAGGGGAGATGGGCGGATGCGCAGAAGGTGTCGGCTCTGGTGGAAACTCTGATCCAGTCACTGGCCTTCAACCGCAGGATCCGGGATATCGATGATTTACAGCCACTGGGCTTTGGCAGGACAGGAATAGAGGATATTGGCGATGATAACCGGGACTTCTGGTATTATTACCTGATGGTGGGATTCGGATTCCGCAGGGCAGAACTGAAATCTGGGACGGAAGCTGCCTCATCTTTGTACACCAGGGGCTCTGCCTGTTATCTTCCCCTATATATGAAATACACATATTATCCCGCCCGCCAGTGGATCAGGAAATTCGTGGGATATTCCCGGTCCCATGGATCAGAGGGACAGGGAGCCCCGGCAGCAGCTATATTTTATCTGCCGGACGGCAGGAGCCTCAGGGTGGAGTTCCATCTGCACTACTGTCTGTATTTTCTGGATGGGAAACCTGTGTGCCGGCCGGCCTATTCCTTTCAAGACTTCGTCCGGATGGCAGCAGGGATAGAGAGGACGCAGGAGTTTTTCTTTCTTCTTGCCATAACCGGCATTGGGGACGATGAGAGGGCAGCTGCAGAGGAGCTGGCGGAGGAATGGCTGGCGCGTCTCGTTCTATACCCGTCCACCGTGCCCCTTATAGCCCGCATGCTGGTGGGGGAAACAGAAGAGCCTGTACAGATCTCCCATTATGAGGGGGTGTCCTCCTATTGCGAAAAAGCGGTTCCGGCCAGCGTATCCCGGTTACCGGACAGGGAAACGGATATAGAAGAAGGGGAGACGGAAATGGTTCAGGCTGTTTATTATACGGAACAGGAGGATTACTGCTTTCGGGTTTTGGTGACGGATCGGTCGATCCGTCTGTATCACCAGAGGGAGTTTGGGTGGTACGAGCTGCCGATGCCGGAAGAGAACGGACTGCTGCAGGCTGGGCAGGGCGGCGCAAATAAACGGGTTCAGGAGGTTCTGGAACAGCTGCAAAGGCCCCGGCCTGTCTCTCTTAACCGGATCTCAGTGGAGGGTCTGGGAAACGAGGAGAAGGCGGCGAAGATTTTAGAGGCGCTGCGTCAGTATGAGGAATACCGCAGGAGAGACCGGGAGTGGGATGCCGGCAGCGGGGCAGGGGGCATTTTTGAGAAAGAGGGAAGCTTTCTCACGGAAAGTTACTGTATCCTCCGTTTCGGGCCGGAGAAAAAGAAGGAACGTATGCTGTACTGCGGAATTGACCCCTATGCATTTCGGGCAGAGGATCATAATTGGGATTTTGAGGCGTCATACCAGTTCCGCCGGAAGGAGCTCTCCCGGAAGATAAAGGAAAAACATCAGATACTTGGGAACTTTGGCTGGGGCGATGCGATTGAGCCGAAGGAGTCTTTTGAGCCGTCCCCCTTTGCCATTGGCGAGAGCGGTACATATTATAATTTTGATGTATTCCGGATGCACCGCTCAGATAATCTGGCGTCGCTGCTATCCAAAATGTTTGATCTGAGTAAGGTTACGGAAGTGGAAACCTATCGGGGCTGCCTGAGTTTTTCCAGACTGGGTAAAAGGCTGGAATATTGTTTTGGTGAAGAGGATATGAGAAGATCCATGTACAGCCCCGGCATTACCACAGTGGATGTCTTTGTGCGGTTTACCAGGGCGGGATGGATGACTGAATTTGCCCGGTGGGCAAATGGAATTCTGGCCTGCCCGCAGAGTCTGTGCCGTCCCCTTTTTGTCATGGAGCAGGGGCGGGGAAATATTTTCTCCCTCTCCCTGTATGAACGAGGAATTTCCCATGGCGGCGATACCTCATGCCAAGAGGGTGAACTTATAGGTGACTCTCTGCCCCTGATCTGGAAGAGATGGGAAATGAATGTTTCGGTTTTTTCTCTTATGGAAGAGCTGCGGGACACCGTGATATGGTATATGGAGCATGGCAGGCACGGCGGCAGACTGAAGTCCTGTCTCAATGTGGATGCCGTTTGTCATCTCCGGCGGGACGAAGCGGATGGAGCTCCGGTGGAATGGGAGATATATAGTAATGAGAACGAAATATAAGAGAATTGAAAAAGTATAAATTGGATGCAAGGATTTCCTCCGCCCGCTCGTGTTATAAGTGAAACCAGAGAGAGGCAGCCTGGCGCCGTCTGGCTGCTATGCTGCGGAGTATAAGGAAAGTGTCAGGAGGAAAAGAGTATGAAAAAAGTGATCATGTTTGGAGCAGCCGGACTTCTGTCCCTGTCTTTGCTGACGGGGATGGCAGATTGTACGACAGCAGAGGCAAAGGCCAAAAGTCATCGCTGCAGTATCATGAAGGGGTGCAGGGTGACAGGAAAACATCATACAACGAAGCTTCGGCGCAGTGTCGTTTCATTGGAGACGGTTTATGAGATGCCGGCCGGGACTCCGCATTGCGCTGGCAGCGGCCTGTGCCGCCCTATTTCTGCTGATGGGGATGGGGGGATACGCCTGGATCCAGCTGCCGGTTTCCTATGTAAGCATTGATGTCGATCCATCCATCGAGCTGGCCCTGAATCGGTTTGACAAGGTGATATCGGTGGCCGCTTACAACGATGAGGGAAAAAGAATTATAGAGAAATTGTCCCTGAAAGGGAAGAAGTATACGGAGGCCATTGACCTATTGGTGGAAAGTGAGGATATGAAGAGCTGGTCTGGAGAGCTGTGTAAGCCGGATAGGTTATCACAGCAGCAGCTTTAGCACGGATCTTTCTCTTGTGGCCAAGGCACATGAATATGCGGTATCGGTGGGCAGGTATTCTGCCTATCTGGAACTGGCCCGTTATGATGAATCCATAACAGTGGACGACTGCCGTCATATGACCATGACAGAGATCCATGGCCTGATTGATGAACATCACCAGAATGAAGGCCATCATGGAGAGGGACATCACTGAGCGCAGCTGTTCCGCACCGCCGGTTGGAATTAAATGAAATAGCGTTATGAGTTGTGTACCCTGGAGAGTTCCCCAGGGTATTTTTTTAGGAATTTTATTTAAAAAAGGTTGACCGATGGTCATTTTTGTGCTACACTTGCATACAGTGTAGAAAATGACCACCGGTCATACTTTTTCAAAAGATTTGTAAAGGAGGCTGAAACGATGGCAATTAAGTTCGGCAAATGGGTTGCCAGACACAAGATTCTTATACTTATATTTGCAGTTGTATTGTTCATTCCTGCAGTCTTTGGATATGTAAAGACACGGATCAACTACGATCTGCTCAGTTATCTTCCAGATTCCCTGGAAACAGTATCCGGGCAGGATACCATGGTGGATAAATTCGGCATGGGAGCGTTTTCCATGGTAGTTGTGGAAAATATGGAAAACAAAGAGGTGGCGGAGCTAAAAGAGAAGTTGAAGGATGTGGAACATGTGGAGAAGGTCATCTGGTATGATGATGTGGCAGATATTACCATTCCTGTAGAAATGATCCCCGACAGGCTGAGGGATGCGCTGTTCCATGGCGACGCCACGATGATGATCGCACTCTTTGATGATACCACCTCTGCCGATACTACGATGGATGCCATCGCAGATATGCGCAGGGTCGTAGATAAACAGGCGTTTATCAGCGGTATGTCCGGTGTCGTTACGGACATCAAAAATCTGGCCCTGGCGGAGATGCCGGTTTATGTGGCTGTGGCAGCGGGCTTGTCCCTGCTTGTCCTGCTGCTGACTATGGATTCTTTTGTAACCCCATTTATTTTCCTTATGGGGATAGGTATTTCCATTGTCTACAATATGGGGAGCAATATTTTCTTTGGCGAGATATCGTATATCACGCAGGCGCTGACAGCGATCCTGCAGCTTGGTGTCACGATGGATTATTCCATTTTCCTGTTGGAGAGCTACGAGGCAAATAAAGTGAGGTTTGAGGGGGATAAGCAGCGCGCTATGGCGCATGCCATATCCAATACATTCAAATCCGTCACCAGCAGTTCCATAACCACCATTGCAGGCTTTGCCGCCCTGTGTTTCATGACCTTTAAGCTGGGTATGGATCTTGGCATAGTTATGGCCAAGGGAGTGATCATCGGTGTGATCGTATGCATTACACTGCTTCCGGCGCTGATCCTATGTTTTGATAAGCTTATCGACAAAACCAATCATAAAAATCTGATCCCCAATATGGACGGATTTTCGAAGAGGGTGGTGAAACTCTGGCCAGTGGCGCTGATTCTGTTTGTGGTGCTGATGGGACCGGCATATTATGGAAATAAAAATTATGACATCTATTACAATATTGACTCAGGACTTCCTCAGACACTGGATTCCGCTGTGGCAAACAATAAGCTTCAGGAAGAGTTTAATATGAATAATATGCATATCGTTCTTCTGAAAAATGGGCTGTCATCCAAGGATAAAAATGATATGCAGAAGAGAATGGAAGACGTAGAAGGCGTGAAATGGGTTCTGGGTATGGATTCCTTTGTGGGCGCCAATTTCCCTGTGGAAATGGTTCCGAAGGAATACCGCGAGATGCTTCAGTGCGAGGAATATGAGCTGCAGTTTATCTGCTCTGATTATAAATCCGCGACGGATGAGGTGAATGCCCAGATTGCCTCCCTCAGCGGCATCGTAAAGGAATACAGTCCCGAATCCATGGTGATCGGTGAAGCTCCCCTGATGAAGGATCTGCAGGATACGACGGATATTGATCTGGCCAATGTAAATTATGTATCCGTTATCGCCATCTTCCTGATCATTATGCTGACCTTCAAATCCATCAGCATTCCAGTGATCCTTGTAACGGTGATAGAATTTGCCATCTTCCTCAATATGTCGGTGCCGTTTTATACCGGGGAATCCCTTCCCTTTGTGGCTGGTATCGTGATTGGAACGATCCAGCTGGGGGCGACAGTGGACTATGCCATCCTGATGACGAGCCGGTATCACAAGGAGAGGACAGAGCGGCGTAAGACGAAGAAGGAGGCCATCTCCATCGCGCACAGGACGTCGGTGAAGTCCATTATGATCAGTGGTATGTGTCTATTTGCGGCAACCTTTGGCGTGACAGTATCCTCCAGTATCGATATGATCAAGGCTATCTGTACCCTGCTGGCAAGAGGAGCGGTGGTCAGTACCATTATCGTAATTCTTTTACTGCCGGCGATGCTGACTGTATTTGATAAGATAATCTGTAAGACGACATGGGATATGCGTAAGATTGACTATTGATAGAGAGAATAGAGAAAGGATGGATTTATTATGAATCAGAAAAATGGGAAGAGAATAGGAAAAACGGTGATCAGCGGGGCACTGATACTTGGTATGGTTTTGTGCAATACTACGTATACAGAGGCGAAGAGGGTAAGCAAGCAGGAATCCGTATATGCCACTGCCGGGGCAGACGGGGAGATCTTACAGGTTACAGTGGCAGACTGGCTGCAGGATTCCGGCCTGGCAAAGGGGACATTGAAAGACAGTTCCGGCCTGACCGATATTACTAACGTAAAGGGTGACGAGAAGTTTTCCCAGTCAGGTAATTCCGTGGAATGGAGCACGGCCGGGCAGGATATCTATTATCAGGGAAAGACCACAAAGGAGCTTCCGGTAAGTGTACAGATCCGCTATACACTGGATGGGGAAGAGATGACAGCACAGGATATGCTGGGGAAGAGCGGCAGGATGGAGATGCAAGTTTCTTATATTAACCGTTCCCGTCAGACAAAGAAAATAAATGGTGAGAAAGAGACAATTTATACTCCTTTTGTTATGGGGACAGGAATGATCCTGCCATCGGAAAATTTCTCAAATATCCAGATTGACCACGGGCGCGTGATCAATGACGGTTCCAATAATATCGTAGTAGGAATGGGATTACCTGGTCTTGCAGAGAGCCTTGGACTGGAGGAGGATGCGGCGGACAGGATCCCGCAGGAGTTTACAGTAGAAGCAGATGTGACGGATTTCTCCATGGGTAATACATTTACCTTCGGCAGTCCCAGCCTGCTGAACGATCTGGATCTGGATGATGTGGAAGATCTCGATGATCTGGAAGAAAAGCTGGATGATCTGACGGACGCCACAGATAAATTACTTGACGGCTCCGGGGAATTGATGGATAATATGCATAAATACAATGATAAGATGGGAGAACTGAAGAGCTCTATTTACAAGTATAACAAAGAGGGTGTGAAGAAGATTACTGGCGGTATCCGTACGCTGGCGAAGGGCGGTTCCCAGCTGGTGAGCGGTGTGAATGAATATACGGACGGCGTCGTTAGCCTGGCAAAGGGAGCCAAAAGCTATGTGGCGGGTGCCGATAAGATCGCAGAGGGAAACAGAGATCTGTATTCTGCTGTATCAGGGCTTCCGGCGCAGATCAATGCTTTTGACACAGGGCTGATCAGTTATACGGCAAATGTTGATAAGATGGGATCGAAAGAAAATGTGACAAAGCTGAAGTCAGGCACGAAAGCAGTATCGGATGGAATCTCCCGGGTAAATGAAACGGTGGGGGATCTGCAGGAGCTGCAGGCAAAGGAAAAGCAGCTGGTAGCCGGGCTGAAACAGCAGCTGAAGGCAGCGGGAGTCGATACCGACCAGATTGAGGCATTTGCCATGCTGGATCAGATCACAGTGGGTGAGGAGAAGTATATTGCCGGGCTGAGGCAGGCCACCGGTACGGACAGCGAGTTGAAAAAAGGTGCCGATGCCGTTTCAGCAGGAGTGGGAACGGTGATGGACGGACTGAGTACCCTCTCAAAGAATTCTTCCACCCTGACCAAGGCATCCGGCCAGTTAAAGCAGCAGGTTCCCGTACTGGTATCCAGTATAAAAACACTGAAAGAGGGCGGCGAGACGCTTACCGCCAATGATAAGACACTGACAAAGGGCGCCGACCAGCTTATGAAGGCAAGTAAGACCATGAAGAAGAGTGCCGTTAAGCTGAATAAGGGAGCGAAAGCATTGAATAAGGGCGGTAAGAGCCTGCAGAAATCCACAGATAAGCTTATCAGCGGTGTCGATCAGCTGGAGAGTGCCAGCGGAAGACTGGCGGACGGAGCGGATTCACTGTCAGAGGGAATATCCAAATTCAGCAAAGAGGGCATCCAGAAGCTGAATGCTGTGTATGAGGATGATTTTAAAGCATTGCTGGACCGGGTGAGAGCGGTGGCAGAGGCCGGCAGGGAGTATAAGAATTTCAGCGGGATCGGAAAAGGTATGGACGGCGATGTCAAGTTTGTGATCGAGACGGAATCGGTAACAAAAGAGGATGAATGATAAATACTTGTACGCAGGCAGAGGCCGGGAGGTGGAATTGTGGGAAAAGTAGATGACAAGAAGAAACAGAAAAGGGAATCCCTGCTGGGCGCTGCATTTGCGCTGTTCACCTCCCAGGGCATCAACGACACCTCCATATCGGATATTGTCAAGAAGGCCAACATGGCGAAGGGAACCTTTTATCTGTACTTTAAAGATAAGTTTGATATAAGGGATAAGCTGATCGCGGCAAAGGCAAGGCAGCTGTTCTTCCACGCATTGCAGAAGATGAAGGAGAACGGGCTGACGGAATCGGAATCCGCCACACTGGAGGATGCCATAATCTTTATTGCCGATTCGGTCATCAATGCCCTGGACGAAGATAAGCGCCTTCTCGGTTTTATTTCAAAGAATCTTAGCTGGGGTGTGTTTCACAGCCTTCTGGTGACCAGCGACGAAGATAACGGCTATAGCTTTTATGAGGGCTATCAGACAATGCTGCGGGAATCTGGACGTCAGTTCCGCAATCCGGAATTGATGCTCTATATGATCGTGGAACTGATCAATTCTACCTGTCATAATGTGATCCTGAATCAGGAACCAGTAACACTTGCAGAACTCAAGCCGGAGTTGTATAATGTCATAAGGGATATCATTCACCGATTTGAAGAATGAGTGGAGACCCAGATCGTGAGATCTGGGTCTCTTATATCTGACTTAACGGTTGGCTTCAATGGATGCCGCTGAGCTGATTGGAGGATTATTATGAAAGAGTTACTGCGTTTTTTAAAGGATTACCGGAAGGAGAGCATTCTGGCACCGCTTTTCAAGCTGCTGGAGGCTTCCTTTGAATTATTTGTCCCCCTGGTGATGGCAAGGATCATCGATGTGGGTATTGGGGAGAAGGATTATGGGACCATCGCCTGGATGGGGGCGGTGCTGGCGCTGCTTGCCATCATTGGGCTGACGGCGTCTCTCACGGCACAATATTTTGCTGCGAAGGCGGCGGTGAGCTTTTCTGCCAGATTGAAGCAGGAGCTGTTCCGCCATATCCAGAAATTATCCTTTGGGGATATGGATCAGGTGGGAACTTCCACTCTGATCACACGCATGACCAGTGACGCCAACCAGGTGCAGAGCGGTGTGAATCTGGTGCTCCGGCTGTTTATGCGCTCGCCCTTTATTGTTGTGGGCGCTATGATCATGGCCTTTACCATTGATGTGAAGGCGGCCCTGGTCTTTGTAGTGGCGATTCCGCTGCTATGCATTGTAGTTTTTGGCGTTATGCTGGCCAGCATCCCATTATACAAAAAGGTGCAGGCGGCATTGGACCGGATCCTTGGCAGGACCCGTGAGAACCTGACGGGGGCGAGAGTACTCCGGGCCTTTAATAAACAGCGGGAAGAGAATGAACGGTTTACTGCTGAAAACGATGCCCTGAACCATGTGCAGATGGTGGTGGGCCGGATCGCGGCACTGATGAATCCGGTGACATATATCATAATTAATGGAGCCATTATCGCCCTGATCTGGATCGGGGCCGTTCATGTGGACAACGGGGTGCTGACACAGGGTGAGGTAGTGGCGCTTGTAAATTACATGTCCCAGATTCTGGTGGAACTGGTGAAATTGGCAAATCTTATTGTCACAGTAAATAAAGCGGTGGCATGTGGAAACCGCATTCAGGAGGTCTTTGACCGGGAACCAGGACTGGCGGAATCCCCGGCCGATGTAAATGCGCCGGATGGACATGAAGAGACAGAGGATTCTATAATATTTGACCATGTGAATCTGGTCTATCCGGGGGCATCCGACAATTCCCTGACAGATATTGATTTCTCAGTCAGACGGGGGGAGACCATCGGGATTATCGGCGGCACCGGCTCTGGCAAAACCTCGCTGGTGCACCTGATCCCGCGCTTTTATGATATTTCATCCGGGCACCTGAAAATTGACGGCCTTGAGGCGAAGGAGTATTCCCTAAAAGAACTGCGAGCCAAGGTGGGGATCGTGATGCAGAAATCCGTTCTCTTTCAGGGGACGATCCGGTCCAATCTTCTGTGGGGAAGACCGGAGGCGACGGAGGAGGAATTATGGCAGGCGCTCCGGGTGGCCCAGGCCGAGGAGGTAGTGAAGAAAAAGAAGGCGGGACTGGACGAACCGGTGGAACAGGAGGGACGGAACTTCTCCGGCGGGCAGAGACAGCGTCTTGCCATTGCCCGGGCACTGGTGCGGCATCCTGAAATTCTTATTCTGGATGACAGCGCGTCGGCGCTTGACTATGCCACAGATGCAGCGCTGAGGAAAGCGATCCGGGAAGAACTGACAGATATGACGCTGTTTATCGTGTCCCAGCGGGCGGCATCAGTGAGAAATGCCGATCGTATCGTAGTGCTGGACGACGGTGAGATTGTAGGGCTGGGCAGTCACGAAGCGCTGATGGACAGCTGCGGGGTATACCGGGAGATTTATGAAAGCCAGTATGGAAAGGGGGCGCGCTAGATGACACAGAAAGAGACGATCCATAAGGTGCTGCAGTATATTCGCCGATACTGGGTATATCTGATCCTGTCGCTGCTGCTGGCGGTGGTGACGGTGGCGCTTACCCTGTATATACCTATTCTTACAGGGGATGCCGTGGATCATATTGCCGGCAGAGGTGCCGTAGACTTTGATGCAGTACTAAACATTTGCAAAAAGATTGCGATTTCTGTTGCCCTGACCATGGCAGCCCAGTGGGTGATGAACGTATGCAATAATAAGATCACATATGGCGTGGTGAGGGATATACGGGAAGACGCCTTCCAACGGATCCAGCGCCTGCCTCTCAGTTATATCGACAGCCACTCCTACGGTGAGGTGGTGAGCCGTGTCATTGCGGATGCGGATCAGTTTGCCGACGGGCTTTTGATGGGCTTTACCCAGCTTTTCACGGGGATCATTACCATATTGGGCACACTGGGATTTATGATCAGTGTCAGCGTACCCATCACTATTGTGGTTGTAGTGATCACCCCGGTATCGCTCTTTGTGGCAAGCTTTATTGCCAAGAGGACTTACCAGATGTTCCGGCTGCAGTCTGAGACAAGAGGGGAACAGACTGCTCTCATTGAGGAAATGGTGGGCAATCAGAAGGTAGTTCAGGCGTTTGGCCACGAGGAAGAGGCCATGGAACAATTTGATGAGATCAATGAGAGGCTGCGGGACTGCTCTCTGAAGGGAACGTTTTTCTCTTCTATTACGAATCCGGCCACCCGTTTTGTCAACAGCCTCGTCTATGCCGCTGTGGGGATCTTTGGTGCTGTCTACGCCGTGCGGGGAGGAATCTCGGTGGGTCAGCTTTCCTGCTTCCTCAGTTATGCCAATCAGTATACGAAGCCATTTAATGAAATCTCTGGTGTCGTTACGGAGCTTCAGAATGCCATAGCCTGTGCGGGACGGGTACTGGAGCTCATCGCACAGGAGACGGAGCCGAAAGAGCCAGAGGGAGCAGAAATCCTGGAACATTCAGACGGCAGGGTAGACATTGAAGACGTCTACTTTTCCTATGAGCCGGATCAGAAGCTGATTGAGGACTTCCACCTTCATGTCAATAAGGGACAGCGGGTGGCTGTTGTGGGACCCACGGGCTGCGGAAAGACGACGCTCATTAATCTTCTGATGCGTTTCTATGATGTAAACAGCGGCAGTATTCAGGTGTCGGGGAGGGACATACGCAGAGTTACCAGAGAGAGCCTGCGCAATAATTATGGCATGGTGCTGCAGGAAACATGGCTGAAACGCGGCACGATCCGGGAAAATATTGCCATGGGGCGTCCGGATGCCGCGGAGGACGAGGTGATCTGGGCAGCGAAGGCCAGCCATGCACACAGTTTTGTCAAACGTCTGCCACAGGGATATGATACGGTGATCGGCGAGGATGGGGGAAGCCTGTCAGCGGGACAGAAGCAGCTTCTGTGTATTGCCAGGGTTATGCTGTGCCTGCCGCCGGTCCTGATACTGGATGAGGCGACTTCATCCATTGATACGCGCACGGAGATGAAGATCCAACAGGCATTCGGCCGCATGATGGAAGGCCGTACCAGTTTTATCGTGGCGCACCGGCTGTCCACGATACAGGAGGCGGATGTGATCCTTGTGATGAAGGACGGACGCGTGATCGAACAGGGCAGTCACGAAGAGCTGTTGGCAGAGGGCGGATTTTATAAAAATCTCTTTGAGGCGCAGTGGAGCTAATATACCGTATACCTGGCAGAAGGGAGGTCTTCATGAAGTATAAGGCTGCAGTGGTACAGTTCAGTTCTGGGGAAGATATACAGGAAAATCTGGCCAGGATCGAGACCTGCATCGGCAGGGCGGCAGGGAATCAGGCGGATCTGGTTATTTTTCCAGAACATGCGGAATATCTTGGTAAGGATTACAGACAGCATGCCTCGGATGTGCCGGGGGAGATGACACGATTTTATGCCTCCTGTGCAAGAAAGTATGGGATTTATGTGCACTGCGGTACTCTCACAGAGAGACGGGAGGACGGAAATCCCTATAATACCAGCATTTTATTTTCACCGGATGGGACCATGGCAGGACGGTACCGCAAGCTGCACATGTTTGATGTGGAGCTTACGGAGGGGCCCGGATACCGGGAGTCTTCGGAGGCATCGCCAGGGGATGAGATCGTGGTATGCGGTACAGAGCTTGGGAAAATCGGGCTGGCGGTATGTTATGACCTGCGCTTTCCAGAGCTGTTTCGGATCATGGCAGCGAGGGGGGCGGAGCTTCTGGTGGTCTCTGCCAATTTTACACAAGATACGGGAAGGGCACACTGGGAGCCGCTTCTCCGGGCACGGGCCATTGAGAATACATGTTATGTGGCGGCGGCGGGGCAGTGCGGGCGGAACGATTCTTTTACGTCGTATGGGAATTCCATGATCGTCGATCCCTGGGGAGAGGTGATTGCCCGAGCTGGCACAGAGGAAGAAATCATCTACGCAGAGGTGGATGCCGGGCGGATCCGGGACGTGAGGACACAGATTCCTTCTCTGGCAAATGTCAGAGGGGATGTGTACCGGCTGGAGCCGGTACCAGAAAACGGATAGACTTTGCCTTTTTCTTATGTTATACTAATAAGGCATGCAGATATGAAGCTTGTGCGCGCACGCCAAACTTCATTATGGGCAAAAGACGTGAGCAAATGGAGGAAAATATGGATTACATATGGAGCGACAGAAAGAGAACACTATTTGGGTTACCATTATCATTTACAAAATACTGTCTGACAGAGGACCGTCTTTTTATAGAAAAGGGATTTTTCAATAAAAGTGAGGACGAGGTGCGGCTGTACCGGATCCTGGATCTGACTCTGAACCGCTCATTTGGACAGAGGATATTTGGTGTGGGAACGATTCACTGTTATTCGGCGGATAAGAGTATGAATGAGTTCGATATACTGAGTGTGAAACGCTCCAAAGATGTGAAGGAGATGCTGTCGGGGCTGGTGGAGAAACAGCGGGATCTAAAGCATGTCACAAATCGGGAATTCATGTCATATGATGAAGTAGAATCATCCGAAGAATAGAAGGAATTAAATCGTATGCTATATAAAAATGCAATTGACCTAATCGGGGATACTCCCCTTGTCAGTCTAAAGGAAATGACTGGATACTCCATTTTTGCCAAGGCAGAGTTTTTGAATCCTGGAGGCAGCATTAAGGACCGCGTGGCGAAAAATATGGTGGAGCAGGCAGAGAGAAAAGGTATATTGAAGCCGGGTATGACCATTGTGGAGCCGACATCCGGCAACACAGGGATCGGCCTGGCCTTTGTGGGGGTTAGAAAAGGGTACCATGTGGTGATTGTTATGCCGGAAAACATGAGCGAAGAGCGCAAAACGATTATAAAGATGCTGGGGGCGGAGCTGGTACTGACCCCGAAGGAGCTCAGCATCGGAGGTTCTGTGGCTAAGGCGGAAGAGCTTGTGAGGGAGCGGGGAAACTGTTTCCTGCCTCAGCAGTTTGAAAATCCAGATAATCCGGAGATCCATTATACCACCACGGCGGTGGAGCTTTATGAACAGATGGAAGGAAGGATTGATATCTTTGTTTCCGGTCTGGGCAGCGGCGGAACACTGCAGGGGATGGGACGATATCTAAAGGAGAAGAATCCGGGGCTTATTCTGGCCGCCGTAGAGCCGAAGGATGTGTCGGCACTGCGCGGGCATAAACCTGGCATACACAGCATACAGGGGATTGGTGACGGCTTTGTCCCGGCCGTTTTGGACAGGGATATGATTGACGACATTATTGAAGTACCAGACGAGGAAGCGGTTGCTGCCACAAAGGAGCTTGCCCGGGTGCCGGGACTTTTGTGCGGAATCTCCTCCGGGGCAAATGTGTGGGCGGCAGAGAGACTGGCAGAGAAATATGGTACCGATAAAATAATTGCCACAGTACTGCCGGATCGTATGGAACGGTATTTCAGTACAGGGCTTTTTGTGTAGTGATAGGAATGAATAGGAATCGAGGTGCGAATTGAAGAGAATAGTAAAATATATGCCAATGTTATTAGTACTGATGCTTCTGTCACTTGGATCAGGTTTTTTTCAAAAGACAGAAGCCCAGGCAGGAACCTTTTCGGTAAAGGGAATCTGGGTGTCCTGTTTTGAGTATGCAGATCTTGGACTGAATGATAAGAGTGAATCCGAATTCAGAACGAACGCGAACCGGTTATTTGCCAATATCAAGGCCAATGGATGCAATACCGTCTATTTTCATGTGAGATCATATGATGATGCCATCTATCCCTCTTCGGTGACGGGATGGAGCACGAGGATCAGCAAGAGTGGAAAGGCGCTGCCCTATGATCCATTGAAGATTCTGATTGATTATTCTCATAAATATGGCATTCAGTTTCATGCCTGGATGAATCCGTACCGGGTGACACAGAAGAAGGTGCTGGATCCGGCATCTGCCGAGACGGTGAAACGGATTGTGGCACAGGTTAAGGAAATCGTCACCAAATACAAAGTGGACGGCATTCATTTTGATGATTATTTTTATCCCACAAACGAGAAAAAATATAATAAGGTCAAAAAAGCAGACCGCATGAAAAATGTAAATGAGATGGTGAGGAAGGTATACCAGACAGTCAAGGCAAAGAGCAGCCGCCTGAAATTCGGCATCAGTCCGGCGGGGGGGATTGACTACTGCGAGAAGATCGGGGCGGATGTAAAGACATGGATGTCCCAGGCAGGGTATGTGGATTATATCGTCCCGCAGATCTACTGGTCTGACGAGTATATTATGGAAGGTGTGAAGACGGCGCTGTTCAGTGAACGTCTGGCAGAGTGGCGAAGCTATAATGTAAGGGATATACCAATGTACATCGGACTTGCTCTGTATAAGGCGGGGTACAGCCTGAAAGAGGATCCGGGCTGGAAGAAGAGAAATAACAATATTGCCAGTCAGCTGGCTCTGATCCGGGCGGGAAACAGCGAGGGATACGTGCTTTTCTCTTATCTCAATTTATATCATTCCGTTGCATCGAAAGAGGTTACCAATTATCTCACTGCCATCGGCAGCATGAAGCTGAATAAGAAAAAGAAGACGCTGAGGGCGGGGAAGACATTTAAGCTCCGTGCCACGCTGAATCCCACAAGACTTCGGGGAAGGACAGTGAAATGGAAGAGTTCAAATAAAAAGATTGCCACGGTTACTAAGACGGGAAAGATTAAGGCGAAGAAGAAGGGAAAAGTAACCATTTATGCCAGTTATGGAAAGCTGAAAAAAAAGTGTGTGGTAAAGGTACTGGCAAAGAAAAAAAGCAGGAAATAGAAGAAATCATTCGTTTATAAAGGAGGCATTTCGTGGTAGAGTGGTTTGACAGTACGATCCTGGATCTGTTTCGGTCCATTCAGAGTCCAGTCCTGACTCCGCTATTTAAGCTGTTTACCCTGATCGGGGAAGCCGGTGCCGTATGGATTGCTGTGGGGATTCTGCTTCTGGCAGGAAGATCCAGCAGAAAAGCCGGGATAGCAGTGCTGCTGTCACTGATCTTCTGTCTGCTGACAGGAAATGCTTTCCTGAAAAATGTGGTGGCACGGCCGAGGCCATGCTGGCGGGCTCAGGATATTGAAATGCTCATCGCCATTCCGCGGGATTACTCATTTCCCTCCGGACATACCATGTCTTCTTTTGCCGCCGCCGTAAGTGTATATATATGGAACAAAAAATGGGGAACAGCCGCACTGGCAGGAGCTATTATCATTGCGGTCTCACGCTTGTATTTTTATGTACATTATCCCACCGATATTCTGGCAGGAGCTGTGATTGGGGTTTTTCTTGCCATGGTATCATGGTGGATAATAAATAAGGTAACAATATACAATGCTAAAAAGGGAGGAAAACATGAAAGTAAAAAACAGAGGGAAAATTGAGACCGCTATCATAGCAGTGGTGATTTTAGTGGTTACAGCAGCGGTATCTGTAGGAGTTATGGCTTCTGTGGGGTTCTTTAAATCGGATAAGGAAACTGCCTTAGAGCTTCTTGCACAGGTTCCGAAGAAACTGAGCCGTTCCTATGTCAGCGACCATGTGGGGACAGGTGAGCTGATAAGAGCGTCTATGGAGAAGGGTTCCTCTGCCAGCGTCCGTCTTTCAGGACTTAAATTTAACGACAAGATAATGAAAGAGGCCGGGACGGATTTTGATTTTTCAAAATTTGTATTCCAGGCAGAGATACAGACCAGTGCAGACAGAACAAAATCCAATACACTATTGAATCTGTCAAAAGGCGATGAGAGACTCTCGGTGGTTGCCTATATGGATGAGGATAAGACATGCACCGCCTTTCCAGAGCTCAGTCCGGGTAAAGTCGTTGTTGTGGACAAGAGGGAATGGGAGTCCCTGTCAGAAGATTCCGGTGTTGTGGATCTGCTGGAGAGCAGGATGGATTACATGACCAACAGGAAGTATAATGAATTTGGAAAAGCTTTTGAAAAGTTCCTGTGGGACGAAGTAAAAAAAGTGTATGACGAACTCTCCTGCAAGGAGACAGAGAAGGATACATACCGTCTGACTGTTCCCAAAAGTGCGCTGGATACAGTTTTTCATGATTTCTACCACTTTATGTCGGAGCAGAAGGAAACCGTGGATTTTCTCAATATGTATTTAGACGAAGAGGATGATCTGCTCTCCTTTTTGGAGGAAGCTGTGGAGAAGATTACTAGTGAATCTTCGGATTTTATATTTTATGTGAAGGGCAGTGAGAAGGATGTCAGCAGAGTTAGTTTTGAGGTGACATTAAACGGAAATCCTTATTCCCTCAGCATGGATTTTGAGGGGAAGGAAGACAGCAAAGCCCAATTACAGCTTAAAACAAAGCAGGATGGGGAAAATATAAGTCTTGATATTGTAATGAAGGATACAAAGACGGACAACCTTAGTGAGAGCTTAGATGCACATCTGCTGATCGATGATATCTCTTTTGGAAAATTGTCCTATTTGGCAGTTATAGATCCTAAGGACAATAAATATAAATCAGAGATCACCCTGGATGCTGTGGGGGAGGAGGTATTCAGTATAAAGGCGGAAGGCCTTGTAAAGAATCTGAATCCAGGAAAATCCGTCAGCTATGATCTGAAAAATGTTTCTCTTCGTGTGGAGGGGGATAAAATATTGTCTGCGGCAGTGAATGTGACGCTGGGTACGCTTGAGGGAGAGATTGAACCGCCCAAAGGGGAAGAAATCGATGGAACAGACCTGGAGGATCCAAAGCAGGATGCCTTTGCAGAGGAAATTATGCAAAACGGGTTTTCTATGTTGTCGAAATGGGGGCTTTATGACGACGAATTGTGAATTCTGTGCATTTTATGTATATGATGAAGAGGGATATGCGGAATGTGAGGTAAATCTCGATGAAGATGAGATGGCCAGATTCCTTAGCTCTTCTTATTCTGCCTGTCCTTATTACCAGACCGATGATGAATATAAGATCGTGAGAAAACAGAACTGACAACAGATATATGATATAGAAAGAGCATTGATTTGCGGTCCAACAGCGCCAGTCTGAAACGGATTCAGATTGGTTCTGCTGGGCTGTGTTGATTTTATCATAAAAAATTCAATGCTTATAAAGGGAGAGAACAGAGGATGGCAAGGCATCGGAGGGGAAAGGGATTTTCGGATGAGGAAAAAATCCAACATATTTACCAGCAGTTTGCCACACTAGCATATTATATTGCCATTGACGTACTGCAGGATAAGGAGGATGCAGAGGATGCTGTACAGGAAACTTTTATTCGCATAATGAAAAATATTACAAGAATTGCGCATCCGTTTTCTCTTGAAACAAAAAATTTTGTTGCCATTCTGTGTAAGAATATTTCTCTTGATATGCTGAAGAGACGAAAATATAAAAAAGTGGAGGAAATTTTTTCTTATACTCCAGATGGATCTCTTGAGCCAGATTCTTATGACCTGGTCAGCGGGAATGAGACAATTCGAGTCATTGCGGATGAAATCCACAAACTGCCAGATCGCTACAAGGACTGCATGTATATGGAACTGGTTCTGGAATTCGACTATAGAGAGATTGCAGCTATATTGGAACATAAGCCCGAGACGGTGAGGAAACGTCTGCAGAGGGGGAAAAAGGTCCTTAGAAAGAAGCTGGAAGAAAAAGGGATATCTTATGAAAAATGACAGCGAATTCGGAGGAAGCCGAGCCTGTGGACGCAGACCCCGGTGTTTTGTGGGGCTTAAACTTGCAGGCGGGGTATGCAATGGTCGGGAGATACGGGCTAAAAAGATTTTTAAAGGGGAAGACGGTTTATCTGTAAGAGCGTGTGCGGGAGGGATTGTGAACGAGGAAATTATAAAAGCATAAGTCACAATTATAGCGGGGTATGAAGCCCTGCTATTTTATTAAGGATTTATTACCGCATACCATGACGCGGAAGGGAAAACCGAGCCCAAAAAGCAAAGGGCAAGGCAAAGAACCTGAATTCTCGGAGTTAACATGACGAGGTTGGTACCTTCACTCCGAGATCCTCATATATTTTTGCCTGCTTATTGAGAAGTTCTCCAATCCTTAAAGAATGGTTTGCATCT